>NZ_JBDIWH010000010.1:0-3536 GCF_039638275.1 Gluconobacter sp. OJB | reverse complement strand
CCAAGACCGGCCGGGAATACGAGCTGGCGTTACCGGCCGAGCTGGACGCGGGCGCACGGAAAGAACTGGCCCGGGATTTCGCCCATGAGTTGGTGGAGCGATACGGGGTGGTGGCCGATGTAGCGATCCATGAACCCGGCCGGGAAGGGGATAACCGGAACTATCACGCCCATATCCTCACCACGACCCGGACGGCCGGGGAGGACGGACTGGGGGCCAAGACGCGGATTCTGGACGTGGCCAGCACCGCCTCGGCCGAGATCGAGCATATGCGGGGGGTGTGGGCGCGCCAGGTGAACATGGCGTTGGAACGGCACCAGGTCGAACAGCGGGTAGATCACCGGAGCTTCGAGCGCCAGGGGAAGGAACTGGAGCCGACCCGGCACATGGGGGTGTCAGCGACAGCCATGGAGCGTCAGGCGGCTCGCGAGATCCCCGGCCGAGATCCTGTGACGGATCTCGGGAAGCAGAATGCGGAGATCCGTGAGCGGAACCGGGTGCTGGAAACGGCTCGCAAGGCCATGGAGAAGGCCTCGGCGCTGTTCTCCGGCCTTGAGAAGCGGGCACGGCTGGCGGTTGGTCTGGCCCGGAAGCTCGGGGAGCGGATGGAGCAGCAGCGGGAAGCCGAACGCCAGAGGCAGGAGCGGGTCCGTCAGGCTGAAATCAGGCGGGAAATGCAGCGTCAGGCAGAGCAGCGGGCGGCCGATGAAGCCCGGAAGGCCGCCGAACTGGCGAGGCAGAAGCAAGCCGCCAAAGAGATCGACAGGCCAACAGTCAGGCGTTCCCGTGACCGGGGGCCAAGTATCGGGTTGTAAAATTTGAATGCGCCAATCAAAAGCGGCTTTCAATTCTTCAAGGAACTACATCTGTGAGCTATTTTTATCTCGGCATAGCCATTGTTGCCGAAATCATCGCAACTTCGCTTCTTAAAACCTCTGAAGGTTTCACACGTCTTATCCCGACGATCATTCTTGGTATTGGCTATCTCGTTGCCTTCTATTGTCTTTCGATGGCTCTCAGAGATATTCCGACCGGGATTGCTTACGCAATCTGGTCTGGTGTGGGTATTGTTCTTGTTGCTGTAATTGCCTTTATTTTTCAGGGACAGAGCCTCGATCTACCTGCAATGGTCGGAATGACTTTGATCATTGCAGGTGTGTTGGTGATGAACCTCTTTTCAACAGCAACGGTGCACTAATTCTGTTTGCATAAAGGCTAGTTCGTCGGACAGGTCGATCATGATGCACCCCCTTGGAGAAGTTCGAGCTGCATGGGTGGCCGTGTTTCCGCGGCCTGCGCCTTGCGGACGTCCAGCGAGCCATTCCATGCCACATGCGGGTTGATGAAATATACGGCCATTCCTCGGCCTTGTACGCCTTCAATCCTGCGACGCTCACGGCGGATCACGCCCATTTTTTCCAGTGTGCCCATGATGGTGCTGACGTTTTTGGGCGCACATCCGATCCGTTCGGCGAGCTGGTCACGCGTGAGTAGGACTTCGCCCGTGTCCTGCCGGAGATTGAGCAGCACCAGATCGAAAGCATGACGGACCTGATTGGGGCGATCATCAGACGATAATTCGCGGATAGCGTCCCAGATGGTGGCGGTCTGCATACGGCTCAACATGGTGAAACCTCCCGGCCAAAGCCCTTCGGTGGTGTCTGGTCGCGCTGCCTTTTGCAACGCGTGTGTGGCGCGTGAGATGGCTATACGCGCCTCTCCGGGCAAATGCTTCAGGAGTTCTTCAGACAGGAGCGAGAGCTGCTCGGCGGCGTGTGCCGCTTCCTCCTGTCCGGATCGCTGCGGCTTGGTGGTGAGGCGCACAATCTGGGCCATGTCTCGCTCCTTGTGGAGAACCTGTCTTTAGGTCTCGGATTCCGAGGTCTACTAGTCTCAGAATCCGAGACCTAAAACAATCGCTTTCTCGCTGTTTGCTGCGGGATATGGCGCTCCTTAAGAAAGAGAAAAGAATCTAATCTCTCTGTTGGTCTCTCTTTTTCGGTGGAAAACTGCCATTTTGGGGTCTGGTCCGGCGCCCTGCGGGCGGGCTATGCCGCTCCCGCTCCGCGCTCGCCCGGACCCTGTGACGCCGGCAGAACCGGGCAAGAGAAAATAGCTCAGGAAGGGATGAGAGGGCTGGCCGGCTTTCCCATCCCGGTGACGGTCAGGGGATATACCAGCCGCTAAGGTTCCCTTTGGCGTCCAGTTTCGGGAAGCAGACCGTCCGGCCCTTCTGGCGCTCCATGGTCCAGCCTTCCCCCTTGCACAGGGCCAGCATATCGAGGCTGCCAAGCTGATCGAGGCCATAGGCCCGCTGTCCGGCCGGGGTGTTGGCCCAGCTGGCGGCGGCTTCCTGATTTCGGGCTTTCTGGTATCCATCCGCGTGCCCGGTGTCCCATCCAGCCCGATGACCGAAGAAATATCCCCCGCCAAACGCCACCAGAACGAGCAGGAAGGCCGTTAGGCCCGTCCAGAGTAGAGAAGAGCGCATTTCGGTCTGAGCGGCCTGTAGCGCCTTCTGTGAGGCTCCTGTGGCCTGTTTGAGAGCTGTCTTCATTTCGTCCGACAGGGTGTGTTCCTGCTGGTTTCGGGCCGCCTGATCGGACCGGACGGCCCGAAGCAGACGGTTTGTCTCCGCCATTTCCCGGCCGAGCTGGTCGAACGCTGCCAGCCCGTCATCCAGCTCTTGTTCGTCACTCATGACCGGTCAGGCTCCGGCTTCTGCCACCCCTCGAACGCCTTGTGGTCATGGTCGCGGGTGATGCGTTTCATCAGCTCATCAATGACCCGGCCGAAGCGTTCATCCTTCCCGGCCGCGTCGATCAGCAACCCACCCAGAATGACCTTGCGGCGGGTGTCCAGTTTGCGTTCCTCGGCGGTCTGTCTGGCGAGTAAAGCCTGATACCGGGCCTTAGCCTGTTCGACCTGCTGTTTTGCCTTCTCGATGGGTGTCATTTTTCCTCCCGCCCCAAGTGGGTGCAATGGTCTGTTGTCATTCCTGTCATCGCGTGACCCTGTTGAGATACCCTATTTTTCGGAAGTTTCCTTGATTCGTCGTGAAGGCCAAACAACCCTTGCGACGAAGGAGTGAAGGGCGCACTTTAGCATTGTTCCAATGCGTGCGTCAGGGACGTTCCTTCCCTGAACCCTTCCTTATCCCGGTGCCCTGTGGCGATCTATCACCTGTCCGTCAAATCCATATCCCGTTCGGCCGGTCGCAGTGTCGTCGCTGCTGCTGCCTATCGTGCTGGTCAGGAACTGACGGACGAACGGCAGGGCCTGACGCACGACTACACCCGGAAACAGGGGGTAGAGGATGCGTTCATCGTGGTCCCGGATGGT
The DNA here is from genome assembly GCF_039638275.1 of Gluconobacter sp. OJB. Lineage (NCBI taxonomy): Bacteria > Pseudomonadati > Pseudomonadota > Alphaproteobacteria > Acetobacterales > Acetobacteraceae > Gluconobacter > Gluconobacter sp. OJB. The sequence goes on along the minus strand of NZ_JBDIWH010000010.1, from coordinate 194 downwards.
GCGGACTGGGCGCAGGACCGGAACGCTCTATGGAACGCAGCCGAGACGGCCGAAAAGAGGAAGGACGCCAAGACCGGCCGGGAATACGAGCTGGCGTTACCGGCCGAGCTGGACGCGGGCGCACGGAAAGAACTGGCCCGGGATTTCGCCCATGAGTTGGTGGAGCGATACGGGGTGGTGGCCGATGTAGCGAT
>NZ_JBDIWH010000009.1:0-5669 GCF_039638275.1 Gluconobacter sp. OJB | reverse complement strand
CCGTTGCAAGCCCGCACCCTCTGGGTGATCCATGAAACGCGCCCCTCGCAGCCTTCAACACCATGTTTTATATAGGAAATATAATGGTCAGGACAGCGAAATCAGCGCCTTACTTGGGAAATGTGGGTCTAAATGGCTTGAGATACTTCGGTCAGTCTTTGAGGTTTTGCATGGTTTAGTGGAACGGATGCAGCGTTTGCTACCTATCCCAGATATCGACTGGGACGACGACTTGGGTAATGGAGCGGGGATGTAGGCGTTATAGCCGCTAAAATCCTCCTGTTTCATGAGCAAGCAGATATGCTCGGCACAAAGCGGAACAGACCCGGAGCGAGCGCAGCGCGGGAGCGCCGTAGGCCGCCGAAGGCGTCCGGGTGGGGGTAAGGTTGGATAAATCTTTATAATGGATCTTTTATTAGATCTATTATGGTGTATTAAAATCATATGAGCGAATCAAACATTACCCCTCTGCGACCTGATTTGTCCCCTGCACCTCTTCCAAAGGTTGTGGGAGGATTTTCTACCATTATGGCCGATCCGCCATGGCGGTTCTCTAACCGTACTGGAAAGGTCGCTCCCGAACACCGTCGCCTTGATCGTTACTCGACGATGACTCTTGATGCGATCAAGGAGTTACCTGTCAGTGAAGTAGCTGCAAAAAATGCGCATCTGTATCTATGGGTGCCTAATGCTCTTCTTCCAGAAGGTCTTGAAGTAATGAAGGCTTGGGGTTTCCGTTACGTTTCAAATATTATTTGGGCTAAGAGGCGTAAAGATGGTGGACCTGACGGTAGAGGTGTGGGGTTCTATTTTAGAAATGTGACTGAAATTCTTTTGTTTGGTGTGAAGGGCTCTATGAGGACGCTTAGTCCCGGACGTTCTCAGGTCAATATGATTGAAACCCGTAAAAGAGAGCATTCTCGAAAACCAGATGAGCAATTTGATCTTATAGAGGCATGCTCGCCGGGACCATATCTTGAGCTTTTTTCGCGACATCCTAATCCCGGATGGACGGCATGGGGTGATGAGGCGGCGGAAGAAGCCTCTCCCAGGGGGAAGACGCATAAAGGATATTCTGGGGGGCCGATGCTTCCCCCCCTAAAAACTAATGAGCACATTCCTGATGTGGTCGCATCAGCCTTAAGCCAAGAGCTAAGAGATCGCTATGAAGCTGGAGATAGTATTCGTAGCATTTCTGAGGACTCAGGATATTCAATTCAGAGAGTTAGATCACTTCTAAATATGTCTAATACGGTTATGAGACCACGTGGACGAAAAACAGCTTAAATATAAGGACTTCCATTCCAAGTGTGTTCGTTTGCGGCTACAATAAGAACCGGGCATGAACCCATAACACCTCGACGAACACGCAACTGAGCTTTGTCAAAAGCTGTAACTGTAGATGTTTTTAAATCTATAGGAAGTTTAGGATCTCTGTCCTCTTCTGGAAGAGTGTCTTGGTAGTCAGACCATAATTTCCTTGCAAGTTTAAGCAGGGATTCTCTGTCTTTAGTTATAATAACACCAGCAGAAATAACTCCGGCTTCGAACCAAGATCTGTATGAAGCTAAGTCTCTGTCTAAATTTCCATCTTTGGCGTTCCACTCAACATCAAGAACTATTCTATTTTTCAAATTATCTACTAAATATCCTTCTTGATATACAGGGGACAACTCACCTAATTTCTTCCCGTTCTTTCCATAAAGAATGCCCTTTGTTTCTAAATCTAATCTGGTTTCTTTCCATCCGCGGTTTCCGAAGAGAGTATCAATTTGCGCCGCAATATCTCCTCTGTTTCCTCCAGCCTTAAGCCAAGATTTAGGGTCAAGTCTGTAAGTAGATAATACCTCTACGATATCGTTCCACTCGCTTGGACAGACTGCTTTCATCACGGCAGCGGCAGAATTTGACTCCATAAATGCCCAATGATTTCGAGCGATAGGAGGTAGAACCTCGGGAAGGTCATATGTGAATGTCTCAAACATCCAGCGAACATGCTGGATCTAAAGGCGTCCGCCAAGACCTCACGGCTCATGTCGGGTTTACCAGAACCACCATTTGCGTGGTCGAGGTTCGACTAATTTCTGAGCAAGGTCACGCCAATGATCGCGGTCAGCCTCTATGGTCGCCCGGAGCGTCTTTTCGGCTTCGAGTTCGGCCTTCAAGCGCACCAGTTCCAGCGTGTCTTGGGCGATTGGATCGGGGTGTGCAGGGGTGTGCAGAGGGTGTGCACCGTTCTCTTCCTGCACAGTGTGCGCACACTGTGCAGGGTGTGCAGAGAGCCATGCATTCAGATCGTCGGATTTGATCCGCCACTGGTTTTTATTGTCCCGGAAAGCCGGCAAATCTGCTGATTTTATAGCTCGCATGATCGTCCAGCGGGAGACGTCAGCTACCTGTGCAGCTTGTGCGGGAGATAGGTGTGCAGGGGTGTGCGCGCTCACTGTGCAGGATCGTCGCGGCTGGTGGCAGGTAAGTCAGGTTCCAGACCGTCAAGAGATGGCTGGGAAGGGGGTGGCATACCGGGGCCGGTCGGTAACTGGCGCTCGCCTTTGAACATGGCCGGGATGGATTCAAGGGAAGGGAGGTCGTCTAGGGTTTCGGCGTCTGGCTGTTCTGTGGCTGAGACCACGACCGCCGCATCGAATAGAGCGTAACGCTGTCCAGCTCTTGCCCCGGACCACGCAACCCTGCGGTTCACGATGTAGGCGTTGGCAGTACCTGTCGGGCCGATCTGACGGACATCAATCCAGTTTCCGGACCGAAGGGTATCGAGTGCCCGCTGAAGCGTTGCTCGGGAGCACGCGCATAGTTCAGCAAGCGTTTTTTGCGACACGACCACAGCATTATTGCGACCCATGTGATGTACCAGCGTCATCATCACAGATGCAGCGCGAGGGTTTTCCATCCCCAACCGTGACCAGCGTTCCAATGCTGCTCGTTCGACCTGCACCCATGAGCCGGATGGAGCCGTTGTTACTCCTAATTCTCGAGTCTTCACCACATCACCCTATGCCTTCGCGCCTATGAGGCAGGGGTGCCTCATAGGTGAGAGAAAAAACACCCGAAAGGAAATATATCTGCTCACGTCATGAGCAGATTTCACTCAAAACCATTAGCTAAATTTTTTCAAAAATAAAATAAATATCGCCATTGAATGAGCAGATTTCGCTCAAACCTGCCTCACCAGCTATGAGGCAGGGGTGCCTCATAGCTGGTGAGGCACCCCCCCATCGTAACATTCTGATAAACAACAACTTTTTTCGTTTCTCTTTCTATGATCTTAAGGGCCGTCCACGAAGCCCACGGGACGAGGCCCGCGAACGCCCTCGTGAGCGGTAGCGGGCCTCGGGTCCTGTGGACCCTCGGGGGCGGATCAGAGAGCTTTTTGACAGGGAGTTATCCACACCAGACGCCTTCGGCGGCCTACGGCGCTCCCGCGCTGCGCTCGCTCTGGTGCTGTAAGGTCAGCAGAACCTAGCTAAAGGGGATTTGCTCAAGGGGAAGGAGTATGTGGGGACAGTCCATGTTTCCCCTCAGAACGCCAAATAGGTCGGAGAGACGCTAGGAACGAGCCACACGCCATTGTCGGCCTGATAGAAGGGAAATCTATCCCGAAACATCAGACCGGCCTCTACGGCCAAAATAACGGCCTTTCCGTGTCGCTCCCCGACACGTTGCGCCGTCTCCCGGTCGGCGGAAAGATGGACCATCTGGCGGCGGCCCGGTTTCAGACCATCCCGGAAGATCGAGGGCAGGTTATCACGGGCGGTGCCATGCCAGAGCCGATCGGGCGGCTGGACGGCGGGCAGGTCGAGATCAACCGGCAGGGAATGACCCTGCGCGGCCCGGATGCGCTGACCGTCCGGGGAGAGAGTGAAGCGCCGCTTGTCGTTCATCTCGACCACCCGTCGCAGGGTGTCGAGGTCGAACGGCTTGCCCGCTCGTTTCGCCAGCCGGATCAGGTCGGGCACGTTCGCCCAGCCCTGCCCGTCCAGCGTCAGGCCGATCCGTTCCGGTTCATGTCGCAGGATTAGGGAGAGCAACCGGGCGATTTCGGAATCCTTCATCGGATGGCCGAAAAAGGCGTGTATGCTCCGAACACTTTCATAGAACAAACCCTCTACAGGCACCGGAAATCTGCGGTTTTTTAGGCATGTCGGGTCGTATCGACCTGTGTCGATTCATGTCGAGTTGGTCTTATCTGTGTTGCATCGTTACAGCTTGGGTTCATCCTTACCGATTAGCCATGTCTTGAACTCATCCCGGTGGCTTGGATGTATCCAACCGGAGACGCGCACTAACCCTTTAGCCCGTTGTTCTTCCCTGTGTTTTTCAGAGCGCGCCCGGTTCTGTGCCATCATGGTGCGGTAGCGTTCGGCAAGGTCGGCGTCGTCGTTTTTTCTTGCTTCAGACACGGTTTTGCAGTCCTCTTTTGATCCCGAGCATTAAGCGAGGGCGCACATATGGATTACTAACGTAATCCGTGCGGTGTTGGCAACACACTGAAAGCGTTAGCGGTAACGGTGGCAATCTATAGCGTAAACGTGTCAGCTATCGGGAAAGGCACACAGAAGCAGGCGGGAACGGCTGGCGCTCATGTCAGCTACATCACCCGCTCGACCGCTGCCGTTGCTGTGTTGGCCGAACGGATGCCGACTGCCCGGATCGGCTCACGGGGTGGTGCCGCCCGGAAGTGGCTGGACGAGCAGGAGCAGGCCGACCGTAAAAACGGGCGCGTTGTCACCAAGGTCATGGTCGCCCTGCCGCATGAATTGACCGACGAGCAACGCGCCAACCTGGTGCGGGACTTCTGCGAACGCATGACTGCTGGCCGTGGCAGTTGGCTGGCTGCCATCCATCGACCGTCCGGAGACGATGCCCGGAACCATCATGCTCACATCGTCCTACGTGACAAGGATTTCGAGACCGGCAAGGTGGTTGTGGGCCTCTCGAATGCCAAGTCGGTGGATCTGATCCGAGCGGAGTGGGAGCGGTTTGCCAATGCCGCACTTGATGCAGCCGGAGAAGCCGCAAGGATCGACAGGCGCAGTCTGGCCGCTCAAGGGGAGACGCGAGAAGCGGGCGCGCATGTAGGCCCTGCTGTGACGGCCATAGAGCGGCGGGGAGAGGTGAGCGCTGTTCGCGTTCGGATCGAGAGCCAGCAGAAGCCCAAACCCAAGCCTCTGTCGCTTTCCGATCTGATATCGACTGCTGATGACCCCGAACAGGAAGCGCGGGATGTGGAGGAGTGGCTTGCCTATCAGGCGCGTCTCGAAGCGGAGCATCGAGCGGTAGAGGTTGAGCGCCAGAGGAAGGAAGCCATCAGATTCCGGAACGCGAAACGCCGGGAGATTCTGAAAGAGGCATCCGAACTGGTAGAGCGTGTCAAAGGTCCGGTTGAAGATATGGAGCGATGGAACAGTCAGCATAACGTGTGGGACTGGAAAGAACTCAACCCTGTTTGGGTGTCTGAGCGCCGGGACGAGTTTGCCCGGTTACAGGTGCGGTCTGATGAGCTGACGCCACGAGCGCCGTCTAATGCGGATGAACCGGTAGCTCAGTTGGTAGAGCATTCGACTTTTAATCGAATGGTCCTGGGTTCGAGTCCCAGCCGGTTCACCATTTTTCCTGAGAAGAGCAGATGTCCCTACGTCCGACCGCGATCC
>NZ_JBDIWH010000008.1:0-7142 GCF_039638275.1 Gluconobacter sp. OJB | reverse complement strand
GTTGCAAGCCCGCACCCTCTGGGTGATCCATGAAACGCGCCCCTCGCAGCCTTCAACACCATGTTTTATATAGGAAATATAATGGTCAGGACAGCGAAATCAGCGCCTTACTTGGGAAATGTGGGATAAGATTTAAATAAAAGTCTGTAATAGACATGTAGATCCGGCCTTGCCGGAGCTGCAATAAACAAACAAGAATTATGAATTTTCTTATGTATAACTATTGACCTTTCAAATAAAAAAGCCAAATTGAAAAGCTCAGATATGGATTTATTATGAGATTTGTCTCTAGCGTAATATGTTTTTTCATCTTTCCTGTTTTCTCTAGAGTCAAAATTAAAATAATAGAATTTATCTACCTCTTCTAGCTCTTGGTATTCTTCCGGAAGTTCACATTTGTTGGGTGTTTTTGATTCTTCTATAAAGATATAGTACTCGTATCCACCCATGTAGAAAGTAATTTTGAATATACCATCATATTGATCAATTTCTTCTGAAACTAAAAAGTCTTTGAACGAAATCATATTTAGGTTTGGCTATCAAATTCAATTTTTGGTGCCAGACCTTTGTCATTTCTAACTTGGGAGAGCAACCTCATGCAGACCTAGACAATATGATTTCATATGATCAATATAGTTAGAAATGGAAAAGGGGCCGACCCTGGCAGGCCGACCCCTTCGAATCTCGCTGTAACGCGGCGAGCAGGTGCAAAAGCGATTGAGCCCGCTAGAGCGCCCGATAGAAGGAATATAGCGTGAGCCGTTCAAAGGTTCAACGTTCTCCTCCTTGGGAAGTGCTTGCCGTCTGAAAAGGACGGACATGACCTCTTTCGTTTCCCAGATCTGGACCCTGACCCAAGCCCGTCAGATTACTGCCAGGACACATCTCGTCCTCCAAGCCTTGGCCAGCTTCGAAGGGTATCGCGGACTCTTCCCGTCCCACGAAAGCATTGCCGCCCGCGCAGGATGCAGCACCAGAACCGTAATCCGGGCGCTGGAGACGGCTTACAGGCTGGGTTTGATAGAACGAACCCGCCAGCGCGTACGGCGCTCAGGACGCGTTGTGAATGGTCCCAATCGCTACCGGTTGATCGTGGTCAGCCTGGAACAAGCCAGGGCTGCCGCAGTCCATGCGACACAGCGTCTCAAAGAGGCTCTCTCCCGCCGAAAACTCCGTTTTTCTTCTAACTGCCAGAATGACAGCGGATCTCATTTTCAAAGAGATATTTCTTTTGAAAAGCCCCGCTCCAAGAACGACTGGCTCGATCTGATCGCCTCCTGGTCCACCTCTCCTTCGACGAGTTAACGTCTCCAAGCCAAAATTCCCCCTCAGACACGCGTTCAAAAGGCTCAAGACGAAGGAGCTCTACGAAAGGCTATCCCTTCATCTCGGCCCGACTTGGCCCTGAATGGCCCGAGACGGCCTCAGTCAGACCGAAACCTTGGGAGTTCTCCTTTGAGATCGTTTAAGGCCAAGTCGGACCGTCTCGGACAAAAAACAAACAGGCAAGATGTGTCACCCCGGACGGGGCAACGATCTTACTCGCCCAGGCTCGACGAGATACAGCGTAGCTACGCTAGGGATATGCTTGTATCGTTTACGCGTATCTCTTGGATCTGGATGACCCTATGACCCGCCAACGCTGCACCTATCAGGAGCTTGCCGAACAATGGGGCATCACCGTTCCTGCCGCCAAGCAGCGGGTCCGGCGCGCCGGGTGGAAGCGTGGGCGAGGCAATGACGGGATTGTCCGTGTTCTCGTGCCCGAGGATACGGAACGGATGGAAACAACCGTACCCCCCACAAAAACAGCAGAAAACCAAGCTCTGGAGACATTCAGGAATACGGTCGAAAACCTGACGGGTGTTACGGTCAAACAGGCGCAGAGGATAGAAGATTTGACCACAGCGCTTCTGGACAGTCAGGAACAGAACGCAGTTCTGCGGGAGCGGCTGGCAACGTTTGAAGCTCAGAAAACCCCATTACATGGGGCACAGTCTTTACCCCAGAAGCCCATTGCGCAGTCACAACCACAAAGCCTCATCGGACGGGTACTACGCGTACTCTACAAAGGGGATACGCCGTTACGATGAGGCGTATCCCCTTTGTCCCTGGTGGTGGCCGTTTGGCTAGGGGTTACAGGAAGCGGTGGCCGGCATGGGTCTTCAGCAGCGAGGCACGCCGGACATAGCTCCGCAGCACGTCGAGGCTCTGATGCCGGGAGGTTTCGGCGATTAGTAGCGCATCGGCGCCAGCCTCAGCCCCGGAGGTAATGAACCCCGCCCGCAGCGAATGCCCCGAGAAGCGCTCCGGATCGAGCCCCACGGCTTCGGCGGCCGTTTTGATGATCCGGGCCACCGATCGGTCCGACAGCGACCCGCCGATCCGGCCATGCCGGTCCACGGACCGGAACAGCCGACCGGACGTGATCCCGGCCGCCTCGCACCAGGCCGCGAGATGCTCCAGCGCCCGGATGGTGGAGCCATTCAGAATCCCGATCGTCTGACCGGCCCCGTCCGGGTCGGTCTTGCTGCGCCGGAGCGTGAGTAATGCGCCGCCCTCCTGGGACACGAGATCCGTAACGTCCAGCGTCACCAGTTCAGAGCGCCGCAACGCTCCGGCAAAGCCCAGGGCCAGAAGCGCCCGGTTGCGTAAGCCGATCAGCGTGTTGGGCTGGACATCGAGCATCCGGCGCAGCAGGTCCACGGTCGCGGGAGCTTTGCGGGTCGGCGCGGTGCCAAGCGTCCGCCGCATGCCCCGCAAAGCCTCCTGGACGACGCGGGAGCGGCTGAAGCTCTCGAATCCGGCCAGCTCATGCGCACAGGACAAAGCGGCCACCCCACGGGCCAGTGTCGCGGCTTTGCGGCCCTGCTCCAGACGCGACGCGATCCAGGCGGCGACAGTTTCGGGTCGAGCGGGGAGCGCCGTGACGCCCTGGGTGTGGCACCAGGCGACGAAGGCGGACCAGTCGGTACGATAGGCGCGCAGCGTGGCCGGAGACCGGGCCGCCAGAACCAGACGGTCAGAAGCGTCCTGAAGAACCGCCGGAATCGTCTCGGGGAAACGGGGCTGTAAGGTCACTGGCCCTTCAGGCCAGACCGAGAAACAGCGCCAAAGCGCGATTGACGGAAAGCATGACGGTATCGCTGGCGATCCCGAAGGTGGGGCCAATCTTGTCTCTTGAGACTGTGCTGGGCTTGTCAATCATCACCTGGGACGTTTTGCGCAGCCCGTTCCGCTCGTCTGGGACCACCGACAGGCGGAGCAAGGGCGCGTCGATCAGGGTGCTGGTGACAGGAAGCACGGTCACAGAGGCTGTCGTCTCGAAGCGGTCCGCCTGGACGATCAGAGCCGGTCGGGGTTTGCCCAGATCCCCCTGGAGGGCAACGGTGACGAAGTCTCCCCGGTTCATGCCTCCCATCCGTCGAGATCGCTGGCTGCGCTTTCAAGGAAGGACATCAGTGCGGGATCGTGCCGGTCTGACTCGGCCACCAGACGCGCCTGGCGCGCGCATTCCGCATCAAAGCCCGGGGTGCGTGTATCTGGCACCCAGATCTGGACGGGGCGCAGTCCGGCCTTGCGAAGGATGTCACGGCGCTTCTGGACGCGGATGGCAACAGGGGTCATGGCGTTTCTCCTCCCGTTACATGTAACGGGAAAGCGCGCTGATTTCTACCAAAATCAGGCTTAATGTCCTGCTGTCGTTGAGAAGAGATTCATCACCAGCACGCCTGCGATGATTAAACCCATGCCGATCATGGCCGGGAGATCAAGTCTCTGCCCCTGAAAGATCCAGGCGATCACGGCGACAAGGACAATGCCCACTCCCGACCAGATCGCGTACGCAATGCCGGTTGGAATCTCTTTGAGGGCCATCGAAAGGCAGTAGAAGGCGACGAGATATCCGACGCCGAGAATGATTGTCGGGACGAAGCGTGTGAATCCCTCGGAAGCCTTGAGAAGCGAGGTCGCGATGATTTCTGCAATGATGGCAATGCCGAGATAGAGATAACTCATGGCGTCATGATGAGCCGGAGCGCCTCAGAAAGAAAGCCTTTTGATGTCTGAGAATGGGCATTCTCAGACATTAGAAAGGCCTGCCTGATACCGTTCGCTGCGCGGGATCAGTCGATATCAGAGGGTCTCAAAAGAGTATCGCGACGGTATCAGGTCGGTATCACAAGAGTATCACCGCGATATCAGGATTTTCTCTTCTCCATATACAAATGCACCCTTTCAGGTGTGCGTCTCATCGAGCACTAGTGCTAAACGCGTCAAAACAGATTTTGGAGCGCCCCTCATGAGCCGACAGACCATGCACGCCGTCCGCCAACGCCGCAAAGCGCTCGGCCTGGTCCAGATGAATGTCTGGATCCACGAGGACGACAAAGACGACTTCCAGAAGGCTGTCGCGCCCTTCCGCGACCTGGCGCGTCAGATCGAGCAGGAGGCCCGGGAGGAGCCTTTGGAGTTTGTCCCGTTCACGTACCTGGTCCGGTTTCCTGTCACGCCTCCGGCCGCCGTGCGCAACAGCATGAAAGCGTCCGGATGGGTCTATGACCGGGACGGCGATGTCTGGAAACGTCCGGTGTCTGAGGAGACCGTTGAGGCGATCCGGCAGGAGGCCGTAGCCCTCAAGGTCCAGCATCAGGCCGTCACGGATTACGACTGGCACTAGTGCTGGATGAGACGCGCAACTGAAAGTTTGCATTTGTGTATGGAGAAGAAAAAAACCTGCAACGATCTTGCCACGATGGGGACACGACCGTGCAACGCTCTCTGACACGATGCAGGCACGATCTTTCAGCATCAGCCGGAGACAATGAGAGTCGTCAGAGAGGATTTCTGTTTGACCAGGTCCGCCGAGGAGCGCGGATTCAGTTTTGCGGATGGACTGGTCATTTTTGCGGGGCCGTTCCGTTACCGGCGACCGTGCGGCGTCATCTGAAGCTGACCCAGAAAGACATTGCCGCTTTGGCGGGAGTGCCTGTCGCGACTTGGCGGGACTGGGAGCAGGGCTGGATCCCGCAGTGTGGACCCTGCTTCGGGTGCTCTGGCGGGAGTCTGATGCTGTACGGCGGGCTATGGCCGCGTGAATGAATTGAATACAGATCTAGTGTCAGATTACGCTCATGACTTCTATATTTTTCATTTATGAAGGGATTTTTTAATAAAAAAAAGGCAGCCTAAGCTGCCTGTGTGAAAAATTATGATGCGGTAAAAGAATAAACAACCTTTTCAGATGCTAGATTCATTCTTTTTTCCGAGATAATGGCTCTTTTTACTTTATCAGACATAATCTTTTTAAAGTCTATATTGTTGTTAGCGGATTGCGTAGACTGGGACATTGTCCTCTTCCCTATCTGCTTTTATCTGAACTTGTTTCACTTCTAACTGTCTAAATTCATAACACATATAAGGGCGGATTCGGTCGCGCGGGGGCTGTCGATGATGCGGCGGGCAAGCCTGTTGATACGCCGGCTGGAAAGCTATTTCGCGCAGCATGGGCTGTCGCAACTCCGCTTCCTGTTCCTCATCGTCATCGACCGGGAACCCGAACGCGATACGCTGACGGTCGGCGAGATCACGGCCCGCCTCGACGTGGCAGGCCCGATCGTCGCGCGAACCTTGCGCGCGCTGGAGACGGAGGGGCTGCTCGTCGTTACCAGGGATGACCTAGACGCGCGAACGAAGCATGTCGGGTTGACCGATCGTGGCAGTGCGCTGCTGGCGCAATTGCTGCCGGGTTATTTCGCGATCATCGCCGAAGAGATGGAAGCGACGGAGTGACCGGCGCGTAGAGAACATGGCGAATGCTTCCGGCACCTCCGCATGGACGAGTGCGTAATCGGGACCAAGGGTACGACATTGTCGCTTGCCGCCGTCATGCCCGTGCGCCCGACCTGCGATCGGCGGCGAACGTCTCGCCAGGCATCGCCGCGATGGCATTGCCGGTACGCGGAATACGCTCGAACGGCTTGAGCGTGGCATGGTTGCCGGCTGCAAGCACCGCCACCCGTGGCACGAGCCACCCTGCCGGTCAACGATCGGCGTTGGATCGGAGCCGCCGCTGGCAGCTCCGATCCGTCGAGTACGTTGCAGGACATCCCCAACGAACGTCTCAGCCATGGATGAAGGCCAGAATGTCGGCATTGACCTCTTCGGCATGGGTGGTGTGCATGCCGTGCGGCGCGCCTTCGTAGATTTTCAGTTCGCTGCCACGGATCAACGCATGCTGCTTCAACGCAGCCGCCTTGTACGGCACGACCTGATCGTCATCGCCCTGCAGGATCAGTGTCGGCACGGTAATCGCCTGAAGGTCGGCCGTCTGATCGGTTTCCGAAAAGGCCGCGATGCCCTCATACTGGGCCTGGGCCGATCCCATCATCCCCTGCCGCCACCAGTTGCGGATGGTGGCTTCGGACGATTTGGTCAGCAGCCGGTTGAACCCGTAGAAGGGACCGCTGGGCACGTCGAGGTAGAATTGCGCCCGGTCGGCGGCAAGCTGCGCCCGGAAATCGTCGAACACCTCGATCGACGTGCCCTCGGGATTGTTGTCGGTCTTGACCATCAGCGGGGGCACGGAACTGATGAGGACCGCCTTCGCGACACGGCCCTGGGGCTGGCCGTGCCGGGCGACATAGCGCGCGACCTGACCGCCGCCCGTCGAGTGGCCGACGTGGATCGCATCACGCAAGTCCAGCGCTTCGACCACCGCCGAGGCGTCGGCGGCATAATGATCCATGTCATGGCCTTCGCTCACCTGGCTCGATCGACCGTGGCCGCGCCGGTCATGAGCGATCACGCGAAAGCCCTTCGCGAGGAAGAACAGCATCTGGGCGTCCCAGTCGTCCGCGCTCAGGGGCCAGCCGTGATGGAAATGGATCGGTCGGGCCGACTTCGGCCCCCAGTCCTTGTAGAAAATCTCGGCGCCGTCAGCGGTGGTAACGAATGGCATGGCTCTTCTCCATTTTTGTCGTTGACAGTGATGGGGATCGCAACGTCCCGGACAGACCCTGCATTCCCCAAGTGGCGTGGCGTTTGAGGTGAAGATCGCCTGTATCCGAGCGCTAGACAAGGATTTTCTGCCGCAAGCGGCACCTGCGGTCGCGCAGACTGCTGGATCTGGACGGATCAGACCG
>NZ_JBDIWH010000007.1:0-15914 GCF_039638275.1 Gluconobacter sp. OJB | reverse complement strand
ACGTTCGGCACAGGGCCGCTTCTGATCCTAGCGGCCCTCGGTCATGCGATCCCGCGAATGTCCGCTCTCCACCAAACCGGGCCATTCGTTAAGGGTGTCATTTCGCCCTCAGCCGGAACCAACCCCAGAATGTTTGTGGCGGTCCCTGAAACACAAGTGCGTCTGCCTCCATGTTTTATCGGCTCAGGCCTCCATGTGGGTCTCTGTCACCCTTCGTCATCAGGGACTGCAGCCCTACTATCATCCAAGCTGAGATCACGTCGTCATGCCCGAGTTTTCCGACTTCCATACCGGCGATGACTATTATTCGGGGCTTGCACACGAGGTATGTAATATCGCAAGTGTCCTCGTTGCGAAGGCGGTTAATCCATGGCCTTTCCGCGCCGCTTTTGCTGCGCCATACTCGAAAGGTCAGGTTACCACTCGGATCTGCTTCGGCAAGAGAAGTCCGTTCGTGACGAGCTCATGTCGCGATCGCTCCATTGAGAAACAGGCGGTTGTCTCCGGCTGGTCGAGCCCAACGTCCGCACTCAGGCACCCGAAAAATGGAAACCTTGAACCAAGCGTAAATTTCATGGTTAATGTTATTTAAAGAAAATATATTTTGTTTGCAATAGAACCCTAACTTTGGAGGATATATGAAATACGCCGTTATTTTTAAATGCCATCAATGGAATGATCTCATTGAAGAAATGTTCGCTCAGATGAAAGAATTTGTATTGAACGGCGATATATATATTCAAATAGACAATACAAATGGAGATTTCAATGTAAATTTCGACAAAATACATGTAATAAATGAGAAAATGATAGAGGAGATAGGTCTACCTAAACATGGTGGATTCTGGTATAATGGTGATTATTCTACCATACTATTCTTCCTTGATAATAGTAATTATGATTATTATGTTACAATAGAGTATGATGTATTTGTATCAAATAGTATTGATGACATTGTAAACTCCATGAAAGAAAATTATATTGATGTTATAGGCCAACAACTTCCCCCGGCTGTTGGTCCCCATTTGAAGGATTGTATTCCTTATTATGGGGTAAATATTGTAGAAAAATCTCTTTTTTGCATATCATTTTTTTCTAAACTTGCTGTGTCTTGTTTTTACTCAAGACGACTATCCCAGTCAAAAGTAAGAGAAAAATATGCATTAAAAGAATGGCCTATTGGAGAGGCCGTAATGCGAACTGAGTGCAAAATTAGCGATTTGAACTATGCTGATTTGGAAGAATTTTGTGATAACTTAGACCACTATGATTGGAATAAGGGATCATTAATAGATTATGCTAGAGAGGCATCTAAAGAAAAAACATTCGTTCATCCCGTATCAAATGCTGAAAAATTTGTAAAAACAAACTTTCCTTCAGTCCGAGAAGATTACGACAGACTATACGAAAAAATCAAAAAATCAAAAAATCAAATGCTATTCTCTGTATTTTATAATAATGTAGATGATTCTTTTGATAAAAAAATCATTTTAGAAGACTACAGAAATATTTTTAAGGAAAATTCTCTTCCTCATATAAATGAAAATATAATTTCTATAGGAAAAACGTGTTCTCAGAGTTCAACATGTTCATATTCATACTCTCAAGATGAATCAAGCAGAGCCCTAAATATTTTCCCTAGATATGGTCACTCAATACACACAGATTCTCAGGAAAATCCTTGGTGGATGCTTGATATTGGTGAGAGTAAATTTGTCCGAAACATATATTTTTTTGATAGGCCAGAGCTAGATGGATCAAGAACAAGAAATTTAAAAATAAGCGTTGGTGAAATAAAAGAAAACATGAAAACGGTTTTTTACAATGATTCAGATGTTAAGCTATGGAATATTAAAATTGAGGTATTGGAAAAAATAAGATTTGTAAAAATACACATAGAAGGTTATGGGCTCCTAAACTTTGATACAGTTATCGTTACGACCTGACAGGCTATATTTATTTTTCATTAATACTTATAATTTAGGAAATAGGCTCAGGACTCATAGCCAGAATATGACGGTAGTGGCGAGACAGATGGCTGAGAAGAAGGCATTCGGGCATCTGTCGTAGCGGGTTGCGATCTGCCACCAGCCCTTGAGCCTTCCGAACATGATCTCGATGCGGTTGCGGCGTTTATATTTCCGCCTGTCGTATTTGAGAGGTTTTCCGCGAGATTTCCGTCCTGGAATGCAGGGCTTTATCCCTCTCTCTCTTTTCCAAGGCATCCTTAAACCAGTCGGCGTCATCAACCCCGGTCCCAGTTCCTATTTTGCAACAGGAAGACTGTCCAGCAGAGTAGAGGCACCGGTGTAATCACTGATCTGTCCTGCTGTCATGAAAAAGCTCAGCGGTCGTCCGTTCTGATCGGTAACCGCATGCAACTTGGTATTCATACCGCCTTTAGGTCACGTTGATAAAAGGTCTATACGATCTGTCTGAGATCTGATTCACTTTGTGGCTGTGGGATAATAACTGGCGCAGAGAACAGGTATGGCACGAGGTGATGTGACGGATCAGGAATGGGCGATGATTGGTCCGCTTCTGCCGCCTGAGCGCGGACGTTGGGCTCGACCAGCCGAAGACAACCGCCTGTTTCTCAATGGTATGCTGCATGTCCTGCACACTGGATGCCCCTGGCGGGACATGCATGAGCGCTACGGCAAGTGGAACTCGGTTTATGTCAGGTTTCGCTGTTGGGCTGAACAGGGCGTGTGGCATGCCCTGCTGCAAACCCTGGTAGATCTGGGGCTGACCGATAACTGGCAGCATATGGTCGACAGTACCGTGGTTCGTGCCCATTCACAGGCTACGGGCGCAAAAGGAGGGCTCATCCGGAATGGTCTCAGTCGCATCGTGAATACCATTCCCCAGAGGATTATTTGCACATTACCTTGAAAGGTAATATCAGATTGAAAAACAAAGATTTAGAGTTGAGGGATTTCAATGATATTTCGTGTTAGCAATCTCGGAAACCTAGGTAATCGGATGATGCAATATATGTCTGCATCATATTTTATAGATATTTTTCCTGGATCTCGTCTTGCAAATGTTTATCTTCCGGAATGGGGGATAGAATATAAGGATTTAGATGGAAAAGACTTAGAAAGTTTAAGTATTTTAGAAATAGATGATTATTTCAAAGGTGCTGATGAAGTTATTGAAAATATAAAAGAAGTAAAACCAGATATAGTATACTTTACAGGTTATTTACAGAAAATTTTCCTTTTCGGAGACCCTAAATTCTGGAGCCAAAAATTTGCAAACAAGGAAAAAACCAACATAGTTTTTTCCGAAAACGAAATTCTAATAAATATTAGAACCAAAGAATTGCTGCAAGGGTTATGGCAATATCCAATTTTACCGGTGGAATTTATTAAAAAAATTGTCAGAGAAACAAAATTAGAGCCAATTTTCGTAGGACAGATCGAAGATAATGCTTACTGTGATGAACTCAAGGAAAATTTTCCTTATGCTCGTTATATTAACCATGTATCCCCACTATTTGATTTCGAAGTTTTGCGAAGTTCAAAGAATTCATTGGTTGCTATAAGCACGTTTTCATTTCTTGCTAATTGGCTGTCAGAGTGTTCAAAAATAATACTACCTGTGTATGGATTTTATAATTTCCCAGCTTCTCATGGGGCAATAGATTTATTGCCTATTGATGATTCAAGATTCGTATTTTATTTGCTTCCTTTTATAGGAGGCATTTCCGAAGCAAAAATGCGCTCGATCTCTGAAGAAATATCAATAAGATCTTTTAAGATTTCAGGAGAAGCCTTGAAATCTGTTAAGTCAAGATTTCTTTCTTTTAAAGAAAATAATGATGATACCTATGTGAATGATACTTGGTATCTAAGCCGATACCTTGATGCATCTATAGACATAGCTAGAGGATTTTATCAGGATTCCAAGGATCATTTTTTAAGACGAGGAATGTGGGAGGGAAAGATCCCAGATCATCCAAAAAATGAAGACAAAAAAGTTATATCATTAAATAAAATAGCAATGATTAGCTCTACTTCCGAATATGACGTTAAACATGAAGAAGAAGATTTTGCAAAAAAAACGGTCGATTCGAGCGCTGTGGAGAGATATTCATTTCATACCAGTAGAGAAGTTTCCCCTTGGTTAGAAATTGATTTGGAGAAAGTCTATAAGATATGTAGAATTGATATTTACAATAGAGACTGTAATGATCTCGTAAGAAATAGATGTATACCTCTTTATGTCTATGGATCTGAAAAAAAAATCAGTTGGCACTTGGTGCATGTAGAAAATAACTCATTTGGAGGAAGCTATAATAATCATTTAACCATTCATTTATACCCTAACGTTTCTGCAAGATTTGTTAAAATTACAACTCCCAATGATGACTGTCTTCATTTGAAGAAAGTTCACGTTTATGGCGAATGATCTACGCCCCGTGGAGAGATCGAAAAACTCTCTGGTTTTGAGGCCCGGTCTGTGATTCCATCCTTCGTCGTATGATGAACGGAATCACACACAGGGGCCCAAAACCAAAGGGGTTTTCGAACCCTCCTTTTGATGGATAAAGCCGCTTTTTTGAACTTAACAGTCGAGATCATCCGGTGGTTAAACACAGCAAAGGGGGGAGAGTGAATGCCTGCCACGTCGATGGGTTATTAAACGGAGATTCGGCTGGATAATCTGCTGACGTCTCATATCGCTCGTGGATAAAGCTTGACGGGGGTGTACGAGATTGATTCAATGCTGCCATTTGGAGATGGCTTTGGACGAGACGATCGGGGCGACGGATGCGGAATGGGCGCTGATCGATCCTCTTCTGCCGTCTGAGATGGGACGCGGTTGCCGTCCTGCTGGAGATAACCGTCAGTTCTTCGATGGCATGATGTGGATGGCCCGCACGGGGGCGCAGTGGCGGAACTGGTTGGCCGACATGATCGACAGCCCGGTCGTGAGGGCTCATCATTGCGCCGCAGGCATAAAAAAAATGCTGACCCGGCCGAGGCGCTTGGCCGATCACGGGGAGGGTTCACAACCAAACTCTATTCCCACTGCGACGTACGCGGCCTCCCGCTTGCCTTCGTCCTGACGCCCGGACAAGTTCACGATCAACAGGGCTTTGGGTCATTGTTCCAAGCCATCGGCGGTCGTCTCGACAAGCTTCTGGCGGATCGTGGCTACGACGCCGACCAGATCCGGTCCGACATCACCTACGCGGGTGCCTGTCCGGTGATCCCGGCCAAACGTGAGAGGCGGAAACTCCGCCAGCCACGATCGTCATGCCTACAAGCTGAGAAAGCGTATCGAGCGTATGTTCAACAGGCTCAAAAACTGGCGGCGTGTCGCCCCCCGATACGACAAGACCGCCCAGTCCTGCCTTTGGATCAGCTTTATCCACGGGCGTTAATATAAGGACTACGAACAGCGGATCGACGTCGCAGTGGCCATGATCCATATTAATCCGGGAAACCTCATGCTACGGCGAAACGCTTATTCATAAATTTCTAAAAAACAATAAATATAAATTCATATATATATAGATGATATATGAATTTTGTTAATATATTTCTATTTTTCTGAAGTGAAGAAAATTCCTA
Organism: Gluconobacter sp. OJB; assembly: GCF_039638275.1. Lineage (NCBI taxonomy): Bacteria > Pseudomonadati > Pseudomonadota > Alphaproteobacteria > Acetobacterales > Acetobacteraceae > Gluconobacter > Gluconobacter sp. OJB. Next base: position 10,329 of record NZ_JBDIWH010000007.1, on the reverse strand, counting down.
CCGACGACCTCTATTTTTATAAATCTTGCGTCTATTGGATTTTCATTAATTTTAACTGATAATGTATTTTCATCACCCCAGTTTATGTCACATATAGAAATCTTATTATTCCAATCATCGCCAAAATTTGAAAAATAAATAGATATATTTTTTATCCTCTCTGAGTTTGAATCATTTCTATTATATATTTTTATCTCCTTTATTTCTTTTATTGATTCAAGGTCTATTACCCACCAAGGGTTATCTTCAAGAGAAGTATGATTACTATATGAAATGTCGTCTTTTGTGTCTTCCACTAAGAACGTAGCATCTTCTTCTAGAGAAAGACCTTTGGACCATTCTGATATGGAGCTTTGAGTACACTTTTTACCCCTAGAAATAACGATATTTTTATTTCCTACAGTAATATAGAATGCATCATTTGTTCTTTTTCTCCAGAAATCGCGTAGATAAGTATCTTTTACATTGGATAATTTAATTATGTTTTTATATCCTCCTGTATCAAATGCTTCTTTCCAAATCTTTTGACCAGAGAAAGTTTTACTTACACTTCGTTGCCAACGCCGAATAAAATCTTCATTTGACTTCATAAAATAATGATTAACTACCGCAGTAGACCGTATGCGATTCGAATTATTCAATAAGTACTTAGATTGATTTTCAATAAAGTTGTCGAAATTATTACCGGTTATATCATTTATACTTTCTCCAATAACATTAACGCACTTAAACTTATTCAAATAATTACTTATTCCATGATGGATGGAGTCGTTTGGATTATTTTTAATCCAATTATCTGAATATATTTTAGTTTTTGATATTACTTTTGTTAAAGGATGCAGCGCTTCTTCTCTGTAACAATAATTTAGAAGTACGCTTCCCTCAGGCCTTTTTTCAAAAGAATTTGTTCCAAACATCGACCAATTGAAATAAACAGCATCATAGTCTTGAAAATCAGACATGAAATATTTTACATTGTCTATATTCCTAAGTAACAAAAATTCATCAATATCTAAAAAGGTAATCCATTCAGTTTGGTCTTTAAACCTTCTTAGAAAATCAAATATCATTCCAATTTGATTCCCTACTTCTGTGTAATTAACAAAAGTTATATATTTATTTTCTTCAGAAATAAATGGAATACAGTTTGTATATAAATCTCTTGGATCATCATCATTGCAGTATATATAAATATGGTCGAAACCCAATTTTTTATAGTATGATATCCATTCTGATATGTTATTATACTCCCAACGGCAGCATGTCATAATAGAGTATTTATATTTGTAGAATTCTGACATTTTTTCCTCTATTTGTCCAAAGTTTATAATTTCACTATTATCATACAACTTTAATAGTTTTTCTAGTGGAAACCTACGCCCCGTGGAGAGATCGAAAAACTCTCTGGTTTTAAGGCCCGGTCTGTGATTCCATCGTTCATCATACGACGAAGGATGGCTCATGAAGCAGTCTGGTTTCTTTGATGTTGACGACCGGCTCGCGCGATTGAGTGGGCTTGGCGATCAGCTCGAAGCGTTTTCCCGAACTGTGGTTCCATTTCTTCCGCGTTGATTTGAACAGGTCTCTGGTGTATTCGGACGGGAGCAAAGGCGGGCGCCCTTCGTTTGATCTGGTGCTGATGTTCAAGACCCTGGTGATCTGGACATTGAACAACCTCTCCGATGAGCGGACGGAGTATCTGATCAACGACCGTCTGCCGTTCATGCGCTTCCTCGGCCTAGCGTTATCGGATCGGGTGCACGATGTTAAAACGGCCTGGCTGTTTCGCGAGCGTCTGACACAGGCGGGAGCGATTGAGGAACTGTTCAAGTGCTTTGACGCGACACTGCGGGCCGCAGGCTATCTGCCGATGTCCGGCCAGATCTTGGGTGCCACACTCGTGGCAGTTCCAAAACAGCGCAATACCAACGGGGAGAAGGCTGATCTCCGCGCAGGACGCATTCCTGAAGTCTGGAAAGACAAGCCGGCAAGACTATCCCACAAAGACAGGCATGCACGATGGACACTGAAGTTCATGAAGGCGAAGCGGCAGGATGACGGGACGATCTCATCCACGGATCTGGCCATTCCGTTCTTTGGCTACAAATCCCATGTCTCCATCGACCGGAAGTTCCGGTTCATCCGCAAATGGAAAACGACGCATGCCGCCGCCAGTGATGGCGCCAGGCTGCGCGAGGGCCTGCTGGATAAAACCAATACGGCCTCAACCGTTTGGGCTGACACGGCCTATCGCTCAAAAGCCAATGAAGACTTCATGGAAAAGCAGGGTTTGTCTCAAAGGTTCATCGCAAAAAGCGGCATCTCAAGCCCATGTCCCGGCATATCCAGCGGTCCAACACAAGGAAGTCGGCGATCCGATCCCGCGTCAAGCATGTCTTTGCCGATCAGAAATCGCAGATGAGGCTGTTCGTCCGGATCGAGGGCATCAGGCCAGCATGAGGATCGGCTTGGCCAATATCATCTACAACATACGCCGCTTCCTCTTCCCGGAACGGATCAGCACCGCTGCGTAGCAATCCAGCAGAGGATAACTCCTGATCTGCTCAAAGCGCAGATCAGAAACCATCACAGCAACCATAAATAAGCACCCCAAAACTCAGAAATCACGAGCCACGCAAATCCATCAACGCTTCTTCGATCCCTCCACGTGCTCGTAAAGCCTCCGGATGAGCCCTCCTTTTGCGCCCGTAGCCTGTGAATGGGCACGAACCACGGTACTGTCGACCATATGCTGCCAGTTATCGGTCAGCCCCAGATCTACCAGGGTTTGCAGCAGGGCATGCCACACGCCCTGTTCAGCCCAACAGCGAAACCTGACATAAACCGAGTTCCACTTGCCGTAGCGCTCATGCATGTCCCGCCAGGGGCATCCAGTGTGCAGGACATGCAGCATACCATTGAGAAACAGGCGGTTGTCTTCGGCTGGTCGAGCCCAACGTCCGCGCTCAGGCGGCAGAAGCGGACCAATCATCGCCCATTCCTGATCCGTCACATCACCTCGGCTCAACCCGCCTCCAAAAGGAAGCCTTGAATCACCCCCTTCGCGCTGCGTCAACTAATTCGTCCACGCCGCCTAATTTCTAATTATTGGAGAATGCGTCCAAGATGAATAAGATGCCAATGCCCATTTTCGTAAATTACAGGCATATGTTCATCGCTATCATTCACGATCATTCCTTCTTTAGGATAAGCATAAGACAAAATATTTTCTTTCGTCATATTATTCAATCCTACGAATCCTTCAGCATAAGAACGAAGTCCCTTTCCAAGTATTAGTCCACCGGCTCCATCATTCGTTATCCATACTTTTTTAGTCTGATTGGGGAGCCCGAACGCTACCCCCCCGCCATTCATAAGGATATTCGTTCTCGACAAAACGGCATTCTGACCCTTCAGGAACAGGTTTCCCATGATGGTTTCCGGACCCGTAATGGAGTGGTTTCCCTGCACCTGAAGCGTCTGCGTCGCCTTGTCATATTTCTGATAGACATAGTTTGCAGTCGTGGTCGCCTCACCGATGCCCCATGCTAGAACTGTGCCAGTCAGGAGATTGAACGAGCCCGAAAACTGCGCACCATCAATCGCGGGATAACTCAGGGCCGTTTTATTACTGTCCTGCCAGGCCAGTGAGCCAAGACCAATCATGTTGGCGCCCAGAGAGGGCTTGCGTGCAAAGTTTCCTGCAAGAGTTGTTGCAGCACAGATGGCTGCACTCCCCTGGTTCAGGACCCCGGTCGGCATTTTCACTGTGAGCGACGTAGGTGCATTTTCTGCGACCCATCGCGCTACATAGGCAACGCTCTGGTCTGTGCTGTCGGTGTCATTTCCCATCGTATTGGCCGTAACCAGAACGGTATGGGTCGCATCTTTGGAGCCTGACAGCGTTTTCCCTACCGGGTCCCAATACTGTGTCGGACTGTAGCTCACCACAGCCCAGGCCGCCGGGAGCGCATCGTTTTCTTTTAGCCAGCCCACTAACATCCGAACATGATCCAGAAAGTGGCTGTCGTGTCGCCACTGTGGAAAGACTTGTCCATCGTAATCATCACCTTCCCCAACACCATAAGGAGACAGAAGGACGATAGAGCGGAGCCCGTTTGCGTTAGCGTATTTGATGGTGTTGATGTTCGGTGCGAGCGAGCTTTCACCATTCAACACATACAGGCCAGCCGGAATATCAATTCCCACACCACCTCCGGCCTGAATGATTGCCCGCGAATTGGCGTAGTAATCATCCGTGGTGAAGTCACGGGTGTCACTCGGGGCCTCTGCAATGAACGGCCAGACGTATTTCACACTTGTAACTTTCGTCGGCACATCAGCCAGCGCAGCCTTAAAAGCTGTAACGTCAGCGTCCGAGATCTGTGACGTTGTGGTGGAATGTTCCGAAACATTCAACATCATCACAGACGGCTTGAATCCCGTGCTGTTGAACACAGCCGCATCGTCTACAGGGTTTCCGGAAGTATCAGTGAACGCGCCATTCAACTCACTCGCTGCAACGTTAGGAGTGAGGTACTTGGTATACCATTCCTCGCCTATACCGTCTGATCTAATAGCGGAAACAACAGCCTGCATCCCCGCAAGTCCGACAGGTCCGTCCACAGCGCTCTGCCCACTACCCATATTCTGGATACCCGCAGCCAGAGACAGGACGTTCAGATATGGAAGTACGTTTCCTGTCGCCCGGAGGTTCTGCGTGTTGGAGGCGACTCCCATTTGGGATGCGGAGTTTTCTGCTCCGTAGTAGGTGGTTGCGCCGTCTGTCTGACAGGATTGCACGGCTTGTGATATAGGAATGCCATTGATAATTTCTGCATTAATATCAATCCTTTTATCTATGTAACTATTAGAGATTTGACGATAAAATGTAGTTTTTGACGCCAATGCATTACTATAAATAAAAATAAATGTGAAAACTATAAATAAAATATTTCCCATAATACCATATCACCCTAATTGTAGGAATTTTTTAATTAAAAATATTTAGATAATTTAATTATATCTAAATTTATACTATAGATAGTTCAAATATACATTAAATAAAATCCTTTGGTGCCTGTTTTTTGGATCAATGGATGGTTCTACAGATGACATTTGCTCCGCGCTGAAAACCAGGCGCAAGTAGCACCGCCTAGAATCGCTAAGTGATTGAGCTGATCTTCTCGAGAAACAAGAAGGGGCATGGTGTTACGCTATATGAGTGTAGGTTACCGAAGCCTCCCGCAGGGAGGGTTGGGAGGGTACACTATTACCTATAGTGTAACACCCTGTGCCTTCCGGTCCCATGCCTGAGGACACTGCTCCTTCCCGTCCCGCTCTCACGATCTGCGGAAAAGCCCCGAAAATCCGTATCCCTGGAGAAAAAGCCCCTGACGGTTCGGATCCGGACCTGTTACACTTTTCGGGATCTAATGCCCAAAGCTCCGCAAACGGCCCCGCCCCGCCAGTTCAGCCTCTTTCCCGAGAGCGCCCGTCTGCAGCGGATTGATCCGGCGACCAACTGCTGGCGGTTCTACCGTCTGACCCTGCAGGATGATCTCTTTGGCGGCACTGTCCTTGTCCGCTCCTGGGGGCGTCTGGGGACCACCGGTCAGGAGCGGCGGGAGCGTTTCGGCGATCCGGTTGCCGCTCAGAAAGAGCTGGTCCGTTGGGTGCGGGTGAAACAGCGTCGAGGCTATCGAGAGGACATGGACGGATGACAGCAAGCGATGTGACGGTGAAAACGAGGGCGCTGCCCTCGCGCTCCCGGCAGGAGCCTCAGGCTCCTGCGCCTCGGGGATTTGACAGGAAGGGTCCGTCTGGCGGCGGCGTGACGCCCCAGGCGGGGATGCAGCTGTTTGATCCTTCTGGGGCGCGGAAATATCTGACCGTCTCCGAGCGCACCGCTTTCCTGAAAGTGGCCGAGCGGGCACCGCGCGATGTCCGCACCCTTGCCATGACCCTGGCCTGGTCGGGCTGCCGGCTGTCCGAGGCCCTGGCCCTGACCGCCGACCGGGTTGATCTTGTCGGCGGCGTGCTGGTGTTCGAAAGTCTGAAGAAGCGGCAGGACGGGATTTACCGGGCCGTGCCCGTCCCGCCTGCCCTGCTCGAGGCGCTTGATCTGGTACACGGCGTCCGCGAAGCGCAGGCGCGTCGGGACCGGGGCCGCTCCCTGCGTCTGTGGCCGGTGGCCCGCATGACCGGCTGGCGGATGGTGCATCGGGTCATGGATGAGGCTGATCTGTCCGGACCGGCCGCGTCCCCCAAGGGCCTACGCCATGCCTTTGGCGTGGCGGCCGTCTCCACCGGCATTCCGCTCAATCTCGTGCAGAAATGGCTCGGCCATGCTCAGCTTTCCACCACCGCCATCTATGCCAACGCCTCCGGCGACGAGGAGCAGACTATTGCCAGGAAAATGTGGTCAATCTAAAACATATTTTCAGAAACCATTTTGAATGTTTATAACAGGTTCTTTTAATATTAAAAGAACCTTAAAGGAAGGTCTTATGATTCTCACTGTTGGCAATACGAAAGGCGGCGTAGGGAAAACCACCCTTGCAGTTCAAATCGCTATTTTCAGAGCGCTTCAAGGACGAGATGTTTGGTTGATCGATGGAGATCGTCAAGGAACAGCAGCCTCGGCAATTTCCATTCGCACAGAAGCAAATCAGGAACCTGGAATTGCCTGCGCACAATATTCAGACGGTCCTACTTTACGAGGACAAATTCAACAGCAGAAGAACAAATGGGATGATATCATTATAGATGCAGGAGGCAGAGATTCTACAGCTCTACGCGCCTCATTAATTTTATCGGATGTTTTATTAGTTCCATTCGCCCCACGCTCATACGATGTATGGGCTCTCGATGATATGGCTAAGCTAATTGATGAGGCACGCAGCGTCCGAGACGGCTTAAACTGCTTTGCTGTTATGAACCAAGCAGATCCGGGATTATATTCATCGGATAATTCAGAAGCGGCATCTGCTGTGTCAGAAGTGAAGCAGTTTCGATATTTAGATATGCCTATCCGCCGCCGAAAAGCATTCAGTAACGCTAGTGGGGCAGGATTATCTGTTTCAGAGATGCCCGTAAAAGACGCAAAGGCCTGCAAAGAGCTTTCAAAATTAATTGATTGCGTTTTTAATATTAAAAACGAATCATAAGGATATTATTATGGCTATCTTAAAAAGACCCCAGAGACCTACGCCACCTTCGGTAGAAGACGCATTCATTGCGGGCGCACCGGACGGTGGGATTTTCACACATTCAACTCCAGAAGCATACAACAAGGGCATACCTAAAGGACATAAGCGACAAATCAGTCTGACGATTGCTCCAGAACTACTGAAGCGCGTTGACGAAATTGCTAAAAGAACCGGGCAGGCCCGTGCAGGAATTATAAATATGGCTATTTATAGAGCCCTAGAAGGAGATGTTTTTAAATGATATTAATATCCAATTAGGATGGAAAGAATATTTTATGGATATTAAAAAAGACCCTTCTAGCAAAACTTTTCGTTCTGCTCCCTCAGCCCAAGAGCAAGGGGATTTTTTTGTTCCCGGATTATACGATCTTGCGACAAAAGATAACCGCGGTGTTATGGATGTCGCAGTATTTCGTCTATCTAAAAAAGACAAACGCGCAAATGATGTAATGATACATCATCTCCCTGATGGTTATGTACGTATAACTAGTGGCCCTGATGGCATGGCGTCTATTTGGGACTATGATATAATTTTGATGGGTATTTCATATTTAACCGAAGCAATGAACAAATATCGGTCTGGACTAGGAGAGAAGCCTGGGCGAATTTTTTCTCCTCAGGTATCCGATATATTAAAATTTTGTCGCCAATCTGATGGCGGTAGGCAATATGAAGCAGTTGAATCAGCTTTGCGGCGCCTTAAACAAACGTCTCTTGAAATAGTCCGTGGCGAAAAGAAAACTAGGGGTGGCCGAACAATCCGAGAAACTACAGGATCTGGTTTAATAAACGATTACAAGACCATATCATATGCAGATACTGGGCGTGTAATGGCTGTAGAGATAGAGCTTCCTAACTGGCTATATTCGGCAGTAGTAGAGTCAGAAAATCCTGAAGTTCTTACCGTCCATCCAGATTATTTTCTTTTAAAACCTGGTCTCGGAAGATTTTTGTATAGATTGGCAAGAGTGGCAGCTGGGAAGAATGAAGCCAAATGGTCATTCCGATTAATTTATGAACGTAGTGGTAGCCAAGGAACTTTTAAAAGATGTTCATACGAACTTAGAGAGTTTGTTAAACGGAACGACTTGCCTGAATATGATCTTTACGAAGAAAGTGGGCGAGAGGGACCGCTTTTAATCATGAGGTACCGTTCAGAGAAGCAGCATTCTTCTTTGGGTTCCTAATAGACGGAGAAGCAGCGGCTTTAAGGTGGGAAACCTTAATCTGCCCCGCTCTCCTGTGAAAATTCCGTCTTTTAGGAACCAAACTCCGTCTTTTAGGAACCCGTTTCCGTCTTTTAGGAACCAAACTCCGTCTTTTAGGAACCGTCTTTCTTCGCAAAGTATTGATAAAAAACAATAAAATCGAACTTTTTTTTCCTAAAACTCTTTAAAACATTTAAAACTATTTGAAACCCGAATACCTGTGGACAACTCTCTTCCTCTTGACCGTACTCTAGAGGCCCTAGCTGATCGCTTAGAAGCTTCAGAAGATTACCGAGTGCTAAGACGCATGCGTCCTTCTGTTCTAAGCCATAAACCCGAAGGAAAGGGACTGCGCACAGGTCTGTTCGTGAATCTTAAGACCACCGGCCTTGACCCCCACCAGGACGAAATCATCGAAATCGGTATGATCCCGTTCATTTACCGCATCGATGGTCTTCTTCTTGGGACCCTGCCAGCTTTCAGCCAACTGCGGAAACCTTTCATTCCAGTGCCTGCCTTTGTTCAGGATCTGACAGAACTGACACCCAAACGACTGGCTGGACAAACCGTCTCACCCGACGAGGTGGCGGCCTTCACCCCGGATGCCAGTCTAATGATTGCTCATAACGCAACGTTTGATCGTCCTTTTCTCGAATGCTTCTGCCTAGCCTTTATGAACAACCCCTGGGACCAAGCAGGCTTTGAAGAACGCAAACTGGGGCGTCTGGGTCTTCAGGCCGGATTTTTCTTTGACGGGCATCGGGCGGTGGATGACTGTCAGGCTGCCATCACCCTTCTGGGCCATACAGACTTCCCGAAGAACCATTCCGCCCTCTCTCCTGCTGGGAGCGGGCCAAAATGGTCTGGACGCGTCTGTGGGCCGAATATGCGCCCTTTGGGCTCAAAAACACGCTCAAGGCCCGTGATTACCGCTGGAATGATGGTTCTGACGGCCGACCCAAAGCTTGGTTCATCGACAGATCGCCTGAAGCAGTCGAAGAGGAAGTTCGTTTTCTTCGCTCCGACATCTATCAGCGTGATGTCGACATTCCCGTTCGACTTGTTGAAGCCGGAGACCGCTTTACCAGCCGGATCTGAAGTAGCCCTTGTCCAAAACATTGCAGAGTGTCACTCTGATGTCTTTGACAATCAGGGAGTTTCGTGATGTCAATCCGGTTCCGCGCCTCATCTGCCATGCTCCTGGCGGGTCTGATCCTGTCTCCTGCCGTTCTGGCGGCTGAGCCCTCTGAAAAAGCCTGCAAAACCGATCTGTGCCGCAGCGTCCGTCAGTCCTGGACCTCCGTGCGTCAGGATGACTCTGAACCCGCTGGACCAAGAAGGAAAGCGTCAAAGGATGGGATGCCACAAAAGCGGGGACGAAAGACGCAGCGCATGACACTGCCGCCTAGACTAGAAAAGTAGCCCATGATGTGAGCCAGTGGGGGACGGACAAGATGTCTGACACAGCCAAAATGGGACAGGGTCAGTAACTCTGAACAGACATGGGCCAGAGCTGTGACCCGTCTGTGGGTTCTGTCTGATCTCCATCTTGAAGCTGTACCGTTTCCGGATGGCTATGATCCGGTCCGCCCGGAGTTCGATGTGCTGGTAGCGGCAGGCGATCTCTGGCGGGGCGAACCGGAAAAAGCCGTGGCAACGCTCAACCGTCTGGCAGGTGGCCGTCCGGCTGTGTTCGTCGCCGGTAACCATGAAGCCTGGGGGATGACCCCGGACCAGGCGCAAGGGCGTCTGAAACGGGCGACAGCCGGAACAACCGTCCATCTGCTAGGCTCAGGACTCATTCTTTAAGATAGAAGATGAAGGTTGCTGCGATATGGATTGCGGACATGAAGATATGAGCGCATCGGTCGTATCTGGTCGCAATACGTCGCCAGTCTTTGAGTTTCGCG
>NZ_JBDIWH010000006.1:0-21300 GCF_039638275.1 Gluconobacter sp. OJB | reverse complement strand
AAAGGAGATAATATAAAAAGAATGATATTAAACATATTGATGTTATTATTTTACATAATTCTATGGATCATAAATCCATATTCAGCAGCACTTTTCACATTAGTAATGGGAGTTTATTATGGCATTAAGCAAGCAAGACATTCTTAACAGGTTTAGTGACCTATCAGATAGGGATGTTGAGATAAAAGACGAAAAGATAACAATAACATTTCCTAGTTAAATATATAAAGGACCAGAGGAAATGTTGAACTATAATATTGAAATCTTATCTGATTTCATAATTTCACATCGTAAAAAAACCAGAGACAATTAAATCTCTGGTTTTTTTCGTCTTTTAGCCTCGTCCTCTTTCTGCTTATCCGTCATTTCATTGATGCCAGTATTCAAGAAGTTCCGCGTTACAACTCCATGATGGTGTGAGCAAAGCGTTCTTAAATTTTTCAAATCATATTTTAATTCAGGACTCTTTTCTAAAGGGACAATATGATCAACATGTGTTTTTGATGTATTGAAATCACCATACTCAAGACACTCAACACAAAATGGATTTGCTGCCCTATAGTTTTTCGAGAACTCAGCCCATTTAGAATCATATGAAACAGAACGCTCTTTTGCCGCTCGCATATTCTCTTTTTTAAATCGCTCACCTGATGACGTTTGTATTTTCTTCATTGGGCCAAAACCTCCAACATTCCATTACAGAACAATGGATGGTCCATATCATTGTTTCTTAGTAAGATTTCAGACGTTCTTGATCCGTCTTGGTATAGATATTGAGCAATAACCGGCAAAGGCATCATATCAGAATAGAATGAGTTTATTTGAGGGAGTTGTGATCCTCTTGAACTGATATCAGCAATTGATTTCTGATATATTCTATTCAACCAGCTAAAAATATCGCTATTCAATAACTGATCATTGAATGACGCTTCAAACAATGGTTTCAATTGAGATACCAAAATAAGAGCGTCTGATGATGATGTAAATGTTATGTATGGTATTGTATTTGCTATATACGCAAGAATATATATTCTTAGTACGCTATTAGACTGATCATCGTCAGTTGCCGTAAGAGATTGAGTTGAAGAATCATATCCACATGTAGAGAACATCTTTTGTAAAATTGATATTCTTTGGATAGGATCAGGATATACATTTGATATATTTTCGAAGATTGTGTTTAAATCCATATTTTTACCTATTAATGAGTTGCTTTAAATCCTGATTTCGTTTGTGATTTAACATTTATCAGGTTAGGGTTTAATGGTGTTGTATTATGAGTCACTTTTGCTGATTCAAAGCCACCATGCTTATTAAGCGTAACATCAAGTCCTATGTTGCCTGATATTTCATGTTGTATTTGTTGAGATGAAACATTTCCGCCAATTTTTTCAGCGGTAAGAGTATTAGCAAATCTGTTTGAAAGCTCTTTTGATTGATCAGCCATTCCAGCTTTTTTAGCGTCAAGCCATTCTTTCGGACGCTCATAGTTAAGCATTGCTATAGTTGCTGATTTAGCATCCTTTGATTTTCTTAATTGATTACCTGCACCATTCTCATTGTTATGAAGTTCCCAATCAGCAGCATCCAACTGTTCATGAAAATTCATATTTTCTAGTTTTTTACCAAAATGATTCTTAATAAGCGCCTGTCTATTTTCATGAGCTTGCATTATGCCTAAAGCATGACCACCATCACCTATAGATTTCTCATTAAGTCCTGATTCAGTTTTAAATGCGCCAAGAACAGCCGCAGCCTGAACATCAGAATAACCCTTAGCTTTAAGATAATTCATACCATCTAAAGTTCTTTGATTTTGCTCCAAGGTTCCAAATCTTGAACCATTATAATTAGAATCTTTCATTTTGTTTTTAAGGTCATTTAAATGACCTGAATCAGTGAAATGATTTTGGTATGTTTGGTACGTCTTGTAAGCAGTATAACCAGCAGCACCAGCCGCAACGGCACCAGCACCAACAACGCCTGCTCCCGCCCCGCCAGCAGCCTCAACAGCCGTAGCAGCCTCGCTAACCCCAGAAAAAGCCTTTGTAACCTTTAGAAGACCACCAACAATACTTGTAACCCAAGAACCTATTTGAATTGCCTTTAGAACACCAAAAACAACAATAACACCTTCAATTACTGTTTTTGCCGTTCTAAAGTCCTCATTGATTTTATCTAAGCTAATACCAGAAATCCATTTACCAACGGATTTAGCAGCAGTTGTTATCTGATCCATTGTTTCCGTAACTGCTTTATTATCTTTAGACCAAGCAATGAACTTATCTAATATTGGTCCGATAACAGGTTCTAAAGCAGCGGCAAGACGTGTTTTAAGAACGTCAACCTGAACCCCCGCCTCACTAAACTTATCTTTGAGTGATCCAGCTTCTTTTACATAAGGTGCCATCTGTTTAGCGGCATCAGCAGCATTCTTATAAGCTTTTGCTAGGCGGTCTGGGTCCTGTCCAAGCAAGTTTTCATCTAATCCAGCAGAACTAAGCAAACGCCTTCCTGCGGATGCGTTGATTTTGCCTTGCTTCATAAGAGCGTTCACACGCTTCAATGCAGTCATAGAGGCTTGTTCAAAATCCATCTTAGGATCAATCCCTAAGATTCTATCCGCTAACGCTCCTGATGCGTCCTGTCCGGCTCCTATGGAAGTTTGAGCATCTTGGAAGCTTTTCATCTGATTGGCCTGATCGCCAATGCCCATCAAATTCCCTACGTTTTTCAGCTTTATGGCTTGTGTAGCTGTTATTCCTAAGAGGGCTGATGTGTTGCGTATCTCATTGCCCCAATTAGCAAATGAGCGTTCCAACGCCACAACCCCAGCAATAGAACCAACACCAAAAACAGCCGCCAAAGGCTTCATCACTCCCGTAACAGCAGAAGTGACGCTTCCTAGTTTGGATTTCACTAAGCCTAATGCGTTTGAAAATTCGCGCTGTCTTGCTGTTCGACCAGACAAATCATTGAATTTTTTAAGTTCTCTTTGATAAGCTTTTAAAGGTGCTTGTGCTTTTGCCAGTTCAGAATTCATACTTTTTAGTTTTGCTATTGCTTCTGAATTAACAACACCTACTGAAATTTTAAATGAGCCTGTTTGTGATGCCATATATTACCCCTTCAATGCCGCTATTGCGTTTGTATTTGTTGAAATTGCTATTTTGTTAGCACTAGAAAGTTTTTGCGTGTCAGTTGTACCGCTAACACTTCCTGTAATTGCTTCTGTTGCGGCTGATGTTGATTGTGCATATCGACCGCAGGTTGAATTTGAAAAAACAGAGTCAATTCCAGAAACGCCAAACGAAACAGCCGCTGATGTTGCTGTTGATACAAGGCCACTAATAAGAGTTGATCCTAGTGGTCCTAAACCTGATCCTAAATCTCCTAATCCACCTAAAGCGTCTTCTAACAAATCACCTTGCGTATCAATTAAACCTAAAGGTGTGCTTGGCATTTCTGGCTTTATTGTTGCGGTAACAAATTCTAGGCGAATTAAGACAAGTCCTTTTTCGCTCATGTTTTCTGATATTTCCGCTCTTAAACAAGCCGCTTTAAAAATTCCTCGGCCCGGAATCATCAATTCACCTAACGATTTTATATGCAAAGCAGCTTCTAATAGGTCTCGTGACATATAAAGATTGTTGTCATTGCTTACAAAAGCATCAAACTCAACAACCTGAATATTTGTTCCTAAATCTTCTATGTATGGGTTTTTCTGATTTGGATAAGCATGAACGATAGAGTTTCTGTTCATTCCAGAAACACTCATACTCCTCACATAAAACGGTATTCCTCTATAAGAAGCCGTACCAAAAATCTCATTAACAATGCCCATATAAGCCCCATATAAAAATCTTACTAATATGATATTTATATGTTGCAAAATAAAATATGTTCTGATATATAATACCCATGTTCGAGAGGATGGTCCTCCCGACATCTTAAAGGATTTGTCCTATAAGGTTATTAATTACATAAGGAATACAAAAATGAGTTTCATTCAAGCAATTAACGATATTCAAAATCTTACTTCTGAATATCAAAAAGTAAAAAAATCTGGTCAAAACCTAGAGTCTTTTATTAATCAAGCAACATTCCCATCAATTCATTATGAAATTGATGGACATCAAAATATGATTCAAATGAACGCATATACACCATATGATAATTTTTATAATGGTGTTTACAGTGCTACTGTTTATGATTTGCATAACAGACATCACGGAATTAAGTATCAATTTAATTCTGATGAAGATTTTGAATCAGTATTCAAATCATATAATGATGGTTCAAGGTGCTTTTATAGCGGTGGAGTTTTTTCATACATTAATACATCCGGAGAAATGGCTTGTATTGATGATAATGGAAATATTGTTATGTGTGATTTTGATCAAGGAATTGTTGGCAGCAGTGTGAACAATGATGAAACAAAGATTTATATCAATATGAAAGAATACTGATTAAAAAGTAATCTTTTCAGATAAAGCAAGGTAAAACCAGAACTCTTGGTCTTCCAAGAGTTCTTGAACCTGCCCCTTTCCATAATCAGTTTCAGTGAAGTTGCCAGATTGGCTTATGACAAGCTTATCTAAGCGGCTACTGATTCTGATTGTCTGTTTTGATGGCTCGTTCAGCCATAACAGTTCTAAAGAATTATCTTGGCGCTGGACAATAGCTTTATCACCTGCCTCAACACCAACCTTTAATAAGTTTGTAGTGTATATGCACCTGAAAACGCCATCTTGTTGATAATAGAAATGTCCGTCACAATCCTTAATATCAATCCTATTACAGACAGAACTTATTTGTATAAATTTTTTATATAATTTAGAAAACTCTTCCATATACTACATACCACCAAAACTATTACTACAGACGACATACTTCACCATCTTCAAAAATAAATGAAAATTGAAACACATCATTTTCTATATAAGAGAATGAGTTATCATCACGGTCATATATTAAGAATGTATAACCATCATCAGTTTCAATTTCATAATTCTTATATTTCATCTTGCTAAAATATCCGAGTTCATTCTTGAACAGGAATATAAGTTCATCATATTCAAAATATGATACCTTACCATAAGTATCATAAATTCTTATATGTTCGTCTTCTTGACAATAACACTCAACAAGACTTTCTGATGTTATATCATTAAACTTCTGTATAAGGTTCAGCATAACCACCCCATATCAAAAGTTTTGCTATCATCAACGGAACAGATATAACGTCACCAGCTTTATATTTTGTCTGATCCTTTAGTATTTTTATTTTCATTTATATCTCCTAAATATCATTTTATATTAGGTATTTAAGAGATATGGCAGACTTTAAACTTAGCTATAATGAACTAAATCAGTCAGCAGATTTGGATTTAGAGTATATAAACTCCGAAACTATTGTTGATATTGAAACTGGTGATGATTTAATAACGAGCGTCATAATCAGCTTGTTATCTGATAGGGTAGCTGATGATGATTGGACTTATACATTAGATAAGAGGGGATGGTGGGGAGATGCTGAAAATGCACGCCCAATAGGTTCAAACCTCTGGCAATTAAGCATTTTACCCACCTCAAATACGCAAGAATACCTAATGAGGGCTGAAAGCTATGCTAACAGCGCCCTACAATGGCTTGTTGATGATGGGGTATGTAAGACTGTTAGTTGTACCGCGTCATTTGTCTCTGGATCAGCTAATAAGCATCTCAATTTAGATGTTACTCTGACAAAAGCTGATTCAAGTGTCTTGCGATATGCTTATGTTTGGAACGCCTGACCAAAGAAAAAGGGCCAGACACTAGGACGAATCCCGGCGCTGGCCCCTTAACTGTTCACTTGCGAAGGCTTCATTTTACCTGAAACCCTTTCTCCATGAAAGGCAAAATATGCGAGTAGTTTAAAACTCTGTCATTTCTAACATGAAGGCAACATCCCTATCAAAAGTTTTGAATTGTCTTCTAAAGAGTTCAGAGTCTATAACTGATTTATTAGAACAGTTTGTAATTTTATAAAAATTGAGATAATCCAACTCAATAAAGTGTTCATCTTGAAAAGATATTTTCATATTATTCTGTTCTACATCAACACAAACTTGCTCATCTTTATACAATTTATGACCAATTACCTTTGTGATGTTCCTATTTTTATCAAAATTAATATACATATTATACATATCTTCAACGAAATATGTAACATCTAAACTAGGATCAATTATCTTAATGCAACTAATATCCATTTCACCAAATATATCACCGTTTGGCAATTTACATCTAACATAAGCTCTTGGATATGAGTTGAATTTTCCATTATGGAACAATTCTGATACTGAATCTAAAAATCCATTATCTCTTAGTTTTTTAATACATGCTAGTTTTGCTTTAGTATCCATTTTAAATAATCCTTCTGTTAAAATTCTCCATAAAAAAGACATGCGTAGTCCTTCATGAACTAGCACACGTCACCAATTAAGTTTTTTTATTAGTTTAATTTCTCTAACTGTGATTCATCATTCACGAAATACTCGTGATCACCAATCCAGATATCAAACCCTAGTTCACAATCATCTGATATAGAAATTCCGATGTATGATTCTTCACCATCAACAAAACAATTGATGTCACAAATAAGACAAGGTTTTTCAATACTTATTTTTGTTGAATTATACTTACTAGAAAAATTTAGTAAATCATGTTGATTTTCAATTTTAGTAATAGCGTCGATAAGTTCTTCTTTAGTAAAATTATACATCTTATATTCCTTCTGTTGTTAAAATTCTCCATAAAAAAGACATGCGTAGTCCTTCATGAACTAGCACATGTCCATAATTAAGTTTTTAAATTAGATAAAACTTATCATCTTTTTCCGAATTATAAGCCCATGTACGTGGTGCTTTTGAAGCGTCATCTTCATTTTTGATTTCTGAAATTTCAGCACAAAGATGATGACAATCAGGATTATACTGAACATTTACATTGATGTTGCTGCTATGAGCATAACAGATGTCAGCAGTTAATTCGCCATCGGTCTCAATATTGTGACCTGAATTTAGGATCAAAAACAGGATGAAATCATTGGCATCATCAATTTGTGTAATTTCGTTCGCAAATTCGGTTAGTTTTGTATTCATGATTAAAATTTACCTTTCTTAGTATAATTATTCCTTAGAATGGCGCTAAAAAGCGACTTTCTGACTTGTTTTAGATCAGAGATACTAGTGTTAGTGGCTCTTTCTATTTTTGAATTGTACCACAAAATAATTTTTTGACAATATATAAAATGAAAAAAGTTCTTGACGTCCGATCCAAAATCCGCTTACGCCGCAGAAAACTCACGTTTTCGGGATAAATTTAATTTTTAAAGGGGTTGCAAGGCGCACTTTATATGTACTAGCGGCGGTTAATCGGTTGACTTTATCGAACGCGTTCGATAAACAGAACGAGTGCTCTAGGGCAGTGAGCACACTTTTCGATCTTTTCAGTGTGAATAGGTAGGTATGATTGTCGAACCGATCGAAGTGGTGAAAACGCCACTTTACGAAGATACTGTTACTTCAATCTCCGACCCAATAGCTCAGAAGGCTATTCGAAGAAGAGAAACCCGTTTTCAGGTAGGATTAATGGGAACCTGTGATCCTGTTGGAAATGGTGTTCTGGAAGCGAAAGTTGATGTAGGTGCGGGATACCGCATTTATCTCAAACAACGTGGAAAGAAATACATTATTCTTCTTTGTGTTGGTGATAAATCATCACAAAAATCTGATATTGTGAGAGCTAAGAAACTAGCCGAGCAATATTAATCAACCGTTCTCCACCGACAAGGCGGTTTTACCGTTTACGTCTCCTAACCGTTCCGACCATTTGCTCTGAAAACTCACTGACTGTCCCACACTAAGGTGATAAACCATGAGCAAGATGATTCCAGTTGATTCAACTGAGTTTCTTAAAGATCGCAATGAGCAAGTCATGTTACTTAACGATGCATTTGCTGATGGTGATCCGTCCGTGATTATGCGTGCATTCGCACTAATCGCTCTAGCAGAGAACAAAAACAAACCTCAAATGGCTGAGGAATGTGGTGTTTCTCGTTCTACTCTACACAAGGCCTTATCAATTGAGGGAAATCCAACTCTCTCAACTCTCATAGGGATTATAAAATCCCTTGGCATCAAACCTACGTTTGAACTCGCTTAATAAAAAAAGCCCCATGCGTGTTCCGAGATGAAGCTAGGACACGCATGGGGCTTTTCTCTAACTTGGAGGGTTAGGTGAGCGCAAACTCACACTCACACACTTACAGGAATCTCAAACGACTCTAAAGAGGAATCGCACAGAGGCTTGTAATGTTCTGATTCTCAACGCATTATGCTTTGAATATGCGAAAGGGAGCCGTTTGCAGCGGCTCCCTTTCAAATCTCTTCGCTGGCGGCGAAGGTGGACTTGATCCAAAGGAATTACCAGTTCCAATGGGTCCGAAACTGAATATAGGCTGTTCCCCTAATCGGTTCAAGCATCTTATTCAGCACGAAAGAAGGAAACCTCGCCAAACATATGAAAGTTTGGTTATGTCGTTTTCTTCCCAACTATGGAACCTAACACAAGCGAAGTTGCTTACGGGAAAAGAACATATTGTTCTAGCAGCACTTAAATCGTTTGAAGGTGACAAAGGGTTATTCCCCTCACATACATCAATAGCCATCAAAGCAGGTTGTTCAGTTCGCACTGTTATAAGCGCCTTGAACAAAGCGTATGAGTTAGGGCTAGTTGAACGCTTCATAAGAAGAACAGTGCATAAGCAATCAGGCAGAATTGTAAGAGGCACTAACCTTTACACATTGAAGACAATCAGCCTGACAGAAGCTAAGGCTCTTATGAAAGCGAGAGCGCAGAAACTACGAGAGTGCTTAGAACGCAAAAAAGCGCAGTTTCTCGCGGGTTTTTCTAAGTGCAATTTTCGCACAGAACCTAATTCTAAGAGTTCTTTATCTTTAGAAAGACGCTCACATTTGCCTGTTCAGGAGTATCTCGCACTTATTTCTGAGTGGGACCGTGAACATAAGAGCATGTTAGAACAGCCAAATTGCTCATGAAGAAAGCGTATGACGTGAAAAAATCCCTACTCCTAGCACTTCCTTTGTTGTTCGTAAGAGTTGCTCACGCACAAGCCTTACAATTAGATGCAGGTGAACCCTGTAGTGAGATTATCATTAACCTAAGTTCTAATGATAGATATATTCAACAGATAGCAATTTTCAATTTCGTATCAGGTTATATTACAGGTTCTAATACAGCTAATGCCATGAATCACGATCTTAGTAAGATTGTTGGTAGCGGTTTGAAATCAGATTTCATTTTAGAATATGCACGGGATTTCTGTCTGCATAACCCGAACAACTACATGTTAGGAATGACAATGCGTTTGATGAACGATCTTAAAAAGAAGTGATTATGAACAAGATGTAATCTTACAGAATCGTTCACTAAGCCTGAATTGAGCATCTAAAGTGACTACATTTGTTGTAGTTGGCATAATGAACATTATACGCCAACTCACTAATCCCTATCGTTAATTTCTTGATGCAGCTACCAACAGAGCAACACACTTAAAGCGAGAACGCAAACAGCCCCCAGCCAGAACATTACAGGACGGTTAGTTTTTAAAGTCTTTGCCCATCGATACCATGTCACAAACAACCAAGGCTCTTTTGCAAAAACATCAATGCGTGGGACAAAAAGACGTTCTTCCATATATTGAATCGCACAATCAAAACTGCCGGAATATTCTGCTCCCGTCCGATAATAAATTTCTTTATACTCTTCTATTTCTTCTCGTAAAGTTTTCAAGTGTATTAGTTTATCAATTGGTTCTTTATATTCTAAATCACCTTTTTCAGCCTCTTCTATTTCTTTTTCTATAGCAAATATTTGTAGTAAGCAGTCTATAGCTCCCTTTAAATCTGTCTTACATAGGTGAAGAGGACTATTTTCTTCAGGGTTAAAAATAAAGATACATTGTTCTGTTTTACGCAGAGCAGAAATTAGTTCTTTATTCCCATAGATTGGAAAATCCTTTTCATCATTGTTTAAAACACTTGAAGCACTATTAGCCAAAAACTCATTATATGCATTGTTTGATACATTAAATAAATTAAGTATATACCTACTGTTTTCTATTTTCCTCTGTAGGTTTGCTTGCTGATGTAAGCTCCATGTGTTTAGTATGCTCTTTGAGATAGCAATTAACGAAACTGCTCCTGTAATTATTGCAACTGATCCTACATGTTTGGTTTCAAATCCGTCCAAACATGAAATTATATACTTCGGTAGTGAAAACATCTTATTTCCCATTTTTTCAGTGTAAGATCAAAAGTCAGACATTAATATAAAATTGGTTACTAGTTGTGTATATTTTTCAATGATATAAATATTATTTTTTCATATAATTTTAAAATAATCCTTTTAACAAGGCCCGGCTTATCAGCTTCAAATGCTAGTTCTGGAATAGATAATGATTCTTCCATATATGTGTTCGCATCAGTGAAAGCATCACACATATTAATATACCTTTCTTTAAAATTCTTCTTTATCATATCAATGTCGGAGGTTATTTTTTTTATTTCTAATTCATATCCTTTTATTTTATTACTCAGTCTTAATACTTTTTTATCTTTATATTCATTTAGTTTAGAACTGCCTTCCCCATTCTTTAGAAGACTATTGAGCATATCAACATTTTTTATAGAAGATTCTAAATCATAATCCGTATCTATTTTTTCTAATTTTATTTTACCAAGTCTATTTTTAAGGTCGTCTAATAATTTTAAATCACTATTTAAACAATCTATTTTTGTTGTTAGAGACATAATCCTATTGTTTTGTTTTTTATTAAAAACCAATATGCACTTGGATGCTTCCTCTTTCGCAAATTTCAAATCAGATATTAATTGATTTTTATCACGATCAGAATTTATGCTAGGTATAATATCTTTTGTTAAAACCGATGGCTTGTATTTCTCATATACGTTAAATCTTTTCTCAAACAAATCTATCTTGTATCTATTTCCCTCGATTTCTCTTTGCAAATTTGCTTGTTTTTTTAGGTGATTACTGTTTCTCATACCGAGAATGGCGGTGAAAATAGTTCCTATAGGCAGAAGAGCGTGAAAAAAGGCCGGATAGGAATTGAATAAGTAATTTCCGTATTGAACAGCATTAGTGATTGTTTGGTAGCTCATTAGATTTCTTTCAGAATGTTGCATTCCTAAAACACCACTTTCTGGCGCGCCTCAAGCAGAAAGTGCTAGAAAGATGTAGCTACTTCTACATAGAAAAACATGTTGCAAGATCAATCAGAAAGTAGTTCTATATCCTAATAGAAACATGTAGCTACTTCTTCAAAAAAGGTGATGTATGAAGTTCTGTCTTGTGGTTGCTTCCAAGAAAGGAGGCGCTGGAAAGTCCACCTTAACCCAGATTATCGCGCAAGTTTTGGCGAATGACGGGCAGAAGGTGACTATCTTAGATGCTGATCCGAACAAGCCCCAATTCAGATGGAGAGAGGGCAAATCTAAGCTGAACATCAAAGTCATAGGGGATGTTTCTGAACAGAACATTGTTAAGATGATTGATGATGTTCAGGAGGGATTTGTGATTGTTGACCTTGAAGGTGTGGGTTCAAGGTTGGTTGCTAGAGCTATTGCTCGTGCTGATTTGGTTATGGTTCCCATACAAGCATCAGGTTTAGATGCTCATGAGGCAGGAAACACAATCGCACTTATCACCGAAGAAGAAGAACTTCTAAGGCGCAAGATTCCCTATAAACTCATGCTTACACGAACAAGCGCCATGATCCCCTCGAAGATCGAACGCCAGATGGTCACTGAACTGACAGGGATGGGGTTAAGCTTGATGGAAGCGCAGTTGAACGAACGCGCCGCTTTCAAATCAGTCTTTGTTGAAAAACTGTCCCTGTATGAACTGTCAGAAAACGTATCAGGCTTGCAAAAAGCCATTCAGAACGCGGAGACAGTAGTTAAGGAGATTTTCGCATGAGCAACATGTTCGGTTCCGTCCTGAAAAAGAACAATGCAAAGCCCCAGGACACTAAGGAGCAGCTTCAACAGGTTGATCAGGTGGCACATGAGCAAGGGTTTGTTTCAAGAGAGGCGCACCAGCGCAGGAATCATGTAGGCCCATCACGCGCAATGAACTGCCGCTTGCCCGTTGATGTGTATGAGCGATTCATGAAGTTTTGCGATGATGAACAACTGACCATCCGCAAAGGCATTGAGCGTTTGCTTGATGAAACAGGAAGATGAGCGAGCAAGAGACAATCCGAACAAGACGGCGTAGGACTAAAGGACCGTTACGCTCTTTGAATATCTCAATGCCAGAAGATCAGTTTGATAGGTTCGTGAAGATTTGTGATGAATTGGATATGACCTATTGGCAGGCTTTGTGTGAACTGATGGACATGTATGAGAGTAAAAGTGAATGAAAAAGCTACTTCTTATAAGTGCTTGTTTGCTCTCACTTGGTTCTGCACATGCTGAATCAAAAGGTGTTATACAGGAAGTAGGAAACTGGTATTTTGAGTCAACTTATATAAGAGATAGACTTGATGGGTGTTATTTCTCTGCTGTAAATGATGAAGCAAAGATAGTTTTTTTCTGGTCGAATCAATCACCAGTTGGGAAAGTAACACTTTCCATAAGGTCTGATCTAATTAAAAAAGATGAACCTTACGTAGTAGCATTTTCAGATAAACATCTTGAATTTACACAAGATGAAGACAAAATTGATTATTCAAACAACTTTCCAATGATATCAACAGTTATATATGCTGATGTTGCGATAAAACTTTTAAACAATTGGAGTTCAGGTGACATATCATCACCATACATCATTAAAAAAGGATATATCATGAACGGACATGATATATCCTTTGGTTCTAAAGGGTTTGATCCTTTAAAGAATTTGACTGTTTCTTGTCTGAGTACGCTCATAGACCCAAAGGGGGCTAATTAGCCCCCTTTTTGTTAGATTGTTGTTAAATCCATATCCATATTCATTGTTTGAAATGAAACTTCAACAGTACCATTTTGCAAATCATAGTTTGGTGCTTCTGCTAAGATACATGAGTGAGCAGTTATTGTGTCACCTGATCTTAGATTTACAGTAACTTCAAAAACTTCATTATCACTAAAAATACCGTTATAATCAAAACCGGAATAGAAAACTAGGGTTACGCCTAGTGTTCCCGGTTCTTTTGTCCATTTCTTTACATTTGCTAATGGTCCTAAGTTGGATTCAGCAAATTGGTATAATGTGACAGGTTCTTTAACTGTTACGCTTTCTGATGAAATGCACATTGTTTCATTTATGTATATGTTTTGAACGCCTTGTATATATTGCGTTGCCATATAGTTCCCCTAAATTCCTTTGTTGTAGCTAGATTGATTGTTATTTGAGCAAGACCACTAGCTAGATAAGCTGTCATAACAACATTGACTCTTCCGATAACATCAGGGTCAATTGTTACTGATAGATTCTTCTTGAATGTAGCTAAATCAGTGCAAACAAGCTCATTAATGAGAATATCATATGTGGCAATACATGCGCTTCTTAGCTTAGATGGTGTTACCAAATAAGGAGAAGGTGCTACCACATCAGCATCATCCATTGTAATATATGGTGATGAAATGTATGGTGCCAAAGCAGATTTGAACGCTTTAGCTACATAAACTGATTGGAAGCGTGTTTCTAATGATGGATCATCCAATGTTAATCCAGTAGCACTATCAACAGTAGAACCAATTCTTGTTCGGCTTACAGTAGCATTACCTGCACTGTCACAAGATACAGTACAATACCCGTTATTGAATAATGTTTGTTGAACAGAAACATTGTTTCGGTTAGCAACAGATACAGTTCCAGAATTAAGCGCAAAGTCTCTTAATGGAAGGGCAGGGTTGTTTTGTGTTCGGACAGAGACTTGAGCAACAAAATTTCCTAGTGATGTATAAGCGTTTAAATCTGTTGGAATTGCTAATGCTGATGCATAGACAGAATTGAAATTCGCCCCACTAGAAATTAATGATGAAACATCATTTTGAATTTCAACAGTGAAATATTGCCCGTATGTCTCATTTAGATAACCCCAAGTGCTTTCTAAATGGGTTGAGATTGCTTGGATTGCTTCCGCTGAATTATACATTCCTAGAATGATATCAGATTCAAAATTTCCAACATTTACAAAGGCATTAGTAAGAACAGTCAAATCAGATTCAGGAACAGTTGATGTTTCAGAATCAAGAGTAAGAACAGTCAAAGTACCAACATTTTCAATTGTGATTTTATCGCCAACTTTATAACCAGTACCACCATTTACAATTGATACTGATTCTGGTGTAAATTCAGTTTTGTCACTGTTTGATGTTGACGTTACTGAAAATGTAGCTCCTGTACCAGAACCACCAGTCCCAGAAATGCTAGAAGATGCCATATCAGCAATTTGAGAGGTTGTTGATAAGACAGAGTTAATGGTTTTAATATTACCATTTGTTGTTTGTGTTGTATTTCCGCTAATGCAGTTTAAAGTATATACGGGAGTAGCATTATCAATGTTGAGATATGCACTTGCGATATGATAAACGTCTGATGTAGTACCGAAATCAGTAGCAAGTTGTGATATGCTTGTTATTGGATATAGTGCTGGGTTTGTTGCGTAATTTGATCCTGCTGATGCCGTTCCTAGAATCAAGACATTGAATTGTCCTGATGATTTGGAGCTATCATTGATTGTCAAATTAACGTAAACGCCCGGTTGTCCAAATGAGTTAGGAATACCTGATATACTCATAAATTATTCTCCTGAAATTGTATTTTGAATATTTATATTTGTAAGTTGATTGCTTTTTGATTTTGTTAAATTTGCTTCCGTATTGATCAATACTAACTTTTGACCTTCAGTTAAGAATCCATCAGTATAATCTATTTGAACTGGTATGCTAAAATAGGTACAATAAACTTCAAAAGAATTATGACATAAAGAACCTATTCTTTCTGATCTATCAAGTTGGAAACTATTAAGATATCTTGTTGTCTTTTCAGGTTGCCAATTATATATAGAGTGCATTAATGCTTTTATTGCATCATTCCAATATGATGTTTGTGATGATGATCCAGATAAATCTGTTGTTGTGTTAAAAACTGACGTAAAGCAAACGTCAATGTTAAAGACTTGAGCCATTGAGTTTTTAACTAAATTGTCTGATACTGATCCAAACTCAATAGTTATTCCAACTGCTGGTAGCTGATCAATCTTAGGTTTTATTTCTTTTATAAACTTATCAGGATCAGATATTGAAGTTATGTACTTATAGAATGTTTGATTGTTCTGTAGTTGAGTAACAATGCTTCTGACATCGAGTAATGGTGCGGGGTTGTTTGCAGAACTCATATTCTACCCCCTATAATCACACCTTCTCTATAATTTGAAAGCAAGACATTATATCCATTATCAATAAGGTTAGTTTGTGTTTCGCCTCTATCCTCAAACATCTTCTTTGTTAAAAACTTAATGGCATTATCAATAGGTGATGGTATTGTTCCATCAGATTCATAAACTCCACCTGTAAAATCAACAATAAGATTTGAATATTGAGTGAACAAATCATTTATGAATATGTTGTAAGACAATCTTACTCTTTGTTTTGCTGACCATAAATCAAAATCGTAATCACTACCTAATTCAAGTTCATCTAGTTCTTGTGAACCCCATGATGTTAGATAGACGTTTTGAATTGATTCAGCATAGCAAGGAAGCTCAAGCCATTGATTTGAGTTGAGATAATTATATGAGCCGTTTGATAGGAAATTTCTGTAATAGGTATCCATAAGCTCATTCTCTCCACGAGAACAAACAAGGCGCAATTGTCTTTTGCCTAATGGCTGACCAATATATTTTTCCGTAAAAACAGTAGCACTATCAGCTAAAGCTTGAATGATTGGCTGATTATCAGGTTCAAGTGATCCTACAAAATCACACACATCAAGAATATCATTTGGATATGTTGTAGTTTTATATAATATTAATCTGTATTGCATATTATTTTGTTACCAGTTTCGTATTGCTTTTTTCTTCCTCTAAAACTTGAACAAGACCTTTTGTTTTTAAACATCTTGCAATTGATGCCTCAACAGTCCTTACGTCACCAGATTTAAATGTACCAGAATCTTTAATGTATTTAATCTTAGTCATTTATATATCTCCTAATAAATATCGAATATAAAATATTTATCCAAGGAGAATCAATGAACTTATATCCACATAAAGAGGACCAGAACTTATTCAATAGTAGAAATGATTATCTAAAATACGTCACAAAAGAAGAATACTTAGAAAACCAAGACTATCTATTTTATATGCGTGCTGTTCAGAATGGCACTATTCCAGCTTGTGAGTACGTCAAAGCGGCTGTTCAGAGAGAACAGGATAAGTTTGATGCTGGTGAGGATTGTGACTATTTCTTTGATGCTGAGGCGGGTTGGAAGTTCTTTGCATTTTGCCGGTACAACTCGCATCTGACAGGGCCATTAGGCGGAACGCCCTTCATACTGTCAGACTGGCAAATCTGGGTCTTTTCAATGCTTCTTGGATGGAAGCGTAAAGGCGGCCAGAAAGCAGGATTCCGCCAATACAACATAGCTTACCTAGAATGCCCTAGAGGCTCTGGAAAGTCCGCTATGATGGCCTTGTTTGGCCTCTATATGCTTACGCTCGATGATGAGTGGAACCCAGAAGTTTATGTAGCTGCTACAAAGAAAGAACAAGCAAACTTGCTGTTTAACAGCGTCATTAGACAGGTTGAGTACAGCAAGAACCGCAAACTAATGCAGAGATTGAAGGTCCGTAGGAAGCGTGAATCCCTAATCTCCTATGGTGACAAAGGTGGTTCATTCGTCTCCCTGTCAAAAGATTCAAAGTCATTTGATGGGATGAATGTTCATTGCGCTCTAGTTGATGAACTTCATGCCCATCCAACATCCGAAATCTGGGATGTTCTCAATTCTGGCTCTGCTAAACGTGACCAAGCAATGATGATTGGTATTACAACAGCAGGTACACATTATAACTGGTTTGGTTATCAACAATCGAACTACATAAAGAAGCTTCTTAAAGGTGAAGCTGGATCAGATGATTCAACATTTTGTTGTATTTGGACAATTGATAAAGGTGATGATTTCTATGATCCTAATACATGGATTAAAGCAAATCCTTCATGGTGGGCTTCAATCAATCATGAGAAGTTTTCATCTGATATTGAAAGAACAAGACACTACGCCGAAACACGAACAGAAGTTTATACAAAATTCTTGAATGTTTGGTATCATTCTAATGATAAATGGTTAAACCCTGATGTAATTTATAAATGTAATAATTTATCTTTATCGGAATCAGACTTTCAAAAAGTTCCATGTATCATAGGAATTGATTTGTCAGAATCAGAAGATATGACCGCTTTAGTAAATGTTTATGAAAAATGGAATGATCAAGACGGAAAATATCATTATTATGTATTTCCAAGATATTTCTTACCTGATGATGTGGTAAATTCTGGAAGGAAGCCAAGATATAATAGGTGGGATGATGAAGGACTATTAGAACTCATACCCGGACAAGTTATTGATTATGATATTGTTCAGGGCATCCTTGAAGATGAATGGCATGAAAAATACGTCCTAGAATATGCTTTTGATAGGTATAATGCTACGCAAATGGCCGGATCATTACAAAATAAGTTTGGTGATAACTCTGTAAGATATATCAATCAAAGTACATCAGGACTTAATGAAGCATCAAAGTTCTTCAAAAGACTTATTTTAGAAGAAAGAATACATTTCCATAATGAGATATTCATATGGAATTGCCTAAATTGTACGGTCAAGAACAGTTCAGGGCTTATAAAAATCAGCAAGGATGAAGGATCACCAGCCGATAAAATTGATGGTGTGGCCGCTTGTATAAATGCCTTGGATCGTTTTCTTTATAGATCAAACATGGATTATTCAGGACCGAGTGTAACCTTGTTATGAAAAAGGGGAGTAATTACTCCCCTTTTCTTATATCATATCTTTTAGTTTCATATATAAAAGTGTTTCTTCTAAATCACCTTGTCCATCTATTTGACTACTGTCTTTATCAAATGACCAGCGGTTATTTTCATGATCTAAAAAGGCAAAATCTCCATTTTAATACTTTGTGAATATAATATCTGAGTTTGATATATCTATAACTTGAAACTCATTTATTTCAACATCATTTACTTCTAACCTATATATTTTATATGTTTCTTCATCTCCTATTTTAAGAGAAAAAGCTCCTTTACCAACCGACCAGATTCCCATTAATACAAAATACTCGCTGGTAATAAGTGGTATGTTTTCTAAACTTATGTAATCTAATCTATTTCCAATAACTATCTCATTTAGTTTTCCAAAAATCATATCCTCTATATTCATTATATTATCTCCTTTAATTTCATATAAAAAATTGTTTCTTCTAAATCGCCTTGTCCATCAAGCGGGTTGTTATCTTTATCAAATGATCTGTAGTTGTTTTCGTGGTCTAAAAAGATAAAATCTCCATTTTCAGACTTTGCGAAAATAATATCTGAAACATCAACTGGTATTCTAGCTTTGCTTAAGTTTATTATCTTTCTTACTGAAAATTCATTTTGATTACATAAGTTTATGATTATCTGATAATATCCTTCATCATTAAAATCAAACAGATGTAGTTTTTGCTCTTTATCACATACTAATGCTTGTTTTTCATGAAGACTCATATCTGATCTGTTTGTTGATATAACAAAATAATCATAATATTCATCAGAACTTCTTAATGACTTTATTATCTGTAGGTCTTTTAGTCTTCCATAAATTGTATCACCTAACATATTAAATATTCTCCTTTGTTTATACTAAGAATATTTAATATGTTAGGTATTTTATTAACTATGTGGTTTAATCATTCTATAGAGAATTTCATCATCTCTATCAGTTTTGTATGTTTTTATATTGCTATTAACATAGGTACAATTTTGAAAAGTTGTGTGTATGTTATCTATTTCCCAATTTTCTGGAAGATATGATTGTATAAAATTTGATATATATTCATATTCTTTTCGTAATGCCCATATCTTACCATTTAATTCAAATTCTTCTTTATTTCTTCTTTTGTATAGCCAAGAAGGAGTTTTATTTTTCATCCATCTTCTTATTCTATCTCTCTCAAAATCAGCTTTGAGAGAGTATCTTAGGTGTTTGGCGCTATATTCTCCATTATCGGAAAATCTTTCAAATATTGCTGTTCTAATTTCATCATATAACATTTGAACTATAACATTTTCTGTTTTGTCATTTAAAATATTTTCTTCCATTTTGTATCATTATATAATTAAACCATACCGTTTATTTTTTTAGCAAATAATAGAGCGGGATTGTTTATTGTCTTGTTTCTATTATCTATTTTATTTTGTACTATATTAGATGATGATGTTGAATTGTTTTTTTCTGTTTAAGGAATGTCTTTTTTGAAACTTTATCATATTCAACATATGACTCTATAAAATTGTTACTATGTAACTTTTTAAGCTCTCCTATCATCAAGCTCTTCTTTCCTACAAAATAATTAAATGGTGCGTTTAAATCTGACCATTCTTTGAATAATTTAAACAAATCATTTACATTAATTTTTCTATCTGATTTATTTGCGATTTGACTATCAATATCTTCCTCAACAAACCATTGCTCAACATCAGATTGAGTTCTTAATTTTTGTTGTTCTTCATTTAATCTTGTTTTTAGAGGGACTAATGGAGAATCTTCATTTTCATCAACTGACATCCATATCTTTTGAATATGTTCTAATGCCTTATTCAATCTTTCATAATCAACATTACTACTAATATGAAATGGATAAAATCGTCTATTTCCGGTATCATCAACAATAACTTGTTCAAAAGATTTATTTGTTGATCCAATTAGGCTTGTCATATTAACTACCGGAATAATGTCATTAGACCTCATTGGTCTTCTGCCAACAATTGGTAGTGTCACTACTTCTTTAAACGCTTCCCAATCAACTGCCTTTGATATTGATGCTTTCATTTCATCAATTACAACAACTGGATAAGAAAAGGTACCGATGTTTCTTTCGTCAGTTATTGTTGATACTGATGCGGTAATGTACCAATCTTCTAATGGAGAAATAAATTTCTCAATAAAAGTGGACTTTCCTTTATTTTGTGGACCAACAAGAATCGGCATTAGAGGAATTTGTGGCTGTAATCCACCTAGTTTTCTTTTAACAGAATGAATAAACTTTTTTAAAACTGCTATAACCAATTCTTTATCATTATCATGGGTATTAAATGCCGCTTCATATATCTCATTCCATACATCATATTTTATAACATCGTAATAAGGTGCTTTTGATTTTGGTGTTTCAAAACTTTGAATAAGGGAAAATTGTGAATCGCGTTGTTTTTGTTCATAAAACATATCAAAAGCAATATGAAACTTTTCTGAGTTAAAATTTAAACCATAATCCTCAGTTGCTAAAAACATTTGTCTTGATGCGTCTAATTTGGTTTTGGAATTTTCTTTCATTTTTAAAAATTTAGAAGAAAGATCATTACTATCATTTTCTCCTGTATTATCTTCTATTAAGGTTGAATATGTTCTTCCGCCAGCGGTAACACCTAGATTAATTCTAGAAGAATATAACCTTATAAAATCTTGTGATGTTGTTGGGTTTGAACCAAACTCATCATTCATTCTTTCTGATTGTTTTATTGCTGTTATATCAGAAGAAGAAAATTTTAACTCTGATCTTAAAATATCAAGAGTTTCAGACACAACATCGCTATTTTCGTGTTGTAATGCCATTCTAATAATGTCTTTTTTTGGTATTGATCCAATAACATTTCTTATGGCGTTGGTGTGATTTGAAAGCTCTGTTTTAAAGTCGTTTGTTTGTTTATTCATATATTATCCTTATAAAATTGGCATTAAAAAACCGGTTATCTATGGTCCCGCCAAGGAATAGATAACCGGTTCAATTAATAAACAAAAACGACCTAATTCGAGAATGAATCACGGTTTTGATACATACTAATTTGAACGAGAATATATCTTGGCGGGACCATTCTCTATATTTTATTTATATTATTTACATAATTATAAACTACTATGTTTATCATATCAATAATTATTTAAACA
>NZ_JBDIWH010000005.1:0-25150 GCF_039638275.1 Gluconobacter sp. OJB | reverse complement strand
GCTTTTAAGTTCATCGGACAAGCGCCTCCCAATAGAACTCTTATAAATGTGTGTTTTATATACTATTTTATGATTTTATTATTGTTGAATGATTTTATTATTGTTGAAGAACAAAACTGTTAAATACTTTTGTAGGTCATAAACAAGGAGAAACAAATGACAGAACAAGAAAAAATACTAAAAGAATATCAAGATGAGTTTGCTAAAACAACAGTTGATGTTGTTCCATTTGAAATTAACGGAACAACATATGATCACTTTGATATGAGATACCCATCATATTCAGAATTGATGGCACATCCTGATATGTTAGGTGACAATCAAACAAAGTCATTAGCAGCATCAGTTAAACTTGCTAAATTGTGTGTACAGAATGTTGATAAGAAATCTGATATTGATGCGTTTCCATCCTATGCAGTTTTAGCAATGGCGGGATGGGTGGGGAAACACATAGCCTGATCACCGAAGATAAAAGCATACAAAAGATCAGGCATTTCCGAACAATCATTATGCGACTTACTCAAATATTGGATTGGCCTAATAAAGCCTATAATGATCCATATTCATTATTCAACCTACCACTAGACGAACTTACTCTATGGTACCAATATACATTAGATACAAAAAACCCCGTTAGCAAATTCTAACGGGGTTTTATCATATCATCTGGAAATAAGTGGGGATGGTTATAAAGGAGTAGAAACTAACCATCCCCATTTTTATTTATCTCTTTCTAAAAAACCGACCTAGTATATTTTTATTCAAATACTCAAATTCACCATTATCATTGATAGCTGATAAAACTCTCCTATCAACCTGCTCCTGTAATTCAGCAAAGTTTGTTTCTGAGCGTGTTTTGTGGATTGAGAGGATTTCAAAATTGAAATCGGCCTTTCCAGAAGCCTTAATCCAATTTGTTAAATCCTTGGATGATCCTGAATAGGAACGCCAATCAGCTTCTTGAAGAAGATGTTTCTTATTTTTCCGGTCAGGAACTTTGATTGTTCTTCGTGACCAAACATATTTTCTACCAACATATTTTTGTCCGGTAGATTTGTTTGTAATCAAATAAACGAAACCTGCTGATTCTTTAATCTGGTCTTCTGTAAAATCTGTTTCCCAATGTCCTGTATTTTTATTCGTTATCGCCATTAAACAATGATTGTTCCTTTCTTCTTCTGTTTGTTAATCCATTGCATACAACACCATTAACATGATTCCATAAAATAAATTGCTCTGATGCTGAACTTAACTTGTTCTCATTTATGAGTTTTAACATAGTGCTATGCTCAAAAGCATAAATTCCAATGTTATAAACGAATGAGCATAAAGAAACATATTGATCATCAGACATATCAACTTTTACAAGTGAACATATATCCTGATATATTTCTGATACATTCTTCTCAAGTTCAGAATGACATTCTTCAATTGTTAAATTTGATGGGTAAGATTCAGTTACGGGCTTTCCTTGAAAATAAGTGAATCCCACTCCACAAGTCCAAACGCCTCCTGAATCTTGGTAAGGCTCTAATTTGCAACCTTCAACAGATGTAATGAAATTTGTTGCTTTATCTAATATCTCCGAAATCATCACTATCCCCATCATCTTTTTCCATATCAAATTTCTTTCTGTTATTTTTTCTGTCCCATTCTGACAGTCCATATCTATTATAATAAGCAATCAACATTCTTGAAGTATCAGCCATTATTTTGTGAGCCGGATTACTTTTCTTAAGCAATTTCCCTGCTGCATCAGTGCTTTCATATAAGATTCCATCAGCATCAATCGCATCAATAGCAAGCTTCATATGCTCTTGAAGGATTATGAACGCTTCAAATGAAGCAGAATCTTTCGCTTCTGTTTCTGTACCTTCAAATACTAATGGGTACCAGTAATCCCATAATGCACTTCTTACATCACTCTTCTTTATTAAATCTGTTTTCTCCATTTAAATAACCTCATAGTTAAATCATAAGTTTATTTAGAATATAAATAAAAAAGATAATAACATGATAAGGGGATTTCAATGAAATTCAGATATATGACACTTGCAGTTTTGTTTGCAGTGCTAAGTTTTGGTGTTGCTGCATGTTCTGAAAAAACAACTCAACAAACAGTATATACCGCAGAATCATCACTTACCGTTCTTGAAACGGCAGCTAGTCAATATGTTGATGGTGATTTTGGTGCGCCGGATACAAACGTAACAGCCCAAATAAAAGCATATGATGCTCAAGTTTACGCTTCACTAGTTAAAATAAGAACGTCAGTTGAAAAAGGTGATTCAGTAGCAACAACAGATAAAGTTGCTTTGACAACAGCATTAGCAGCTTTTCAAGCATACCTAATTAAAGAAAACATTATAAAAGAAGGAGATATAAAATGAACATTGTAGCAATCTTACCGCAAGTAATTTCAGTAATAACAGCGGTTGTATCTGACCTACCAACATTAATATCAATTCTTGAAAAGCTAATTGCAATTTTCAAAGAAGATAGAGTTCCAACATCAGACGAATGGAAAACTATAGATGCTCTAGTTGATGCATCACATGCAAAGTTACAAGGAGAATAATTAACAAAGGAGATCATTTAAGAGGAAGAAATGGACAAAATACAAGAGTACACAAAACTAGCTATAACTGGCGCGGCTGTTCTAATCGGATTGGCTAACTTAGTTATATTTCCAATAATTGATCTTATTGATCCGCAAGCTAACTTACTAAAAACAATACTACCAGTTGCCGTAGAAATCATAAAAGCATTTCTGGGACAATGAAATAACAAAGGAGCATATATAAAATGAAAGAACAGATATTAGCAGGTATTTTGACAACATGGGGTCGGTTCCGGTTGAGGGCGAGATGACACCCTAAGCGGCACCGTCCTTGGGCCAGAGGTATTCGCCGGTGAGCAGGATATGGGCCCATCCGAGCGGCGAGATATGGGCGAGAAGATGGTCGGGAGTATCGAGCCCTTCGCGGCGCCGGGCCTCAACGGCGTGTCCGAGATGCAGGGTGTTCCAATAGACGATGATGGCGGTTAGCAGGTTGAGGCCGGCGATCCGGTAATGCTGCCCCTCCGTCGTGCGGTCGCGGATTTCGCCCTGACGGCCGATGCGCAGGGCGTTTTTCAGCGCATGGTGTGCCTCGCCCTTGTTGAGGCCGACCTGCGCACGCCGCTGCATCCCGGCGTCGAGTATCCACTCGATGATAAACAGCGTCCGTTCGATCCGGCCGACCTCGCGCAGCGCGGCGGCGAGGTCGTTCTGACGCGGATAGGCGGCGAGCTTGCGCAAGATGCTGCTCGGCGCGACTTTCCCCGCGCTCATGGTGGCGGCGCAGCGGAACAGGTCGGGCCAGTTGGAAACGATCAGCGCATCACGAGCCTTGCCGCCCACCAGCGGGCGCAACTCGCTCGGCGTTGCGGCAGGGTCGAATACGTACAGTCGTTTGGACGGCAGGTCGCGGATGCGCAGCACGAGGCGATAGCCGAGCATGGCGCTGATCCCAAACAGATGATCGGTGAACCCGCCCGTGTCGGCATATTGCTCCTCGATCCGTCGCCCCGCCTCGTTCATCGTCAGTCCGTCGAGAAGATAGGGTGCTTCGCTGACCGTGGCCGGAATGGTCCGCGATGAAAACGGCGCGAAGCGGTCGTTGACGTGGGTATAGGCCTTGATGCCGGGATCGTTGCCGTAGCGGGCGTTGACCGTGTTCATGGCCTCGCCCTGCCGTGCAGCGGGGAAGAACTGACCATCTGCCGATGCAGTAGCACCGATGCCCCAGACCTGCGCCATCGGCAGCGCCCCTTGCGCCGCGACCACGTTGGCCAGCGCCTGATTGATCGCCTCGCTTTCGACGTGCCAGCGAGCGAGGCGGGAAAGTTGCCAATAGTCGTGGGTGTTGGACGCCTCTGCCATCTTGCGCAGGCCCAGGTTGAGACCCTCGGCGAGCAGGACATTGAGCAGGCCGATCGGGTCGTCGCATGGAATGCCGGTGCGTAGATGTGCAAAAACGTCGGTGAAACCAAGCGCCGTATCGACTTCGAGCAGCAGGTCGGTGATGCGGACGGGCGGCAGGCGGCGATACAGATCGAGTACCAAATCATCGATACCATCGGGCGCATCGGTGGTCAGACGTTCGATACGGAGCGTGCCATCCTCAATGCTGCCTTTCGGGATCGTCCCACTACGCGCGGCGAGACCGAGGCGAGAGAGGCCATCAGCGAGGCGCGCTTTGCGGTCGGCCAGCCAGACAAGCGGATCGAACGGCATGGCCAGCTTCGCAGCGTGCGCGGCTTCCATCGGGAGGAGGACGTGGCGGAGGTCGCCATAACGATACGACCGGTCGATCCAGAGATCACCCGAGCGAAGCGCGTCGCGCAGGTGGAACATGACCGCGACTTCCCGGAGGCGGGCATCATCATCGCCTTTCGCCCGCAGTTGCCGCCGCCATTTGGAATGCGGGCGCAGAAAATCGTCGGTCCCCGGAAGAGCGCCCTTGGTGGCGATCGCGGTCACAGCGTTCAGCAAGGGCCGGGCGACTGGCGCGGCTTTGAGGTCCAGACAGCGTAGCATGCGCGGGGCATAGCGGCGAAAACGGTGATACCCTTGATCGACATGGGCCAACGGATCGTCGCCGAGTGTGTTTGTCAGCGTCCTGGCCGTAGCAACGAGGCTGGTGAGCCGCTCCCATCCCGCCGCGCGCGCGACCGCATCCTCCAGCGATGCGCCGTCGCCATGTGCTTCGAGAAGCGATTGACCAAGCGCGGTGAAGCCGTTCAGGGTCTCGGCGGTAGCGCCTCTGGTTTCCACGATCCGCGCGTCATGCAGTTGCTTGGCTTCACGCCAGGTACGGCCAACGATCCGGTCATGTGTTTCGATCACTGCATCTGCGATCGCAGTCGCCCATTCGATGACACATACCGCGAGGATGGCACGGCGTCGATCGGCACTCAGATCGCGCAGGCCATCGGCGAAGTAGCGCTCGCCCTGACGACGTAACCGGGCGATACGATGTGGTGGGACGCCGGCAAGCAAACCGACATCGAGGTTCATCGCGCGCAGGAACTCGAGCCGATCGAGCAGCCGGTTCGCGGCGGCGGAATTGTTGCCGGGCTCTATCCGGCGGAGCCAGATGAAGCGGCTGATTGCACCGGGCAGCATCTCGGTCGTCAGCCGGTCGAGCCGGGCACCGGCAACGGGATCGATCCGGGCGGTGATCCGCTTCTCGATCTGGCGTTCGGCCGCAACAAGCGCGTCCGCGCAAAGCCGCTCGATTGTTGTGATCGCGGGCAGGATGGTCATCGTGCCACGGCAGCGGGCAATGAAACGCCGGGCGAGGTCGTCGTTCGATCGTGCCTGCTCGGCTTCGGTGAGAAGCCAATCCCGGAATGTTCTGGCATGCGGTCCCTGTCCGGGAAACATTCTGTATCCGTAGATACGACGCAGCGCTTCCATGTGCTGCTGGCGGGTCTGGCGCCGAACGGCATAGGAAGCCAGCGCGTCACCAGCTATGCCAAGCTGGGCGCCCAGAAATTCGGATACGACGTGAGGGATCAGTTCACCGGGAGCCAGGGTCCGACCTGGATAGCGCAATGCGCACAGTTGCAGGGCAAACCCGATCCGGTTCTCCGGTCGCCGCCGCCGGTCGATATGGATCAGGTCATCGTCTGCCAGAATGTAATGCTGCAGCAGCGCCGCTTCGTCGGTCGGCAGGTCGAGCAGGGCCGAGCGCTGTCGGGTACTCAGGATATGGCGTCTCGGCATGCGGACTTTATCCCACTTGAACAGAAGTCTGTTTTGGACAACATCGACCCCACGAAAATCAAGGCTTTTCGAGGCCGAAATCCAGAGGGGTTCAATTGGGACAGCGCGCCGCCATTTACGCCAGGGTCTCGACGGCCGACCAGTCGTGCGAGCGGCAGCTCCGCGACTTGGCCGGTTTTGCCGAACGAGGCGGCTATGAGGTGGTCGAGGTCTTCCGCGAAACCGCCTCGGGGATGAAGGCCAACCGTTCGGCACGCGGCGAAGTGATGAAACTAGCGCAGGCGCGCCACATCGATGCGATCCTCGTCACCGAACTCAGCCGCTGGGGGCGCTCGACGCAAGATTTGCTCGATACGCTAAACCGGCTGTCAGGCTGGCGGGTGTCGGTGGTGGCAATGAGCGGCATGACCTTCGAGGTAGATACGCCCCACGGGCGGATGATGGCGACGATGCTCGCCGGCATTGCCCAGTTCGAGCGCGACATGCTCAGCGAGCGGGTCCGTTCCGGCCTTGCCGCAGCACGGGCGCGGGGCCGCAAGCTCGGGCGGCAGGTCGGCGATCGCCCCAAGTCCGACCGCCTCGCTTCTAAAGTGTTGGTGCTTATTGAGGAAGGCCGCAGCTACCGATGGATCGCCCGCGACCTGGGGCTCAGCAAAAACACTGTCGCCGCGATCGTCGGCCGAGCGCGGATGAGCACAGCTTCCGATAACGGAACAGTGGGTGAGGCATTTCCTGGCATTTGACTCCACCGAAAGGGCAGGAAGCGCCCAATAGCGGACAATCCGAGGGCATAGGGGTGACCAAAGGTTGTTTACCGGTTAGGTGAGAGCGCTAATGGCGATCGGAAGTCGATCAGCCTTCAGGAGAGTATGTGTGCTTTTTCACACCATGGTCGGATCGAACGACATTGAACGGTCCAAGCGCTTCTACGACACGGTGCTCAGCACCTTGGGTGCAGGGGAAGGGAAGCGGAACATCGCCGACAGCGGCCATACACGTCTGATCTACAATAACGGCAACGGAACCAACTTCATCGTCAGCCAGCCGATCAACGACGAACCGGCAAGTGTCGCCAACGGCAGCACCGTCGCGTTTTCCTGCGACTCGCCCGAGCAGGTGAAGCAGCTTCACGATACCGCTGTTGCTGCTGGCGGAACCTCGATCGAAGCTCCGCCCGGACCGCGCGAAACTGCCTCCATGGGCACCATCGAACTGGCCTATTTCCGTGACCCTGACGGCAACAAACTGTGCGGAATTCATTTTCCTGCCTGATACGTTCGGCACAGGGCCGCTTCTGATCCTAGCGGCCCTCGGTCATGCGATCCCGCGAATGTCCGCTCTCCACCAAACCGGGCCATTCGTTAAGGGTGTCATTTCGCCCTCAGCCGGAACCAACCCCTTACAGCTACCGGATACATTAACCCAATAACAAATAAAGTTTGGAAGCCAAATGAGTGTTTTGGCTTCAACCTGACAAACCCAAAAATACAAGGTGATTTTGTAGTTCAATCAGTTAACTTTTATGAATCAAGAAATACAGGAAAAAATACGGATTTAATCTTCATCAGAAGAGAAGCACTAATACCAGAACCTATAGTCATAACTCCTATGATTGCTGGTGTTGATAGCGTCAGTATTCCAGAAGATTCTACCAATGATGGAAAAAGCACAACATCAACAGATAAAAACCAAAGATTGAACATCCAAGATAAGCCACCAGCAAACGCAAAGGAGAACCCATCAAAATGAGTAGTGAATATAATTATTCTCATTTATCAGGAGATCATATTAGAAATTTACAGAATCAAGTTATTCAAATTATCAAGTCAGGAACAACAATAACTCACACAAAGTTTGATCCTACACAAAAGATATATGTAACTCAAAATTCCAGTTTCTCTAATATGGTTATACAAAACCATCCACACATTCAGCATTATGGCTTTTGTTCTGTTCCTCTTGCCGGTTCACGATCAATCATTCTTGGAATGTCTGGATCAAACACAAATAATGCAATCATTGGAACTCATGATGATAGATACCAACCACAAGATTTAATTGCTGGTGAAGTAGCTTTGCATGATTATCAAGGGCAAAGCATATCTTTAAAGCAGAATCAAATTATCAACATAACAGGTCAGAAAACAATAAGTGTTTTTATCGGTGACGATATCCAGATGACCATTACTGATGGGAATATAGATATAACTGGAAATGTTCAAATTGATAAAGACGTTACGATAAATGGAAACCTTCATGTGAAAGGAAGCATAACATCAGATGGTGATATGAAAGCGCAAGGAACAAGCGTTCATACTCATACTCACACAACAACAGATAAGGGATCAGCTACATCAGCACCAAACTAACTAGGGGAAATGAATGAGACTTTTAACAATACCAAGAAATTACAATGATTTTGATCAGATTCTAGAATTAAAACCAAAATACTCTACTAACACATTAAGTTATTCGGTTGATTTTAGAAACGCCATAACAAATATAACGTCCTGTAATGTATCGTCAATTGATTTGACAATTTCACAAATATCATATTCAGGCACAATAGTTTATTTTTATGTATCTGGCGGTGATGATCAAACAACATATATCATTGATGTTGTTGTTTCTGATGACAGTGGAAATACATTAAAACAGAAATTAAATCTATACATAATTGATTCAACAATAATAAGTACAAATCCACCAATTGTAATGGGTCCAACTGGTCCTACAGGAGCGCAAGGCGCACAAGGACCGATTGGTCCACAAGGCTCAACGGGTATTCAAGGAGTACCTGGTCCAATAGGTACACAAGGACCAGCAGGAGCCACCGGCCCACAAGGCATACAGGGAAATCAAGGATTAGAGGGGCCAGCAGGACCACAAGGAGCAACTGGCCCGATTGGACCAACAGGGAAACAAGGTGATACAGGGCCTGCCGGACCAGCAGAAACAAAAGGCGAACAGGGGGCTTCTGGAACAGGACTTAATCCAAAAGGGAAATGGGTATCCGGTACGACATATTCAGAAGGGGATTATGTTTGGGCGGAATCCTCTGACTTCCCCTCAATAAATTCCCTATTCATCTATTCAGGAAGCGTCTCGTTCGTTTCCACAAGTGCGCCTAATTCAGATTCAGCCAATTGGACAGAATTTGAAGCGCCTCAAGGAGCATCCGCTTATGATATTGCCGTTGCGAATGGATACTCTGGGGATGCGGCGTCTTGGATAGCCTCTCTAACAGGCAAGGATGGCGCTACAGGGCCTAAAGGGGCACAAGGTGATACAGGACCAGCCGGACCTACAGGGGCGCAAGGCATCCAAGGGATACAAGGCCCTCAAGGGGATAACGCTTATCAGGTAGCGGTTGCTAATGGTTATTCAGGAACGGAATCTGAATGGTTAAGCTCATTACAAGGAGCAACTGGTCCTCAAGGTAATCCGGGGTCAGATGCTAATGTAACAAGTGATAATATTGATTCTGCTTTAGGTTACACACCGGCAAACGGATCTAATTATTTCCCATTAAAAGTTGGTACAACTTCTACAATTCCTACAATATACACTGCTTCTGATGGTGGACTTGACTCTTTATTTTGTAAGCTAGAAAATCAATATGGTGATACCGTATCATTAGGGTTTTCAGCTAGAAATGCAGCTAAAGCTTTAATTATACATGGAAAAGAAAATCAAACTCCTGCATTAACATTATCTAATGATAATGGAGTATACTCTTCAATTGAAGGTTTTACAAATAATGTATCTGAAAATATGCTTTATTCAGGGTTCTATGCTGCAAGTGCTGAATATGGATCAGCAGGATTTCAGTGGATAAACAAAGATATTGGAAACTTATATTTTAAATTCTCCACTTCTCTTGTTAATACGTCATCAACAAATCCAGCAATATTAGGATTGTATACTTCTCCTGATGAAGAAAAATGGAATACAACACCAGCACTTTCATTCACTCAATATTCAAATGATATTTCAACTGGTGCATCATTAGAAATTGCAAATAAACTATCATCAGATGCAGGTAAAATCACAACAGATGGTTCCGGTAATTTAGCTATTACTGGGAATGTTGAAATTTCTGGCTCAACACTTATGAGTGGTGGATTTGCGGCTCAAGGAGAAACTACTGTTGTAACTCCAAGCACAAGTGATAACTCAAATAATATAGCCACAACATCTTATGTCCAATCACAAGGGTATGCTACTAAATCATCCTTTTCAGGATCATTCACAACGAGTGATGGTAAAACCGTAACTGTTGTTGATGGTGTTATAACCAGTATATCATAAAAGGGGGGCAACTTGCCCCCCTCTTAGTCAGATTCTTTGTTTAGCTTTATCGTAAACTTCTGAATCTTCTCTTTTGCCAACTGCTACAAGAAGAACAGTGACTGTTTGGTCATTTACCTGATAGACGCCTCTTATCCCTGCGGCTCTAAGTTTAATCTTGTAGCAGTTGGGCATATCTCTAAGCTTGTTAGCTTTGATATGAGGGTTTTCAAGAAGCTTGTTCAGCTTCTTCCTAAGTTGGTCTGCTTCTCGTCGCTCAAGTTTAAAATACTCATCCTGCGCGATTTGAAGGATGTTGAGAGAATAGTTCATCCGGCGTTAAACCTCTTACTACGTCTGTGTCTTTCATGGTTCGCAGACGTTCTTTAGCAATTGCCAGCAGTTCCAGATCTTCATTGGACACTACATGACGCTTAAACGGGATTTTCTTTTCCCGTGTGATGTATTCAAAGAAGTCTCTGATTACATCTGATGGTGTAGTTCCAAGTTGTTTTAGTGTTTCATAAGTATCCTCCTTTAAGTTGGTATCAATTCTCAGATTGATTTGTGTGGTTGCCCCGCCCATTGACGTCTCTCCTGTTACGCACTTTGTTTTCTATTCATCAGATAGGCTGGATGGTCTCTGACGCCATTCAGCACCTTCACATATAAGAGCTTTCTATACGTTTGTATAGCGTTTTGATAAAAAAAGCCCTTACGAATTTCTCCGTAAGGGCTTTTTGTATGTAGTTACTTTGTAACTTATGCGCCTTTGCCTTTTGAAGCGGAAGCAGAGTTACCGCCAGTTTGAGCAGGAGCAACATATTGATAAGCACCATCAACATTCATTGTGGTCCATCCTACAGTGTTTAGAACTGCTACAGCAGCATCATGCTCAACACCGAAATCAACCCAGTTAGCTAGTTTGTACGCAATCAAATCTTGTGAGAATGCGTTCATAACGGTTCCGTTATCGTTCCAAGAACCAACATCAGTTGAACGAATGTCATATGTCATAGCATCAGCAATGATTAAGTGTTGTGGAGCAACGAAAATCAAAGGTGATCCGTTCTTAGCAGAACCATCTTTAGCAGCAGAAGTATCAACATCAGTTGGAATCTGTGCAGTTGAAGCAATTGTAAAGCCGTTTAGCTTCCCCATTCTGATTTCTTCACGGAAAGGATATACACCGTAAGAAGTTTGAAGGTTTTCAAGGGAGTTGAAAATTGCAGGAG
The DNA here is from genome assembly GCF_039638275.1 of Gluconobacter sp. OJB. Lineage (NCBI taxonomy): Bacteria > Pseudomonadati > Pseudomonadota > Alphaproteobacteria > Acetobacterales > Acetobacteraceae > Gluconobacter > Gluconobacter sp. OJB. The sequence continues at coordinate 13,852 of NZ_JBDIWH010000005.1, read as the reverse complement.
AACCGAAAACAACACCTCTAGAAATATTAACAAACTTAGTTTGAAGTGAAGATTTGATGTTTGCTAAATCAGCAGCAATAGCAACAGAATCAGTGCCAGTTGATGTTAGGTTTGTTCCAGCATTACCAATTAGGGAATATGATGGTGCTAATGCGCCAGCAGTTGAACCCATAATGAATGTACGATCTTCAGCAAGAGCAACCTGATTTTGTAAATCAGATACGACGTGAGCAACAGCATCACTCAAAGAGAAGTTGTTAAATTCAAGAGTTGTGTAAGTGAAGCCTGTAAGTTTCTTACCAGTGAAGTTGATAGTGTCGAAATCTTGTGCTGATGGAACATAGTTTGACCCTTCACCAACCCATGATGCGGAAGAACCAAGTCTCATTCTTGGATAGGTAAGATTGTTATATGGCATAGAAACAGTTTTTGCCACTTTACGAACTGCGCAATCAGCAGTCAAAAGAGCAATAGTTTCATTTCTTACATCAGGTGATACAGTTGGTTGTGCAGTTGTAAGTGCGTTTTTAACAATCATATCAGCAGCACTTTTGCTACCTGCTTCATTTCTAATCATGTGAGATGCGTGATCAGCACCATAATTAGAAGATAATGTCTTGATAATTTCTTTTGTAATGCCTTCTGAACCTTTTGGAAGGTTTAAGCTAGAAATACCTTTGTTGATATTGAATGAGTTCATATATTTTGTTTTTTCCTCTAAAATTTCATCCTCGTCCTTTTATTCTGAATCATCTTCATCAGTTGAACTTTCTACGGCTTCTTTAGCTTTTAATTCTTTGTTGAATCTTTTAATGTCTTCAAGCTTCTTGATCTTTTCAATTTTAAGATCAATAGATTTTACTTCTTCTGTCTTATCGTCAATTTCTTGCTCAACAGTTTCAGCATCTTCTGAATCAATATCATAAGAATCAATTTTATCTTCTACTTCTTTTACAAGAATTGCCTTTCTTGATAGTAGTTCCTCAATTTTTGTATTCATATATTACCTCTTTTTGGTTTCACATATTTTTATTTATATAATTTTATGAGCATCTTATTTTTTAATAATTTGCCGTTTTGCTTTTTATCGGATGGTTTATCATCAGCAATTAAACATTCAGGATTTGCTGGCACTGTAACAATCGAGAACTCAAAAAGAGCGCAATTATTGATTGTATATCCGCCATAAGAATTAGGCTCTAAATCAGTAGGTATGAATCCTACTGATACCGCAGATAAGAAACCTTCTTTAATAAGTCTAAATACCTGTTCAGACTTAGGATTCATGTCCGCTGTTGCAAATTGAACAGTTGCAATATGCCCATTGCTTATCTGTTTGTGAGATATGCACTTACCTAAAGGCAGTTCATCCCTGTTATGCTGCCAAAGAACAACAGGGTTTCTATCGAAAAATTCGAAATTAACACCATCAGGAACAACAACATCATCTGATGTATCCGGTGTTCCGGTAGTTATAATAAATGTTGCTGTTCTGCTTTCTGTATCAACGTCTTCTAAGTTTATAGAAACGTCTTTAGTAACGAGAACGTCTTCTCTTTGGTCTTTTTCTAAGTTTGCAAACTCCTTTACATTTAAATGTTTAATTTTCATTCTTTACTCCGTCATAATCTTTAGGGTCGTTTTCTCCAATAACTCCGGTATTGAGTGGGAAGCGCAAATCATCAGCACCGTCTTGTTCTGATGGTGGTAATTCTTCTCTTTTTCTAATTTCATTAGGGGTCATCCAGCCATTAGTAACGGCGTTCTTGTAATAATCCCCTCTTACCTTTTCATCCGGTTCTGATTGCTTACTGAAATCGAAACGTATTCTATAAAACTTCTTTTCAATTGATGTTAGAAGAACTCTATCCATGTGTTGTTCTAATGGTTTTGTATATTGAATAAGTGTGTTTGATATATAAGACTGTTCTTGTTCAGCTATGTTTGCGGCTTTTTCGCCGTCTGACATACCAAGTTTATAAACTGGTATTCTGAACATTTGAGCCAGTTCTAAATCTATCTGCTTTCTTGCTTCAATCAATTGAAGGTCTTCAATGTTGCGTTCCATTGGAACCCATGAAAGACCGTCAATAATGCCAGTCTGACCAGCATTAACCACGGATGAAATGGCGCGGCTCAATTCTTCCTTGTTCAGTTCTCCACGCTCACGGCCCATTGAACCATCTGATGTGAAATACCCGTTGATGTGGGCGCCATTCTTATAAGCCCTTGCCGCTGCCTCTTGTGTAGCAAGCGCCAACCCAAAAACTTCACTGACAATCGCAATGATGCTTTGCCCGTATATGCCACCGTCAAATGACAGGTTGCGCGTTCTAATCATGTCAGAATGGTAGATGGTTCTTGATGGGCCTGATTCAGATGAAACTGATGTTTTATATGGGATCAGTTGATCTTCTGTGACTTTATAATAAAGCTCACCATCAGATGAATCCAAGATAACAGAAGCACTACCCGGTTTAATAGGAATCAACGCAATAGGTTTTCCGTCATTATCTCTTATGACAACAACAAAAGAGTCTCCTGTACATAAAACAGAAAATACTATTTGCTCCAGAAGTTCAAATATTACCATTCTTTGGTTTGGTTCGTTTAATAGGCTTGCTATTGGATGATCATTATCTTGTTCCCATCCACCATTAACAAACTTTTCAATTCGCAATGGTATCTTAGCGATATCAGAAGTTAGTGTTCTTACACATGTATAAACGGTATTGTGTTGTAAAGCAGTTCTGTAATTAACAGTTATTCCTGTAGCAGAAAGTCCAGATGTCATTAGAAATGGAAATCCTGTTGTAATCGGGCTTTCTGGTATTATTACTTTTGTTTTTAAGTTTAATGCTTTTTGTAAAAAATTCATTTAGTAACTCCTGAAAATATTAGCATGTATATGACTCCACCTAATGCAAATCCTATTGATGCTGATATACATACTCCTAATCCGCAACCAATTAAGAAAAGTGGTGATGATATAGGTGATGTTGGGGTTGGTTCCGGCTGAGGGCGAAATGACACCCTTAACGAATGGCCCGGTTTGGTGGAGAGCGGACATTCGCGGGATCGCATGACCGAGGGCCGCTAGGATCAGAAGCGGCCCTGTGCCGAACGTATCAGGCAGGAAAATGAATTCCGCACAGTTTGTTGCCGTCAGGGTCACGGAAATAGGCCAGTTCGATGGTGCCCATGGAGGCAGTTTCGCGCGGTCCGGGCGGAGCTTCGATCGAGGTTCCGCCAGCAGCAACAGCGGTATCGTGAAGCTGCTTCACCTGCTCGGGCGAGTCGCAGGAAAACGCGACGGTGCTGCCGTTGGCGACACTTGCCGGTTCGTCGTTGATCGGCTGGCTGACGATGAAGTTGGTTCCGTTGCCGTTATTGTAGATCAGACGTGTATGGCCGCTGTCGGCGATGTTCCGCTTCCCTTCCCCTGCACCCAAGGTGCTGAGCACCGTGTCGTAGAAGCGCTTGGACCGTTCAATGTCGTTCGATCCGACCATGGTGTGAAAAAGCACACATACTCTCCTGAAGGCTGATCGACTTCCGATCGCCATTAGCGCTCTCACCTAACCGGTAAACAACCTTTGGTCACCCCTATGCCCTCGGATTGTCCGCTATTGGGCGCTTCCTGCCCTTTCGGTGGAGTCAAATGCCAGGAAATGCCTCACCCACTGTTCCGTTATCGGAAGCTGTGCTCATCCGCGCTCGGCCGACGATCGCGGCGACAGTGTTTTTGCTGAGCCCCAGGTCGCGGGCGATCCATCGGTAGCTGCGGCCTTCCTCAATAAGCACCAACACTTTAGAAGCGAGGCGGTCGGACTTGGGGCGATCGCCGACCTGCCGCCCGAGCTTGCGGCCCCGCGCCCGTGCTGCGGCAAGGCCGGAACGGACCCGCTCGCTGAGCATGTCGCGCTCGAACTGGGCAATGCCGGCGAGCATCGTCGCCATCATCCGCCCGTGGGGCGTATCTACCTCGAAGGTCATGCCGCTCATTGCCACCACCGACACCCGCCAGCCTGACAGCCGGTTTAGCGTATCGAGCAAATCTTGCGTCGAGCGCCCCCAGCGGCTGAGTTCGGTGACGAGGATCGCATCGATGTGGCGCGCCTGCGCTAGTTTCATCACTTCGCCGCGTGCCGAACGGTTGGCCTTCATCCCCGAGGCGGTTTCGCGGAAGACCTCGACCACCTCATAGCCGCCTCGTTCGGCAAAACCGGCCAAGTCGCGGAGCTGCCGCTCGCACGACTGGTCGGCCGTCGAGACCCTGGCGTAAATGGCGGCGCGCTGTCCCAATTGAACCCCTCTGGATTTCGGCCTCGAAAAGCCTTGATTTTCGTGGGGTCGATGTTGTCCAAAACAGACTTCTGTTCAAGTGGGATAAAGTCCGCATGCCGAGACGCCATATCCTGAGTACCCGACAGCGCTCGGCCCTGCTCGACCTGCCGACCGACGAAGCGGCGCTGCTGCAGCATTACATTCTGGCAGACGATGACCTGATCCATATCGACCGGCGGCGGCGACCGGAGAACCGGATCGGGTTTGCCCTGCAACTGTGCGCATTGCGCTATCCAGGTCGGACCCTGGCTCCCGGTGAACTGATCCCTCACGTCGTATCCGAATTTCTGGGCGCCCAGCTTGGCATAGCTGGTGACGCGCTGGCTTCCTATGCCGTTCGGCGCCAGACCCGCCAGCAGCACATGGAAGCGCTGCGTCGTATCTACGGATACAGAATGTTTCCCGGACAGGGACCGCATGCCAGAACATTCCGGGATTGGCTTCTCACCGAAGCCGAGCAGGCACGATCGAACGACGACCTCGCCCGGCGTTTCATTGCCCGCTGCCGTGGCACGATGACCATCCTGCCCGCGATCACAACAATCGAGCGGCTTTGCGCGGACGCGCTTGTTGCGGCCGAACGCCAGATCGAGAAGCGGATCACCGCCCGGATCGATCCCGTTGCCGGTGCCCGGCTCGACCGGCTGACGACCGAGATGCTGCCCGGTGCAATCAGCCGCTTCATCTGGCTCCGCCGGATAGAGCCCGGCAACAATTCCGCCGCCGCGAACCGGCTGCTCGATCGGCTCGAGTTCCTGCGCGCGATGAACCTCGATGTCGGTTTGCTTGCCGGCGTCCCACCACATCGTATCGCCCGGTTACGTCGTCAGGGCGAGCGCTACTTCGCCGATGGCCTGCGCGATCTGAGTGCCGATCGACGCCGTGCCATCCTCGCGGTATGTGTCATCGAATGGGCGACTGCGATCGCAGATGCAGTGATCGAAACACATGACCGGATCGTTGGCCGTACCTGGCGTGAAGCCAAGCAACTGCATGACGCGCGGATCGTGGAAACCAGAGGCGCTACCGCCGAGACCCTGAACGGCTTCACCGCGCTTGGTCAATCGCTTCTCGAAGCACATGGCGACGGCGCATCGCTGGAGGATGCGGTCGCGCGCGCGGCGGGATGGGAGCGGCTCACCAGCCTCGTTGCTACGGCCAGGACGCTGACAAACACACTCGGCGACGATCCGTTGGCCCATGTCGATCAAGGGTATCACCGTTTTCGCCGCTATGCCCCGCGCATGCTACGCTGTCTGGACCTCAAAGCCGCGCCAGTCGCCCGGCCCTTGCTGAACGCTGTGACCGCGATCGCCACCAAGGGCGCTCTTCCGGGGACCGACGATTTTCTGCGCCCGCATTCCAAATGGCGGCGGCAACTGCGGGCGAAAGGCGATGATGATGCCCGCCTCCGGGAAGTCGCGGTCATGTTCCACCTGCGCGACGCGCTTCGCTCGGGTGATCTCTGGATCGACCGGTCGTATCGTTATGGCGACCTCCGCCACGTCCTCCTCCCGATGGAAGCCGCGCACGCTGCGAAGCTGGCCATGCCGTTCGATCCGCTTGTCTGGCTGGCCGACCGCAAAGCGCGCCTCGCTGATGGCCTCTCTCGCCTCGGTCTCGCCGCGCGTAGTGGGACGATCCCGAAAGGCAGCATTGAGGATGGCACGCTCCGTATCGAACGTCTGACCACCGATGCGCCCGATGGTATCGATGATTTGGTACTCGATCTGTATCGCCGCCTGCCGCCCGTCCGCATCACCGACCTGCTGCTCGAAGTCGATACGGCGCTTGGTTTCACCGACGTTTTTGCACATCTACGCACCGGCATTCCATGCGACGACCCGATCGGCCTGCTCAATGTCCTGCTCGCCGAGGGTCTCAACCTGGGCCTGCGCAAGATGGCAGAGGCGTCCAACACCCACGACTATTGGCAACTTTCCCGCCTCGCTCGCTGGCACGTCGAAAGCGAGGCGATCAATCAGGCGCTGGCCAACGTGGTCGCGGCGCAAGGGGCGCTGCCGATGGCGCAGGTCTGGGGCATCGGTGCTACTGCATCGGCAGATGGTCAGTTCTTCCCCGCTGCACGGCAGGGCGAGGCCATGAACACGGTCAACGCCCGCTACGGCAACGATCCCGGCATCAAGGCCTATACCCACGTCAACGACCGCTTCGCGCCGTTTTCATCGCGGACCATTCCGGCCACGGTCAGCGAAGCACCCTATCTTCTCGACGGACTGACGATGAACGAGGCGGGGCGACGGATCGAGGAGCAATATGCCGACACGGGCGGGTTCACCGATCATCTGTTTGGGATCAGCGCCATGCTCGGCTATCGCCTCGTGCTGCGCATCCGCGACCTGCCGTCCAAACGACTGTACGTATTCGACCCTGCCGCAACGCCGAGCGAGTTGCGCCCGCTGGTGGGCGGCAAGGCTCGTGATGCGCTGATCGTTTCCAACTGGCCCGACCTGTTCCGCTGCGCCGCCACCATGAGCGCGGGGAAAGTCGCGCCGAGCAGCATCTTGCGCAAGCTCGCCGCCTATCCGCGTCAGAACGACCTCGCCGCCGCGCTGCGCGAGGTCGGCCGGATCGAACGGACGCTGTTTATCATCGAGTGGATACTCGACGCCGGGATGCAGCGGCGTGCGCAGGTCGGCCTCAACAAGGGCGAGGCACACCATGCGCTGAAAAACGCCCTGCGCATCGGCCGTCAGGGCGAAATCCGCGACCGCACGACGGAGGGGCAGCATTACCGGATCGCCGGCCTCAACCTGCTAACCGCCATCATCGTCTATTGGAACACCCTGCATCTCGGACACGCCGTTGAGGCCCGGCGCCGCGAAGGGCTCGATACTCCCGACCATCTTCTCGCCCATATCTCGCCGCTCGGATGGGCCCATATCCTGCTCACCGGCGAATACCTCTGGCCCAAGGACGGTGCCGCTTAGGGTGTCATCTCGCCCTCAACCGGAACCGACCCCTGTAACGGATAATGTTTGGGATGCTCCCCAATTTCTATTAGCATTGTATTGAAGTAGTGCTTTTTGAAATTCTACAATCCCATTAACATCCCCATCAGTTGGATATGCTGATTGAGAGACTATTGTGAGCGTTTTTCCGGGTGGAAGTTCATTAGGAAACGGATCAGAAACCGAAGGGACTGCTACAAGAGACTGATCAACGCCAGCCGGTCCACCATAGGCATTAATCAAAACTGTATAGCTTCGATATCGTCCCATTGTTGTTTGAAACCATTCAATACGCTCAAACAAATTAGCTACTATGTCATCATTAAAAGAATTTATCTTTTTGTTGGTTGAATCCCAAACTTGAACGCCATCTTTGTCAGTATAAAGATATGTATTTCCATTTACATCATGCGTTGAATCTTCAAGACTTTTCTTCTCCGCAACATCAGAAATTACCATTCTTCCATATTCATCATCATACAGAAGTTTTCCTTCATATTGACATAGCATTGAAACATAATCGAAAGGTTTCGTAGTTAAATCAATCTGACCTATCAAACCAAATTTAAATTTTACTGAACCATCAGTTTTATCAATTACTTTTATTCCTCTTCCACCAAACATATAATTTGCAACATCAGATAAATTAGATGTTGAATCAGGAGACCATCCAGAAGGCTTATCAGTTGTACAATCAACAATAGGACTTACAATGGACCTTCCAGAAACACTTAAAATGTGTCCGCCATGCGAAAAGCTTTCAACTGTATTTTCAATATATCCAGTTAAAACTTTCTGCTTCATCAGATATATTTCTACTTTCTGTCCTTTAATAAGAAGTCCTGATGAATTGGTATTTGTTTTTGATTTCTTTGATATGAAATCCAGAACTGATTTATCAGACTCTCCATCCTTCATCCCATAAACGAGGCTGAAAGTCATAGGGCATAAATCAATAGCTTTGCTGATTGATACTGATTCAAACCTCGTTACAAGCCTATTGTTTACATAAACAGTTACATCATCAGTTGGTGGAGTTCTGTTTAGTGGAGTTCCTTTTACAGTAGTTGTATCTGACATCCTTATTAATCCTCTTTCTAAATACATTATACTTTAGTATTTAGAAAGAGGATTAATAAGGATGAAACTAGTAGATACACCAAATAATAAGTTTGTTGATCAAGACCCAACAACTTTAACAGCCGGAACACCAATACCAGCATCAACAATGAATGCTTTACAAAATGAGATAGCAAATGTTGTTACTGGTTACGGAATGTCTATTGATCCGGCAAACGATGGACAAATGAAGCAAGCCTTAGACAAGAATTTTGCTCCTTTGGTTTCTCCCGGATTGTCAGGAATACCAACAACATCAAATCCAGATGGTACGATTGCTGATCAGATAGCTACTGTTGATTATGTAAATCAGAAGGCGTTGTCAGCTACCGTAGGCTTCACACCTGTCCAGCAAGGCGGCGGTGCCGACATGGGCGCAAACAAAGTTTACATGGGATGGGCTTCTGATGCGTCAGGAGTGATGGTTCAAATTGATAATTCTTCAATGGGGAAACTGGTTTTCCAGCAAAATGATAATCAAACAACTGGAGTTTCACAAATTGGATATAACACTGTAATAAATCAGTTATGTGCTGAACATAGTGGAAACTGGTCATTCTATTATGATGTGTCGGATATAGATGGGAAACATTTTGTTCCTTCTAATATAAGTGGCGACAATAAAATTATTGATAATATAATTTGGACTACATCATCATTGCCAGCAATTCAATACGGATCATCAAATTCAACAGCGTATCTATCAACTACCGATTGGACTAATTCAAATTTTGTTACAATTACAAATTTTAATTACAACATAAATCAACAAGTTTTAACCACCTCTTCGCCTACATTCCAAGGGTTGTGGACAAAGACTATATCATTTAATAATGGTGGCGATTCTACAATCTACCAAGATACTAATAATAGTAATATTGTAATCCATACAAATAATGGTTCAGACCACTATTCCTCATTCAATTCCGACGGTTCATTGACAGTTGGAGGGGTTGCTAATGCGAGTAGCTTTGTATCTGGTAGAGATGTTAGTGTTGGAACAGCAGGAACATTGTACACTAATACGATAGCTTCATATAATGGAACAACAAACATCATTGCTACACTTCAACAGCAAGGCCAAAACGTAGCAACTCAATCATGGGTTGGTTCGCAAGGTTATGCTACTACTAATTGGGTAAATTCCAATTATGTATCAGAATCAACATATAATTCTGATTTTGGTACAAGTGATTCGCGCGTTTTTAATGCAGCATACGGAACAAGGATACAAGGATTTACAGTAGGACAAGTAACTGAAAGACAGTTCATAACTTTTCCACAAGCATTTGGAGCAATTCAATCAGTGGTTGTTCAATGTGTTGATGATAATGATAATAATATCCATCCTTACTCTCTACAGAATAATGGTTTTTATGTTCATATTAATGGTGGAGCAACATCAGACATAACAGTAATAGCCTTTGGAACAAAATAATTTTAAGGAGATTTAATGGCAAAAACAACAGCAGACTACCCAGCAAGATATTACGCATCTTATGACACAACAGCAACACAACCAACTATTGTAACTGGTTGGTATGATACGGGCGATATGTCCACATTGGAAAATGTGCCTGATGCAGCGGATATGATTGCGATTACAGGAGCGCAATGGAATGATTCAACATTCCGACTCCCCAACGGCAAAGGCGTTAACAAAGGCAAGATCGTGGATTACACGGCGCCAGCTTACGTTCCGCCTCTTACTGATCAGGCATCAACAGCCTTAGTGACGGCACGAACATATGTTCAGAACAATTTCATCTTGTTAGGAGAAGTCCCAACACAAGATTGGATTGATTATCAAAAGGCGCTGATAGCCATTTCGAACGGTTCTGATAAAGCATCAACTGTTTTACCAAACGAACCTAAGACATAAAAAAAGGGAAGCATTTGCTTCCCTTTTTGTTGTTCATCTTTTGAAGAAGATTATTCTTCAACAGGAAGTTCAGCTTGTGCCTCTTTGGCAGCTTTGTTAGCGGCGCGTGATGCTGAACGCTGTTCCATCATTTCAGATGCAGTTTTGTTGATGATTTCATCAAGCTCACCTGTCTTCGCAACAGCAATAAGCCCTGTATAGAACTTGATCAAATCACTGTAGTTTTTCCCAACAAGGAGAGCTTCTGTTTCATCCGTCTGATTAGGAAGAAGCTTAATTTTCTTCACTGAATAACGAATGAACGTTGAAGCTTTGTTGTTAGAAACACGATACCAACGGCGGCCTTTAGGTTCTTCTGCGCCTTCTTCCGGGTTCATGTCCCACTTCACAAGATCAAGCTGACTTTCAACAGCCTGAATAAAGTTTTGTGTTGGGGACATACGGGAAGGATTAACTGTTTGTGCCAAAACTTCTTTGTTTTGTGCAGGCTTAACAGTTTTAAGAAGTGCTTCAAGATTCATGTCATGTTCCCTTTCGCTTGTGAACAAAACAAACTTAGCATCTTCTCCTAATGCGTCAACCATTAAATATCATATTATAAGATATTTTTAGGAGATTTTGATATGGCGTTTTTAAGCCCAACTTATCAGGACATTTTACAAACTAACATAAACGAAATCACATACAATTTAACGAATGGTCAGATTCCTCTTGCAAACTCACCAACAAGAATCATAGCGCAAACAAATGCTAAGGTTCAGTGGTTGCAATACGCTTTCCTACAAAAAGTAGCACTTCAAGCAACACCAGCAACGGCAACTGACATTTACCTTGACTATTGGGGTACTTTGAAAGGTGTTAGTAGAAAATCAAGCTCAACAGCATCCTCTCAAATAGCATTTACCGGAACAGAAAATGTATCTATCCCGGCCCAATCCGTCCTAATCGCTCAAGATGGGCAAACTTATACAACTGATAATCTTGTATTAGTTGGGAACTCCGTAGGAATTACTGCGACAAATTCAGGTTCTCAAGCAAACCAAAACGCCAATATAACCCTAACATTACAAACTCCTATTGCTGGTGTTGATTCAACACTTATCCTTACAAATGCAATGACAAACGGGGCCGATGTTGAGAATGATGATTTATATAAAGTGCGTGTTATTGAAGCTTATTCAACACAAGCTACAGGTGATTCTAAGCAAGAACATATAAATTGGGCTTTATCCGTCCCATCCGTAACAGCCGCATGGGTTCCTGATGCTCCGTTGATTGGGACGCAATGTGTAATCTATGTGATGTTTGACAGGTCAAATAGTTTTCTAGGATATCCGCAAGGAACAAATGGTGTTGCTTCTCAAGAGACTAGATTAACACAAGCTACAGGCGATCAGTTAACTGTAGCCAATGCTATGTTTGCTTCAAAACCATATACAGAAATACAAATTATAACGTCTCCAGTGAGAAATAACATTGATTTCTCCATATCTGGATTGGCATCAGCATCAACAGCAACACAAAACAGTGTCAAAGACGCCATTCAAACAGTGTTTCATACAAACGGAACACCACTAGGAACAACAATTAAGCTTGCTGAAATATCGCAAGCAATAACAACTACAGTAGAAAATTCTGATTTCACAATTGTAAGTCCAACAACTGATATAACACTTGATGTTGGTGGTCTTCCAGAAGTTGGTAATGTCACATTTTCATAAGGAGAACTGAATGAAATCATATACACAAGATGATTACGCTAAAGCTTGGCTTCAACTATTACCGCCCGGAAAAGCATTTGATAGATCATCAGATTCAAATTTCTATAAGTTAGCTTATAGCATGATGAAACAATTTAAGGATGTTGATGATGCTGGTTTAAACTTGGTGGATGATATGCATCCATCAACAACAAACTTTCTTGCAGAATGGCAAGCCTCATTAGGACTGCCTGATAAATGTGTTTCGTATTCGTCTTCATTTGAAGATCAAAGATCACAAGTAGTATCACGTTTAACTTTTACCGGCGGATCAACAACAGCATTTCTAAAACAGTTTTGCGAGGGGCTAGGTTATTCTGTTGATATTAAAGAATGGGGAGAGGCTATTTGCGGAGCGTCAGTTTGTAACATGCAAGCTTGCGGTCCTGCTGATCATCAAAATGAGTCTGTTCTGACTATCAATATCTTAGGATCAAAAGATACATCATTGTTAATGTGCGAAATAAAACCTTTTATACCTCCGTATTTAACAGTTTTGTTCTTCAACAATAATAAAATCATTCAACAATAATAAAATCATAAAATAGTATATAAAACACACATTTATAAGAGTTCTATTGGGAGGCGCTTGTCCGATGAACTTAAAAGCAATTAGATAGGGGTTATACATGAATAAATTTCAAACAAAATTACATTTCACTGAACAACAGTTTGTTTATGACAATGATCAAGGGGCAAATGTTCAACAGGAAACAATCATGTTTTCTGAATGGGCTGATGTTAGGAACGCATCCGAAGCAGTCACTTTGAATGGTGTTCAGCTAGGAGAGAATGCGTACACACACACTGCAAAAACGCGCTGGATCGCTAACATTTCATCTAAGATGAAGTGTCATAGGCTGATCAGGCAACCTGATCGAAGCATCCTAAAGCAATCATTCGTAGTCATCGCCTATGAGCCTTACGAACAGGACAACAGATACATGCTTTTGAAACTGTCACAGGTGGTCAGTTCATGAGCATTGATATTCAGATTGATAAAGGCTTGTCACTGGATGCTGACAGTCAGAAGCGAGCTTTGAAGGCAGTAGGAGCAACATTCATAAAAGAGTGTCGCCTCGTCCTTAATCGTCCGGGTGCTTCACAAGACGCTTCAAGGCTCCAAGACGCTCAACTCCCTCACAATGTGACTGGGCTGTTGAGTAGGAGCTTACGATTCAAGGTGACAGTTCGCAAAGGGGATGTGTTCGTAAGGATCTCGGCAAACACACGTTACGCAACGCCTTTGTTTGCTGGCGGCAGACATGGAGCAGCACGGGATTTGTTTGCTTATGTGATGAACAAGCTAAAGCCCCGTCTAAATCAGATAATCACTGATGCTATTCAGCTAGAATGACGGTGCGGGTCTAGTGCGGGTATGTGCGGGTATTGAGTGAAACCCGCACTTATTTGCGGGTATTTCATAAAAAATCAGTGCGGATATTGCGGGTCCGGTGCGGATATTGCGGATAAAGTGCGGGTTTCACTCAATACCCGCACATACCCGCACTAGACCCGCACCGCCTTTTTGGTCTTTTTTGGCTGTTTTTTGAAGAAAAGTGAATAATTGAACATATCAAGTGCGGGTTTTGTTTTTATTAGATCATATCGAAAAAAATATTATATGTCATTCTGTTTAATAAAATGAATACCCGCACCGGTAAGTGATTATTTTGTTGTCATTCACTTCCCTTGACATAAACTCCACACTTAATTCTACTAATCCTCACATAAATAAAATTGTAAAACATTTATTTTTTAAATGTTGATCT
>NZ_JBDIWH010000004.1:0-121996 GCF_039638275.1 Gluconobacter sp. OJB | reverse complement strand
TCACACGACCGACCATGCAGTTCGTTCCTGTCAAATCTGTAGAGCAACAGTCTGTCCTGATGCTGCACAGCAGTCGCGATTTGCTGGTGAAGCAGAAAACCATGCTCATCAATGCTCTGCGAGGACATTTGAGTGAAATCGGTATCATTGCTCCTAAAGGTGTTGTCGGCGCCAAGTCTCTCGGAGGCCTCGTCCATGAAAATCAGGATGCATGGCCAGATGAAATGCGAACCGTTGCACATGCCTTTCTGGATCAGCTTCGCATGATACAGACCCAGATTGAGAAGCTGGATGACAAAATTCTGCAATGGCATCGTAACAGCGAAAGCAGTATGCGGCTTGCCACTGTCCCAGGGATCGGTCCGGTTGTCGCGAGTGCGATTGCAGCGTCTGTTCCTGACCCAAAGCTTTTTCGGTCGGGAAGACATTTCGCTGCATGGCTTGGTTTGACACCGCGTGTTCATGGCTCGGGTGGCAAAGATACGCTCGGGCGCATCACCAAGGCCGGTAACGGCTATATTCGCAGGTTACTTGTCGTCGGCGTTACTTCCCTGCTGCGCATAGACCGCAAGAAAACGCCCACTCATCTCTGGGGTCAGATGCTCCGGGAGAAAAAGCCCGGACGCGTTGTCGCTGTCGCATTGGCGAACAAGACAGCACGAATTGCATGGGCCCTTATGAGCCGCGGCGAGACATATAATGGCACTGCGGCAGCCCTATCTGCTGTTTGCTAGGACGAGAGATAAAATCCAGCCATCGTTCGATGATCTGGTAGATGTGCGGGAGTGTTGAGTTTTGATGACAGACCGGGCTGCTTCGGGGACAGAATAAAACCGTGTTCACTCTTGCGCCTTCCGAGCGCGTGAAATTGTCTGGTCTTCTGTCCGCGGACTTCATCATGGCCAGCAGTCTTTGTGGCTGCACAAAAAGGCCGGACACATGAGAGCACCAGTTCCGTACGTTTCAAAACGAGATTTTCCTTGCGCCGTAGAGGCCGTTCACACAAGAGTGAACGAACCCGTCAGGGCCGCCCCCAATCCTCTTTTCGCCTGCCCTTCAAATCACCCAAGGGTCAGTCTCGCAGAAAGAGAACACACTATCCCCTCTCTCCCGCTCTGCTTTCTTCATCTTCCTTCTCAAAACTCTGCGCTCCTGGCGCGCTTTCCGCCTTTTCTTTTCGCTGGCCTTCCAGCGGCCTCGCAGGACATCACGCAGCTCCGGGCACTGTGCGCTGATCTGTCCGTAAGACTGACGCCGGAACCGGGCTACGCCACCGAGGCGGTCGATTCCTGTCAGCAGGGTGCTCCTGCCGATCTCCGGATAGAAGATCACGCCGAGGCCATCCTGCGCATCTGGTGCTGAGGGCAATCGAAGGAAGAGGGTGGCGAAGCCGTCCGTAGTCTCAACCCATCCCGGCACAGGCCCTGCCAGTTGGCGCAAAGGCATCAGGTCAAAGTGTGGACAGTTCTCGGCTATGGCGGTCGCGAGAGGCGGAGACCTGTGCCAGAAGCTGGCGCTACAGCCCGGCCAGTTCTTTGAGGCGTCTGTCGGAAACAGGATTCCGAAGACTGTGATGAGATCCGCTTCATAGACAAGCTGCCCGTCCTGCCATTTGGCGAAGCCCGGATCATCAAAGCAGTCGAAATATTCCATGCCCCGGATACTGACATCCGGATACTCGTCGGACAGGCCATAACCGTGGTCAAGGAAGGACGTGCCGATCCCGCTTTCGAGGGTCATCACCAGTGTGGTGTCGTCTTCCCACGCCATCTGATCCGGTGCGCAGGTCCGGTGGGCGCGCTCTTCAGCGATCTGGCGCAGACGGTTCTGCGGCCCTGTGAGGGTGAAGACGGTTGTGACGTGAGTCGCCATGGGGAACATCCCTTTTCATTTTTTGGATGCTTTCCCGCAGGCGCAGACGGCTGGACGGGACAATGGCGCGCCCTCAGGGCGCGGGCCGCGTGCGGCCGGACCATTGTGGCGGTCGGACGGCCTGTGGCGGCTCTCCTTCCTCTTGCCCTCCCGTTTTCCCTTCCTGGCTCAGGTGGCTTTCTTTGCCACGTCCTTTGCCAGTTCCTCTTCCCGCTTCTTCGCTGCAATCGCTTCGTCAAGCAAATCGACAATCCGTAAGCGTCCGGAGATGACACGCTGCGATCCTGCGTGAGGTGTGCCCTTATCATGTCTTCACTACGGGTATTGGAGTGTCATGATGAATCGGGAAGAGGTTTGGCGAGACCGGCTTGTCCTGTTTGCTGAGAGCGGGCTGACGCAGACTGCTTTCTGCAGCCGCCATGGTCTCAGCGCCAAAGCTCTTCGGCTCTGGGCGCGCCGGCTTGGTTTCGTCTGGCCGCCACCGATCAAGGCGTCGATTCCGGACGGGACATCAGGAGAACGGGCTAAGGAATTCTCTGGCTCGTCCAGGGCGGATCTTGCCGTCCCCGTCGGGGATCTGAAAAGTCTTCTGGCCGTCCGGGTGCGTAAGACATGGACGCCCGAAGAGAGTTTGGCGCTTCTGATCGATGCCCGGCAATCAGGGATGTCGCTTGATCGCTATGCCAAAATGAACGGTCTGACATCCAGTGTGCTGTATCGTTGGCAGAAGCAGTTCGCAGATCAAATTGCAGAATGTCCGGCTGATCCCCTGGCACGTCAGCCGAAATTTGCCGCAGTTAAGATCGACGACACCCCTTCCACGCCACAACAGGCGCCCCAAACACAAGCCTCCCCGCTTGTCTCCAAAGACAGGCAAAACCCCGGAGCGCCCATTGAGATCGTGCTGCGCAATGGGCGTATCCTGCGGGTTACTCCTTCGATCGACTTTGACGTGATGACCCGACTGGCGGATGCGCTCGAGGCTGCGGCATGATCACCCTGCCACCCCATGTCCGGGTTCATGTAGCCCTGGGCTATACCGATCTGCGCAAGGGGATCGACGGGTTGTCGGTGCTGGTACAGGAGACGCTGCGGGCGGATCCGTTCAGCGGGCATGTGTTTGTGTTTCGCGGCCGGAGGGCCGGACTGATCAAGCTTCTGTATCACGATGGCAATGGCATGTGTCTGTATGCCAAGCGCCTCGATCAGGGGATCTTTACATGGCCGGTCACACAGGCCAGCCCCGGAGAACCGGCGACAGTTCTGTTGACCCCAGCCCGTTTGTCGATGCTTCTGGAAGGGTTGGACTGGCGGGCACAGGCCCCCGCGCGACGCATACTGATGGCAGGGTAAAACGCGCCGATTTTTCTTGTACAAACCCGCAGAAAACTGGCATTTTATAGGTATGCGGATCGCCCTCGACAGCCTGCCGTTTGACCCGATCACCCTGCAAACCCTGGTGCGGGATCTGGCTGGCGCAGTGGATGAGGGACAGATCGAGATTGACCGCTTGCGGCAGATCATCCGGGAGTTCCAGCGCGCCCGGTTCGGTCGTCGCGCCGAAACACTCGAACCCGACCAGCTCCTGCTGACGCTGGAGGCTGATGCTGACCAACCGTCCCCTATAACGCCAATCTCCACGACACTATCGGACATCAGCAACACAACGCCGATCGTCAAACCATCGCATCGCACAGCCCTGCCAGAGCACCTGCCGCGCACGGATGTGACGATCCTGCCTGACGTGACAGCCTGCCCGTCTTGCGGCGGCTCGTTGTGCGACGCAGGCACGACCACCAGCGAAATGCTGGACTGGGTTCCGGCCTCGGTGCGGGTCGTGCGGATCAACCGGCCCAAATGCGCGTGTCGCGCCTGCGGGACGCTGCATCAGGCTCCAGCACCTGAGCGCATCGCCGAAGGGTGTCTCGCCACTCCGGGTCTAATCGCGCATGTGCTGACCAGTCGCTATTGCGATCACCTGCCGCTGTATCGCCAAAGCCAGATGTTGGCCCGTCACGGTGTCGCTCTCGCGCGTTCCACGCTGGCCGATTGGGTCAAGGCCGCCGCCTGGTGGCTGGCCCCGCTGCGCGACCAGCTGATGACCCATGTCTGTGCCGCAGAACGGGTTTTCGCAGACGACACCCCACTGCCCATCCTTGATCCGGGACGCGGACGCACCCGAACCGGACGGCTTTGGGCCTACACGCGCGATGACCGTCCTTTTGGCGGTGCGGCCCCACCCGCCGTGGTGTTTTATGCGACACCGGATCGCACGTCCGCTTGGCCCGCCGGTCATTTGAAGACCTATCGCGGCGTTCTGCAAGTCGACGGTTATGCCGGGTTTGAGCAGCTGACACAGGGCGGAACAGTCCATTTGGCGGCATGTTGGGCGCACACGCGCCGCAAGTTTTATAAGCTGCACCAGACCGGATCACCAATCGCAACCGAGGCTTTGGTGCAGATCCGGGCACTCTACGATATTGAGGCCACACTCCAGGGTTTGCCGCCCGATCAACGCAAGACCTTTCGGGAGGAACACAGTCGACCGCGTGTTGAGGCGCTGGAACTCTGGCTCCGACAAAAACTGGCTTTGCTGCCCTCTCGCGCCAGACTGGCAGAGGCAATCCGCTATGCGTTGAACCGCTGGGATGATCTCGCGCGCTTTGTCGGGGATGGGCGCATAGATCTCGACACCAATCCGGTGGAACGGGCCATTCGACCCGTCACGCTCGGCCGCAAAAATGCTCTGTTCGCGGGCAGCGAGGGCGGCGCCAACCGATGGGCCATCGTGGCGTCACTGATCGAGACAGCCAAGCTCAATGGGATCGAGCCATTTGCCTGGCTGCGCGATGTGCTGACACGCATGATCGACGGACATCCAGCCGCACGTATCAGCGAACTGCTCCCATTTCCCCAAAGCGCTAACGCCTAATTTGGGGGGGGGAAGCGGCATGTCCGGTTTAGAGTAGAAAAATCAATAAAATGGACATGCCTCTCTTCTACATGACGAATTTTCTATTATTTCGTGAATCAAGAAAAAAACTTAGCTCTACAGACACTATTGTATCTGTGGAGCTTTCCGTAAAATTATACTTTAGCAGCCATTACACCATTTTTTACACGTTGTCCGAGCGCTGTGTCGACATTCGACCAGTATTCAAAAACCCGAGATAAAACAGGCTCTTCAACGCCCTGTAAAATATGTCCAACAATATTGCTTACCAGTCGATCACGAGCCGCATCATCCATGACGCGGTTGACCAGAACATTGGCCTGATTGAAGTCCCCATCATCAGGACGCAAGGTATACGCTGCCCGAACGAATTCGCCGTCTGCCGCCCAGACTGCATTTTCGGGAAATTTTTGCGGATCGGCGACAGGACCTCCCTTTGAGTTAGGCACGTAAACGGGGTCTTGCGCGTTACGGATCCGCATAGCTCCGCCCTTTGTGTAACCGTGCACCGGACATTTGGGGGCATTAACCGGAATCTGCTTGTAATTCACTCCAAGCCGAGCCCGATGGGCATCGGCATAAGCGAAGGAGCGCCCCAGTAGCATTTTATCCGGAGATAAACCTGTTCCTGGAACGAAATTGTTCGGTTCAAACGCAACCTGCTCGATCTGGGAATGAAAATCTGTTGGATTGCGGTCAAGAATGAGTTTGCCAACCTCAATGAGCGGGTATTCGGCTTGCGGCCAGACTTTGGTCAGATCAAACGGATTGATGTGATAGGTCTTGGCATCTTCATAAGGCATAATCTGCATTTTGAGCGTCCAGCTCGGATGCTCGCCACGCTTGATAGCCATATGGAGATCACGTCGATGATAATCGGCGTCCGCCCCAGCAAGATGCCCTGCCTGCTCCTGCGTCAGGCACTTGATGCCCTGATCAGTTTTGAAGTGGTATTTTACCCAGAAGCGCTCTCCACTTGAGTTGACCCACATGTAAGTATGGCTCGAGAAGCCATCCATATGGCGCCAGCTTGCCGGGATACCACGATCCCCCATCAGCCATGTGACCTGATGCGCACTTTCGGGGCTCAGCGTCCAGAAATCCCACTGCATGTCATTATCACGTAGGCCACTATCGGCGCGACGTTTTTGCGAATGAATAAAATGCTGGAACTTCAGGGGATCGCGGAGGAAAAAAATCGGCGTGTTATTGCCGACCATGTCAAAATTTCCTTCGTCCGTATAGAATTTCAGAGCAAATCCGCGCGGATCGCGCCAGGTATCTGGACTTCCAGCCTCGCCCGCCACCGTTGAAAACCGGGCCACGACCTCTGTTGTTGCCCCTGGTTGCAGAAAGCTTGCAGATGTATAGCGACTGACATCGTGCGTGACTTCAAACCGACCAAAAGCGCCACCACCTTTGGCGTGCGGCTGACGGTCAGCAATCATTTCACGGTTAAATGCTGCCATCTGTTCAATCAGATAATGATCATGCAGCAGAATGGGACCATCTGACCCCACCGTGAGTGAATGTTCGTCATTCGAAACAGGAATGCCAGAGTCTGTTGTATGTAATGGATTGTGGGATGCCATGGTGAAATTTTCCTACAATTGTATGAGCGTTCAAAACTCAGCACCGGACCGTATCGTCTTTTTCGCACCACCGACAGGTCGCTCATCGTTTCTGTCCACATGCACGTGCGTATGGCCTTTTTTGAGAACGCAGATCTAACCGAATTGTTCAAAACGTTCTCACAGGATGGACTGTTCTTTATGCGGCGACGATTACCTATAAGAGATATAAAATCAAACTGATTTTATATCTTTGATTCAGATCATAAGAAGATCCCTATCTGAATGCCCCTAAGTGCCTAGGCATCCAACCTGGTCATATTGTATTCGGTTTAGGAGATTATAAATGATGACGCGACGTTTTATGGCTTTTATTTTAGCCGGAACTGTCCTTGGATCTATTTCTGCTTCAGCACAAGCAGATGGGGTAGAAAAATCCAACCAGTTCTATTGGCCAACAAGTCTGGAACTCGAACCTTTACGGTTTCAGGATACTGCGTCCAATCCTTACGGTCCGGCATACCGTCAGGACTATCACAAGAAGTTTCAGACTCTGGATCTGACTGCGGTGCGTAAAGACATTCTGAAAGTCATCACGACATCGCAGGACTGGTGGCCGGCCGATTATGGAAATTACGGTCCCTTTTTCATTCGCCTTGCCTGGCACAATGCAGGCACATATCGCGTTCTTGATGGGCGTGGTGGCGAAGAAGGCGCTCAACAACGTTTTGCTGAACTCAACAGCTGGCCAGATAACGCAAGTCTGGATAAAGCACGCCGTCTCCTATGGCCGATCAAACAGAAATACGGTGAAAAGCTTTCGTGGGGTGATCTGATTGTCCTGACGGGGGACGTTGCATTAACGTCAATGGGTTTCAAGACACTTGGCTTTGTTGGCGGTCGTCCTGATGACTGGCAGTCTGAGAAAGTGTACTGGGGCCCCGGCACCACGTTCTTCCCTGCAAAATCTGCTGTTCAGGGCAAATTCGATGCCAGTGGTAATGCACATCTGGAGAAGCCACTCGGGGCTACGAACAAAGGGCTGATCTACGTTAATCCAGAAGGTCCTGGCGGTGTCCCTGATCCAGTGCTCTCGGCCAAAATGATCCGCCTCGCATTCGGACGCATGGCCATGGATGATGAGGAGACTGTGGCTTTGATTGCTGGCGGTCATACTTTTGGCAAGGCCCATGGCGCAGCTCCTGCCTCCTGTATTGGTGCAGCTCCTGAGGGCGCGGCTGTCGAACAGCAGGGGCTTGGTTGGAAAAACAACTGTGCAACCGGCCATCTCAAAGCCACTGATGCTGTTACCAGTGGGCTTGAAGGCGCCTGGTCGTCAGATCCCATTCATTTCACGACCCAGTACCTGGATAACCTGCTCGGTCATGATTGGGTGCAGACGAAGAGCCCTGCCGGTGCTACACAATGGATCCCGAAAGACGCGGTAAATATCGTGCCTGATGCGAGTGAGCCGACCAATCGTGCTAAAATGCATCCGCTGATGATGTTCACGACTGATATTGCTCTCAAAACAGACCCAGCTTATCGGGCGATTATCGAGCGTTGGGTGAAAAACCCGAACCAGTTTGCTGATGCGTTTGCGCGTGCCTGGTTCAAGCTGGTTGTGCGCGATATGGGGCCAAAATCACGCTATTTTGGGTCTGAAGTTCCTGGGCAGACATTCTTGTGGCAGGACCCACTTCCCCAGGCTGACTATGCTTCCATTAATCAAGCTGACATTACTGCTCTGAAACACGCTATTGCAACTTCCGGTCTTTCGAACCGAGAAATGGTCAAAACAGCATGGGCAGCAGCTGCATCGCATCGAACGACCGATCACCGGGGTGGCGTCAACGGGGCAAGGATCGCTCTTGATCCGCAGGATAGCTGGGCGGTTAATGATCCAGATGAACTGAAAGCGGCTCTGTCTAAGCTTAAAGGTGTTCGGGATCATTTCAATGCGGGTCACCACGGAGGGCGCAAAGTTTCTCTCGCTGACATTATCGTTCTGGCAGGAAACGTCGGTCTTGAGAATGCTGCACATCAGGCTGGCGTTACCCTTCAGGTTCCTTTCAACCCGGGTCGGGTTGACGCGACCCAGGCTGATACGGATGTGAAGTCGTTCAACGCTCTCGAACCTACTGCTGATGCCTTTCGTAATTACTATCGCAGCGTACCTGACGGGAAGTCTCCAACCGAGGCACTGGTGGATCGAGCCAGTACACTTGATCTGACCATCCCGGAAATGACAGTGCTGCTTGGTGGTATGCGTTCGCTCGACGTTAACTCAGGTCATTCCCCTGCTGGAGTGCTGACTGCTCATCCTGGCATGTTGACCAACGATTTTCTTGTCAACGTTCTGAGTATGGATACCCGCTGGGAGAAATCGATTAGCCAACCCGGAGTGTACAACGGGTTTGACCGTAAGACCGGTACAAAGCGCTGGACGGCCACGGATGTTGATCTGGTCTTTGGAGCGAACTCAGAATTGCGGGCTACAGCAGAAGCCTATGCATCTGCAGACTCCCAAAAGAAATTCTACGCAGACTTCGTCAAAGCCTGGACGAAGGTCATGAACCTCGATCGCTTCGATCTGCAACGCTAACAAGAACAAAAGGTCCCCATAATCAGTCTGATCATGGGGACTGAAGGAAAAAAATGAAAATCTCACTATTTCTTGGTGTCTGCTTGTCCTTGGCACCCGCAACGACTTTGGCAAAAACAGTTGAAGTCCGGATGCTAAATAACACTCCAGCAGGAGGCCCGGGATTTGTGCCTGATCTCGTCCGTATCGCCCCGGGTGACAGTGTTCATTTTATTGCTACAGACTCTGGGCACAATGCACAGTCAGTCCCTGGCATGTTGCCCGACGGTGCAAAACCATTTGGTGGCGAAATGAGCCGTGATCTGACTGTCACGTTTGATAAGTCTGGGCTCTATGGGTTCAGGTGCTCACCCCATTATTTCATAGGCATGGTCGGACTTATCGTCGTTGGCGATGCGCATAACGAGACAGTGCTGAAACAGCAATCTCAACCGGGTATGGCACAAGGGTCATTCAAGAACATTTTTCAGCGCCTTGATGCGAATGCTCCGTGAAATCGGGACACTTTTAAAAGCCTGTCACACGCCTGTTTGTTCCTCGATCAGGCAGACGACATAGAAGCCAGGATTAAGGCATCATGCTCAATGGATCTGTTTTGCAGGAACTGCTTCAAAAGCAAGTTCTGACGATTGATGTGGCATTCGACAACAGACCAGTTTCATCAAAATATCGACGTATTCTCGATGACTTTTGTGCTCGTTTTGAAACGGTCCGACAGATTAGCAGCCTCAGGACAAGTCGTGCTGGACAGCCTGTAAAGCGCCCTTCGTTCCGAGTGCAATCAACCTGGCATCAGCATGAATCAACCTATGACGGTCCCGCGGACCCCGCGGCCATCATACGCTTCCTTGTGGACTTTCTCCGACTTCAGGAGAGTGCGAACCCAGACGAACTTTCATGCTGAAATGATCCCACCAGATTGATGTCTTGTCGATACAGTCTTCGTTTGTATCCTTTATGTTGGATGTCCGCTTACGAAGAGGATTAATTCGGCTTTTACGGCTTGTATGAGGCGGAAGCAGCCGTCAATCGTGTAATTCTCGGACGCTTACGACAATCCGCAGGAAGCTGTGTTTCTTCAGCTTAAGATTAAGATCAATGAGGAAGGTGGAAGAATAGACAATTCCTACGCCGATCATGGCAGCAAACACGCTGTTTCTCCATGCAGGCACATGGATTGTCTGAACCCATCCCATAAGCTGAGCGGCAAAGTATCCGAAGACCAGGAGCGCGACCTGCGGAAGATCGGACATCTTGAGCGCGGACGTTCTCTCCGCCACTCCGGTTGAGGCCCTGTCATACTCTCTGCGAGCCACCAGAAGCTCCTCAAGAGGGTAGGACTTCAGGCGAAGCACCATTTGGTAGCTCTGCGGGATGGTCTCAGCAACGTCCTGAGCCATCTCCCTAAAAAAAGTCTGTCTGGTCTTCCAGGCCCGCGCGCAGTTTTTAACGCCTGACACCAGCGCCCAGCCAGTGACAAGAACCTGAAACAGCAGGATCACATCCAAAACAATCGGAGGAAACATTGCCTGATACGTCAGGCAGAGTGAGGCGGCGACATAGGTGGCCACCAGAGCAACGAGGATATAACGCCTCTTCCGCTCAGCCTTAAACCTCTCCAGACTGCGAAGAGGACGGATCTCGAAAATTTCCAGTAAAAGGCTGCCTAGAGGCGGCTGCGTCGGAACTTCTGAAACAACCGACGGAGTAATGCTCCTGTGACTATCGCTCATTTTCTACTCCCGATGAAATTTCTTCAAAGATGAGACGCACTCAGTCGCAGATCACATCCGTAATATCCGGATACTGGTAACTGTCAGGACGCGATAGCATGATAGCCGCTTACTTTTCCGCATCTGGAGTGACTCTACGATGGTCCGCATAAGACGTCGGCCGCGTGGCGGCCCGTCCCGCATCGAGCGCAGTGACAGCGCGCACGCGGCGTGGAAAAACATTCAGGCCGAACTGAAAGGCCGAAAAGGAGAAGATACGGTTCGCGAGGTTCTCACAGCCTCGGGACTGCCCTGTCTGCATGACATCCGCCTCCCCAAGGCCTCAGGGGATGGGATGACACAGATCGACCATCTGGCCCTTTTGCCTCATGCGGTCATGGTGATCGAGACCAAGCATTACGCAGGCCATCTGAGCGGCCATCCGAACGACGATTACTGGCGGCAGCGACTGGGGACGGACGAAGAAGGCCGCCTGATCTACAGCCCGCTTCGGCAGAATGACGGTCACTGCGCGGCCGTGCGGTCCATCACCTGCCAAAGCAGGCTCGATATCGAGATCCTGAACCGGGTCGTCCTCACGGGCCGGGCAACGGTGAGCCCGGACCTCGAACCCGTCGTCAGGGACTGCGACGCTCTGAAGGCCGAACTCATTCTGTCGCGAGGCGTCATCCCGGGGTCAATGATGGGCGCCTGGCAACGGATCCTGCGGGTGGTTCGCCACCATCCCGCAGGCTGATCATCACGTCAGGCGGAAGGCCGCTCGTCCCTGAGGAAATTCATGACTTCGGTGAGAACCTCTCCCGGGATTTCCTCTCCGTCATCGAGATCAACCTCCAGCCCATCCGCGGGAGCCTCCGTGTTTCCTGCGGACAGCCCCAGACAGAGATCCGGATCCTCACGGTCGTAATCGACGCGGACCGCCCATCCGTCCGACAGGAAGACAAAATCACTCAGCAATCCGTCGTCTTCGAGATCGTCGTCGTGCTCGGCCCCGTCAGGGTCGGACGGCAGATCCGAGGTCTTGCAGACGCCTGCAAACAGACCGGGGAAGGCCGCGTTCAGCGCATCCACGACCTGCTGGGTCTGCGGACGAAAAGGTCCGGTCTTCGAAACCGGCATCGCATCACACATCAGTTCAGCTTCCAGCAGGTGGAGGTCACATGCTGACTGAACGTCAGACGCGTATTGCCATTGTGATCCCCCATCAGCTCGCACCGCACCCAGGTATAGGGCTGTGCCGCGCCGTTGTCCTTCTGAAGGATCAGGATATTGCCTTCCTCGCCGGCGCTGGAATGGATGAGGTAGTTCTTATTCAGAAGATCCTGAAGACTGTCAGGGATGACTTCGAATGTGGTGGGGACAGAGGCCGCATGGCCTCTGGTCATAGGTGCCGGGGTCGCAACCCCCATACTCCCGAGTGCCGGATCAAGGGCCATGGCGGGCGACAGGGCAGCGGCCGTAAGGCCTGCTGCCAGGGCAAAAGAAAAAAGAAGACGGGTCACGGTCTGTCCTTGCAGTTCACTGGATCTGAAAAGATCGCTTTACTCCGCAAAGGTAAAGACCGCTTCTGCGACTTCCCAGAAGAGACTCAGACCTTGGCAGGGCGCCCGCGCCGTTTCTGCGGGATCTGCCGCACCGGGACTTCAGGCTCGGCTTCTTCAACAGTCGCCTCAGTCCGAATGCCCTTGCCGTGGCCCAGGCCGATCTTGTGCGCCAGCGCGGTGCGATGGCGGGAATAACCAGGTGCAGTCATGGGATAGTCGCTCGGCAGCCCCCATTTTGCGCGGTATTCCTCCGGGGTGAGATTATAATTGCTTTTGAGATAACGCTTGAGGAGCTTCATCTTCTTTCCGTCTTCGAGACAGATGATGTAGTCCTCGAACACGGAGCGCTTCGGATTGACGGCCGGCACCAGCCCGACTGGCTCAGGCTCCGGTGCCTGACCCGCCGAAGCAAGGGCTGCATGGACACTTCGGATCAGGCCGGGAAGCTGCTCTACCGGTACCTCGTGAGCACCGACATAACTTTCGACAATATCGGCGGTTAGATGACGGAAGTCTGTTTCAACGTCTGTGGTCATTTCAAATGCCTTTTTCAAATTTTGACTGTGTTAGAGTGTCTGTCTATACGCAAGATAACATGACAGGTCACTGAGGTCGCGTGGTTCGCGGCATCGGAGCCGGGGCAACACCTCGCCCCAGATGACGATGTTCAGAACAATAGTGTGTGTCGCCCTTCACTCCGGTAAACCCGAAGGCCGCCCCCTTCCCGCAGACTTCGCAGTCATACAGCCAGCCGGACTTCGTCCTGGGCCGCTGAGAGGTGTAAGGCCTGTCGTCAGGACTATGATGATCGGACATGCCTTAAAACCCCATGGCATCAAGAGCGGCCGCCGTATGCCGGAACCGGCCCCCTGTCTCTCTTCTCTTCGATTGTCCCTGCTGGCGCAGCCAGCCCGTCACGCGATGCTCGGCTGGGATTTCCTCAATGAAGCCTGACGGCCTCGCTGAAACACCCTGCCGATAGCCGACACTGCTGATCGTGGCCTGTTGCATAGCGCGGGTCAGCGACACATAGGCCAGACGGCGCTCTTCCTCATAATTGCGCTCGCCCATCCCCGGAAAAACCGTCTCTTCCCAGGCTGGCAGGAAGACGTGGGGGAACTCCAGACCCTTGGCGCGGTGCATGGTCATGAGCTGCACCCGGTCGCGTCCGCGCTCATTCGGTGAGGCCGTGGCCAGGGCCGCGTGCTCCAGAAGATCCTGAAGCCGGGTAAAGCCCTCGGCCAGCCCGACCAGCTCGGACAGGTTCTGCAAGGCCGTCTCCCCTTCTTCGGACGCGGCCTCCCGCCACATCGTGTAGTAGCCGGTCTCCTTCAGGAGCGTATCGAGGCGGTCACAGAGCCGCATGTCCGGGATCTGGCCGATCCGGGAGACCGTCTCACGGAAGGCAAGCAGACTGTCACGCACCTTGGCAGGAAGCGTGGCCGTAGTGACGGCTGCACACAGGCTGTGGCCGCGATCCTGCGCCTCCTGCTCGATCTGGCCAAGCGCCTTGGCGCCAAGGCCGCGCCTGGGCACATTGGCCACGCGCCGGAACGCCTCATCGGACTGGCGACTGTCAGGGCAGGCCGCCAGCATCAGGAACGCGAGCGCATCCTTCACCACGGCGCGGTGATAGAAGCCGACATCGCCGATGATCTCGTAGGGAATACGCGCTTTGAGCAGTGCTTCTTCCAGGGAGCGGGATAGGCGGTTGATCCGGTAGATCATCGCCATATCGTGCCAGGCAACCCCTTCTGCCGCACGACGTCCCATCTCGGCTGCAATCGCGTCGGCCTCGTCTGACGCATAATCGTAGGAGAGCACCTCGATCTTCTGACCGTCGCCCTTCTGGGTGAACAACGTCTTCGGGATCCGGCCCGGGTCTCGCGCGATGATGGCGTTGGCGGCCTGGAGGATATGATGCGTGGAGCGGAAGTTCTCTTCGAGCTTGAAAAGTCTGGCTCCGTCAAACTCCCGAACGAAGTTCCGGATGAAGCCAATTTTGGCCCCACGCCAGGAATATATTGATTGCGAATCATCGCCCACAGCGAAGAGTTCCCGTGAGTATTCAGACATATAGGTGAGCCAGAGCATCTGTGCACGGTTCACGTCCTGAAACTCATCGGCCATCACGGATGTGAAGCGCTGCGACCACCTGTCACGATAGGATCGGTCGTTCATCAGCGCAAGCGTTGGCCACATCAGCAGGTCCGAGAAATCGGCGGCATTCTGCTCGCGCAGGGTCGCCTGATAGATCTGGTAGAGCCGGACGGCAAACTCCCAGCCTTCGACATCGACCATCTGACGCGCTGCACGGCGGCGCTCGATCAGCCCGCGCACCCAGGCTGGTGCGGCCTCAGGTGTGACGAGGTTCTCCTTCAGATGCCCGATCCGCTCGCCCATTGTCTTGACCTGTCGGACGTCACACTTCTTGCCTGTGTCCGGTTCGGGCACAGTATCGGGGTCCATGGCCTTCATGAGGCGGCGGATCAGCGCTGTCGCATCGTCCGCGTCGCGAATGTCAAAACCGGGGTGTAACTGTGCCACCTCAGGCTCGGCCCGAAGCTGCCGCGCGCCGAGGCCATGAAACGTGCCGAGCCAGAACGGAGCCTGTCCCTCGCCCAGGACACTCGTGATGCGCTCACGCATTTCCTGCGCGGCCTTGTTGGTGAAGGTCACACACAGGATCTGGGAGGGGCGCATCCCATACATCTGGATCCGGCACGCCACACCGGCCGTAAGCGTCTTGGTCTTTCCCGTTCCGGCTCCGGCCAGCACAAGAACCCGGCCAAGCGCCATGGCGGCCTCACGCTGCACAGGGGTCAGCGGATCCAGAACCGGAGCGAGGGTCTGCGGATAAGAGGTCATGCCGGCACCTGCTCAACGGGATAGACTTCAGACGCGACGGGATCCTCGACCACCACGATATTGCTGCTGTCGGTGAAAAGGGTCAGCGGATGATAGAGGTTAAAGCCCTCATGAGGACCATCCCATCGTCCCGCAATCACGAGGGCCAGTGCGCGGTTCAGGCCGCTACCCAGCCACACAAGCTGATGCGGAACCGGCATTTCAGGCGCTTCAGGATCCGTACAGCCGAGGCGGCGCGCATGATCCATCCAGATCGCCGAAGCCTTTTCATGGCCCAGCATATTAAAGGTCAGGCCGCTCTTGAGAACCATATGGTCGATATGCTGGCGGGCCGCGGAGCGGGTGTCGTTATACATCATGACGTCCTCAAAAGCCTTGGGGCAGGCTGACAGGGTGAGCGTTGGGAGTTCAGGTCCGTTCAGACGGACGATTGTGGATTTTCGGGTGAAGACGATCAGCTCGCCGTCGCGGTCCCAGGCGTCGTTCAGGCGATCACCGCCGATAACGACCCCCTGAACCAGACCTTCGGGCGTCTGCGCTTCGCAGAAGACCTCAGGGGCCGAGGTTCTCAGACCGGTTCTCTTCCAGACCCTGATGGCCTCTGCGTCCTGCCGCCACAGGATCAGTGTGACGGCCTGCCAGCTCAGACGGGATTTGCTTTGCTTCATGCCGCCACGTCCTGACGGGCGCGGCGCTGCAGAACAGCGTTCCAGTCCTTGTCTTCGCCTTTGGGCGAATACCGCAGGGGCTTGAGCCCGGCTTCGCGGATCATGGGCGCATAGATCTCTGCGTAACGGTCGCCCTGGGCATCGCCGTCCACGGCGATCATGACGCGGCCGCCAGCCTCGATCGTACCAAGAAGAGCACGGAACTCCTCCATCGCTTCGGGGCTCATGCCGCCTCCGGTCGAGACATACAGGCTGGGGTCTGCGAAGAACGGATCCATGGCCGCATAGGACAGCACGTCGATGGCGGACTCACCGATGACCAGACGAACGGGCTTCACTCCTTTTTCGCCAGTCCTCATCCGAAAGAGCACCTTTCCACCGCCGCCCGAGGAGAAACCACGATATTCCGGCCCGCGCATCTCCATGCCCGTCAGCCCGCCCGCATTGCTGTGATGGGCGAACCAGGCCGTGCCCTTCATGCCTTCCCGCAGGAGACCCTGCTGGTTCGCGAGATGAAGAATGCGTTCCGGCAAAGCCCGGTCGCGGGTCAGATAGGTCCAGGCAGCCGACCCCGGCTGGGGAGCCTGACGGTTCTTCCACATATAGTTTGGATCGCGTGCAGGTTTCCGCTCTTTCGGCTCTGCGACGTACTCGGCCCCACTGGGTGCCAGGCCAAGCATTCCACGGAGTTCCACGCGTGCGTTGCCAAGGGACATCCCGGGATTGAGAAAGCGGACCAGGTCGATGACCGAGCCTTTGACGATCGAAGAGGAATTGTGCGGATCCCACCAGCCCTTGCCGCCATGGGTGACGATGATGCTCTCGCCTTTCACGCGACGAAAACGCATGTGACGGGCCGAGCTTTCGGAGCGGACGAACCTGTAACCAGCCTGCTCCAGAACAACGATGCAACTGATCTCGTCACGGAACTTCTGGAGTTCCTCGTTCATCTGCTGGGGCGTGTTCTGGTAAGCCATGGCGGAATATCCTCCCGAACGTCCGTTACTTTCGATCTGTGGAAAGTATAGTAAATATCCGTCAAAATATCCAATGAATACAACGGAATATCGCGGAATATATTTACTTGATTGAGTAAAATAGTTCTTGCGTCCAGAGCGACAAAAACCAGTTTTTCTTGTTCGTCCTGCGGGGGTTTCGGGGGCAGCGCAGCCCCCGGTGTTGCCGCTGAAAGGAGATGTGTGGAGACGTTTTTCTCGTCCCGTCCTGCCAGGAACACGACAGTTGCGGGCCGAGGGTGTCAGGACCGGAAGACTGCGGATCGGCGAAAGCGGGTT
Organism: Gluconobacter sp. OJB; assembly: GCF_039638275.1. NCBI lineage: Bacteria > Pseudomonadati > Pseudomonadota > Alphaproteobacteria > Acetobacterales > Acetobacteraceae > Gluconobacter > Gluconobacter sp. OJB. The sequence goes on along the minus strand of NZ_JBDIWH010000004.1, from coordinate 104,887 downwards.
GCGGGCAGCGCGGGACAACGTCCTGCGATGAACGCGGCCCTCTTTTGACGAAAGACGCGGTCTGGAGCCCGAAGGGTTGTCTTGAGACCCTCGGACCGTGACTGTCACACTGGTCGCATGACGGCGAGGTCGGAACACAGCTCCGTGCCACCCCGCAAGGGGTGGTTGAAGCGGCAACGTCTGATGATACGGCATGAACGGATCCTTCAAGAAGTATCGCCAGTCTGCCCGTGCCATCTGCGACTGAAGCCTCCGGCCTCAGCTTTTTTTCAGGGCTGGCGCATCATCCCTCTGCCCGTCTTCCTCTTTCGTCTGCCCTTTCTGTCGCTCCAGCTCCGCCAGCGTGCGTCTCACAGCCTGCGAGAACCGTGTCTTTCCCTCCCAGAAACGGCGGGAGTAGTCACGACGGGTCATCACAGCCGTTCTCATGCCACACCTTCCGGACGATCGAGACTGTCCAGGAGCTTCTCCTGCGAGCGACGCCGCAGTGTCGCGGCCTTGCGGCGGAAACCGGCCGTCAGGCGCGATGGCAGCATGACGGACTGATCCCTGTCTTCGAGAAAGACGGCCTCTGCCATGAGGCGGGCGCTCAGGGCGCGCGCCTGACTGCGGGGAACTGTGAGGGGTGCGGGTGTGGAATAGAACATAAAGCCTCCTGAGACCCGCCTCCGTCAGGAAGCAGGTATAAAAAGACCGGCTCCAGGGCCGATTTGCATGTGGGTTTCAAAGAGAGAGGGGGTCAGCGTCCGGGATCGAAGAGGATCTTCACATCCCCGTCCTGGGCGCTCACCACGATCTCGGGCTCGGGCGGCCCCTGATCCGTGCGGGCGCGGACTTCGTAAGAGCCGCGCACGAACACGAGCTGGCCCTTGCGGGCGCGTTGTTCGAGGAGATCGGTCAGAAAGTCGTTGTGGCAGACGACCCTGTGCCACACGGTCTGCGGGACGCGGCGACCCGTCGTTGTGTCGGTGCGCTGGCTGTCGGTCGCCAGACGAAAGAGGGCCACACGGTGTCCGTCCTGCCCGGTGCGGATCTCCGGATCCGCACCAAGGTTGCCAATGACGATGGCAAGGCTGAAGGTCTGAGCCATTGTTCTGTCCTTTTCGCTTGCCCGTGTCAGAAAAGCTCGGCCTGCACGGGCGCGGCAGGGGGAGACTGATGTGTGGCTGGCAGGGCGATCCGGAAGCGGTCCGCCAGACGCGCCAGATCGGCCCGGTCGCGTGCCTCCTGCTCTGCGGCAAGGGCGCGGGTGTAGGCCTCGATCAGACCGCTGCCGATGATGCGGTTGCGAATGTCGCGTTCGACGTCCGACCAGGTCCAGGCCGGATCGCCATAACAGCCGTACAGGACGATGCCACGCAGGAAGCCCAGACGTGCCTGTGTCGTGGAGAACTGCGCGCCCCAGAAGCCGTGAATGTCGTAATGGGCGATATGCCCGAACATCTGGCTCAGGCGGTTGTAGAGCGTGCGGTTCCATGCGCTCTGCGGAAACCCGCGTGCGATGAATGACAAAAGCGCGTTTCCAATCTTCGCCTTCTCGGCCGCGTCGCTGAACTGCGTTGCGGTGAGGCCCTGAGGCTGAATCGGTGGCCGTCGTAGCGCGGGACACGCGAGGGACGCTGGCTCTATGCTACTCATGACCGCACCTCGCGGTTAAGCATCGCCTCGACCTTGGCGAGGTAGGCTTTGAACGGCGTCTCCTCAGGGATCATCCTGATCCACTGCTCGGTACCGAGGGATCCCTTCCACCGGGCCTCGCAGAAGCCCTCGGGATGATCGCTCCCACGCTCGGGTGTCACAGACACGAGAAAGGAGGCTTCCGGGTAGTCGTCGTGCAGGCGTGCACCGTATTCGGCTACTGCCGCCCGGATTTCCGCAAGGTCAGCCACCTCGATCCGCGTCTTTTTGTAACGGGCCGGAGATGAACAGGAGATTAAGCTCCCGTGAGAGGCCGCAGGAATTGCGGCGAGCGTGTATGTCGGCATGGTGATCTCCACAGCGCCTGATCTCGGGGGTCTCAAAGGAAGGAGGGGAGCACCACCACCAGAACGATGAAGATGGCGAAGAGCACGATGCCTGCCACGAACTCGGCCAGTTCGAGCCATTCTGTGCGGTTGCGGGGACGCAGATCGGAAATGTCGGCCATGTCATTCTCCTTTTTTCTTCCATGACCCTTTCCGGCGACCGCAGCGGGGACTGGCTGGCAAAGGCGCTGCAACGCAGCGGGATCGGACGACCCGCAGCGCAGCGAGGACACGGCCGACCCACCCTTTGCCAGACAGGCTCCGGTGTGGTGCCTGCCCTCCCTTTTTCCCCTTCCCCCTTTTTCTTTTCCCGTCTCCTACTGCGCGAGGTTGGCGACCTGTCGCGCCAGACGGGCACAGAGCGCGCGCGTCACAGGATCGTCCTCGTCCACGATGGCCCCGGTCAGGACAGGAAGAAGGCGGCGCGCTTCAGGGGCGGAGAGATCCAGATGCCAGCACGCACCGATCTGCGTGGCCACGGCGTCCGGCTGATCGACCGGGCGGACAGATACGGAGACTTCGTTACCGTCCACGTTTTCAGGTTCGAGAACGGTCTTCTGACCGTCCGGCAGGTGAACAGGGCGCAGCCCGCTCTCATTCGCCTCGTCGGCCGTCGCGTCCAGCACGAGCTGACCGGCTGCCTCGGCGGTCTCGGCCTCGACCTGAAAATTGACGCGGTCGGAGAGAAGCTGGCGCTCGCTGAGCGTCACAATAAAAACAGGCATGTCAGGCTCCAGAAATGGAAAAGGCCGCCCCGGAACGGGCGGCCTTGAAGGGCGGACGAAAAAAGAGAGGCTCAGTCGGTCACAAATTCGGAGCTGCCGAACACGTCCTGCCAGGGGCTGTTACTCGTCAGGTGGCAGTCGGACTGCCAGTCGTAATATCCGGACTTGAACCGCGAGGTGATGGCCTGGAGGGTCTCGGTCGCCGTCTCGTCCAGATCCTCCTCCGTCCGCACGGTCACACTGCCGTAGTGGCTCTTGCGAACGGAAAACTTCACCTTCGGGAACGCCTTTTTCAGCATTCGGCGGATGTTTTTGGCGGCCAGCGTGCCGCTGCTGTCATCGCCCTGCTCCAGATGGGCATAGTCCGGATTGACGCGGAGCGCTGCGACCTCGGCGGCATGTTCCGCTTTGGCGCGCGCCTCAGCCGCGACCTTCTCGGCCTCAACCTCTTCGGCATGAGTGCGGAGAAAGGCAATCTCCTCGGGACTGGCCAGTCCCTTGTCGGCTTCGATCCGCCACTGGACACCGCGCAGAATGGCCTCGGGCAGACGACGGGAGATCGAGCCACAGGCAAAGACGATGTCATAGGACGCGCTCCCGCCCGACACGATGGCCCCGCCACGCGACAGGGACCGCACGGTGGTCGGGCTGGCCTCGCCATGAACGGCCATGACGATCCCGGCTCCCCGGCTGTAGAGATGGGTGTAAACGCGGGTGCCGACCTGAACGGGAACGAGAGAGGGGACGAACATCGTCTGATCCTTTTCCTTTGGATTTTCGTGATGTCTTCTCCAGCGTCAGCGCGGGAGGGCCGGGTCAAAAGCGGCGCGTGCGCCGGCACCGGAGGCGGCGAAGCCGGTGAGGAGCCACCTTTTGACCCGGACGGAGCGCGATGGCAGCGCCCCTCTCCTCCTTTCCTTTTTCTTTCTTCTGCTTTCCCCCTGTCAGGCCACGACCACGATTTCGAGATGGTCCCGCATGAACTGCATGGCCTCGTTGTGCTCCGTCTGCTCGGGCTCGCTCTCGGGCGCTTGCAGAGAGAAGGTCTCTTCGGAGTCAGGCTCCGTCACCGACATGACAGGGCCGCTCGAAAGGTCGGCCTCATCATCGGCTGCTTCCTCGAAATCATCTTCAGGCATCTCGTCCAGGTCCTCATCGTCCATCACGCTTTCCAGCTCCCGGATCTTCTCCTGTTTTTTCTTCTGCTTTTGCGTCCAGACGTCCTGCGCCTGCGCAAAGGACGCCACCTCGGGCAACCAGTGACTTTCCCCGACATGGTTCATGAGGGCCGCACGCATCTCCTTGCCGGTGTTCTGCGGCGCAAGGCCTTCGGTCTGAACCGCTTTGGTGATGCCGGGCTTGCTGTAGCATTTGAGGAACGCCTCAAAGGCCATGCTGGGCATCTTCTGGTCGGCACCGAACAGGACGCCCACGAGCTGCGCGGGCAGGCCACTGCCGCTGTGCATCGACACGTCGCAGTTCAGGATGCTTTGCAGGACGGTGACGGCATGGCGGCGGATCAGCTTTTCGTCGCGGACAAGGCTGCCCTCGGGAAAGAGATCAGCCATCGCGAGCGTGCGCGCGGTTGGTTCTGACCAGTTGTTTCCGCTGGCATCGCCATGCACCCGGACGTTCTCGGCTTCCAGCGCCAGCAGAAGAGCAGCGATCAGCTCCCATGGATCGGCTGTCTCGGACACCTCACCAAGCGCTTCGCGCAAAGCGACGGTGCGGATCTCGCCGATCATCTTGTGGCCGGTTCCGGAGACGTCCGGTCGTTCTTTCGGGGCCTCGGGCTCTGCGGATACGTTCGCGTGGCTCTGTGTAAAGGCAACAGACGGGCGGCAGCGTTCTTCCACGATCTTCAGGGTCCGGGGATTAAGGCCGTAGCCCATGACCTCACCCTCATGTGTCGCCATCCAGGTTCCCATGGTGATGAAGCCCTCGGGGGCGCGGGCATATCCGTATTCGTCCGAGGTCAGGACGATGGAGGTTTCGGGCCGCTCATTGTCCAGCCAGTCCTGCTGTGCTGCGGCGTAAGCCGTGGCATCGAGCGTATAGCGGCTGTCTGTGTTGGCTTCGGCAAACAGATCCTCCATCCAGACAATGTTGTGCTTGCGGGCCAGCTCGTCGCCGAACCGGGCATCGCGGGCGTACCACTCCTTCTGTTCGAGGTTCCGGGCCAGCGCGCCCCAGGCCACGGTGTCCTCCGGATCTTCGGCCTTCACGCGGTACTCGGCCGGATCCTCGTCATCTCCGACGCTTTCGGAAAACATTTCCGCCCATGCGTCACGCTGCTCGTCCAGTGAGGCCTGCGCGATGATTTTGCGCTGCCGCTCGTCAGGGCCTCGGCCAAGGGCGATGGCATCCAGAATGGGCGGGTGCAGCTTCGCCAGAAGACTGAGACGCTTGAGATAACTCGGCGTCACCATCAGGGCGGCACAGACCTGCGGATCTGTATAGCCAAGCTGCTCGCGCAGGCGGGTGACGCTGTTCCACTGTTCCGGCTCCGTCATGTCCAGACGCACGAAGTTCTCGCTGACGGCAGCCAGGGCATCGAGATCTTCGCTCTGATCGCCGACATAGACGTCAATCTCGGTCAGACCGGCATAGATGGCGCCTTCCGTCCGACGGTGGCCTGCCACGATCATCAGGCGTCCGTCTTCCAGTTCCCGGACGGCCGGGGGATGGAGGATGCCGATCGCCTTGATATTCAGAGCGAGTTTGCGCAGTTCCTCAAGGCTTCCGATGGAAGAGCGCGGATTGTTCGGATTGGGCACAAGGTTTTTCGGATCGACGCGGCGGAGCTCGGCCATGGGACGCTCTTTCTATGATTTTTCAGATGTCCCTCCCGCGTCACGGGCCAGCCAGCCGCGCAAGGCCGCGCGAAGCGCGCCCGGCCTGAGCCTTGCGCGGCTGGCTGGTTCGTGACAGCCCCGCCTTTCCTTCTTGTCCTCACCCTTTCAAAGCACTCTTTTTTCAGAAATTGCATCAAATCTGTGAATGCTGTATTTTATGCAAATAAAGGAGAACGCTATGCGCACATTCTCGACAAGCGATTTGTCCCGGAAATCCGGAGACATCATCGCCAGTGCCCTGCAAGGGCCAATCTCGATCAATCAGCGCGGCAAGCCACGACTGGTCATGCTGAGTATCGAGCAATACGAGGCATTGGTGGGAGGAGCACCGGAGCGTACTACCGGTGCTACTACGGAAATGTCCCAAGATCTGGCCCAGGATGTGGCAAATGCGATCGACGGGTACCTGCTGGAAACCCGCACAGAACCATGAGTCAGACTTTTCGGCCCGGGATGGTGTTGCGATACCCCTATCTATGGCATTGGCAGAGCGAGAATGGCGAAACAGAGGGACGCAAGGATCGTCCAACGGCAGTGGCCGCAGTCTTTGTGGGACGTGATGATCGTCAGTATGTTCTGCTCCTTCCCCTGACGACGAAACAACCCTCTGGACCACGCATTGCAGTCGAAGTCCCCGCAACCGAAAAAAAGCGGGCAGGCCTTGATCATGAATTGCGCCAATGGATCCTGTTGGACGAATACAACCTGGATCCGACCGCTACCTCTTATTACTTGCATCACACGTCGTCCCTCGGTCAGTTCAGTGACGCGTTCATGCGTCCCGTACTGAAACAATTCCGGGAGCTTCTGTCTACGGCACGACGCGTTTCTCGCTATCCTTGAGAAGACCGCTTACGCCCTCATCTCGGTCATAAGAAGAGCCGTTCCAGTTTCCGTAAATCGGACGGTCGGCAATAGTTCTCGTTATCCGCCGATGTCCTCCTCCAGACTTCTGATTGCTGCATGTGCAGCTGATCAGGAGAAAGTATCATGGAAAAGAAAACGCGTTTTCCATCGCCTACACTGAAGGCGTCCGTGCCTTGGAATGCAGGAAAAATGGTTGGCGCCAAGCGGGCGCTCAAAGAAAAGCACGTCTGGGCTATTCGGTTCTGGCTGGGGAGCGAACAGCGTGTCAGAGACAGAGCTTTGTTCGATCTTGCTCTCGATAGCAAACTCAGAGGCTGCGATCTTGTAAGCCTTCGTATCGGCGACATCGTTACCAGCGGTCAGGTGCGCCACCGAGCCATGGTCGTCCAGCAGAAAACCCGGCGACCTGTGCAATTCGAAATTACAGAAACAACGCGAGAAAGTGTACGGGCGTGGCTGGAACATCGCGGTGGTGGCTTGAATGAGTATGTTTTTCCAAGTCGCCCAAGCGCTAAAGCTCACCTGAGCACAAGGCAATACGCCCGGCTTCTGGATCAATGGGTTCAGGCGGTGGGATTGATCGCCGGGGAATATGGAACTCATTCGCTCCGCCGGACTAAGGTTGCCATGATTTACAAACGAACCGGTAATATCCGAGCCGTGCAGATCCTACTGGGTCATTCAAAACTGGATAGTACGGTTCGATACCTTGGGGTGGATGTCGAGGACGCTCTGGCTCTGTCGGAAGCCACTGATCTCTGAAACAAACATGCCTCAGGAATTCTCTACCTCCTCCCTATGTGTACATGTTATGATGACACATGGGGAGGAGACCATGAGCGAGCATCTTTCAGATAACGCACCATTACCACAGAAAATCGGTGTTCGGGAGTTCCGAGGAAACCTGACAGCGTATCTGCGTCAGGTCAGGCAGGGCAGTACGATCTTGGTGACGTCACATGACCAGGTCGTAGCCGAACTGCGGCCGCCAGCCTCTTCCGATCGCCCCCGTCGTCAACCCGGCGCATTGCGCGGACGGATCAGAATAAGCGAAGATTTTGATGAGACACCGCCGGACCTTCTTGAAAGTATGGAACGCGACCTGTGAAGGTTCTGCTTGATACGCATGCGTTGCTGTGGTGGCTTTCGGATTCCGACCGGCTGGGTGAGGCTGCACGGGAAATCATTGCAGACCCGGGTCACGATATTCTGGTGAGTGTCGTGTCACTTTGGGAGATTGCGATCAAAATCCGTATTGGAAAGCTGGATGCGGATATGAACGATATTCTGGCAGCCATTTCTGAGGAAGGTTTCTCTCTACTACCAATACAACCCGAGCACCTACAGATCCTGATGTCTTTGCCTCTGCATCATCGTGATCCGTTTGACCATCTCCTTATGGCGCAGGCACAAGCTGAACACGCCACGTTTCTTTCGGAAGACGGACAAATAGATCATTACCCCATCAAGCGAATACGCTGTTCGTGAAGCAGAAACTGCCGTCAGAACACGCCTTCATCTCCGACACCCGGATCATTCCAGGACAGGGCGGAGAGCAGACATTTATAGCGGTCTAAGCACAAAACAGACGTGGCATCGCGTGAGAGTGTTTCTCGACAAGGGTGTCTGCCGCACTTATGCGTATCTACTTACCCGACCTGCATTACGACAAAGAGAATAAGACCAGTGAAGTCTTCTGTTCCCGCCGTTCTAGACCCACGAATATGGCTTCTTGCTCTCGGCACCTTCGCGATCGGGACAGATGTGTTCGTCATCTCGGGTATTCTGCCCGAAGTCGCGACCAGCCTACATGTGAATCTCAACGGTGCTGGCCAGATCGTTACAGCCTACGCCCTGACATATGCTCTTATCGCGCCAGTTGTCGTGCCCTTTACCGCGGCCTTCAGGCAAACCCGGATCGTCATTGGCACCCTAACCGTGTTTGCCATCGCAAATATGCTCTGTGCTACAACGCCATCTTATGCTGTCCTGATTGCGGCCCGGATTATCGCTGGTATTGTCGCTGCCCTCTATACTTCGACAGCCTATTCCCTCGCAGCATCTCTCGCGCCAGACACCCGGAAAGGTGCGGCGCTCTCTGCCGTGGCGCTTGGCTTCACTGGATCAGCCGTCTTCGGCGTTCCGATCGGGACGGCGATCGGCGATATACTCGGCTGGCGTATGACCTTCTGGCTGGTAACGGCAGTCTCGACACTGTCTGCCATCATTCTGTGTCTCCGGCCACCAAAGGAGCCAGTTAGACACGCCGCGGTCGTCAGCATTGCAGCGAGGTTTGCGCCTCTTAAAGATCCAACAATCCTTCTTGCCATGCTGCCAAGTGTGTTCTGGAACACCGCCAATCTGATGAGTTATACTTATCTTGGTGCTCTTCTGGCCCGGCACCATGAGCCACGTACCGTCGTCTTTCTCTTTCTGGCTTATGGATGTGGTGGACTGGCGGGCAGTCAACTTGGCGGTCGGCTGGTTGATCGGTTCGGAGCTATTAAACCCCTGATGGCATTTCTATTTGTAGCCGCCCTCAATCAGGCCGCAATGGGATTGAGCCTGCAGACAACCATCACAACCGCCGTGGCACTTGCTATCTGGTCTGTTACTGGCTGGGGCACTTTCGCACCACAGCAGGCACGTCTGATCGCTCTGGCCCCCTCCAACAGCTCACTTCTTATCGCCATTAATCACTCCATTATCTATTTCGGAACGGCCGCTGGCGCGGCCATGGGAGGGGCATTACTTGCGCACGGACTGCCTCTGGAGAGATTGCACTGGGTGACTGCTGCAATGCTCGCCATTGCTGTGGGCATCCTTGGAATCAGTGCTGCAGGTTCTGGGAAAGGCAATCTCCTTCGCCAGAAGATGGCCTGTCGACCAAGCTGACATCCCCTCAGGGGCAGCGCATTGCTTTTATGCTATGGTCAGTAAGGAAAATTAATCCGGTTCGACTGGCATGTTCTATCTGCCCCTTGTCAGATTACGCCATTAGCCGGGACAAAATCGCTTCGGATCTGCTCTCACCATGCAGGGCATGCTCTAGCCGAAAACCGGACACCTGCGGCTCTCCCCCTGATCCGCCTGTCGGCTCAGTGATACAGGAGCAGACAGGCGGCAGTCGCCCTCATCTCGGTCATAAGCGGAGCCGTTTGGGCTTCCGGAAAGCGGACCATTGCCGGTTTTTCTTGACGTAATGGACAGGAGCAGCCAGCGGTGAAGGCATGGATACCATCAACCTCATCGCTCTGCTTCTGACCCTCTCGGCAGGGTTCAGCATTCTCAATCATCACACGTTTCGCCTGCCTGTGACGATCGGCGTGCTGGTCTTCTCATTGCTGGCTTCCCTGCTGGTCATGATCCTGAATCCGTTGATACCGGCCTATGACCTTCAGGCTCTCCCACGATCTGTTCTTGGAGCCATCAATCTTCCCACGGCCCTCCTGAATGGCGCGCTGTCCCTGCTTCTGTTTGCAGGAGCCACGCAGGTGGATGTCGGACATCTGCGCGCAAAACTTGCCTCCGTGACTGCTCTGTCTGTGCTGGGAACCGTTCTGGCTGTTGCCTTTCTGGCGATCGCGGCATGGTACGTCTTCCCGCTTTTGGGTCATGCCGTTCCTTTCACGTGGTGCATCGTCCTTGGGGCCATCCTTGCGCCGACTGATCCCGTTTCGGTTGTCGGCATGCTGAAACGTCTAGGACTACCGGCCCCCCTTCAGGCCGTTTTCGCAGGGGAGAGTCTGTTCAATGACGGCGTGGGCGTGGTGATTTTCGGCGTCACGATCGGACTGGCGACCGGGGACAGTCTGGGAGTGACCGCCTCCGAGATTGCTCTGAGCTTTTGCCGCGAGGCGATTGGTGGCGGTCTGCTGGGCGCACTGACCGGATGGATCGCACTCCGTGTGCTGAAGGGACAGCGGAACCCGCATATCGATCTGCTGACATCGCTGGCTCTGGCGACCGGAACCTTCAGCATTGCCAACCAGCTTGGCATGTCGGGTGCGATTGCCGTCGTGGTGGCGGGACTGTGCTTTGGAACAAGCTATAGCCATTCCGTTTTTGATGAGGCATCTCGAAAGGAACTCGACGTCGCATGGACACTCATTGACGAGGTGCTGAACGTCCTGCTGTTCATGCTGATCGGCTTTGAAATCCTTGAGGTCACGCCACATCTGTTTACGGTGCTGGCGACCCTTGCCGTGATACCGCTGTCCGTTGCCGTGCGGGCGTTGAGTGTGCTGTTTTCAACGCTTCCGGTTTACCTCAGACAATGGGAGCGGGGTCGTGTTCTTGGTATTCTGACCTGGGGCGGTCTGCGTGGAGGTATCTCGGTTTCGCTGGCACTTGGATTGCCGCCAGGAGACTTGCGGGAGCTGCTGTTGCCTGTCTGTTACGGCGTGGTGGTGTTTACGATCATCGTGCAGGGGCTAACCATGGAGCGGGTTGCCCGTAGACTTTATCCGTCCTCTACGCTTGGACCTCAATAATACGGCTCTTATTATTTGAAGGACAGCGCCGCATGGAGGACAGTAATGGCCGAGTTATCATGTTTTCATCAGATAGCCGACATTCCACTTAGCCCTCGTTGCTCGGTATCTGAAAATATCCAGTGGTTTGCAGCTCCAGAGAATTACCATCAGCGCCGACCCTGCTTTGTCACAGGCTCCCGAAACGGACACGGGCAGCTTTAGTTACCGGCGTAAACAGGCTGATGATCGTCCCCTCGGGATCGCGGAACTGGAGCGTGCGGTTACCCCAAGGCAGCGTCTTGGGTTCGATCACAACGTCCACCTTGCCTTTCAGACGCGTGAATTCAGCGTCCACGTCCTCGACCCTGAATTCAAGGATGGCCGTACGATTGGCGCCTGGCTCAGCACTTCCTTCCATGAACAGCGCCACTGTCTCGGTACTACCGATCGCAATTCTCGCACCAGAGGTTACGATTTCGGCAAACTGAGGCGCAAGCCATTCGGCAGAGTGCCCTGTCACCAGCTCATAAAAAGCAACCATCGTAGTGACGTCGGCGGCAATGAGACGGATAGAGGCGAATGTCATCGGTAAGTTCCTATGCAGGTTGTGTTCCCCGCCTTTTGGCACAATCATGCTGACAGCATCCTGTCAGCATGATTGCAGAACCTTTGCGTAGCACCGATCGCCTTTTTCAGATCATTCAGATCCTGCGCCGGTCGTCTCGACCCGTTACGGCGAGGATGCTGTCCGAGGAACTGGAAGTCTCCATCCGCACGATCTATCGCGACGTCGCACATTTGATCGGGCAGCGCGTACCCATTTCAGGGGAAGCCGGCGTTGGGTACATTTTGGGGGCCGGATATGACATGCCACCCCTTGCACTGCTCCCGGCTGAGCTTGAAGCAATCGTTCTGGGAGCACAGTGGGTGGCGGCCCATGGCGAAAAGGAACTGTCACGCGCCGCATTGGACGTACTCACCAAGATTACAGCGGTTGTCCCCCCGGCCTTGCAGCCGTTTATCAGCATTCCAAGCACAGCAACAAAGCTGCCGCTCGATGCATTACAAGGCAAAGATGACAGAGCGAGCCTTCGAGGGGCCATTCGTGCAGGAATGAAGTTACGCCTGCATTATCGGGATCAACAAGGCGAGGTCACCGAGCGTACAGTATGGCCAGTCGTTCTCGGTTATTCGGACATGACGTGCATGTTGATTGCTTGGTGCGAGTTGAGGCAGGGATTTCGTCACTTCCGTACGGACCGGATACACGCGGTAGAAATTCTGGATGAGAAGATAGGTGAGCCTCGCTCCCGACTGCTTCAACGCTGGAAAGCGCAACGCATAACGGCACTCGCTAAAATTACGACTGAAACCGGTTGATCGTTTCCCCAGTCCTGGCAGTTGACGGCATTAACATCGCTCGACACATATTTTAGGCGAGTAGGAACGTCTGCTATTTTACGTTCAAGCACGAATAACGGACATCTCGCTTTCCCCCCCCCATTTCTGACTATTTTCCCGATTTTCACGCAGCTTCGAGCGCGGCCTTTGCTTCAGCTTTTTCCGCTTCCTCGCGGCGCTGCGTATCGGCTGCCAAATCCGCCTCAAGGACCGCCATGGCCTCACGTTTCTCCTGCAACAAAGCCGCCTCCGGGAACGCCAGACCCACACGGGCGCGATAGCCGGGGAGCTTGCGCTCGGCTTCCTCCACCTGACGGCGTGCGTCCGCCAGTTCCGCCTCGAACCGCAGCAGTGCGTTCTCGATACGGCTGACCAGCCCGACCGGGCTTGTCTCGCGGTCGAAGTCCATGCCGAGGATCCGCCCGTCCAGCACAACACCAAGCGTGGCGTCCCACGTCTCCTCCCCGTCAAAGCGGGTGCGCCAGGTCTCGCACAGGATCTCGAAACCGCCGATCGCACCTAAGGTCCACTTGCCTTTCTCCCCGGCCTTCGCGGCGAGACGGGCCTGCGAGAGAAGCCACTGACCGGCCTTCTCACGCTCGGTCATCTCCCGATCCTTGCGCACCAGGCGGAACGCTTCACCGCGCGTCGGCTCACGCTTTGCGATGTCGTTCTGAAGACGCGGGATCACGGCCTGCGCTGTGTCACGGTCACGCTCGGCACGGTCGATGGCGCGACGGACGTTATACTGATCGTCGTGATGGGCTGCCTGCAACCGCTCCAGACGGGCCAGCTCGGCCTCCAGTCCGGCCTTCTGCATCAGGCGTTCGTCTCCCGACGCCAAAGCTTTTGCCATGGCGAACTGGTTGGCTTCCGCCCCCACATCCTCCAGACGGCGGATGGTCCGGTCTCCGGACATGGCAAGGCAGATGAACTTCTGCTTGCGCTCCAGCATCTGCCAGTTGGTCGCGTCCACCGAGCCTTTCAGGGCGTAGGCATAGAGCTGGATCACCGGGTTCTGGTTGCCCTGCCGCTCGATCCGGCCTTCGCGCTGGATGATGTCCGAGACCAGCCAGGGCACATCGAGGTGATGCAGGGCAATCAGCCGCTGCTGCGCATTCACCCCAGTTCCCATGGTCGCGGACGATCCGATCAGGATGCGCTTGCGCCCGGAGTTCATGTCACGGAAGAGCGCCTGCTTGGCCGTGCTCTTCTTGTAGTGCTGCATGAAGGCGATTTCGTCGCGCGGGATGCCCATGCGGATCAGCTCGTCGCGGATCCAGCGATAGGCCGAGAAACCGCGTGTCTCCAGCGCGGATTCCGTGCCCAGATCCGAGAAGATCATCTGCGTGGCACCGGGCAGCTCGTACTCCCGTCCGGTCTCCGGGTCGGTGTAGCGATTGGCCGACGTGTTCTGCCAGATCTGGAAGACCTTGCGGATCATGACATTCAGCTTGTTGCTGTTGTCATTCGCCGCCCAGTTCCGCACGAAACGCAGGTCGATGGCAGCGTGCCGGGCATCGGTGATGACGGACAGCAGGATGTCGTCACCCTTCTGGGGCTTGCCCGTGCGCTCTTCAATCGTCTTGATCCGCTCGGCAAGCGTCTTCTGATACTCGCGGAAAGCGTCTCCACTATCGGCCACGACGATCTCACGCCTGCCGCCCGCCACCTCTGGCAGTTTGACGTAGCGTCTCAGGTCGTCCTGCTGCACGACGTCGGCAAAGTCGCGATACATCGCCATCAGGTCGGCGACATTCACGAACTCGGAGAACCGCGTGACCGGCTTGTAAAGACCGCTCGGCTGAAGCTCCAGTTCCGTGCGGGTCTCGCCAAAACTTGCGGCCCAGGCGTCGAACTCGTGCAGACCACGCTCGACAAGGGCTGGCAGATCCATGAACCGCTGGATCGAGAACATCTCGCCCAGGGTGTTGGTAATCGGCGAGCCTGACGCCATCACCAGCACGCGCTCGGGATTACGCTTTGCGAGGTAGCGCGTTTTGACGAACAGATCCCAGGCACGCTGGCTGCCATTCGGGTCGATCCCCTTCAGATCGGACTGGTTCGTCCCGAAAGACAATTTGCGGAACTGCTGCGCCTCATCCACGAGGATCTGGTCCACCCCGATCTCGCCGAGATGCACGAGATCGTCCTTGCGGCTGGACAGGGCTTTCAGCTTGGCCTCCATCCCCTCCTTCAGGCGCTCGATGCGCTTGCGCGACAGGCGGTCGTCCCGGTTCACGTTCTCCAGAAGGCTTTCGTAGGACGCGATCTGGTCCTCGACCATCTCCTGCTCAAAGGCGCTCTCGACCGGCACGAACTTGAAGGCGTCATGCGTGATGACAATGGCGTCCCAGTTCCCCGTGGCCGCCCGGGCCAGGAACCGCTGGCGCTTGTCCTTCACGAAGTTGGTCTCGTCCGCCACGAGGATCTGGGCGTTCGGGTAGAGCATCATGAACTCACGCGCCATCTGCGCAAGGCAGTGTCCCGGCACCACGATCATACCCTTGGAAATCAGACCGAGGCGCTTTTGCTCCATCACGGCCGCGCACATCGAGAAGGTTTTCCCCGATCCGACCGCGTGTGCCATGTAGGTGCTGCCCTTGGCGATGATCCGCCAGATGACCCGCTTCTGATGGTCGCGCAGGCTGATGGCCGTGCTCGCTCCCGGCAGTTTCAGGTGGGAGCCGTCGAACGTGCGCGGGACAAGGTTGTTGAATGCATCGTTATACAGCCGCACCAGACGCTCGGCGCGGTCAGTGTCCTGCCACACCCACGTCTCGAACGCGGTCTTGATCGCGGCCAGCTTTTCCTTGGCGGCCTCGGTCTCCTTGGTGTTCAGTTCACGATGTTCACCATTCACATCGCGCCAGGTGTCCCAGATTTTCGGGCTGGCCTGATTGAGCGCATCGTCCAGCAGATCCCCGGCATGACGGCGCTGTGTTCCCCAGACCGAAGTGGCCTCGGCCTTGCCGGAAAACCCGCTCTTGTCCACGCTCCAGGTCGCCACCTCCATCGTGTGGTGAATGGTCGTGCGGACCCCCATGACCTCTGCCACGAAAGCCTCGACATCCGGCACGGGGATCCACGGGGCTCCGAGACGGGCCGTAATGTCAGACGGGCCCAGGTCTTCGGGCTGGACCTCTTCAAGGGCCGCGACATTGCGCAGGTAGCGTCGGTCGCGCTCGGCAGCCTCCCGGGCCTGCGCCAGCTTGGTGCGGACCGCCCCTGACAGGGCCTCGTCGGCCGTCACCCAGACCTCACGGCCACCTGTGCTGCGGATCGGATCGAGATAGACCGAGGATCCGAGTTCGGCGAGCACCTCCTCACCCGGGCGGCCAAGAAGCTCCGCCATGCGCTCGACGTTCACGCCGCCTGTCTCGTGCAGGGAGACCGCCAGTGCATCATGAGCGCCGTGAACCTCGGGCTCGGACGGCGCCTGAATCACGCGCTCGCTGAAGATCGGACCCGGACGGCCGGTCTGGCTCTTCTCGTCATACTCTTCGATCGAGCTGACCAGCCACACATCCGGATCGTCGTAGAACGGCTGAAGGTTTGGACGGCGCTGTGTGGACTTCTCCTCACCCGTCTCTTCATCCACCCGCGTTGTGGTGTTGGTGAGGTTGATCGGCCCGAACTGACGGGCGAAGGCCTGATAGGCGCGCTTGAGATCTGCCTGATGGGCGCTGTAGGGCAGGTTTTCCACCTGTGCCCGAAGCACGAGCCGGGCCGCATCCCTGACAGGAATCAGGCCCTTGATGATCGCGGCGTGCTTCTGGAAGATCCCTTCCTTTTGCTCGCCTTTCTTCACCTTCACCAGCACGGTTTCGCCGTCAATGATCTGGTGCAGCGCGCCCTGGTGCAGCAGGTAGCTCCCCTCTTTCAGCAGGGCACCGTCTGCGGCCGTTCCGACCTCGGCGGCGTGGTTATCCTGCACCGTCGCAACATCGAGCGTCTGCGGGGCCGGGAAGCGGGCCAGCGAAGAAAGACGGCCGAGGGCGAGCGGCAGGGCCTCGTCCAGCATCTGGAGCGGATTGGCCTTGCAGGTGTATTCGGGTCCGAACTGACCGCTCGTCCAGTCATGGCGACCGAGAACCTGCTGGCCGTTTTCCGCGAAGTAGCGGTTGATCCGCAGCGGGCCTTCGCCCTGATCGGTGTCCTCCAGCGCAGCCACGTCCAGCCAGGTGGCATCGCCTGCATCCTCGCCCGGTGCGCGGCGGCGGAATACCAGAGCGTCCACCACGACATCGGTTCCGGCATCGTCGCGCATGGCACCCGCTGGCAGGCGTGCGCCGCCCACGAAATCGGCTGTCTCGAATATTGTGCGCCGTGCGCCGGCATCGGACTTGTCCATCGTCCACCGCGACGTGACGAACATCGCCAGCGCTCCGGGACGCAGACGGGAGATGGACCGGGCGATGAAGTAGTCATGCAGGGACAGGCCAAGGCGGCCCAGCTCGTCCGTGCCCCGGACCGTGCGGTTGCTGAAGGGCGGGTTGCCGATCACCAGATCGTAGCGCTCCGCCAGCTTGGCCGTCGTGAAGTCCTCGGACCGGACCCACTGGTTCGGAAACAGCTTGCGCGTGATCCGGGCCGTCAGCGGGTCGTTCTCGATCGCGGTCCAGGCGGTTTTCGGGGCCAGCTTCGGAGGCACGCTCGCCATGAACAGCCCTGTGCCGCAGCCCGGCTCCAGCGCACGGCCACCCCGGAAGCCCATTTGTGCGGCCAGATCCCACAGCGCATGGACGATCAGCTCGGGCGTGTAATGGGCGTACTGCGTGGCCCGTGCCAGACCCGCCCGCTCCTGCTGGCTGGTCAGTTCCTCAAGCTGGCTGCCAATCTCTTCCCAGCCTGCCCGGAAGGTTTCGCCAGCACGCGGGAACAGGCTGTTGGCCAGCTCCCCTGCCCCGAACCCGGTGAAGCGGGCGAGGACAGCCTGCTCGTCGGGGCTGGCGTTGCGGTCCTCGGCTTCAAGCGTGGCCAGAAGGCGGATCGCCGCAAGATTGTCCCGCGCACGCTCTTTCCAGCCCTCGGCAAGGCCACGCGTTCCGGTCAAGGCGAAGTCCACCTTCGGCAGGACAGCGGGGATCGGGGCTGGGGCTTTTGCGACCTGTTGGGCCGCAGCGGCGGCTTCCTCAAGGGCGCGGTCTCCCGGAAGCTCGCCCCAGTACAGGTTGGACTGGCTGCCGCCGAGTGCTGAGGTGTCGAAGAAGCTCAGTTGAGACGTGGACATGGAAAAACTCCGGACAAGCGGCAGCGCCCGGTGCTGCGCGGAGGCAGACCGGGGGGCCAGAAAACAGGATCAGTGCGGGGAGAGAGGCGTCAGGCCTCCCGGATCAGTTCGGGGTCAGAGGGGACCGAAGCGCAGGCGGATCTGCTCGCGCTCGTTCTCGGACAGGCGGGACAGCGCCTCGTGGTGGTAGGTCGAACCCTCGCCTGCCTTCCGCGCCACGCGCCACCAGGCCTGCGGATCGCTGCAATGCAGACCCACCAGACGCGTCTCGTCATTGTCGGGTCCGCAGCCTTCGAGGATCGTCCAGCCCTCTTCGTGGGCCTGTTTGAGGTCGAAGGCGTGGGCCTGTGCGGGGCGTTCGAGGGTGTCTGACATTGTCTTTATTTCCTTTCCTGACCCTCTCCGGCGAGCGCAGGACAGTGCGGCCTGCCAGAGCGACGCGCAGCGTCGGGACCGCCCGGCCCGCAGCGCAGCGAGGACACGGACGGACCCACCTCTTGCAGGGCGGGCTGGCCTGTGCTGCCCCCCTCCCCTCTTCTTCTTTTTTCAACCTTCTGTTTTTTCTTCTTTTTTTTCAGGTTGGCCCCCCGCCCTGCCCGAACGCTCCGGCCGGGGTCTCCCAGGCTGGTGTGAAGACAGTCGGGATCGGACGCGTTGAGAGGCACGCGCGGGCCAGCTCGGGCGTTGCCAGGGCGGCGGCATACGGCCTGCCCTGCTCGGCGAGCTGCTCCAGCAACACCGTGCGCTTGATCGTGCAGCCAAACTGCTGCTCGTACTGCACGAGACGGTCAAAGCGGGCAGGATCGAGCCAGCGGATCGTTGCACACTGCCGCGCATCGCCAAAAATACAGGTGGCACAGGACAGTCTGGAGAAGCCGATGCGGTATGGCAGCGCCGGCATCACCTTCCAGCGTCTCAGGCTGTTCCAGACCTGCGCCTCGCTCCACTGGTGGACGGGTCGCCAGTGATCGACATGACGGCGACGTCGCGTGCCATGCCGCGTATCCGTGCGGTGCGGCTCAAAGGCGGCATAGCGGGCACGGTTTGGGCTTTCTTCGGCACGCTCGCCCGTTACGAACAGGGTGCGGCGGTTCAGGAAGCGGTCCTGGCCGCGTAGGGAGCGATCGGCGACGTCAATCTTGGTGACGCTGGAGCACCATCGGGTCGTCAGGCTGGCGGAGACCTGGGGAAAGCGCAGGCGCGTCCCGTTCGGCCCCTGCCCGCCTGCGCGGATCAGAGCCTCAGGGCTTTCGAAAAGAACAGGGGCTGTCGGTGCGTCCTTGCGGAGCATCTCCCGCTCGAAGCCGCCCTCGCGCCAGGAGCGATAGAGCGG
This sequence comes from Gluconobacter sp. OJB, assembly GCF_039638275.1. Lineage (NCBI taxonomy): Bacteria > Pseudomonadati > Pseudomonadota > Alphaproteobacteria > Acetobacterales > Acetobacteraceae > Gluconobacter > Gluconobacter sp. OJB. The sequence continues at coordinate 85,974 of NZ_JBDIWH010000004.1, read as the reverse complement.
CAGGCCGAAGTCCCGCGCCAGGGCGCTCACATAGTGGCTTGTGGAGGGCCAGTCCATGAAGGACGGCCCCTGCCCGTCCACCTCGTGGTGCCACAGTTCCAGACGGTCCGTCGGGGCACCGCCTTCAAGGAGGGCGAAAAGGCAGGCGAGGCCGTCTTTGCCGCCCGACACGGCCACGATGATGCTGTCATACGATGTCAGATCCGGCGTCATGACACGAACCTGCTCACCGGGGCACCTGTCCGGACAGAGCGGCACATCAGAGCACTCGCGATCGGAGCGTCCCGCAGAAGAAGTGGCTTCACATGCCGGTTATCCCAGCTCAGGCCTTCGCAGCGTGAGAGGAGTCCAAGCTGGGTTGCCGCCTCATCCCGGCACGCACACACCCGCTCATTGCCCCCCGCACTGCGACGGCAGGGCTCATGCGCCGGCGCGTTGCAGCCCGTACACGGGATCGTCAGGGCCGGATCACCGCCAGCCCAGTGCTCGTTGCACTTGCGGCAGGACACAGGCTCCTGCGTATCGGTCCACCGCATGGGCGGTCGACCGCGTGGTGTTGGGACATAAGGAAGGGAATGACGGCGCATGATGCTCGATCCATTTCTGGTTTTTGAACATCGTCGCGTCCGGCTGGGGGCTGTTCAGACTGCAACAGTGCCGCGCAGCGGCAGGATCAACGCGGCCCGCAGCCACGCGCAGACGGCGTAGCCGGCGAGCATGGCGAGGACACGCGTTGACCCACCTGTTGCGGGGCTGGGCAGCTTCCAGCCAGCCCTTTCTTCTATTACGCTTTCCTTCAATCTTCCCATTTCTGCCACCATCAAAACTACGATCCATTACCAATTTTTCCGGTGTTATTCTGGTTTGTCATATATTACCGGTTATAGATATATTACAGGTTATGGAAACAATTCCGGTATGTCATACAATACCGGTTATTGTATTAATCTGGAGAGATTGATGCCCGTAATTGTGATGGCTAGTCCCAAGGGGGGAGTGGGAAAATCAACCTGTGCCGTGCTCTTGGCTACAGAGTTTGCGCGAATGAACGCCGAAGTTACGGTTCTGGATTGCGACCCAAACCACTCGCTTACACGTTGGGCTTCTCGAAGCATCCCATCTGGCATTCGCCTCGTATCAGACGTGGGCCGGTCCGAAATTGTTCAGACAATCAAAAGATTGACTCCAAGTCAGCGCTTTCTTTCAATCCTTCCATGCTGCCATCCTCTAAACCGCTATGAACTACCGATTTTAGATTTTCAGGTGTTTTTCCGGTTCGTTATATATTTCCGGTCATAGAATTAATTTAGGTTATTGATTTATTTCTGGTAATGCATATATTACAGATTACCGAAACGATTCCGGTGACTTATTTAATACCGGTTATTGTATTAATCTGGAGAGATTGATGCCCGTAATTGTGATGGCTAGTCCCAAGGGGGGAGTAGGAAAATCAACCTGTGCCGTGCTCTTGGCTACAGAGTTTGCGCGAATGAACGCCGAAGTTACGGTTCTGGATTGCGACCCAAACCACTCGCTTACACGTTGGGCTTCTCGAAGCATCCCATCTGGCATTCGCCTCGTATCAGACGTGGGCCGGTCCGAAATTGTTCAGACAATCAAAAGAGCAGATGGCGACGGAAAAATCGTCATAGTTGATCTTGAAGGTGTTGCTTCACAACTTGTCAGTCGCGCCATATCTCAGGCTGATCTAGTGATTGTACCGATGCAGGCAACAGCATTGGACGCTGAGATTGGTTCGGAAGCCTTGGCTCTCGTAAGAGAAGAAGAGGATGCTCTCGGAAGAACGATCCGTCATGCTGTGGTGCTTACAAAAACAAGTGCCGCTATAAAAAGTCGCGTTCAGAAAGATCTTGAAAGCCAGCTCAAATCGGAAGGCATCGACCTCATACAACCGTCATTAGTCTCCAGGGCAGCCTTTTCTGAGCTATTTGCCTATGGGGGCGATTTGACATCAATGCTCGAAAATAAAGAGATGACGACAGGCGGAAAAGTGGACAAGGCCCTAGAAAACGCAAGGGGTTTTGCGGAGGCTGTATATGACCGGCTCAAATAGACTTGCAGGACTACGGGCACGTCCGAAAGACGAAAGCGTGCAGCAAACTAAGATAGTGGACGCTGTAGGGGAGGCTCATGGCTTCTTAGATCGCACCCCGCGACGTAAGCCTGGTCGGAAGCCCAGCCCTAGAACCTATCAGATTCACCCCAAAATCATGCCAGAGATTGGGGACGCGATAGCCGGTGAGGCCGAGCGTCTAGGCATCACGCAAGGCGCGCTGATCGAAATTATGTGGAGCTCCTACAGCAAACAAAAATAAGAAGATTATTATTAATACCGGAATTAATTATATTACCGGTATTAAATATATAATCGGAATTTAATCTAATACCGGTTTTATACCCTTTATTAGAAATCTGGTTTTGTCAGAGATGTTCCTGAAATGCCAAAAGTCGTGGTCTAACCTAGCCTCCTAAGACTCTTGGCAAAAGTACCTTCGATAATTTTCTTGCCTTAAGTCCTTTTTTGTTCTCTTTCTGTTCTCATTAAGGAGAACATAAATGACAACGGACGCCCTGGCGCGACTGCGCGAGCAGGTCCGACGCCTGGAGCGTCGAGACCTGTCTCACTCCCATAGTGACACACTCGCCACCGGACATTCTGCCGTCGATGCCCATCTCGGCGGCGGTCTCAAGACCGGCAGCCTGCATGACTTCCTGATCTCCGATCCTCTGGAAATCGGAGCCAGTCTCGCCATGCTGCTGCCCATCCTGAAAGAGGGCAGGGGGCCGGTCTTCTGGATCAGCGACACACCTGCCGAACTGAACGCCTGCGGGCTGCATCAGTCCGGTGTTCCACTGGACCATCTGGTCTGCATTGAAACGGACCCGGCCAGCCTGCTCGCTGTCGCAGAAGACGTGTTGCGCGGACCAGAGCGCGCATTGGCCGTGATAGCAGGAAGCCACGTCCCAACCCTCAAGGAAATCCGTCGCCTCAATCTGGCAGTGGAAGCGAGTGGCAACACAGGCTTCTTCCTGCGCTTTGCACCGCTCGCACGCGCTCCCGGGAAAGATCCCTGCGCGTGCGCCACGCGCTGGCGGATCCTCTCTCATTCCTCATCACCACGATTTTTTCCGGGACTGGCCATGCCGCTTCCCGGTTCCCGACGCCTTTCTGTCGCGCTGCTGCGGGTGAGGGGAGGCCGCCCTGCTCACTGGATCCTCGACTGCACCGATCATGCGCCGCTTTCTCGCTCTCTGGATGCCCTTCTGGCGCACCGAGCGCCTTCAGCTCTCCCGCCCGGAAGACTTCCCGCCCGACAGGCCGCTCGTTGTGCACGCGCTGGCACATAACCGCCACACCGTCACTGGTGTCAGTCCGGCTGCGCTCGCAGCCGGACTGACACCCGGAATGCCGCTAGCGCAGGCCCGCTCCCTGGTGCCGGATCTTCTGACCGCAGAAGAGGACGCCGACGCACAGAGGGTCGCGCTGACCAATCTGTGCTCATGGTTGATCTGGCTGTCGCCGCTGCCCGCGTTCGATGCTCCGGACAGCCTCTACAGCGATACCACCGGATGCGCCCATCTTTACGGGGGTGAGACGGCCATGCTGGATCTCGTCAGGGAACGCCTGAAGGCGAGGGGGCATTCCTGCTCTGTGGCGCTGAGCGATACGGCCGCTGCCTCACGCGCCTTGGCCCGCTCGGCGATCGACCGGATCTGTCTCGTGCCTCCCGGTCAGCAGAAACAGGCGCTGCAGCCGTTGCCCTGTTCAGCGCTTCCTTTGCCGGAACAGACGCTATCCAGCCTTAGCCGTCTCGGACTGAACACGATCGGCGCGCTGGCGGACCTCCCGCGCGCACCTCTAGCCAAGCGTTTTGGGGCAGAGCTTCTGACTTGTCTCGATGAGGCTCTGGGACGGCAGGTCCGCCCGCTCAGCGTGTTTCAACCTGTGGACCGGATCTCCCTGACCCGCTCTCTGGTCGAGCCGATCAGCACGCCGGAGGCCATTGCCACGGTGATTGCCGCACTCGTGCCGGTTGTCTGCGAAAAGCTGACGGCGCGAGGGGAGGGGGGGCGGCAGCTCGACTTTCTCTGCGTGCGCGTGGACGGATCCATTCAGGCCGTCCGCGTGGGGACGTCCGACCCAACGGCTGACGTGCCGCGTCTGACGCGCCTGCTGCAAGACCAGATTCCTCAGATCGCGCCCGAGTTCGGAATTGAAACCGTCATCCTGACTGTCAGCGCGAACGAACCGCTGGAAGCCGGGCCAGAGCGGTCTGTCCTGCCAGACGAAGCCGGATCCTCTGAAACGGGCCTCCCGGCCTCTCTGATCGACCGGCTGCTGAATCGTCCGGGCGTTGTTTCGGTTCACCAGCTCGCGCCCCGGTTTTCCGCCTGGCCAGAGGACGGACAGTCTCGCGTTTCTCCAGGCAACATGGCAAACCCCCCTTTCGCGAGCCAGATGCTCTGGGCGCGGCCGAACATTCTGTTCGATCTGCCCGTCCGGGTGCAGGTGACTGCCCTGCTTCCGGACGGTGCGCCCCGCCAGTTCGTCCTGAAGCGACAGACGCATCGCATTGCGGCAGCCGATGGCCCCGAACGACTGCTGGGCGAATGGTGGCAGACGTCCGAAAGTTACGGCGCGATCCGCGACTATTGGCGGGTCGAGACCACGACCGGCCTGCGCCTGTGGCTGTTTCGCAAAGGCGACGGAACCCATGCCTGGTCCGGTTCAGGTGACTGGTTTCTTCAGGGGGTCTTCTGATGGACCCCCGCGATGACCTGATCCCGGCCAGCACTTCGGACGTGGCCGAAGTCCTGATGCACGCGTTGTGCTATGACGGACGCAGGCGAACGCATGACGCCGCCGAGCTGATGGCCCGTCTGGTGGCCGAACGGCTTGTCGCCTATCTCGAACGCTCGGGCTTCGTGGTCATGCGCGCGCCCACCAGCAACGCGCCTGATAGCAGCCGGCACCCCCATCCCCACCGCCGCTAGGCCATGAGCGCGCCTTACGTCGAATTGCAGGTGACGTCCTCGTTTTCGTTCCTGCGCTCGGGCAGCCAGCCGGATGAGCTGATGTTCCAGGCGAAAGCCCTGGGCTATGACACAATTGGTCTGACCGACTGGAACACTGTGGCCGGAGTGATCCGCGCCCATCTGGCGGCGCGGGAGGCAGGTCTTCGTCTTCTACCCGGATGCCGCCTCGCTTTGCGCGATGGCAGTGCGCTCCTGGCCTATCCTCGCAACCGTGCGGGCTGGGCAGGTCTCTGCCAGCTTTTGACGCTTGGTCATCACCGGGGCGAGCGGGACGTGTTTCTTCTGGGCTGGGAGGATCTCGTCGGAGCGGCATCGGACCTCGTCCTGATCCTGTTACCGCCCGAGGATCTGGCAGCACTTCCGGAGCACGTTCAAAGCCTGCTGGATCTGCCTAGACACAGGGAAGGCGAAGAAGAGACCCGGTTTCTCGCGCTGAAGATGCTCCGGCAGCCCGGGGATGTGGCGCGGCTTCATGCGATTGCCGCTTTCTGCGAAATCCGGGGACTGGCCTGCGTTGTGACGGGAGATGTTCTCTACCACGATGCACGCCGGCACATCCTTCAGGACGTGGTCACGGCCATCCGGGAAGGCTGCAGCGTCGATGCTCTCGGCAACCGCCGTCACGTCCACGCCGATCGCCATCTGAAAGCCCCTGAAGAACAGGCACGCTTGTTCGCCGCTTTTCCAGACGCCCTGGCCAACACGCGGAAAATTGCCGAGGCCTGCACTTTCAGTCTGGATGACCTCACCTATCAGTATCCGACCGAAACCGAGCGCACAGGCGAAAGCGCGCAGGACACCCTGACACGCCTGGTCGAAGCCGCACTGCCGCGTCGCTACCCGGCCGGGGCGCCCCCTGACGTCGAGGCGCAGATCGCCCATGAGCTGAGGCTGATCGGCTCTCTCGCCTACGCTCCGTATTTCCTGACCGTAAATACGATCGTGCGTCATGCCCGCTCACTCGGGATTGTCTGTCAGGGGCGCGGATCCGCCGCGAACTCGGCGGTTTGCTATGTGTTGGGCATCACGAGTATTGATCCGGTCCGCTCGGGCCTGCTGTTCGAGCGGTTCATCTCGGCCGAACGGCAGGAACCACCCGACATCGACGTCGATTTCGAGAGTGACCGCCGCGAAGAAGTCATCCAGTGGATCTACCGGCATTACGGCCGCCACCGTGCAGCGTTATGTGCCACCGTGCAGCGCTATCAGCCCAAGGGCGCGTTGCGCGAAGTCGGCAAGGTTCTGGGGCTACCGGAGGATCTGACCGGCCAGCTTTCCAAACACATCGCCTCCTCTCTCGCGGATCCCGATCTGTGCAAGGCGCGTGCGGCCGATCTTGGCCTGAACCTGAAGGAGAGACGCCTCAGCCTGACATTTCATCTTGCCCGCCAGCTTCTCGGCTTCCCGCGTCAGCTTGGGACGCATCCGGGCGGATTTGTGCTGACCGAGGATCGCCTGGACCAGCTTGTTCCCCTGATGCCGACCGCCATGGACGGACGGCAGATCATCGTTTGGGACAAAGACGATATCGACATTTTGCGTTTTATGAAGGTCGATGTCTTGGGTCTGGGAATGCTCGGCTGTCTGCGTCGCGGGTTCGAATTGCTGCACACCGTGTATCAGACCCGTATGGATCTCGCTTCGATCCCGGCCGAGGATCCACAGACCTATCGCATGATCCAGAAAGCGGACACGCTCGGGACATTCCAGATCGAAAGCCGGGCCCAGATGTCGATGCTCCCGCGCATGAAGCCCCGGACTTTCTATGATCTGGTGATTCAGGTCGCGATTGTTCGGCCGGGACCAATCCAGGGCGATATGGTCCATCCCTATCTCCGCCGAAGAGAGAAACTGGAGCCTGTCACCTATCCGTCCGAGACCCTGCGCGGCATTCTGGGGAAAACACTGGGCGTGCCGCTGTTCCAGGAGCAGGCAATGCAGGTGGCCATCCATTGTGCGGGCTTTACGCCAGGCGAGGCGGACCAGCTCCGCCGTGCGATGGCGACGTTCAAAATGACAGGTGGGGTCTCGCCGTTCCGCGACAAGCTGGTGAACGGAATGCTGGCCAACGGGTATGAGCAGGGCTTTGCCGAACAGACGTTCAGCCAGCTCGAAGGGTTTGGCAGCTACGGCTTCCCCGAAAGCCATGCCGCCTCGTTCGCCCTGATTGCTTACGCCTCGGCCTGGATGAAATGCCATTATCCGGATGTGTTCTGTGTCGCCCTGCTGAACAGTCAGCCCATGGGATTTTATGCGCCGTCCCAGATTGTTCAGGACGCGCAACGCCATGGCGTCGAGGTCCGGCCGATCTGTATCAATGCCTCCCGATGGGATTGCACCCTGGAGCGGGGCCGGAATGGACGGTACGCGGCGGTCCGGCTTGGGTTCAGGATGGTGCGCGGGCTGGCGAACGCCCATGGTGCCGCCCTGATCGCGTCTCGGATGCCGGATTATGAGAGTATTGACGATGTGTGGCGCCGTGCCGATGTGCCGGTCTCGGCCCTGGAATGTCTGGCAGAAGCAGACGCCTTCCGGGTATTCGGACAGATGCGCCGTGCTGCGCTCTGGTCAATCAAGGGGCTCGCGGACACGGCGCTGCCGCTGTTTGAAGCGGCGGATCGGGGTCGGAACTTTCCGCTGCCGGAGGTGATCGAGCCGGAGATTGTCCTGCCGCAGATGTCAGAGCGGGCGTCGGTGCATGAGGATTACCGGGCGACAGGACTTAGTCTGAACGGGCATCCCGTCGCGTTTCTCCGAGAGGGCTTACGAAAAGAGGGGATCGTGCGCTGTGGAGATTTGCCGTACCTGCGGGATGGGCGTCGGATCCAGCTCACGGGTCTTGTGCTGATGCGGCAGCGGCCAGGGACGGCGAACGGCACCATGTTCGTGACGATCGAGGACGAAACCGGCACAGCCAATCTGATTGTCTGGAAGGATGTGCAGGAGAAATACCGCCGTCCTCTTCTCGCGTCCCGTCTTTTGGCCTGCAAGGGGAGGCTTCAGAAGGAAGGCGATGTGATCCATGTCGTTGTGCTCAGTCTGGAAGACCAGACACCATTGCTTCAGGGCTCGGAGCTGCTGAAGGCACGGGACTTCCGGTAGGGAAGAGCGCCGCTTCGAGCGAACTTATTTTATGAATGAAGACATTGTTGTTGGTGTTGAACCTGTGGAGTTGTGGGCAGAGCCGCACCCTGTGGTCAGCCGGCAGGGCTGTCCATCAGGACGCGAGCGACCGCGGAGCGGCTGTCCATAAGTCCATGGGCGGCTCATGCCGGTATAGCCAAAAGCAGTGATACACAAACATAGGCGTCCTTCTCCTGACGTCCCGGCCTTACCTTGTCATATGTGACACACGGTTGCAGTAATATCGCCAGTTGTTTGATCCTGCTGAACTCTGCTGCACCCCAAGGCCCGACATGAACCCGACTGAAATCTACGACGCTCTATCCAAGATCGTGGAGGCATCCTTTGATGCAGACGAATTTCCCTTCTCGTTTGCTGAAGCAACAGATGCTTCACGGGCGGCAATTTCAAAGCTTCGCAACGGGTCGACCAATAAATCTGACCTTCCGGGCGGGGTCTTGTTTGGTAAGAGATTTCATTATGCACCGGCCCCAACCGGAAAGAGCGACACTACTCTTGAGCAGTTGAGAGCATCGAAGAAAACGAAATCTGCCAAACCCGCCATTCTGCTCGCAACGGATGGTGAGATGATTGCGGCGGAACATACTGCTTCGGGCGAAACACTTCATTGCGCCTTCAAAGAGTTGGGGGATCAGTTCGGCTTCTTCCTCCCCGCTGCGGGGAAAGAACGATATCGCGCCGTTGAGGAAAACCCGGTCGATGTGAAGGCTACGGGTAAGCTCGCCAAGCTTTATGACGCATTAATCAGGGCAAATCCCGACTGGGGAACAGATGCACGTCGTCATGAGATGAACCAACTCATGATGCGGCTAATCTTCTGTATGTTTGCCGAAGACGTCGGTATCTTTCCAGAGCAGCAATTCTCCCGCCTGATTTTCACCTATGCAGGCGATAAAGGTGAGGAAGCCCATAAGGTGATTATTGCAGCCTTCCGGGCGATGAACCTTCCCAAGCATAAACGAACAGGTCTGCCCGCATGGACCGGTGAGCTGGACTACGTGAATGGCGGTCTGTTTGCTGGCGTCATTGATGCACCGAAATTCAATACTATTGCCTTCCGCTATCTGCGTGAGGCCTGCGGGTTAGATTGGGGTAAGATCAATCCAGACATTTTCGGTTCAATGATCCAGTCCGTAGCGGATGCCAAGCAACGCTCTGAACTGGGAATGCATTACACCTCGGTTCCGAATATCATGAAGGTTATCGGGCCGCTTTTTCTCGATGATCTGGACGCGGAGATCCATAAGGGTTGGGATCGTGCCCGCGCACTTCAGCAAACACTGGGCCGGATGTCCCACATCCGTGTATTTGACCCCGCCTGCGGATCGGGGAACTTCCTTGTTGTGTCCTATCGAGAACTCCGGGCACGCGAGACGCGCATCATGCAGCGTCTGGAAGAGCTTGAGGGCCGTAATGCCATGGGCACAAGCGAGATGTTCTCGCGTATTAAAATTGATCATTTCTACGGAATTGAAATTTCAGATTTCGCCGCTGAAACGGCGAAGCTCGCGCTGTTCATCGCTGAATACCAGGCCAATGCGAGTTTTAAGGCCGTTTTTGGGCGTTGTCCTGCCGCCTTACCGTTGAGGGATGCTGCTCGCATTCATACAGGAAATGCCCTCCGACTTGATTGGGAAGAAATTTGCCCTCCGCCCGTCAAAGAAGAGGAAGTCTTTATTGCTGGGAATCCGCCGTTTTTAGGGTCAACTTTTCAAAGCCGCGAACAAAAAACTGATTTGGCCTATGTTTTTTCTAAAGACGTTAAGAGCTTTGCCGCCTTTGATTTTGTAGCGGCATGGTTTTTTAAAGCGAGCTGCTTTGTACGTAAATATGCTGTGCGAGCGGCATTCGTATCAACAAACTCCATATGCCAAGGACAATCTGTTGCGGCTTTGTGGCCGCATATTCTTAGTGATGATCTGGAAATTTCTTTTGCGCACAAGGATTTCAAATGGAGTAATAACGCCTCGTCCAAGGCAGCCGTCATTTGTTCCATTATTGGTATTAGACGCGCTTCTAAAGAAGATAAGTTTCTTTTTTCCAATGGGTTTGGAAGTTTGTCCCAAAATATAAATTCCTACCTTGTTGATAGTCCGCATGTCTTCGTTGATAGCATCAGGAGGTCTATGTTTGGTTTGCCTATCATGGATTATGGAAACAAACCGGTAGAAGGCGGATCGCTAATTCTCTCTCCAGAAGAGCGCGCCGAATTTATTGTTTCGGACCCCAGATCTGAGAAATTCATTCGTAAGTTTATGGGCTCGATGGAAGTTGTAAGAGGAATTGAACGCTATTGTCTTTGGATTGCTGATGAAGATGTTATGGAAGCGAATAGTATCGCGTCAATTCGTGACCGAATTGATGCAGTCTTCCATTACAGGTGCAAAAGCGTAAAGGCTCCCACCCGTGCCTTAGCATCACAAGGACACCGTTTCGTAGAACGCCGTGCTCCTAAAAATTTTTCAAGCGCCATCCTCGTCCCCAGCGTCACTTCAGAGCGCCGACCCTACCTTCCGGTGGAGTGGGTGGGCGCTGACGTCATTTCATCAAACCTCAATCAAGTCCTCTACGACGCCCCCGAATGGTGCATCGCGCTCATTGCGTCCCGCCTTCATCTCGTCTGGATCGCCACTGTCTGCGGCAAACTGAAGTCCGATTTCCGTTATTCCAACACGCTCGGCTGGAACACCTTCCCAGTCCCGAAGTTCACGGACGAGCAGTTGGAAGCCCTCTCGGCTTCAGCGCGCCGCATCCTGAAATGCCGCTATTCCCACTACCCCAAAACAATCGCGGATTTATACGATCCAGACAAAATGCCTGACGACCTTCGTGCCGTGCATAAAGAAAACGATGACTTGCTGGAGAGCATGTATATCGGCCGCCCCTTCCGCAATGATACGGAACGCCTGGAAACACTCTTCAAGCTCTATGCGGCCAAGATCAAAACGCTAGAAACTGCCAGCAAAAAGAAAAAGGCCTGACCCATGGTTGAGATGCTCAACGTCACCTATGGCACGTCAACAGCCAAGACGAACGCATTAGGTCAACGCCCGATGCAGGCCCGCACCTACGATGCCCGTGCCGCGCAGTTTCTCCTTCTCAAAGCCCCCCCGGCTGCGGGTAAAAGCCGCGCACTCATGTTCGTGGCACTTGATAAACTACTACATCAGGGGCTGGAGAAGGTGATCGTTTGCGTTCCTGAAACGTCAATCGGTGGCTCTTTTCGCTCTACCAATCTGATGAGCTACGGCTTTGAGGCAAATTGGGAGGTTGAGCCGCGCTGGAACCTCTGCCTGACGGGCGATGACGCGAGCAAAGAAAAGGTCAAGGCGTTTCAGGCTTTTCTGCAAAGCGACGCAAAGGTTTTGGTCTGCACCCATGCGACATTCCGTTTTGGCGTTGATGCTGTCATTGAGACCAGTGGTATCGAAGCGTTTGATCGGTGCTTCATTGCGATCGACGAGTTCCATCACGTATCGGCATCAGACAACAACCGTCTCGGCGTTATTCTACGGAACCTGATCGCCCGGGACGCCTGTCATATCATGGCGATGACGGGCAGCTATTTCCGGGGAGATTCAGACCCGGTTCTCCGGGAGGAAGACGAAGACCGCTTCACCAAGATTACCTACAGCTATTACGAGCAATTGGAGAGCTACGCCTTCCTCAAAGCACTCGGCATCAATTACGATTTCTATAAAGGGAATTACATCAACGGCCTTGAGGGCGTTCTGAACCCCAATCAAAAGACGATTATCCATATCCCGCATCGCGGCTCGTCTGAAGCGTTTGATGACAAATACAACGAGGTTGGTCGGATCCTTGATTTCTTAGGAAAGCATGAAGGTCGAGACCCTGAGACCGGCTTTGATTTGGTCCGCACAGCAGAAGGACGGCTTCTGAAGATTGCTGATCTGGTAGATGATGGTCCGGGCCGCAACAACGTGAAGACCGCTCTATCCCATGAGATTAGAGGAGCGGATGGTAAGCGTGATGATGACGCTGACAGAGCCAAAGTCGATATCATCATCGCCCTTGGCATGGCTAAGGAAGGCTTTGATTGGGTATGGTGTGAACACGCTCTGACCATCGGCTACCGCTCCTCCCTGACTGAGATCGTGCAAATCATCGGTCGTGCAACCCGTGATGCGCCCGGGAAGCCTCGCGCCTTGTTCACAAACCTTGTCGCTGAGCCCGGGGTTGAAACGGGCGTCGTCACTGATGCTGTGAATGATATGCTGAAAGCGATCTCGGGTTCATTGCTGATGGAGCAGGTCCTCGCTCCGAACCTGAAATTCTACCGGCGGGAAGATGGCGATGTTCGTACACCGATTGGCACGGATGACGAAGGTAATGTCACCATCGGGATTAAAGGCCTCATGGAGCCACCCACAGACCGTGCGCGGGCGATTTGTGAAAAGGACATGAACGATCTGATGGCGACGGCCTATCAGGAAATGGATCGCCGTGTGCTTTCACCGGAGACCGCCCCTGAAGTCGCAACGCAAATGGTTCTGACGGATATCATCGAAAGACGTTACGAGACGTTGGACACAGAAGAGGCTGAATCTGTTCGCCAGCATCTGGCTGCGCATATGAACGTCCTGACATTGGCCCGCAAGCAAGCCGAGCAGGATATTGCGGGCGCGCAATCCGTGCTTGGTGCTCCACCAACCGAAGGTGCCCCCACAACAGGCGAAGCGAACGATGGTGGTGAGGAGACACCTGACAGTGCTCCGAACACTCTGCTGGCCATGGTGAAGAAATTTATCAATGTTCGGGACATCGATATTGAGTTGATTGATAGCATCAACGTCTTTCAGGAACGCTTCGAAGTCGCGTCTAAGTCCTTGAATGCTGAGATCCTCGCGCATGTGCAATCCGCCATGGTCGCCTTGCGGGTGAATATGAGTGGAGACGAAGCACGGACTTTATGGCCGCGCATTAAAGCATTTCGCGCGACAGAAGGCCGCGAGCCCAATGTGAACTCCGCTAACACACTGGAGAAACGCATGGCCGAAGCGCTTGCCTGGCTGAAAGCCGAAAAAGCCAAGCGTCTACGCGAGGCAGCACAATAATGGTGCGCCCCTCTCTGGATGACATCTACAGCGAACACGACGAGTTTGGTCTTCTGGATCTCAAACAACGTGGTACCCGAAGTGGAAACACCACAGATCGTGGCGTCGCGGTGTTGCTGGACGTTACCCGTTTTGTCGAGCAGAACGGCCGCTTGCCGGACCCAGAGGCACTTGCCCATGACGAGATGAAGCTGGCGATGACTTGGGGCGCTGTAAAAACTTCACCAACCGAGAAAATGCGAGCAGCCGACCGCCTAGGACTTCTGGACGAAAAGTCAATCGCCCCGCCTCGCTCGTGGAAAGACGAAGTCCCTGAGGAGGCCATCCCGGAAAGTCTCGATGATATCTTTGATGATGACGAACTGGAGGTTGATCCCTCACTCGTCACCTTCCAACACACAACCCCCTCAAGCGAACGGGTGACACCCGATCATCGCGCTGAGTTTGTACCCTGCCGGGATTTTGAGAAATTTCGTGAGCGCTTCGAGATCGTTCAGCGCGCTCTTGAGACGGGAGAGAGAAAAGCAAGGGCTGTAAAAAAATGGGCCATTATTGAGCCTATCGAAGGCGATTTTTTCATCCGGAACGGCCTGCTCGCCATGATTGCGGAGAAGTCAGAGATGACCTCTCGCGGCGGTTCTCGGGATCATCGGTTGCGGATCATTTTTTCGAACGGGACAGAGAGCGACCCTTTAATGTCTTCCTTCCGGAAGTCCTTATCGGAAGACAAGACTGCGCGCACTGTGCAGAAGGTGGGCCTTGGTCCGGTTGATCCAGAATGGGAGAGTGATCAACTCGAACTGTCTGGCACAATCTATGTCGCCCGGTCGCGCTCAGAGGATCCTGCCATTCGAGAGCAGCGGATGATCTTACACAAAATTGGTGTGACCAGTCAGGACGTTGCCCGCCGTGTAGCTGATGCCCGTAACGATCCAACATTTCTACTAGCTCCAGTGGATATCGTCGGCACATACAACCTCAAGAACCTCTCCCGCCATAAAGTTGAGGATCTTCTGCATCGCTTTTTTATATCCGCACGCCCTGCCGAATTATTCGTCGTGGATCGTCTTGGAAAGAAGATCTCGCCAAAAGAGTGGTTTTATGTGCTGCCAGAACACGTTGGCCAAGCCGTTAAACTGATCGAGGACGGGCAGCTACATCTCTTCCACTACGATGTGGCGACGCAGAAAATCGTACCGAACTGAGGCGTGGAGCGATGACACGAATTCTAACGGTGCTCACCCCACGCGTACGTAAAATGCACTTTCGTGTGCGTTGCATAAATCTTCACATTAAATGCCCCAGTTTCTCATCACGGTATCTGGCCGCCTGCGTGGTGTCTCTCAGGCAGCTCTGGGGGGGAGAACGAACCCGCTGCGCGGGATTGGTGCGGTGTGCAGGCTATCACCACGGCGTGAGCGATCTGTTTTGTTTGGAACTCTCCTGATTTGGTCAAGCATTCTGGCTTCTTCCCCCCAGAAGGAGCCGGATGATGACAGAGTCCCTGTGCATTGCTGCAATCAGTCCCCTTCGCCAGCGTCTGCTTGATGACATGGCGGTGCGACGGTTCTCCCGGGAGACGCAGCGCAATTACCTTCGTGATGTTGGCCGTTTCGCCACGTTTCTGGGGCGCTCACCCCATACGGCAACAGCCGAGGATGTGCGCCAGTTTCAGATTGCGCAGAACGCGGCTGGCATGCCGACACCGACCATGAACGCCATCGTGTCCGCGCTGCGGTTTTTCTTCACCCAGACGCTCGACCGCCCCGACCTTGCACGCAGGCTGGTCCGGGTGGCGCAGCCCCGCAACCTGCCCGTCGTGCTGAGCCGCGATGAGGTTGCCCGGTTGCTTAACGCGACCATATGCCTCAAGCATCAGGCCGCCCTGTCGGTTGCCTATGGGGCAGGTCTGCGGGTGGCCGAAGTCGCAGTTCTCAAGATCAGTGATATCGACAGCGAGCGTATGCTGCTCAGGGTCGAGCGGGGCAAAGGGGGACGATATCGCAACGCCATGCTTCCGGCAGATCTTCTGCTCCTGCTACGGGAGTGGTGGAAGGCCGGACGCCAGCAGGGCGTGATGCACCCTCAAGGCTGGCTGTTTCCCGGGCAGGATACCATGAAGCCCATCAGCACACGGCAACTCCATCGCGTGGTTGTCGAGGCAGCACGGGCCGCTGCGATCAGCAGACGTGTGGGGCCTCATACTCTGCGGCACAGCTTTGCCACGCACCTGCTTGAGGATGGTGTCGATGTCCGCGTGATCCAGGTTTTGCTGGGTCATTCCCGTCTGGAGACCACGGCTCTTTATACAAAAGTTGCGACACGGACCGTGCGGGCCGTCATCAGTCCGCTCGACAGGCTGGGCATGCTGACGACCACGCAGGCGAGGCCCGACGGTTGATCCCTGGGCCTCGGTGGGCACCGTCATGTCCGCCTCGCTCGAACTTGGCGATATCTTCAGGGCTGCCGGTCCTGCCTGGCGGGTAGCCCATGCCGGCCGTCTCCCCCTGCAGCAGCTCAAGGTCATGTCGGCGGTCGAACACTGTCGCACGGCAGCCCTTGGTGGCCATGTCGCGGCCTGCGGGGACTGTGGACACTGGCGGATCGCCTATAACAGCTGCCGCAACCGTCACTGTCCGCGCTGTCAGGGAAACGCCGCACGGACATGGCTGGCCGAACGGGAG
Source organism: Gluconobacter sp. OJB (assembly GCF_039638275.1). Classification (NCBI taxonomy): domain Bacteria; kingdom Pseudomonadati; phylum Pseudomonadota; class Alphaproteobacteria; order Acetobacterales; family Acetobacteraceae; genus Gluconobacter; species Gluconobacter sp. OJB. Next base: position 70,007 of record NZ_JBDIWH010000004.1, on the reverse strand, counting down.
GCCGATCTCCTGCCGGTCGGGTATTTCCATGTCGTCTTCACCCTGCCGGCGCGGATCGCCGACATCGCGCTCCAGAACAAGGCCGTTCTCTACGCCCTGCTGTTCCAGGTTGCCTCGGAGACGATGATGACGATCGCCGCCGACCCCCGGCATCTGGGCGCGCGCATTGGTATTACCGCCGTTCTGCATAGCTGGGGGTCGGCGCTGACCCACCATCCCCATGTACACATGATCGTACCAGGCGGCGGCCTGTCCCCCGATGGCCAGCGCTGGATTTCATCGCGCCCGGCCTTCCTGCTGCCCGTCCGTGTGCTAGGGAAACTGTTCCGCCGCCTGTTCCTGACCCGGCTGCGCGCACTGTTCGATGCCGACCGGCTGGTCTTTCGGGGGCAGCTTGCCTCTTTGGCAGAGCGTCGTGCCTTTGTGCGATATCTGGCCCCTGTGCGCAGCAGACGCTGGGTCGTCTACGCTAAACCCCCTTTTGCCGGGCCCAAAGCGGTGCTGGCCTACCTGTCGCGCTATACCCACCGTGTCGCCATCTCGAACCGCCGTCTCCTGGCGTTCGATGAAAGAGGCGTGACGTTCCGGTATAAGGATTACCGCCGGGATACCGCGCATCAGCAGCAGGTCATGACACTGGCCACGGATGAGTTCATCCGCCGCTTCATGCTGCATGTTCTGCCACGGGGATTTCATCGTATCCGCCATTATGGCCTTCTGGCCAGTTCCAGCCGCAAGGCCAGCCTCGCCCGAGTGCGGGAACTGCTCAAGGTCATACCAGCGTCAGAAATCCCGGAAGCTGAAACGGTCATGCCACTTCCGTGCCCATGCTGTGGTGGTCCGATGATCGTCATCCAGATCCTTCCCCGATGGTGCCAGCCCCGAGGGCCGCCACGGACAACTGATCCGACCGGAGGATCACCATGACAGCCCGCAGAGACCACAGCATGACCCGATGCCTGTCGGAACCGTCTCGTTCCGGCACACCGACAGACCTGCGCAAAATGCGAAAAAACGGCAGAAAATGGGCACCTGGAACCGATGGTCCTGTCATCATCATCCGTAGGATCCGAGGGAAATGCCCTTTATCGCGTCACGAATGTCTTCACGTGACCCCGCTCTAGGGCGCCTCAGGCCCGCACCAGTTGCAAATTCCCCATAACTGAGTCCCGGTGTCGCGGGTTCGTTCTTCCCAGACTTTCGTACGCCTCGCGGCGCCCGAAACCCTTCAGGGGAGCGGAAGGTCGGCTATCGGTAGTGAGAGATCGAAAGCAGCCACCGCACCGCGCACTTTCATAACAGCTACCGACCAGATCACGACGTTCAGTAGGGGGCGCCTGACCGTCTGGTTGCGCCGAAACCTGCCGCTTGCATTTTCTTGAGCGTTCGGTCGGAATCCCCGACTGACCAGTCGCTTGAGATTATTCCCGCAGCCCTTGAGAGTACTTCTCCAATCATGCTCATACGGCAGTGAAATGGTACCCACGCCAACGACGATTACTCCTAGATCAAGTTCTCAATTGCAATCCGAGCATCATTTTCGATGGTGGTTGCGACCTCCTGATATATCTGTGCGTCGACATCGACATCGCAGGTCTCGATCGATACGACAAGCGAGTAAGGCAGCTTGCGCAACCAGCGATCACCGCGCTTGCGATCGCCCCACCAGCCCTTCGCCGGCATCACCCCAATTCCGCCTTTCAGCAGAAGATCTGATGCCGGTCCCGTCCACACGTCATGATGGAGCGAACCTCGCCGTGCGTTGGCCGGCCCGATCGTGAAGCGATCATCCTCATCCGGATCGTCGCGTTCATAATCCTCGTCGCGGGCAAGCTGATTGACTCGGGCGATCGCCCGTTCGGGCGTCTCGTCTTCAATTCCTTTGAGGAAGAAACGCAGTTTGGTCGAGGGATAGCGATTTGCTTGTTGACGGGTAGCACGTGATGGATTGGGTTCGACAAAATAGGACAACGTGATTCGCAGGCGCACTTCCTCGGGGCCGAGCTCCTCCAACGCTTCACGCGGCCACGGCAAGTCATGCCACTTCATTTCACCGAGCACGATCGAGCCACCAGCACCGCGGCGATAGGTCTGGATCTCGTCCTGCACGATCATGGTCAGCGCATTGTCGAGGCTAAGTAGCGCGCGCTCACGATTGGGCTTTCCGAACCCGAAGCGTTGTAAAAGCTCGGCATAGTCGCCCCGCGACGGCCGTCGCGGCAAACGCGAGAGCATCGCCGGGGTCCAACGGGCTGAATGGATCATCAGCGCGCGAACGGTCTGCGGGGTCGCATCAGGGTAGGCGGCCAGAATTGCGGCGGCGAGGCCGCTCGCCGCTGCGGTCGCCGCACTCGTCTCGCCTGTGCACGTGAATCGGTGGGCGGCAAAATCACGGGCCGTTGTCACGATGCTCAAATGCGGCGCATGCAGCGTCGCGATCCCATCCACATCGGCCACCCGATTGCCGCCTTCCATTACGATATCGGGCTTGTTGCATAGCATTGGTCGAGCCCAGGCGAGGGCCGTCCGGGACGTCGGGCATAGATCACCCTCGTCGGCAATATGACCGACCGGGTCGTCATCGTCGACCAGATGCGTGCAGGCGCCGACGGTCACCGCATTTAGCGCTTGCGCCGGCGACCGCATTGGCGACGCGTCGTTCAGTGCGATATGGTCGTCGATTTCGTAAGGCTGCTCGTCGATGTTGCCCGCCGGCACGAAAAACAATCGCTGCTTGCCTGGCCGCCCGAAAGCAAGCTGATCGATTGTCGTCGAAAGGCTTGAAGGTCGGCCGTCCGACCGTTCGCGCGGGACGCTCATCGACAGCGAATAGACCCGGTCAGCCTTGGCCGTTCGCTCGATGAGCTGCACCGCTTCACGCACCGATGTGCCCGGCAAAGGCTGCGCCACACCGGGGACGGCAGGCGGCAGCACCGTTACGGACTCCAGCCGGTGCGTGAGCAGCACGGGGCCCGCCCCTGCCAGAAGAGGGGCGAGATTCTCATATAGCGCAACGCCAGCCATGCCGGTGCCATGGCCGTGGTGATCTGTGGCATTCCACGCCGCATTGATCGTCAGGCACCGGTCGGCCTCGAGAAACGGTTCTAGGAGGGGATGGGTCCGACGCACGCCGCTGTCGAGCACACAGACCCGCGGCGCATCTGCGCCCGGTTCGACAAGGCGCTCCAGCAGATGGTTTGCCGCGGCCGCTTGCTTGCCCGGTGACAGCTCGAGCAGATGCGCCATAAACGACGATGCCGCGCGCAGTTCAGCGACGACCGGAACCTTGCGGATCAACTCACGCAGCTGCCGGCGCGTGCAGTAGGCGCGCACCACGATCGCCTCGGGAAACAGCAGGTGGCCGCGTTCTATTCCGATATCGAGCTCCGGCGCTGTGTCGCGTATCCAGTCCTCTGTCCCCGGTCGCAGCCAAAGCTCCCAGGCAAACATTTCGTCGATTGCCGGCAGATCGTCCTGATCGGTCCAGAGGTCCCGCAAGGTCGCCCCTCTGATCCGCTCGACCCGGTCGAAAAACTCTTCGTTGTTCGGCCGGACACCCACCCCCGGCTCGCTTTCCGCATAGGTCTCAGTGGCCTGTTTGAATAGATCGGCCTTGGCCGCGCGCACGAATACATTCGCGGTCTGCTTTCCGTCGTCGACGTCGACCGACAGCAGATCAATACCCCGACGGGACGATTCAAAAAACTTGAGCGGCATGGGTGTCGCGCTCGGCGCTTCGAAGCTCAGATAGAAGCCGCGCTCCGCTTCGGGCAACAATACCTGCTCAGCGATCCGCTGCGCATTCCGTGCGAGGGCCGATTCGACCGCGCCGACCAAAGCCGCAGCGTGCGCTTGGCGATCGCCGCGCTGGACCCGGACCGTCGTGACGACGGGCGAAACACCGCGGAAGGGAATGCCACGGCCTTTACGCCCAACGAATAGATGCGGATGCTCTGCCATGCCAGCTACGGAAATCCCGGACTAGATCGAATGACCCTGTCGGCGATCAGAGAGCGCGCCGACGAGCAGTTCTGAATCCAAGTCGCCATCATAGTCAAGCACCGCGATCCGCGCCGCATCGGCCGCACCGCGGGCAATGTCGCAATGCGACATGTCCTTGGTTTCCGCCATCAACCGGTCCCAATCAAGTTCTTGCAAGTCGAAGGTCGTCAGATTATTTTCGATCACCTTTCGTGCCTGAACCTCATCGGGCAGCTCGTAGCTGAAAATTGCGTCGAACCTGCGGAAAAGGGCCTTGTCCAGCAGCTTGGCATGATTGGTCGCAGCTAGGATCAGACTTGTGCTGCGATCCTCCTCAAGGAATTTTAGAAAGGCCGTCGAGATCCGACGGGCTTCGCCAACATCGTTAGGCGTCGAACGTTCGGCGCCAAGCGCATCGAGTTCGTCGAACAGATAAACACCGCGATTGTTGGCTATAGACTCAAACACTAGGCGGAGCTTGGCTGCGCTTTCGCCCATGAACTTGGTGATGATGCCGTCAAGTTCGATCATGAACAACGGAAGCGACAGCTCGCCAGCAAGCGCTGCGGCTGTGCTCGTTTTGCCCGTGCCGGGCGGTCCGCTGAGTAACAACTTGCGTCGCGGATGGAGACCGTGAGCTTCAAGTTTATCGCGTTGGCGTTGTTCCTTGACGATCCGCTTGAGTGCCTCGTCGAGCCGCTCTGGCAGGACTAACGAAGACAGCCGCATGCTCGGGAAGCTTGCCGTCAGAATGCCGGCAAGCTCGCCGCGCGGTCGTACCATCGGAATGGGATCGCGTGTGCGCTCGATCAATGCCGACTGATTGCGCGCCTCTTCGACAAGCACACGTAGCTCATTCGCTACCTTGCTATGGCCTCGCTTGGCTGCGTCGGAAGCCAATTGCAGCGCCACCTGTTCGAAACGAGTGCTGTCGCCTCGCGCATGGCTACGGACAAGTGAAATGATCTGGGCAGCGCTGGCCACTAATCCCCCCGATGCGGCAGCCAAAAAGCTCCGCTACATTCTATGCATGAAGCTTTGCAGAGCTCCAAGTCTTTTGCGCCGGACCGAATCATTCTCGTACTTCTTGACTTATCCATCTTGTCGCGGTCGTCGATGGTGCCGACCGTTTAAGAAACTATCGAACTCTGAGTGTAACCACTCGGGTCTCGGCAGATTTGGCCTGCCAAGGTGCTTGCAATTCCAGCTGCAAGCTTATGTCGCCAGCGCGCCGCGGTGTCACCTGAAAGATGTCGCGAGCGGCGCCACCGAATGCCCCCGTCGGTCGCGAGGGAAGCCGCTTAACCTCCACACCGTCGACCGGTCGCGCTTCCCACCGATACCCGGTCGTGCCCCCACCGGGGAGGGCGAATTCCAGCGTTCGCCCGATCTCGGCATCGACCATCGATGTGCCTTTAGGGACATCATGGATCATGGACTAGCCGTCCTCATGCTCTCTCGACCTCGATTCCGATGAAAGGGAATTCTTGGTCAAGGCCGCATTGGCCGTAGGCAATGCGGAATAGTCCATTCTCGCCCCAAGCTTCGGACCAGCTATTCTTGCCGATCCAACAAGAAGACTCGTCATCATAGCCTATGATGCAGACCGCATGGAGGCCAACCTCGTCGCCGGTCGCATGTTCATAAATGCCGCCTGAATAGTAGCGGAAATCATCATAGACCCGCATGCCCGCAATCACTGGTCCTCGCGCAACCGCGTAACGGCGGTCTTCGGCACTCAAGGCCGTCTGCCAGCTTGAAACCCGAAGCGCGGCAGGGATCGGTGTGCATTCCGTATTGAGCTCGTAAGGAAGGTCAGCTTCGAGGCCGACGCCTTTCATGGCTCGCTCAAGCGCAGGGACGAAGTCCCATCCGCTCTCGCAGCAATCGCCGCAGCCGCAGAAGAAAAGATCGGCCTCCGACAGATCTAACGTTGCGACGTTGTCCTCGGCAATCGCCAGCGCGCTCTCCATGGCTGAGCAAGTGGCGAACGCAACACATGCCCCGCACAGCCCTTGGGATTTTACCGGTGAAACGCGGCCGAGCTCGCGCCAGTCGATCTTGAGCGGCCGCTTGGGCCGAAACGCGTCAGGTGTGACTGTGGCAACCTGCAGCGCCTGGACATCCAGATTTGCCGGCCGTAGGCCGAACCGGCCAGGCGTTGCCGTGACCGCTGAGATCGGCGTGTTACCGGCTTGCCAGCCGAGCCGCTTGGCCGTGATCGCGGTTTGGACGTCGGTGAGGTCAACCAATTTCAGTAGCTCCTTTTCTGTCTGATCCGTATCACGTATCATCGGATTGTGGGACGGTGATGCACCGATGAAAAGCCGGATCCAATTGGCAGGGTACTCCGACGAGCGCATCTTCGATACCTTCTAGGTAGCGTGCAAGATTCGACCCTTTTGCTCGCTCAGAGTGGCTCCCTTCCTGAGTTCAGACCTCCTAGATCGTCCCTCCTAGATCGTCGAACATCACCCCTATCAGACTATCGCCAACTGCAGTCCGCTATTGGCAGAAACTGCCGTTCAAATTGTAATTTAGGAAAGGCGGGAATGTCCTAAACGCGGTCTTTCGTTACTCGCCTAGCAATGTCGGCTTTCGGGAAACGCTCCCAACCGCCTGTATGTCCGAGATGTAGGCGAAACCGGAAGGTCCGCTTATTTCAAGCGGCTCCTCCTGGGGGGCAAGTATCCGTGGAACAGAAAACCTGCATAGGGTTTACACTGCGTACGACTAGCGAATGAGAACCACCTCAACTCCGATTGCGTCCGCAATTTCAGCCCATGCCCGATCGGCAGTGACCGCGGGGAGACCCATTTTTTTGGCTAGCGCCAGACAGGCGCGGTCTCCGTGACTGAGACCAACCCGCTTGGTCGCATCGCGCATCAATCCGGCCGTTAGAGCCAAATTGTGATCAAGAGGCCGCACGTCTAGGCGTAGAGCCGCGATCAGTTCGGATACTCCTTCGGCCGGGACGCCTTTATCAACAGCTTTAGAAACGATCTCTTGCAGGTTGATCGCGGAGATGGCTGCATCGCGCAGCCAGTACCTAGCTTCTTCAGCTCCTGTTTCCTCGTTCAGGTCCGCAAAGACAGCGGATGTGTCGATAACGCAAATCGGCATCAGCGCTTCACCCCATCGTCATGGCTGTCGAGCGCATTTTCAGCGCGTCGCTCAGCAATGACTTCGTCAGCAATCGAGGTGCCGGCCGGGACATATTTTCGGAACAGTGCCCTGGCCCGATCAAGCGAGGCATCAGGCGTCATTAAGCGAACCTGCCCATCTACAATCTCCGCCATGAGCTGGCCGCCTTTTTCGACGCCAAGCGACTTACGCAAGCCAACCGGCAGAACAAGTCGACCATTCGGCATAACGTTGACACGAATCATGTAACTGATCTCCTGTTCGAAAAGGTTGCAACTTTGTTTCGGGTCATTTTCCGTGTTTATGTCATTTTTATTCTTGATGCCATAACATTCGGGTGTCCGAAAACGATCGTTTTCGGACAGGGGAAAAGCATTCTGTCCGTAAATTACCTTTACAGCGTTACGGACATAGCGGATAATTCGGACATCCTATTCGGACGAATTGAACCCTATGCCACGCACTTTTGCCTATGTCCGCGTTTCAACAGTCGGACAGACGACCGAGAACCAGATTCAGGAAATTGAAGCTGCCGGTTTTCAGGTCGAGCCTCGTCGGGTCGTTACCGAAACGATTTCCGGGAGTACCTCTATCGCGCAGCGACGTGGCTTTGCCCGTCTCATGGATCGGCTGGAGGCTGGAGATGTTCTGATCGTGACCAAGCTTGATCGTCTTGGTCGCGACGCGATGGATGTCAGCACCACGGTTAAAATGCTGGGGGCCATGGGAGTGAAGGTTTACTGCCTCGCACTTGGCGGTGCTGATTTGACCAGTTCTTCCGGCACAATGACGATGCAGGTTCTGAATGCTGTCGCACAGTTTGAGCGGGATCTGCTGATCGAGCGCACGCAGTCTGGTCTCAGGCGGGCAAAGTCAGAAGGGAAGACTCTGGGGCGGCCTTCCACACTGTCAGAAGGTGAGAAGCAAGGCGTCCTTAAGGACCTGGCGGAGGGTATGAGCGTTTCTGCACTTGCCAGAAAATTCTCCACAAGTCGGCAGACCATTATGCGGGTTCGGACTGAGAGCTTTCCTTCCGGCTCTCTATAGCGGTAGTTCCGCTTCCGCCTACATTTGAGACATAGAACAGTTATGTCGACATGACTGAAACCAGACACAAAGTGTCTCTTACCCAAAAGCGAGCGCTCAGGCCGTCAGGAGCAGCCCCAACAAGGAAATCATGAAATCGAAGGTTCGAAACATAGGAATACCCGCTGTATAGAGAGGTGGATAGACGATCCGAGCAGCAAGATAGATGTGACTCCCCCATTCCGTCTGCCATCCTTCATGACTAGCCAGAAGTGCTCCCAATTGGCTGCTGTGAAAAGTGTGAGTGTCTCGAGCAGTTTGATTTGGGCTCACGCAAGACATGCAGGAACCGGATGTAGTTCGGGCATCTTGCCGTCGCGCGCACTCCAGTTCCACTTCATCCCGTACTGGTGTGTTTTTGCCGCGCCTTCCCAGAAAACATTGACCAGAACCAGAACGATGATATCTCCGAGCGCACAAAACTCAGGACGTATTTGTCAGGTTTCCACTTGTTAAATGCCAGTCCGTGCCATGTGCGTAAACGCCTTCGCGACGACGCGCCGGGAGGAATGTTTACACCGTGCCAGGGAGAGGCTTCCGACATTCCCTCTCCCGGAATAGCTGGCCTTACGAGCCCAGACGCACGAGCGCCTTGCCGGTGTTGCCGCCGCTGAACAGAGAGAAAAAGGCTTCCGGTCCCTTCTCGAGACTGTCGAAGATTGTATATCGGCTGTCGATCATTCCTTTGGATACCCAATATCCCATCTGAGCCAGACATTCGGCCCGACGCGCCATGAAGTCGGTGTTAATGAAACCACGGACCTGGAGGCGCTTGGAGATTACGTAGGACAGGTTCGAAAATCCGGTTGGTGTATCGGAGTTATACATTGAGATCATGCCGCAGATCGCGAAACGGGCGTTCCATTTGGCTACACCCATCGCCGCATCGAGCTGCTCACCGCCAACATTATCGAAATAAACATCCAGACCATCAGGAGCCGCTTTGCGTAGTTTTTCCTGGAATGACCCTGGAGATTTATAATCAATGACCTGATCGGCTCCCAACGACCGCACGAAGTCGCATTTCTCAGCGCCGCCCGCCGAACCAATGACGGCCATGCCCCGTAACTTGGCAATCTGCACTACAAGAGATCCGACTGCACCAGCGGCGGCAGAAACAAAAACAACATCCCCTGGGCGCGCTTCGGCTACACTGAACAGACCGAAATAGGCCGTCATTCCGATCGTCCCCAGAACGTCGAGAAAATATTCGTCCTTGAGATCTGTGTCCGGCAACGAAAGGGCGTCGTTAGCCTTGAGGGTCGCGACGTCACGCCAGCCCATGAAATGACTGACCCGATCACCCACCTTGAGCCGATTAGAACGCGTTTCGATCACTTGGCCAACGGCAGCACCGGTCATAGGTTCATTCAGTTCGAAGGGTGCAATATAGCTCTCTCCCTCGTTCATACGGGGCCGCATATAGGGATCGACAGAAAAGAAACTGTTTCTGACCCTGATTTCTCCGTCATTTAGCGGTCGATCAGAAAAATCCTTCAGGGCGAAGTTCTCCAGGGTCGGAGAGCCTTTGGGACGGGAAACGAGAGTCCATGCGTGTGACATCGGTTTTTCCTTTTTTCCTTTATCGCTGGCCAGAAAAGTCCTGCGCCAGCGAAACAAAAGCTTCGTCAGATGGAAACAGGCGGTAAGGGAGCCTATCATCATCCGGGACAATCACGACACTATCTGCGCGTGTATCTGTTCCCCATGATGACGGTGTATCCCATGTCAGACGACAGAAACGTGCAAGCGTACGTCGACATTTCCACGGACTGCGTTGGAATAGGGGCAGACCTTATGCGTGGCTTCGATCAGCTTGTGGGCCTCAGTCTCATCCAGACCCCCGACTTCAACATAAAGGTCGATATCCAGGGCGTATCCGCCTGCGGATGTCTGCCCCATCCCGACTTCCGCCGAGGTTCTGCTGCTGGTCACATTCAGCTTCAACTGTCTGGCAACCATGGTCAGGGCATTGTCAAAACAGGCGGCGTATCCGAGCGCAAACAACTGCTCCGGATTGGCACCGGTTTTGCCCGAACCCGGCATTGCCAGATCGAAACCGAAGGTCCCGTCATCAAGTGCTGTATGGCCACTGCGACCGCCAGTTGCCGTTGCGCGGGTCTTGTAGAAAATCTTCATGGCATGTTTCCTGTGTTTAGAGACAGTAATGGATACTCTGCGCCCTGTGTTATGGTTCGGGAGCCGAGAGGTTCCGGGTTCAGTTTCCTGCCAGAAGTGCTTCAATCTGGGCATGACCGGCCGCATATGGCGCCCGTAGACGCATATTGAACTCACCGCCTGGGCTTTGCATGACAACTGCCTTGGTGTGGCTGAAGCGCCTGAACCCGTAAATGCCGTGGTACGCTCCGATACCTGATGCCCCAACCCCACCAAACGGTAAGCTTTCGACCGAGGCATGGGTCATCACGTCATTGATGACCAACGCCCCTGAGGTGGTCTGTTCACCAAACCATTTCTGACGCTCGGGGCTGTTACCGAAATAATAGGCAGCGAGCGGACGGGGATGAGCATTGATATAATCCACTGCCTCCTGGGTGGTTTGACAGGTTCTGATCGGCAGAATGGGACCGAAAATCTCTTCCTGCATCACACTCATCTCGTCAGTCGGATTGAGAATCAGCGTCGGCGCCATCTTGCGCTTTCCAGGAACAACATTGGCTTCGCCTTCCGGTTGCAGCCCAATCACCGTAGCCCCCTTGGCGCGGGCATCGGCCAGCAATCCCTGCAGGCGCTCGAAATGACGGTCGCTGATGATGGTCGTGTAATCCGGGTTGTCCTGCAGGGTCGGGAATGTTTCCGCCACAAAGCTACGCGCTCGCTCGACGAAGACATCCTCAGCGGTCTCCGGCAGCAGGACATAATCCGGTGAGATACAGATCTGTCCGGCATTGAAGGTTTTGACGGTCAAGACCCGTTCCGCCGCAGTTTTCACGTCGGTATCCGTGTCCAGTACGACCGGCGACTTGCCTCCCAGTTCCAGTGTGACCGGCACCAGATTTTCGGATGCAGCACGCATCACGTGGCGACCGACATTCGTACTGCCGGTAAACATGAGATGATCAAAGGCCAGCGCACTAAATGCTGCCCCGATGTCCGCATCCCCCAGAACCGTTGTCAGTTCCAGAGGATCGAAATACTGGCCTATCAGTTTCGCCAGCAGTTCAGCAGTGCGCGGCGTCAGTTCTGAGGGCTTCAGCATGGCCCGGTTGCCAGCGGCCAGTATTCCGGCCAGCGGGCTGAAGGCCAGATTGATGGGGAAATTCCACGGACTGATGATGCCAACCACGCCCAGTGGCTGATAGTCCACACGTGCCTGCATACCCGGGCCAGGAGCCAGCTGTTCATCGGATCGCATCCATTGCTCGACATGCTCGGCCGCATGCTGAAGAGCAGCAACAGAGGACATCACATCGGCCAACAAGGTCTGATAGGGGCTGCGATGGCCATAATCAGCGCTTACGACATCGACGATGTCTTCATGATGACGAGTCAGCAACTGTATCGCACGTGTCAGGCGATCACGGCGAAGCTGGGGACTGGCGGGTCCAGCCTGCACATGTGCCTGCTTCATCGCAGCGAGGGTAGCAGCCAGAGTGGCGGTGCTATTGAAACTGGTCATTGTCTGTCTCCGTAAATGCGGGACGTATTCAGGCCAGTTGCTGAAGGAGCGCCTTCGCGACCGCTGCGGAACTGGCCGGGTTCTGTCCTGTGATCAGATGACCATCAATGACGACATGTGGCTGCCAGTCGGGGCCTTTTTCATACAGGCCGCCCAGACGTTTGAATTCGTCCTCGATCAGGAAGGGAACCACGTCAGTCAGTTGTACGGCCTGCTCCTCGCTATTGGAGAAGCCTGTTACCTTGCGCCCTTTGACCAAGGGCTGACCATCTGCCGCACGAACACGGATCAAGGTGCCGGGTGCGTGACAGACCAGACCGAACGGCTTGCCTGCCCGGTCAAACGCCTCCAGCAATGCAACGGAGGCTGGATCTTGGGCAAGATCCCACAACGGGCCGTGGCCTCCCGGATAGAATACGGCGTCAAAATCTTCCGCACGCACATCCGCCAGCTTGCCAGTATGGGCCAGCATTTTTTGGGCCTCCGCATCCGTGCGGAAACGCTCGGTGTCAGCGGTCTGGGAGGCGGGGTCATTACTCTTGGGGTCCAGGGGCGGCTGGCCACCAAGCGGTGAAACCAGTGTCAGTTGTGCCCCGGCATCCTTGAAGACGTAATAGGGAGCTGCAAACTCCTCCAGCCAGAAACCGGTTTTCTGTCCAGTATTACCCAGACGGTCGTGAGATGTAAGAACAAACAGAATGTTCATGACGAAATCTCCTCGTGTTCAGGGGGATGGTGATGAGCAGGAGCTTACGGGCGACATGGGACCAGTGGGGTAGGCAAGCTCCTCCTCTGTCGCAGCCAGAGCTTCCCGCAGAGGCGCTTTGTCCTGCCCGAGTTTGGCCACAAGTGCGGCCCCGAGCCAGAGATGGTAAAGAGTGCGGGCGGCCGCTTCAGGGTTCAGGGACAAAGGCAGGGAGCCATCGTCCTGTCCTTCCATGAGCGTGCGGGCAAGCCGATCGGTCAGGCGCATGACACCATCATGAAGGATCAGCCGCATGACATCCGACAGATCCGCTATTTCGGCTCCGAGCTTGACGACAAGACAGTGCTCTGCCCAGCCGCCAATCTGTGGGTCATCTATCCACGCATTCCAATAACGCATCAGCCTCTCACGTCCGCTCTTGCCGGCAGAAGTGAGAATTGCCTCCATGCGCTGTTCGTAACTGTGCACATATCGCTCAAGGAGTTCTCCGCCGAACTGCTCTTTTGACGCGAAGTAGTAATAAAAAGACCCTTTTGGCACCTGGCAGGCATCCACGATGTCCTTGATGCTCAGGGCAGAAAACCCCTTTCGCAGCACCAGAGCATATCCTGCATCGAGAATCTGCTGACGGGTCATTTCCGCTTTTGTTGCTCCGCTCATGCGATATTTATAGATAATAACTGACCGGTCGTCTATAAAATAGTGTCCAGCACGTTCATCGTCGCTATCCACAGGATCATAGAAACCCTGAATGTCCGGAATTGGGGTTTTTCATCTCGGATCTGACGGGCCGCTCCCCCCCGATTGTGTTGAAAAAGTCCTACTGGAGCTTGCACTCAACATTTAGGTTCGATGTCATAACGTATAGAGTGCTGTAATCATGGGGAATTTTCATTCCTAATTGCATACAAAATCCTGAGCAGACACCTCAACCTGACTTTTTCAACACAATCCCCCCATAGCTGCCGATAGACGACCATATACCGTGGCTAAAAAGCGGATATTTAGCTGAATATCCTGAAAGACGCGTGAGCGGACATGCCGCTAAACTTGTCCTCTAAGCACACCACAGACCTCTTGCCTCTGTCGGGGCACATCTGTTTCCCGACAGGCCCTACGTCTCGGATCACGCTCATGGGGCCTCCTAGCCTAAAATGAAGTGAAAACTGACGACAAACCCCGTCGCTTTGGTGTAAGTGACCAAAATACAAAAAACGGGGTTTTCCGACATGCTGATCGGCTACATGCGTGTTTCTTCGCTCGATGAGCGTCAGTCTGTCGACCTCCAGCGCGACGCCCTTCTCGCGGCGGGGGTGGACGAACGGAATATCTTCCAGGACAAGGCCTCGGGAACACGCGACGACAGACCGGGTCTGAAAGAATGTCTCTCTTATATAAAGAGTGGAGACGTTCTCGTGGTCTGGAAGCTGGATCGCCTGGGCCGATCTCTTCCGCATCTCCTGTCAATCATCGCGGGTCTCAAGGAGAAATCTGTCTCCTTTCGGTCGTTGACAGAGCAAATGGACACCACGACGCCACATGGTGAACTGATGTTCTCGCTCTTCGGCGCCCTAGCGCAATACGAGCGGGCTCTGATTCATGAACGGGTCATGGCGGGGCTTGCCGCTGCGAAACGTCGAGGCCGTAAGGGGGTCAGGACATAGAACGGGCACAGATATACGCTAAGCGTCTCTGCGCGCACTTATGGGTCGACTCTATGCGTCGACGACTCCAGCATTCCAAAGGCATCCATCGGACAGTTGTAGCATCGCCTCTCGTCGCAGAGCCGGCATATCGTCAGCGCCGAGACAGCGTCGTCAGACATCTGCGCAAGTATTGTCTCGGCAATACGTTCCAGCACGAGGCGGTCAGCATTCGAGACATGGCTAAGGATTTCGGATAAAGTCTCGTTTCTTCGTTGCAGGATCGCAGATAGGCGAGTCTCGCCTGCCTCAGTGAGCATCAGCGCTACTGCACGACGGTCCCGTAGCGCTTTGGATCGAACGGCGAACCCGGCTGCAACCAATCGATCGACAAGCCGCACCGTCCCCGCGTGGGACAAGCCTAGCACCCGTCCTAATTCGTCGATCGAAAGACCGGTCGCGTGACCGATGACGACGATCGCCGCGGTGGTTTCGCCACCGCCGGGTATCGTCGGGTCGAATGCCGCCTTCTTAATTCGATCGGTGATGCCCACTGCGAGGGCGCCGAACAGATTGACGAGCCGGTCCGAGAGTACGTTCAAAGGGTTGCCTTATTCATTGACGGCGCATAGTGTATGCGCAGCGCATATATCACGCCTGTCTAAGCATGAAGGCAGGTCATGCGCCATGATGAAAGCGAGGCACCATGTTTTCGACATTACACATAGCTGAAAAGACGACCGGCTCTCGCGGGTCTCTCGCGTTGCTGCGCTGGGCGCTGGTGGTCATCTTTCTCTGGTTCGGTTGCATGAAATTCACGAGCTATGAAGCGATGGGCATCGCGCCATTGATGAAGAACAGTCCGATCATGAGCTGGATTCCGGCCGTTTTTGGGGTGCAGGGTGGAAGCTATTTTATAGGCACCGTCGAGCTCGCGACGGCCGCTGCGCTGATTATCGGTGCTTTCAACAAGACGGCCTCCGCTCTCGGCGCGGCGATGTCATGCCTGACTTATGCCGTGACACTGACGTTTTTCCTGAGCACGCCTGGCGTCGCCGAGCCGACCGCTGGCGGGTTCCCGGCGATTTCGGCCGGAACCGGACAGTTCCTGTTGAAGGACCTGGTGCTTCTTGCGGCATCAGCGTGCCTTCTACTTGCGTCCATACGGACAGCAGACGCGTGACGGCAAACAGGTGATAGGCGACGCTCCGGACCTGCGCTTTTGCCGAACCATACCCGCCTCAGCCCATAACGATCGACAAACCCTGTCGCTTTGATAGGGTGTTCGAAAACATGCTTTCGAGGGTTTGTCGTACATGCTGGTCGGATATATGCGGGTGTCAACGACCGATGACCGCCAAACGGTCGATCTCCAGCGGGACGCGCTCGTCGCAACCGGGGTCGATCATCGGCATCTCCATACCGACAAGGCATCCGGCGCGCGCGACGACCGACCAGGCCTGAAAGCCTGCCTCGACTATCTGAACGCGGGCGACACACTGATCGTGTGGAAGCTCGACCGGCTCGGACGCTCGCTGCCGCACCTGCTGACGATCGTCACCGATCTGAAGGCGCGCGGCATCGCGTTCCGGTCGCTGACCGAGCAGATGGATACGACCACGCCGCACGGCGAATTGCTGTTCTCGCTGTTCGGTGCATTGGCACAATATGAGCGTGCGCTCACGCGCGAACGGGTGATGGCGGGACTGGCTGCTGCCAAACGCCGGGGACGCCAAGGTGGCCGCCCGCCGATGATCGACGCCGAAACGCTCGAGCGGATCACCGCCGCGCTGGATGGCGGGGCCAGCAAGGCGTCCGTCTGCCGGACCTTCAAGGTGCCGCGTTCGACCCTTCTCGGCACGCTTGCCCGGATCGGCTGGACCGCACCGGCCAAGGTCTAAGCCGATGCCGCGTCGCGCCGTCCTGTCGGACGAGCAACGCGCGGCGTTGCTCGCGCTTCCCGACGACGAAACCCTGCTCGTCCAGCACTGGACATTGAGCCGGGACGACTTGGCCATCATCGTCCGCCGGAGGCGACCGCATAACCGGCTGGGTTTCGCGATCCAGCTTTGCGCGCTGCGCTATCCTGGCCGTTTCCTGCGACCCGGTGAACTGATCCCTGATACGCCGCTCGCGTTCGTCGCAGAGCAATTGCAGGTCGGACCCGAGGTGCTGGCCGACTACGCGACGCGCGGCCCGACCCGGTACGAACAGCTCGATGCACTGCGCGATGCATTCGGCTTCATGCCGCTCAGTCGGCCGCTGCGAACGACGTTGCAGGAATGGCTCCTGCCGATCGCGCTGACGACGACCAGCGGGGCTAGGCTGGCGCGCGTGATGCTGGATGAGTGCCGGCGACGGCGCATCATTGTGCCGGGCATCAGTTCGGTCGAGCGGATGGTCGCACAGGCGTTGCTCGATGCCGAACGCCATGTCGCCGAGCATCTGACCCGAGGACTCGATGCTCGACAGCGCCGGCTGCTCGATGCGCTTCTCCTGCCCCACACAGGCACGAACTTGAGCGATCTGGCCTGGGTGCGGCAGTCACCCGGCAAGCCCGGCCGAAAGACATTCGCCGCCATCATCGAGCGACTGACACTGCTTCGGGCCATCGGGATCGATCCGGATATCGCCGTAGGCGTCCATCCCGAGCGCCTCCGACGCCTGTGCCAGGAAGGCGTGCGGCTGACCGCGCAACATGTTCGGACGCTGCAAGCGACGCGGCGTCGCGCCACATTGGTGGCGACCATCCTCGAAACCATCGTTACCCTCACCGACGATGCGGTGCTGATGTTCGATCGCCTGCTTGGGCAGATGTTCCGGCGCGAACAGAACAGCGCGGACACGACACTCAAGCGCAACCGGCGCACCATCAACGGCAAAATCCGGCTGCTTGCCCAACTCGGCGCTGCCTTGCTCGCCGCCAAGATATCAGGTGGCGATATCGGCGCTGCGGTCGAGGCAGCGATCGGATGGAATGATCTCGGCCGCGAGGTCGATGAAGCCCGCAAGCTGATCCGCCCCGATTCGGTCGATCCCGTCGCGGTCGCCGCGACCAATTACCCCGTCCTCCGACAGGTCGGTCCCTCGTTCATGGAGTCGTTTGCGGGAGGGGGCGAAATCCTACGCTAAGCTGAGAACGCGCTTCCCATAATCCCTGAGCTCGCCCTTCGGTCCGACATATCTGTATAGAGTGACGCGCTCGATCCCGAGTTCCTTGCACAGATCGGAAACAGACGTGTCGCGCTGCGCCATGGCGGCCTGGGCGAGACGCACCTGTGCTTTGGTCAGGGCGAATTTTCGCCCTCCCTTTCGTCCGCGCGCTCTGGCTGCGGCAAGGCCAGCCATGGTGCGCTCGCGGATCAGATCCCGCTCGAACTCGGCCAGAGTGGCAAAGATACCGAACACCATGCGGCCGGATGCGGTCGTGGTGTCGATCTGAGCGCCTTTTCCGGTCAGCACACGCAGGCCGATCCTGCGGTCTGACAGATCCTTCACGGTGTTGACCAGGTGGGCGAGCGAGCGCCCGAGGCGATCGAGTTTCCAGACCACCAGCACATCGCCGTCGCGCAAGGATTTGAGGCATGCAGCTAAGCCGGGCCGATCATCGCGGCTACCGGATGCACGATCATCATAAATATTACCTGGCTCGATACCGGCGGCACGCAGGGCGTCGTGCTGGAGGTCGAGGGATTGGGAACCATCGGCTTTGGAGACGCGGGCATATCCGATCAGCATGTTTCTTAAACGTTGGTTTGAAGCGGTGACGAACATGAGCACATAAGCTTGCACTATTGTGTATCTTAACCAGCATCGCAATCAAACTATCTCAAACCTTACCTTGGAAAGAATAAGGAGCATGTATGCCGCGTCGCGTGACCCTGACCGATCGACAGCGCGAGGCGCTGTTTCACTTACCGGTCGATCAAGGTGATCTGCTGCGGCACTATACCCTTAGCGATGAGGATCTCGGGCATATCCGCCAGCGCCGGCGCGCCCACAACCGTTTCGGCTTCGCGCTGCAACTGTGCGTCCTGCGCTACCCGGGCCGGGTACTCACCCCTGGCGAGCTGATCCCGGCACAGGTATCGGATTTCATCGCGGCCCAGCTCGGGCTGAGCCGTGACGATCTACTCCTCTATGCCGCGCGCGAGGAGACCCGGCATGAGCATCTGGCGGACCTACGCCGGATCTACGGCTATCGCTCCTTTTCGGGGCGGGGCGCACGGGATTTGCGCGATTGGATCGCTCGGGAAGCCGAGGCGGCGACATCGAATGAGGATCTTGCCCGTCGCTTCGTTGCAGAGTGTCGCCGCACCCGCACAATCCTTCCCGGTTTCTCAACGATTGAGTGCCTTTGTGCCGATGCACTGGTCAAGGCCGAACGCAGGATCGAAGATCGTATCGCCGGCATGAACCTGCTCGCCGCCATCATCATCTTCTGGAACACCATGAAACTCGGGGAGGTCGTGGACAGACGCGCCGTGGACGGCATCATCATCCCGCCTGATCTCCTCGCCCATGTCTCACCGCTGGGATGGGAACACATCAACCTCACCGGCGAATATCGCTGGCCTAAATCCTTAGCGTAGGATTTCGCCCCCTCCCGCAAACGACCCCTTCATCGCCTCGTTCACATTCGGGGCGGTGCCAGCCTGCCATGCGCTCGCGCGAGCGGTCGCGATCATGCGCGACCTTCATTTTGGTCATCTGCGCAAATTGCCTGCAGGCACGCCAGTCGGCTTCATCCGGCAAGCTTGGCGTCGGGCGATCGGCACCGGCATTCCCGATCGCAGGATCTATGAATTGTGCGTGCTGGTCGAGCTTCGCGACCGGCTTCGCGCCGGCGACATGTGGGTCGAGGGAAGCCGACGCTATCGTGCTGTCGAGCAGCAACTCATTCCTGCCCCCGTATTCGCCAACATGCGCGCGGCCGGCCCCTTGCCGATACCGGCACCGGATACGGCCGATATCTGGCTGGCCGAACGACGCGCCCGCCTCGCCCGTCGATTGGCCGAGGTCGAGCGAAAGGCGGAGACGGACGCGCTGGAAGACGTGCAGCTCAGCTTGGGCAGGCTGCGGATTTCGCCCTTGAAGGCGATTACTCCCGAGGAATCCGATACCGCCCTTGCGCCGCTCTATGCGCATCTGCCCGCGATCCGCATCACCGACCTTCTTGCCGAAGTCGATCGATGGACCGGGTTCAGCCAGTGCTTCACGCATCTGCAAAGTGGCCGTGCCGCGGATGAACCACGTGCGATCCTCACGGCGGTGCTCGCCGATGCCACCAATCTGGGCCATACGCGCATGGCGGAAGCCTGCAATCTCGTGACCCAGCGCCAACTCGGTTGGCTCGCCTCATGGCATCTGCGCGAGGAAACCTACGGTCGCGCGCTCGCCCGGCTTGTCGACGCCCAACACACCGCGCCGCTGGCCGCGCTGTTCGGGTCCGGCACCTCGTCCAGCTCAGACGGTCAGAACTTTCCGCTCGACCGCCGCGCCCAGGCAACCGGCGCAGTCAATCCGCACAAGGGGACAGAGCCGGCTGTCTCCTTTTACAGCCACGTCTCGGATCGCTACGCGCCGTTCCATTCCACAGTTATCTCCGCTTCGGCGAGCGAGGCGGCACAGGTGCTCGACGGGCTGCTCCACCACGGCGCCGATCTGCACATCGAAGAGCATCACGTCGATGGCGGGGGCGTCTCCGACCATGTGTTCGCGCTATGTCATCTGCTTGGGTTCCGGTTCGCGCCGCGTATCCCGAATATCGCCGCACGCCGTTTGCACCTGTTTAACGGCATCGAACCCGGCCCCGATATTGCGCCGCTGGTCGCGGGCCGCATCGACGAAGGTCTGATCGAGGCACACTGGGACGACGTGCTGCGACTGGGAACCTCGATCCGCACAGGCGTCGTCAGCGCCTCGATCATGCTGGAACGGCTCGGCTCCTATCCACGCGCCAACGGCCTGGCACTGGCGTTGCGCGAGATCGGTCGCGTCGAGCGTACCCTGTTCACGCTCGACTGGATCGAGCAGCCCGAACAGCGTCGCCGCGCCACCCGCGAACTCAACAAGGGAGAAGCGGAAAATGCCCTGAAACGCGCCATCTTCTTCCATCGCATCGGCCGTATCCGCGATCATGCGCTGCAAGCCCAAAGCCATCGGGCGAGCGCGCTGAACCTCGTCGCCGGTGCCATCGTCCTGTGGAACACGACCTACCTGCAAGCCGCCCGGATGCATCTCGCCAACCTCGGCCGGCCGGTCCCGCCGGACCTGCTGCAACACCTATCACCGCTCGGTTGGCAGCATATCAATCTCACCGGCGATTACCTCTGGACCGATCCCGATGCGCCATCCACCGCGCTCAGACCGCTTCGCCAGATGCGCGCCGTCGAAGGCACGGCAAAACCTTAGCGTATATCTGGGTCCGTTCTGTGTACCGACCCCGTAAGGGAGGAAGGCCGCCTGCGATAAATCAGGAAAAGCTGGAAATGGCGCTTGAAGCCCTGAAGAAGGGAGCGAGCAAAATGTCCGTCGCCCGCAGCTTCCAGATTCCTCGCACCACCCTATTGAACACTCTGGAACGGATTGGATGGCAACCGCCTTCAGAGGACGAGAAAAGCGACGGCAATATTCAGGATCGCCCCGCAGAATACGATCAGAAGAAGCCGCTCGGTCGTCGCGGCCGACAGGCCAGGTGAGGCTGGGTGAGACCGAAGATATTTCAGCCGCGCATATCCCGCGAGAATCAGGCTGATTCCAACGGCTCCGGACACCATGGCCACACGGTAGGATAAGGCCGCAACTGTTGGCGTAGAAATTCGCTCTCTCCTAAAGGGTGTGTCCGCAATGGACACACCACCGATTCACATTCCCAGAGCACGGCGATAAATGTCCAGAAGGGTCTCCTGCTCCTCGACCTGGGCGGGCTCCATTTTCCGAAGTTTCAGGATCTGCTTGATGATCTTGACGTCGAAGCCAGCCGACTTGGCCTCGCTGAAAATGTCTTTGATGTCGCCAGCCAGTGCCTTTCGCTCTTCTTCCAGTCGCTCGACACGCTCGATAATGGATCTGAGACGATCGGCCGCAATTCCTCCGGTCTGAGCTGCTGTCTCGGCAGGTGCTACGTCCTGTTCCTCATGTGCCAACATACAATTCTCCTTTCACTCGCCCATTCTGCAGATCCCATCTGCGACTGACACCTCAATGGTAGGTGCGGTCGGCCGAAAGATCTGACGCCAGGCCATAGAGGGTCCGGTCCAGAGCCAACGTACCGTCGAGGTGGCGCTCGATCATGGCCCGTAGCAGCCCACCGGCCGACCTGACCTTGCCCTTTCGCGCCTTGGCGGAAATGACGCACACCGCGACAGCCGCCTCATATCGGCCCATCACACTGCAAGCCTGACGCCAGGCATGAGACGAAATCCCCAGAGAGCCAGTGAGCATCTCCACGGCCTCGATCAGTTCGGCCTCATGGGGACGGCTGCTGGTGCAGAGATCGCGCAGATCCGGGACGAGCTGAAGGAGGAAGTTCGGTCCGGCCTTGAAGCCCCGAAGCGGCGAGGCCTTGGCAGGGGAGGCACTGTCAGACCCAACTACTCCTTCCTCTATGCCAACGCCGGCGTAGCCGGCTCCGCTTACAGTAACTTTAGTTATCGTATTTGGGTTTGTATCAGTATTATGGGGTCCATCAGTGCGCCCCATGGGGTCCATTTCCACAGGGTCAACGCCTGCAATCATGGCCTCCAGACGCTCGACCAGTCCCTCCATCTGCTCAACCAGCGGCGAAAGAATGTCCAGGTCGTGGTCATTGCCACGCAGCGCCAGGAGCTGATGCCCGTTCTGCTGGATGCTCATGACCTCTGCCTTATCCCCGACCGTCTCAAGGGCCGTGGCGGAAAGGGCCGTGATGCGGCGGCTCAGGATCATGGCGCGCTTGTGCAGGCGCTTTCCTTCGCGCTCCCGCTCTCTGAAGGCCTCAACGCGTTGGAGCATTTCGTCGTAGCGCCGAGACAGCGGCGACAGATCGAACCCGTATCCTTCAAGGATGGCCCCATTGCGGCCGTCACGTCTCAACCAGCGCTGTTGATTCGGACTATCGCGCATGATGATCCAGCCTAACTCGCTGAGGCCGCGTAACCAGCGTTTGACCGTGGATCTCTCGATGCCGAACCGCTCGCAGATGTCACGATTGCGCACGGCGCAGATTGTGAGGTTGTCGTCCTCCCAGTCCACCGGCTTCGTGCGGCTGATCAGAAAGCCAAGCAGATCGGACTGGCGCGGCTGAAGGCCAAGCGCACGAGGCTCTGTGTGCAACGCACTGAGGATCTGCGCCTTGCTGGCCCCACTTCGCGGCAGAGCCTCGCACTGCATCTCCGCGAGGATCATGGCGGCGGTGATGCGCCTCACGCCCGCCTGATGGGGGTCATGCGAAAGAGAATAGGTCATGGAAAACTTCTCAGGATTTCGGGATTTCCGAAGCCCTGCTCTCCAACCCTTCAAACAAGCCCCTCCCGTTTGCAAGAAACTCTTGCATTCGAAGCTGAAATGTAGGATTGAAAAATCAGCACTGAAATTTTCAATCCAGTTCAATCGGTTTGGCGACCGATGGGACTACGTTCTAGGGCCTCGTGAAAGCGGGGCCTTAAACGTATCTGGGCTCTGGCTAACTCACTCAAACAATTCCTTCTTCAAGCCCAAATAGGCGATTTGCCTTTATGCTTCTCCTGTAGCGAGAAAGAAAGGCCCTTTTCAGAGTCTCTCGGCCGCTCAGAGATCGCCACAGGGATCTGCGACTTTCATCTGTAACATGACTCCGTTCCACACTCGCAAGCTGCCGATGAGAACAAAAGCGGCCTTTAGTAATTTTTTTTCACAATTCGTTAAGGAAACCTTTTTTCTTTGCGCAGCCCCGTGCTACGAGCAAACAAGAGATAAGATAAAGGCAAAGTTAAAATTGATAATGTATGCCGATTTTGCCTCTATCTCTCGGAGCGTTCTGTAGTCGCAAAGGTGCAAGATGGGTTCGACAGTTCCTTCAGCCAATACTCCTACAAGTTTTCGTGATTATAACTCACGAGAAATACTGAAAGACTTCCATAGTTGCTTAATGCTGATCAAAGAACAGTCAAAAGAGCTCTCCTGCTCCTTCGCCATTGCGGCTTCTGACATTCAGAAGATTTATCAATGCTTTTCCAATGCTCGTAGACTTTCAGTCCAAGTTACGTCGCTTTCATTCGAGAATGCTGAGAGCGAAAATTTGAAACGCGAGTGCCTAAACTGTCTTGCTATTCTCGAAGCAGGTTTGTGCATCGAAGAGGAAGACGTTGGTTCCCTGCCTGACTAAGCGAAAGGTTTTTCGTTAAGTCGCAGAAGCCGGCGCAATTCTATGATCTCCATTCAGGAGATCTAGATATGATTATGCGTATTTTATCGGTTACAGGACTGCTTTTCCTGACCGCCTGTTCAGGTAACGTCTCGACCGATCATGGCCATGGCCCCAAGCCGCCTCCACTCAAACATGCTCGCTATGAGCCGGGTGCGGCCTACGGGTCATCCAGAGCCGTCTGGGCACCACCTGTCTACGATCGGCAAGGTCATATCGTGAAGGTGGAAGATCCCCGCAATTCTGGGGGCCGTGAAGACTATGAGCACGCGGCCTGGGCCGTCGGCGGCCCCAACAATAACTCCACGCACCCGCCCGGAACCTTCTAAAAGAAAAGCGGCCCTCTGGGGCCGCTTTCTGCTTCAGGGCCGTCGAGGGAAAAGCGTGTCGGCCTCTCTGATATAGGCCAACATCCCGGCCTTTCGCCGCTGGCGAAACTGCCAGTTCATCCAGCCATTCTGCAGAATATAAAGCCCCAGAGCGAACCAGAACGGCATCATTTCGATCGCTGTCACGAGAGTCTGGCTGTGCCATGAACCGCTGAGGCCTACGATGATCCAAGCTGCGAGCAGAAAAGCCCCGATGAGGGCGGCGGCCCAGGCGCGCTGATACGTCTTGGCCTGCTGGTTCTGGAGATAGATCTCTACTGCGGCCGGACTGACATCATACACTTTTGCCGTCGCAACCAGGTCGATGCGACCCGACTCATCCACCTGAAATCCGTCCTCCGCCTCAGGCTTTCTCCGGACGATGCCCCAGAGCGTCCGAAGCAGACTGTAGCCATCCCGAATACTCGTGGCCCCGACTGCGACGGATGGAGAGCCAACAACAAACCGGGCGGCCCGGCCTGTTTTAGCCAAGACTCCCTTCTTTTCGCTCGCCCCGCTCACTGGCTGACGTCCGCAAGGAACTTGTTCAGATCGGGCGGCACGCCATCGAGACGTCCCAGAGATCCGTCATGGTGCTTCCAAAAGAAGGTCGGAGTGCCTGTTAGCGATACCGCCTTCGCGGCGGCCATGTTCGCGTTAAGTCGTGACTGTGCTTCGGCAGAAGGCTGATCCAGAGCAGTCGAAAGGCCTCCAGACGTCCAGGCCTGAACCATACTTGCATCCTCAGGCAGCGAGGTCATGGCCTTAGCGTAACGGGTACTTGCGCCTCCATCCTCATAATCCAGGAGCGAAAGCGGCACGACCCTTAGACGCAGCTTGCCGCTATCAACGGCGGGCTGAAGGAGCTGCATGGCCCGGATCGAGAACGTGCAGCGCGGATCAATGAACATGACCACTTCCGGCGCGCCCTTCTGGCCGATCACACCAGCATAGATCTGCTCGGACAACGAACCGGCCGAGGCCTTTCCGCCTCCCGGGACGTCGATCCGAACCGTGGGAACGGCCCCTGGAATGTAGCGGATCTGCTGTCTTGTGATGTTTTTGCCTGCGGTGTCCCACACCGTGCCGGCGATCGCGGCCTGACCGTCTGGCGTCGCATAAACTACTTGGAAGCGGTCGCCGTTGCGCACAAACATGCCCCTGGTGCCATGCCAGACCTCCAGATCTGTCGCCCGTTTGCCCATCAGCTCGTGAAGGCGGTCATAGGGAACGGGAATGAGCGTCCCGCCAATAATGAAGCTGTGATTTTCAGGCGTGAAGAATACCAGAAGCTGGTTATCGCCATGAGCAACACCTGTCTGTAGTCCGTGCTGCGGCTCTGCCCACAGGATCTCGCTGCCTGCCTGTACCAGTCGCTGGATCGCGTCAGTCGGCTGAGGCCCGAGCGGAGCGGTTTTTGGAGGTGCTGATGTTTGGGCAGGCGAGGAAGGAACGGCGCATTGGGTCTGCGCCATTGCCGGCGCAGCCAGGAACAGCGATCCAGCGAGATAAAGAGAAGTACGAGAACGCATGAAGAGTCTCCTGAAGAATTAAGGAGACCCTATCGGGGTGAGATGCGACTAAGAGCCGCTTTTTGGAGCGTCTGGAAGAGGGCCATAATGAGCGCGATACTGTTTGAGTGAAACCTCGGCCTTTTCCGCCCAAGCTTTCAACTCGTCGTAGTTAGCCTCCGACTTATCGCCAAAATCCTGCCACTGCTTTGTTAGCGCTTGCTGACGTTCCAAATCAGAGCGCACTTGGACTAGATCCGCTTCAAGAGCCGCAATCTGGTCCTTGCGCTCCTTCATAATCCCTTCTTGCCACTTGATATGGTCGAGGAACTCCTGCGCTTTGGCTACCAGAACTGCGTACTTGTCCTGCCAGCTCTCAGAAGGACGACGCAGTAGGTTGTCCACCACCTCACGTCGGCGACGCGTGGAATCGGCAGACATTTGGCCAAGCATGTACCCGGCCCATCCACTCATTCCATCATTGCCAAACATTTCAGACCTCATGTGGTACGGCTTAACGTTGTATCTACCAAGTTAGAGCCTTGTTTTGTCAATGCGCCACCGTTTTTCGAGTTACCTGCCGTCTCACCTTTTTTAGAAGGTGCAAGCGAACTTTCAATTCCTTTCAAAGTACCGGCCATACCAATTACCGCAGCATCTTTAGAAAACTGATCGAGATCGACACGGTTCCCTTCATGGAAGCCGATCATGGCAGGAACACGTTCTGGCAGGATCGCAATCAGCCTGAAGCACATCAGGGCCAGCGTGATATGGACCGTGACGTACATGCCGAGCATGACGACAACGCCGATGAGATTGGTCACGATCCAGCCATGTGACAGTACGAACCCTGCGGCTACGCCGAATGTCTGGTGGATCAGCCAGGACATGGCATCAAACACGAAGTAGCCCAGGAAAAGCCCGAACAGCATCAGGGTCGGTCGGAAAAGGACGTTGAAGATCAGGGCATATCCTGCTTTCGCGTGCCCATGCAGGCCTTCTCCGGACATTGTCATGTGGGCCAGCATCCAGAGCGGGACAGCGATTACGCCTTCGCACACCAGAATGAGCCAGCCAGCAACGCCCGCCATCCACATCACCCAGGGGATCATCGGCAGCACGAACGCGAGTGTAAGGCCCGGAAGCAGAAGCGCCATTGCGCCTGTGAGGATTGGCGTGCTGAGGAATTGCACGACGACATGCCCCACACCAATGCCAGCAGCCCCCGCGAAATTGCCAGTTAGAGCCGCGCCAGCCGCTGTGACTGCCGATCCTGCGTCCGAACTAAGAAGTGCTGCGGACGCCATGACCAGGAGGGCCGTGGTGATCATCCAGTTCCCGAGGCCCATGAGATTGCCGAACGGATCCGTCCAGTAACCTTCAGCACCAGACGGCTCGATGAACGCCATGACCGTCTGGAGCGTGTAGTCGCTCAGATGAAGAGACCGAGCGACCTGAGACAGCACCCCCGCGCCGTCACCGCTCGGAGTAACGCCGGCATAGAGATCACTGCTTCCGCCTGGAGCATTCATGCCGTCCTGCGTGGCGACCATATTGGAAATATTGGCCAGAAGTGCGCCAATGGACTGCATCATCGGCGCAATATCGCCATGAACGTCTTCGCCCAATCCAACGTAGGTCGGGGCGCTCACAGTCGGCGTGGACGCCATCAGCGACATGGTTTCCCCGTTAAGACGGGCAAACTCAAGATAATAGGCCCCCGCGCCCGTCCAGCCGAGATTGTCGAGACGGCCCTTGGTATTGGCAGCGTCTCCGTTGGTTCCGCTGTCCCATGCCTGGAAGCTGGTGCTCCGTTTCGTGACGGCGGCCTGAACCTGCTGGCGGATACTCGCCGCCTTTGTCGTGAGCTTGCTGGTATAATCGTTTGTCGCTTGCGTCATCAGATCAACAAGGGGTGCCAGGTTGGACGACTTTTTGGTCTGCCAGAACTGGTTCGCAACCTGCTGAACCTGAGGCCGGATCTCGCCCACCAGAACGCTATCCAGAATCTGCTGCTGCATAGCGGCTGTATCGACCGTAACGCCCAGGATCTTCGTCGCGGTACGTGGCGCCTGGATGGTCACGGACCCACAAACGGGCTGCCCGTCTCCCGTGGTCATCTGATATGGATAGGTAATCATACCCAGATCGGAGCCTGAGACGGTCTTCACGGTTCTCCCGGTCGGTGCCGGCACAAGGCTGGAATTGGACGAGGCCAGATTGACCAGATCCCGGCACATCTCATTGGCGATCAGGCCTGCCACAATGGTTTTCGTTCCCGGCACCATGGGCTGCGCGATGGTCTTTCCGTCTGGCCCGATCGCCTGTACGGCGGACGTATAGACCGTCTTCGCCATGCCGACGCCCCAGAGAGACCCCTGAACGAACGCGGCCTGACCGGCACTGAAGCCACCTGCCACCGGAAGCATCATAATAGCCCCGAAGGCCATCCGCACGATACTCATGGACGTCTGGTTTGAACCAAGCACCTTCGACGTCTCGGCCGAGCGGTGCATGTTCATCATCATGACGTATGAGACAAACGCCATGGCCAGCGCCATGACGAAACCGGACAGATCGCCCAGCATGGTTCCGATAACCGTGGCTTCAGTGCCGGTGGTTGTCGAGGACGACCCGAACACCGGAAAGACCGATTTGATCATCGTCGCGGCCCAGTCATCACCGGGATCGAGCATGTTCCAGCTCACGCCGTAGGTAGAGTTCCCGGATGTCGAGTTGCCTGTGACCGACTGCGCGTGAGCTATCCCTGTTGCGAGTGAGAGAGGCAGGGCGCAGAGCGCCCAACCTGTTCTGCTGAACCGTCTGAAGAAGGTCATCAGTTACATTCCCGGGCTTGCGCTGGCGGACGCGGACGGAGACGGGCGGAAGACAGAGGCAACGGCCTCGACCGCCTTTTTCACCAGCTCACGTGCCTTCTCTGAGAGGTCTTCGACCATGCTGGTCCCTGCTTCCTTTCCCGGCACCCCCTTGGCGAGTTCGCCAATCTTGCTGTCCAGGCCGTTGAAGCGCTGCTCGACCTGAGCCTCTGTCCCACGCTGCACCCCAATATCGGCGGCTTTCTCACGATGAGCACCATAGGCCGCGACGGCTTCACCCGCTTCCTTTAGTTGCGCTGCGAACGCCTGGTTGGTGCTCCGCTCGGCTTGAAATCGCGATTGCAGGCCTTCATGCCGACCTCCCGGCCGCATTTCGCTCAACACATCATCCATGCCATTTGGCTCAGATTTTGCGGCCTCAGCGATTTCGCGCATCACCGAAGACGCCGGAGTATTCTGCACGGCCTCCAGAGCACTCTGCGCCTTCAGGCCCAGGGCCTCGGTCTGATCCAGATGATTGGCATCGGCCTGCTGCCCATGGGCCGCGTTCATCGTCTGGGCCTTGGCCATCCAGTTGGACCCGGGCGTGACGGTCTGCTGCACAGCCTCGGGACGAATGGCCTGTGCGAGACGGGTAAAGAGACCCGGGCCGCGCACCTGATAGACAACTTGTTCCTTCGCTTCGTCTTCCGGAGTTTTTGCTTCTTCCTTTTCCGGCCCAGGTTTGGCCTTCGCCTTCGAGCCAGCCTTTCCGTTGTCTGGGGTTTCAGGAGCCGCTTTCTCTTTCGCCTCAGTCCCGGGCGGCCGCCCGGGACGTTGGGCCTGTGGGTGATCTGCACCCGGATCGCCTCCGCCAGGAGAGGCATGCATCCGTGGATCAGCCTTTTCTTCCGAGGGGTGAGTTGGGGCTTCACCCTCTTGCACGCGTGGATCCTGACTGTCCTCTGGCGCAGGGGCGTCCGGAATATCATCGAAAGGTGGTGGCTCAGGACTGCCATCAAATTCGGAGGCCGGTTCCACAGGTCTGACGTCTGCCTGTTCGTCCTGTGTAACGGCCTGCACGTCAGGGTCATGCGTGGAGAACCGTGCGGCGTTGGCGACCCGATCTGTTAGCGAGTGCAGAACCTCGTCAATCTCCGGATTGCCCTGCTGGTCAGCCCCCATGGAGGCCACCTGCTCGGAAACGGAGCGGACGGTGTCAACCAGTCGCTGATCCATCAGATCCGGGGTTTGACCCATGAAGCCTTTGAGGGTCTCGGACGTCAGGCCGGGCACGGTCATGGCGCGTTGCGTCATCTCTTCGCGTAGCCCGCTCTCCTGCGGCAGAACAGGCCCAACCAGACGTTCGGCGTCCTGAAGCATATAGGCCACGTTGGTCCGAAACCGCTCATTGGCCGCAAGGTCCGGATCCTGATGCTTCTGCGCCAGCAGGGTGATCTGCCCGGCCAGTTGGGGCGCATCCTTCTCAAGTTGAGGCCGCACGCGCTCCAGGCTCTGGAAGACGTCCGCAAGGGCAGGGATCTGCGTATCATTCTGGGCCATGTCAGCCTCCGGGATTGACGTTGGGAGATGGGATGGGGGCAAGTCTTTTGGCCTCGCTTTCCTCTTCGTGCTGCGCCACCTGCGTAGCGGCGAGCGAGGACTGAAAAAGGCCGAGGCGGTAATTCTGCAGGGCGAGGTAGTTGGCCTGCGCCTGCTCAATGGCCAGCTCACGCATCACTGTGGCGGGTGGCATCTGCTGAAGGTTCTTGTTCCAGGTCACACCAGAGACACGACGGTTGACCTCAAGGCTCATCGACGTCAGCCACGAGGCCTGATCCGAGACGGCCATTCCTTCAGCCTGCATCTCGGTTTTCTGCACATCCGTCAGATTGATCGACGGTATCTCAAGCGAAGTGATGAAATTCATGACGTAGCGCGAGAGCGACATGCGGGCGTTGTAGGCACGCCGACGCAGCGCGGCTTCGCGGCCGGACGTGGACGTGAGCTGCTCCCCGCGCAGCGCAGCCGGAGCCACGGGTTGAATGAGTGTGGTGCTGTAATCGTTGGCAGCGTCCACACCGCCGTCAGCCGACAGAGTATCCTGCCCAAATAGCGAAATGGCCCGTTGGTCTGCATTGGGCAGTCGAGAGAGAGCCGAGCAGAGACCGGCCGTGACGTCTTCCTGTGAGCAATACCGCCGCCCGTGCAGCGCCATGCTCGATGCCACGCCCTGGCCCTTGCCGTAGTAAGACGGCGTTCCTGCGTCGGCTTCTCCCCGACTGTCCGTAATCGTCGCAATGGCCCGTGTCGCCGTCCTTGCCGACTGTGAAGCCCCCTGGGTGGCCTGCGACCCGTCGATCCCCGTGCAGAACTCGGGGTTCATCATGTGCTCATCGCGGATCGTGGTGTCCTGCTGGCGGCGAGCGAACTCCGCCATGGCTGTATTGGACGCATCCGCGATGCGCTGCTCGGCCGCAACACCTGCCTTCTCGTAGTTACTGAGCTGGGTGAAGCCCTTGTTCAGCATGGAACTGACGGAGTTCGGGTTCGTCAGGCTGTCCATCGAATTATTCAACTGAGAAGTCAGGGTCTTGGTCATCGACGACAGCGCACTGCCCGTAAACTTCTGCAGGGCACTGATGGCCGCGACCACGGCGGCTTCACCGATGAACGCATTCGCAGGCTTCGGCATCGCGATAAGAACGGTCGTGCAGAGGAGCATCGTTGCGATTGTTGGCTTGAGGCGGATCTTCATCAGAATACCCCATCCAACGGTGTGCTTGTGTACCCGGTCGGTAAGCGTGGCTCACCGCGCACGTAGCCATTGGAATCCCCATTCCCGAGACTTCCGGCCGCGAGCTGGGGACCATTGCCGCCAAAATTCAGAGAGGGGCACATCAGGCCATTCCCGGCAGAAAGGCCAAGACCGACATTCACACCGTTCAGACTCAGGCCACACTGCTGCGCGGCTCCGACGGTGTTGTTCCACTCACTCTGGGCCGCAGAACAGATCTCTCCTTCGACCTGCCCGACAACATCGTTGATCAGTGCCGCAGGGTTGGCGATGTTTGTCAGGAGATTGAGGCCGGTCCCGTTAAAGAATTTGTCGAGACACGACAGGCCACTGACGCTTTCAGGCTGCTTTTCATAGGCATTGTTGGCCTTGATCCGCCCGTTGACGGCGTCCGCTGCGGCCTGTGTCAGGGTGGCGCAAGCCTGACTGCCCTGTGTTGCGGCAGAGGCACCTACGGGAAGCGACAAGGCAGCCGCGATAAATAGAAAGGGTGCCCGTTTCATGCGGCCGACCTTTCTTCTTCAGGAGCGAGAAGATCGCGCAAAAGCGCCAGACGGTCCTCTGAGAAAACCCGGCCAGAGAGTTCTGCCCGCTTCTGACTGTCGGTCCAAGTGACAAGGTCGGCACGGCTGGCAACAGCGGCTGCCACAAGATCCTCTCCACCGGCCACGGTTGAGATCACCTCGGCAACAACGGTCCGTCGCTCCTCATTGGGCAGCGACGCAAGAAGGTCGGCCAGAGAGGCGACGACCGCCCCGTCGGTGCCGAACGTGTGTCCATTCCGGACACGAAAATGCTCAAGCAGATTGTGGCGTGCGAGAGCGAGATTGGGAGCCAGAGAACTCGGCGGGGTTTCCCTGTGCGGTGTTTGATCGTCTGATGACATGCCTCTCTCCTGGGTAAGTGCCAGCAGAGAAGCAGGTCGATCTGCGACTAACGCTTATTTCTTCAAAATAGTGACGTGTGCACGCCCGACCTCGATACGCTCGCCGAGTGGGCTGACTGTGGTGGCCAGAACCTTGTTCCATTCCCGACCGCCCTGCCAATCCACGGCCTCACCTGGATCAACGCCTGCGCCATAGGTGACACGGACACCTGATGGCACGATCTGCCTGACGGCGAACGACAGCGGCACCTGACGACCATATCCGGCGGTCATGCGGAAGTGATGAACCACCTTTGGCTGCTCGGATGGCGCGGGCAGCTCTGCGGACGGAGCCAGCGAGACTGGCCCCGTGGGGGCAGGCGAGCGAAGAGGTGGAGGCGCATGACTGATCTCAAAAGCCGCTTCCGTCAGCAGAGACTTAGGCGTCGTTGGAGCTGGCTGCACATGGGCGGGAGGCAAGATTACAAACACTCGGTTTCTCCTGAAATAACTTAAAATTCTAAATCGCAGATCAACATGCGACTGAGGAGAAATGTTAAATACGAACTCAGTTGTCAGGGGCGCTCTCGTGGGTATTTTGCAGTATCCGGACCCGAAGTCCGGTGCGTAAGCCTGCCGAGAAAGAGAACTAGCCATGAACAAGAAAACAGAGACGCAGGTAAATGATGCTTCTGTTGAAGGATATCTGACTGAGTTAGGCGATAGAATACGCGAGGTTCGGGAGAGACGGGAACTAAATGTTGTTCGGGTCTGCTTTATGAGTGGACTATCCGTGAATACAGTTCAGAACATGGAGAAAGGTAAGGCGCCTGCCTACAACTCTCTATGGAAGCTTATTCAGGGTCTTGAAGAAGTTCCTGACAACATATTACCTCCCGATAGGCACGAAATATTACCTTTGGAAGGTCAGGCGTCTGACGACGAACTACAGGTATGCCTTTCGCTCAGTAAGATATTCGAAAAGAACAGGGAATCATTGCTGGAAATCCTTTCGGAAGTGGAGAGGATTAAGACAGACCACACTCTTAACGAGGGCAAAAAGGTTCCGCCCGACAAGAGACAGCCAGTTCTCGTAGAACTCGGCGAACGAATACGCGACATTCGTCTGGCCAGAGGGCTGAGCGGTGCCGATCTGGCTGCCGCCAGCGGCCTTCACGCGCCAGCAATCCACCTTATCGAGATAGGAATGCGAAACCCCAATCTCGACACCCTCTTGAAGATTGCAGCGGCCCTACGTGTTCCGACAGCCTTGCTATTCGCAGGCTTTCCAAGGGTAGACGCCACTTTTGCTCTCTTTCGTGTTCGGGGCCTCTACAGCGGAATCCTCTCCACATCCGAACAGGCAAGGATATTGTTCGATAAACTGGATGTTCTTCAACGCGTCACGAAAGATATAATAAACTGACTAGGCGATAATCTTATCGTTTGGGGAAGTTTTTTCTTGCATATAAGCTATCGTCGCTAGATAAGGATACCGTCTGCAACAATAACGGTATTTCTAGCGATGCTTGCTGCTCTTCAACCGTCGTTTGCCCTGTCTACCCAGGCCAATCTGGCTTCAGGGATGCAGCTTCACAGTAAAAACGAAGATGCTTTTCGGTCGTCTGGTCTCTCGCCGTTCGGAGCTCCTGAACAAGCACGCTCCCTCTTAAAAATGATGATCGTTCAGGGTGTGAACGTCGCGTACATCGCGGCTGCACTTTTCATAAGCCGTCTCGAAATAGAGGCCATTGCGCGAGAGGAAGGACTTGTTCTCAAGCGCACTCCGCTCAGGAATGGCCCTCGGGCATGGTCTCTCCTCGATATCAGCCGCCTCAGCCGCGCATGGGCCGAGGGCGAAGACCTTCCCACTATCGCAAAGCGCCTCGATCGCACCGTCATGGCCGTGCGCAAGAAACGCGCCGCCCTCGGCCTGCCTGCCCGGGAGCGTTATGCCGAGGTGGTCTGGACGGACGCCGACGTTGCCACTCTTCTGGCCCACCGTGAGCGGCGCATCGGGCTCCAACGCATTGCGAAACAGATGGGCCGCAGTGTCCGTAGTCTCCAGCGTAAGCTCGTTAGTCTCCGCCCTACCCCTGACTCCACTGCTATCCCCGCTGATCCATCCGTCATTCTCACCTGGGAACAGGCGTCCCGCCTGACACCGGAAGAGCGTCGGGGCCGCAGATGGCAGGTCCGAAACTCACCCTCCGGGTTGGTCATCGGCTTCAGCCGGAACGCCTGCACCACACGCTGGTCCGTAGAAATGCAGCACGAGCTCGCCATGCGACATTTTGCACACCAGTCCCCTGATGCCGTGGCAGAGGACTTCCTCCTGACGGATCGCACTATCGTCAGTCAGTCCGGCTGGCTGCACCTGCCTCGCCGTTCCAAGAAAGACATGCGCAAGGCGTTCGAACCGGCCCTGTATGAAGTCTATCTGAACAAGATGGATTACGTGCGCCGCGAATGCCTCGGCAAGGCCGGGTTCTACTTCTGGACCACCCGCCGTAACGGCCGCCGGATCAGCCGTTTGCACCAACAGACCGCCGTCATGCGCTCTGGCGATTAATCCGCAAATTTCTCTGTTTTTTCAGCTTCAGTCGCAGATCAACGGGTCACGGTGACGATGACACAGTCATCATGAGGTTTGAAATGCCATCCGCAGCCCCGCTGTCGTTCCACGGAGACACCGCGCCATGAGCCGCTCCTCGGGATCCCTGAGCCGACGCCTGACCGATCCTGATTTTCAGGGTAAGATCGTTGAGCGTTCCTTGCAGACGTCCATTGCCCTCGCCGCCGTCGTGGTGGTGCTGGCCGTGCTCCTGGCCCGTGCCTGGTCGTACCATCCGCACCCGAAGTATTTCTTCGTGGACGGGATCAACGCCCCTCGCCCGGCTATCGCGCTGAACAGCCCGATCCTCAGTCAGGAGGATTTCCTGTCCTGGGTCATCAAGTGGTCGCTCAAGCCGTACAACATCAATTACCGGGATTATCCGTCGCAGCTCAACGCAGCAGGCTCGCATTTCACCATCAATGGCTGGAATACGTTCGCGCAGTCCTTCGTTCAGGACGGCAATCTGGCGAAAATGAAAGAAGCCAAACTGCTCTGCTACGCACAGCCAACGCGCGCCGCAACCATTCGCCAGCAGAGCATGGTCAACGGCCATCACCATTATGTCGTGCAGTTTCCGTTCGTTCAGACCTGCGAGAACGTCAATCAGGAGAGTTCGCAGACCCTGATTGCAACCGTGCATGTGGAAAGGGTCGAAGATCAGGATCACCCCGACGGCATTGCCATCACCCAGCTTGTGGCCAGCCCGCAGTGAGGATCCGCGCCATGAAAACCCGCTCTTTTTCGCTGGCTCTTCTCGGCCTCATGGGCCTCCTGCCCTTCACCGCGATGGCACAGTCGGTTGCACCTGCTCCAGATGCCGCGCCAGCCGCGCCACACCTCTCTCCAGAGCAGCAGGACCAGCAGGCTGCCGAGGACGAAGCCATTCCCCTGACACCGGAGATGATCCGCCGTCTCGGCAATCGCCTCAAAGAGAACCAGAAGGCGCGTGAAGATGTTGCTACGGAAGTCGCCGCACCGACCAGCCGACCGGCCATCCGCGTCTCTTTCGCGCCCGGTCAGCAGACATCCCTGATTTTTACGACCAAGGGCTATCCCACAGCCGTCTCTTTTGTGGACCGCTCGGGCGCACCCTGGCCGATTGCCTGGAACACGACCAGCACATCCGCCAATCCTGACGGTCTGAAGAACTGTTCCTCGGACGGTGGCAAAGGGGGATCGCCTGCCGTGCAGACCACAGGCTTTTACACCTGTGTTCCCTATGCTGGCAGCAACACCATCAACATCGAGCCACTGTCGCTGTCACCGCGTGGCGGCCTGCTCGTCACGTTGAAGGGCGCAATCAAGCCGATCTCTTTCCTGCTTCTGGCAGGGCGCGGCACCTATGATGACAACCTGACGGTCCGCGTGAACGAAGACGGCCCCAATGCGAAACAGGAAGTGGGTCCGGAAGCCGCCCCCGGCACGGCAGAGCCGTTCATGAATGCCATGCTGTCCGGGATCGCTCCGGCCTCCGCCGTTCCCCAGAGCGTCGAGGGGCTCTCTCCTGATGATGTGCGGGCGTGGCGCATGGGCAATGAACTCTACATCCGCACGCGGCTGGCGCTCATGACGCCTGCCTGGGACAGTTCAGAGCGTGGCGAAGACGGCTACACCCTCTATGCCTTCCGCCAGACCCCCTACATTCTCCTGTCGGATTCCGGTCGGACCGTGTCCGCGTCTCTCAAGGACATGACGCCATGATCCCGAAGCTTCCCAAATTCAAATCCGTTCTGTCGAGCGCAACACGCGGAGGAAACCGCCGCTTGATTCTGCTCGGTGCCTCGGCCGTCTCCGTGATCGCTCTGGTGCTTCTCGTCTCACATCATGAGACCAAGCAGATGCCCAAATCCAATCCAGGGCAGATCGTGGAGATGAACGCTCTGCCCGGTGGGACCAATACCAACCCTGAGCAGGATCGCCTGCGCCAGATGCAAAACACTGAGGCCGCACAGCAATCCGAGGGGGACGGGAAATCCTACACCCCGGATCTCGCTCCCGCAGTAACACGCAACACCAAGGGCGAGCGGACGGATGCGGTTCTTCCGCATGAAGCCGAAGCGCCTCACTCCCAGGAAGTCGGATACAGCGCTCCGATACCGTCGCCAGCTCCACCACCGAGGCCTCCACACATCGAAAACGCGCCGGAAGCCCCGCTGGTCCAGACCGATCCCGCCTATTCCGCATCCGGGAATGGTGAGACGTCTCAGGCCGAGCAGCAGGAGCGCGAGAAGCGCCGTGCCCGCTATGTCGCAGAGATCGCGCGCATCGAAAGCGGCCTTCAGACCCGGCCGCCTGTCTCGGATCTTCAGGAAGCCGTCTTCAAGCCAGAGCAGGAGGCGCAGCCCCAGGCCGAGAAAGCCATGGCCTCGCGTGGTGCGGCAGGAGCCTCCGCAGCGGCCACGGCCTCACATGATACAGCCGCCGCGCCAGCGCTCATTCCGGCCGGTCGAGGGGTTTATGCCCATACCGTCACAGCGACCGACAGTGACCTGTCAGGGCAGATCGTGCTGGAAGCCGATAGCGGCCCGATTGCGGGCGACCGCATGATTGCAACGGTTGCGCGGGCACCCGGAAACGAGCAGCTCCTGGTCGTGCAGGTCAACAAGATCATTCATCAGGGCCGCACTCTCGCAACCAACGGCGTGGTGATGGCGCCCGACACCATGAAGCAGGGTGTCGCCTCCAGCGTTGATCCCCTGATTTTCCAGCGGTTTGTCATGCCTGCCGCCGCAGCCTTCGTGCAGGGCCTTGGGCAGGCCATCGAAACCACGTCCAATGTCCAAGGCAGCTACAGCGCCCTGGGCGGCATGAACTATATCCAGCGCCTGAACATGGGTCAGCAGCTCGGTGTCGCCGCAGGAAGTGCCGCCTCGGCCGTCAACAGTGCCCTGACACAGGACACGCCAACACGCGCGCGGATCATCCTCGCCGCCAACGTGAACGTAGGTGTGATGTTCATGGATCCTGTTCTCGACAAGCCCTGATTTTTCGCACTCAGTCGCAGATCGTTCCCCGATCCTTCTGGCAGTCTCAGCCAGAAGGATCTTTTTTATGAGTTCCACAGTTCACCACCTGAACACCGAAGTCACGCCACGCCGGATGGATCCCGTCCCGGCAGCGCCCCCACCGCCTCACCAGCACGACACGGTGTCTGACGGTCCGGACGGGGACACCCCCGAAGCCACGGGCCATGATGACAGTCACACGACGGCCCCTGCATCGTCCGGCTCTGCTTCTTTTCTCACGCCCATCATCTCGCGCTACGAGGCACTGACACCCCGCCAGAAACTCTACGGCGGTTCGGGCCTCGGGATCTGCGCCGTTCTCCTCGTGGGGATTCTGGCGACAAATGGGCACCACCATCGCGCTGTCTCCGCGCCTGGCCAGGAAGTCGGCATGGATCAGTCGGCAGCGCCCGTGGCTCAGGCCCCCGAACCGGCTCCGGTAGCGGCCCCTCCTGCAACCGCCGATCTTACAGAAATGCAGACCCTCGGCCATCCGAAAGCTGCTGCGAGCCCGCCCGACACTGCGACGTCCCCGAAAGCGCCGCCTACGGCCGTCGTTGCAACGCCGTCAGCCGCATCGCAGTCTGCGTCAG
The DNA here is from genome assembly GCF_039638275.1 of Gluconobacter sp. OJB. Taxonomy (NCBI): domain Bacteria; kingdom Pseudomonadati; phylum Pseudomonadota; class Alphaproteobacteria; order Acetobacterales; family Acetobacteraceae; genus Gluconobacter; species Gluconobacter sp. OJB. The sequence continues at coordinate 31,850 of NZ_JBDIWH010000004.1, read as the reverse complement.
CCCAGCCTGACGCCCCCCGAACTGAGGCTCCGGCCGTTGTGCCGCCCGCACCGCCTGCCGATCCGGTCAAGACAGCCCAGACTCTTCAGGCCGCGCCCATGGCGACCCAGCAGCAAATCGACGTGCTTCAGCTCGTCACGGCCGAGGCCCGCGTCATCGAGCGCGAGCGGGGCGAAGTCGAAGAGCTGCGCCAGTCCCTTGCCGGACAGCGCAAGGCCGAAGAAGACCGGCTGAACGATCTGACGCGGCGCGTCTCTCTGGTCGAAGCCAATCACGCCGTGACAGGTGCCGAGAACTCCGGTGCCGATGAAGCCGCCCAGGCCCATGCCGCCGCCGAAAAGGCACGTGCCGCCCTGAGCGCTGCCATGAACAAGCCTGCGACAGCGGCCGCAACGTCTTCAGGCGCCACACCCGCTGCGACCGCTGTGGCGGGTCCGGCTCCAAAGCCTGCATGGGTCCATCACTACCGGATCGTCGCGGCCTCGCCTCAACTCGCCATGATTGAGGACAGTGCGGCCCCAAGTGGGCAGGCTCGTCAGTTCGAGGTGAGTGTTGGCACGGTCATTCCCGGCTACGGCGCGGTCCTGACCATCAGCCAGCAGGGCGCCACCTGGGTTCTGCACACGGCTCATGGCGACCTGAACTGAGGAGGCCAGCATGGAAGGCCTTGTCAATCTCGTCCACGAAATCGCCGTTGGCATGGGTTGGCTCCTGCCAACGGCCTGCTATGCGGCGGCCGTGTCCTGCCTGATTTTCAGCCTGATCGGGATCTATCAGTACTACCACCCGACCATTCAGGCCCTGCAGGACAAGCCGTGGCTGCCCTATCTGTCGCTTGTCCTGTGCGGTGTCTTCGCCTCGTTCAACGTCATCCTCACCAAAAGCACGGCCTCGGCCGGAACGGATGTGCAGGTCACTCTGGGCGACGCGGCGACCAGTTACAGCACGGCGGACAGCCTGATCACCGGCACCGGCCCCAAAGACGCGATCATGGCGATCGTCAAAGACTTTGCCCTGTTCTTTCAGATGTTCGGGGCCTGGACGTGCTTTTTCGCCGTCCTGACCTGGTTTGCCATCCAGAGGGGCCGCTCGAACCGCGAGCGCCTTGGCTGCGGCATTCAGTACGTCTTTGGCGTCATGCTCCTCAATCCGGTCAAGGACGCCACCTGGATCCTCTCTTTCTGGCCCTGAAACGGGCTGACGAAAAAAAATACCCCTCTCCCGCCTCAGTCGCAGATCACGCGGTCAGAGTCGTCGGCAGAGGGGATTGTCCCTCACAACGGAGAAACAACTCATGACATCCCAGACAGCCCCGTCTTCTTCCCGCGCCCTCATCAAGATCGGCGCAACCGTTGCAACAGCAACCATGCTGCCGATGGTGATGGCTGGCACAGCCCTTGCTGCCGCAGGGGGCACAGCCTCCAGCAACGGTCTTGGCCATCAGATCCAGAACATGGCGCAGGAAGGCACGGACACCATCGGTGTCGGGTCTGCCGCAACCCTTTACGCTCTGGCCATTGTCGCCCTCGTGACGGGTATCGTGCTGTTCTACAAGTCCCAGAAGGAAGAGACGAAGCGCCCTGGCATGGCAATCGCCGGCGTCGTCTGCTTCGTTCTGGCCGGTGTGGCGGCAACGGGTCCGAAGTGGATCAACAACTCTGCAAACACGGCCTCCAACGGGAATGCTGAAATCAGCAATACCGCCAAGAGCTACCAGTTCCAGTAAGCCGACATGACCTCCGATCCGTTCTTCCTCCAGCCTGGTCTCGACCAGGAGATCCGGCCCGGGAAAGACGGGTCGGATGGCGCGTTTACCTGCGCGTGCTGCGGCCTGCCGTCGCCCGGTGCAGGTCTCCCATGGACTGGTCCCTCCTCAGGGGCCGGTCTCCGGGTCTGTCAGGTGTGCAATCTTCTTCAGGATACGTCGCGGGCAGCTATCGACGCCGAAGCCATGCTCGTCTGGTGGCCGGAAATGTCTCAGTCGCGCCTGATGTTTCTTGTTCGCACGGCCCACCAGACACTCCGCCTGATGGCCCGCCAGCAGGGTCAGTCTGACCTCCAGTTCTGGGAGACCATCCTCAAGGCTATCCCGGACCCGTTGCTTGGCACGCAGTTTTCCCCCTCCTTCCGCACGCCCATGACGCTCCTGCGTCTGCTCGAAAGTCGGCGCGCTGAAGCCGAGCACCGGCTGCAATCGGGCTCCATCCGTCAGGTCACAACGGCCATGCGCCTGTGTGGCAGCGCCGATGAAGCCGTCCGACGCAATCTCGATCTGCTCCGCGCAGGCCTTCGTATTCTGCCGACCGGCAGACTGCTCGACGCTGGCGCTGACGTTTATCCGGCCTTTCTCGACAAGGCCCTTGCTCTCACCCCATCCTGACGCGGAGTTTCCAATGTCTGGCTTTTTGACCGAACTGCTTGCCAGCGCGAGCCTCTTCCTTCGTCAGCCCCTCGAATCCTTTTGTGATGTCGAGACCAATCACACGGATGCCGTTCATCAGGACCGGCTCGTGACGCTGCGGGGCGAGTACGTCTCTGTCCTGCGCGTGAACGGTCTGCGCACCATGTGCTCGCGTGCAAACGTTGAGGCCATCGCCGAGCAACAGCGCATTGAGCTGCAAGGCCTTCTCGAAGGCACCGGCCATGCGATCGAAGGCTGGTACATCTCCGACCCCGATCAGGCCCGCGTGGCCGTCGATCTGCTGGCGCTCAACGGGTGTGAGCAGATTTCACGCATGATGAACGCCGACTTCCACGACATCATCAATGAGCGCCGCCTGCGATGGCCTCAGGTGATGCGGTGGGAAGATGCCTGCTACATCCTGTGGACCCGACCCGCCGTGCTGACCCGCGAAGAAAAGAAGCAGGTGGCAGCCGAACGGAAAGAGCAGGTCAAGGCCTGGCCAAAAGCGGGGAGCGGCCAGCGCTTTACCCTGCGCTCTGAACTGATGGCCGGTCGTCACGACGCCTTTGTCGCGCGTGTGCAGGACAGCATGTCCAATCTCGGCATCTCCACGACGCTGCTACGGGCCGATGAATCCATCACGCTGGCGCGTGAGACGCTCTACCGAGAGACGGCCGGAAGCGGCTGGAAGCCGACGCTGGTGGGCGACCCTGTCATGCCGCGTCTCCCGGATGACGAAAAACAGAGCAAAAAGACCGAAAATCTTCTCTGGCCGTCCCTGCGCGATCAGATCTTTAACGCGGACGCCGAAAATCAGGGTGGTCAGCTCGTGACGGTCGGCGACTACACCTATGCGCCCGTGGACATGCTTCTCGGCCCCGAGGATCCGCGCCCGTTCTCCGAACTGCTCAACACTCTGGGCCGCAAGCGTCTGCCCTGGCGGAGTTCCATGATCCTTGAAGGTGGTGGAAAAGCCGCGTTCGCGATCAAGGAGACAGGAGCCACCATGCTCGGCATGTTTCCTGGCAACAAGGACATCACGCGCGCCTTTCAGGCCATCAAGCGCAAGCGGGAGACGGAAAACCATAATTCCGTCCGGATGCGGATGACCGCCAGCACATGGGCACCGGTCGGCGAAGACAAGCTGCTGCGTCGCCGTGCGGCCGATCTGTCTCAGGGCATTGAAAGCTGGGGCGGCTGCAAAACGACCCGGGTATCGGGTGATCCGCTTGAGGCCGCCATGGGATCGGTTCCCGTGCTCTCTCTGGGCTCTACGGCCACCCCGTCTCTTGCGCCTCTCGGCGATGCCATGAGCATGATGCCGTGGATGCGAAGCGCCTCACCCTTCCCGCAAGGCTCCATTCTCTTTCGCAAGCCCGATGGCGGGATCTGGCCATTCGATCCCACAGGCGGCGGTGTGCGTGAGCATATCGCGGATATTATCGTCGCCCCTCCAGGCAGCGGTAAGACCGTGCTCGGAAACACCATTCTTCTCGGCCTGCTCCTGAGTTCTGCGGCCATGGGCAATAATGGCGTCAAGCTGCCGCTGCTGGCGAAGCTGGACATCGGCCATGCGTCTCTCGGCTTTATCGAAATGGTCCGCAACGCGCTCGGGCCGGATCGTGCCCATGAGGCCATCTTCGTGGAAATGCAGATGGCGCCCGGCTTTGAGGTCAACATCTTCGACCTTCAGGTGGGGCTCGAATATCCTCTGCCGCTTGAAGAAGTCGCCATCGACAACTTTGTGTCCCTGCTGGCCACCCCCCTTGATGGTCAGCCTTTCGAAGGGATGGACCAGCTCGTCGGCGACGTGATTGCGGAGGCCTATCGTCAGTGCACGGGTGTTGCAGGCGGCAATCCGAAGCACTACCGCGAAGGCATCGAGCCTCTGGTGGATGAGGCTATCCACCGCCTCGGCCTCCAGCTCCCGCACCACGCTGCGGCCGAAGGCGATCTCGACAGCGCGGATCCGACCTGGTGGCGTGACGTTGTGACGGCCCTGATCGCTGCGGGCGAGCATCGTCTGGCGGGGATTGCCCAACGTCATGCCGTTCCGGTTCTTCAGGATCTGATTGCAGCGGCCCGCGCACCGGAGATCTTCAATCGCTATTCCAAGATCGTCCTGCCAACACACGAGACGCTCATTGATGCGTTCGAGCGCTATATCATGGCGGCGATTAAGAAATATCCGACGCTCTCCGAGCCGACCCAGCTTGATCTCGGTGATGCCCGGATTATCGTATTGGATCTGGCCCGTGTCGCGCCACAGGGATCAGAGAGTGCAAACCGGCAGACGGCCCTGATGTATATGCTCGGCCGTTACCTGATCGGCCGGAACTTCTTCCTGCATCCGGAATATGCGGATCTGCCGGTCATGCCGGACAATGTGCGGGAGCACCATCGTAGCCGGTTCACCGAGATGAAAGAGACGATCAAGCGCCTCGATTTTGAAGAGTGGCATCGTCCCAAGGAGGCCCCGCAGGTCGATAAGCAGGCGATCCGCGACGTTCGTGAAGGCCGTAAGCACAACGTCCAGCTTTCGTTCATCAGCCAGCGCAGCGGCGACTTCAGCGCCGATCTCGTCGGCCAGTCCACGGCCCGCTGGATCCTGAAATGCGGCGACGAGCGGGAGGCCAACGAGATGATCGAGAACTTCAAGCTCACGCCTGCCAGCGCCTATGTGGTGCGTAACCGCCTGCCCGGTCCAGGCCGCAACGGTGCGCCGTTCTTCGTGGTGATGAACGCGGCCGAGGGCAAATATGAGCAGCTCCTGGTCAACGTGCTCGGCCCCATCGAACTCTGGGCCTTCTCCAGCACGCCGAACGATACCGCATTGCGGTCGCGACTGTTTGCCCGGATGCCCTCCAGCCGTGCTTTGCGCTGCCTTGCCATCGTGTTTCCAGGCGGGAGTGCGGAAAAGGAACTGGCACGCCGCAAGGCTCTGGCGATGAAAAGCTCGTTTCTTCAGGACGAACAGGCTCAGCAGGGGGTCATGGATGCTCTGGTCGAGGAAATCCTGTCAGGCCAGGGGATTGCTGGGGGATTGTACGAGCGCCTGGAAGCCATGGATGAGCAACAACGGGCGGCGGCTTAGGCCACACCGACAAAAGAAGGGGGCAAGAGCCCCCCTGTTTTCACAATCGGATTTTTGCAGTTTCATAAACTGCACTTTTGTCGCGCTTGCCGACAGCGATCAAAAGCACTCTGATCTCCTGATCATGCACCTGATAAACGCCCCGGATGCCATCATCACGCAGTTTGATTTTATAACAGTTCGGTAAACCGCGTAGCTTGTTCTTTGGAACATGGGGGTTGTGCGGGATCTTGCGAAGTTTTTTTACAAGCCGTTCTGCAACGCTATAATCCAGAGCGTACAGTTCATCCCTTACGACTTCCGGGATGTCCAGAGAGTAGATCGTCAAGGCTCACGTTCCTCATAATTTCCCCCGGGTTCTTCAGGCGTTTCTTGACCAGATCAAGAAGAACGGCGTCATCGTCGCTCACGACTTCTTTGCGGATCGGCAGACGGTTGTTTCTGACGACATATTCAAGAACGTCCCGAAACAGGTCAGCAGGCGTCGTTCCGAGTTCCTTGACCTTCCTGAAGGACTCTTCTTTGAAATCGGCTTCGAGCCGCATTCCGAAATGGGCTGTGTTTGCAGTGATCTGGGGCATCGTGTCGGGATCTCTCTTTACTCTGCGGCACTCACTGGCACTCGCGTATCTTCTCTATGGGACCGACTTACTAGAAATGTTTGTCAAACATATGTTCAACAAAAGCAACACAAAAAAACAACGGGGTAAACAAGACTCATCCCTGAATGGCGATGAACCGCCGTAAAGTTTTTTTCTGAAAGTCGCAGATTGAGCCGCGATGATCCTTCCAACATCTGGAGGGATCCATGCGACACCACTACCTTCTGACACCCGTTCTTCTGCTGGCCCTCTCGGCCTGCGCCACCAAGCCGCCCGAGCCTGTCGCGACAACAGGCATGGCCAATCCCGAGCTTGCGCTGCAACGCGCCATCGCCACGACCGACGCGGATCTGGCCCAGCTCGGCACGTTGCGGCCTACCCCGCCGCCCATGACACCGGATCCCGGCCTGCCCGCTGACCTCAAGCGACAGGTCTGGTTTGTCTGGCAAGGCCCGCTTGAGCCTGCCGTGCGCAAACTCGGCAAGGACATTGGCTACAGCGTGGCCGCATTCGGCCCGCATCGGAAGGTCATTGTCCAGATCAATGCCGTGGCCCCTGTGATTGACCACCTGCGCACGCTTGGCGAGCAGGCGGGAGAACAGGCCACCGTCTCTGTCGATCCCCTCTCCCACGCAATCTCGGTGACGTACCATGGCTGATCGCGCCCTGCTTTGCGGCCTCGCAACGGTTGCCTTCCTCGCATTTCCCGCCCTCGCAGGTGCGGCCGACAACGGCACCATCATGCCGTCCACCAGCTCTCTTCCTCCGCCAGCCCGGAGCGGAACGCTCGTGTCCATGCCAAACCCACCTGAGCCGGGCGCGGATCAGATCAACGCCAATGATGAGGCCTTGGGCAATCCTGCCAACACCCCGGTCACGGGCGCGCTTCAGCTCGACCGCATCACAGGCGGCGAGGCCCCCCCGTCTCTCGAAGCCTTGCAGGACGCGCGGCCAAACGATGAAGTCGGCGACGATCTCAAGCCGGGACGACGCGAGCAGATCCGTCAGGCCGCACTGACCTACGGCGCACAGGGCGGACAAGCGGCGCGGTCTTTCGCCATTAATGAAATGCTGCGCCACAACGAGCCTATCCTCGACACGACGTTCGATTTTCGCCCCTTCGTCCTGCCGGTGGGTGACGGCCAGACGCTGATGCAGCCCCCGATCGTGAGCCAGGCGCAGATGGCGTTTGCGCTGAACGATACCGGCACCATCGCCCATGAAAGCCGCTGCGTCTTCGAGATTACCCGTGAGGCGCAGCTCACCTCTGCCGCGCCGAACTGGCGGACCTATCTCGTGCGGTCCTGGAACAAGCCGCGTCATCCGGCCTCATCCGCTCTGCCGCATACCGACAAGGAAGTGCGGCACTGGAACGACTGGGTGGCTGAAGGCTGGGCCTCCGGAGAAAAGGTTGCGGATGAGATCTACCTGTCCGATCTCTCGCGACTTCAGCGCGACATCACCGGCATGGCCCGCTACCGCGTGCTTCTGCGGGCCGGTCGTGTCGAAGAACCGCGCGTGGTGTTCGAGAACCGTCAGGCCGTGGGCGGCGGCGACAGTCTGCATCTCGGCGACCGCGTCATCCGGATCACCGGACAGCCCGGCCTCCAGGCCCGCACCCGCGTCGCCTATCCGGAGGACTGCCGATGAGCGCCGTCCTCAAACTGCGCGACACCGAAACCTGGGCACACGAACGGGCGAAGCGAGAATACCCCTGGGTTGCTGAAGCCCGGAAACATGCGCCCGGTCTCGATGACTTCCTGAAATGGGCGCATGGCCTCGGCGCGTCGCGGATTGACCTGTTGACCGGTCATCGCGCCACGCTGACGGTTCATGGCCGCAACCGCTACGCCACCATGGACCCCACGACATCGCTGGATCTCAAGCAGATCGTGGATCACGTCTATGGCGCGGACGGCTCGGCGCGTGTCCTGATCAGCCTTCAGCTCGATACGGCCTATAGCGTCACGCTCAACCGCCGTGAGTCCCTGCGCTTTCGTATCAACATCTTTCCCGTGCAGACCATGCGCGGCCCAGGCATGAATCTGGTCTTTCGGCCCATCCCGACCCTTCCGCCCAGTCTGGATGAGCAGCGGGTCGAGCAGGAGATCCGCGACACCAACCTGCTGAGAAGCGGCATGGTGCTCACGGGAGGATCAACGGGATCGGGCAAAACCACAATACAGTTCGGGCTGATCCATGATCGGCTGATGGATCCGACCGTCTCGTGCAACATTTCCACAGGCGAGCAGCCGATCGAGTTCCTTTTCGACAGCCTCAAGCCGCCGAATGGCAACCGGATTACCCAGACCGAGATCCGCCCGCCCAATCTGACACCGCCCCTGTTTGTCGAGGGCTCCATGCGCCGTGAAAACTCGGATCTGGTCCTTGGCGAATGTCGTGACGGCCCCACTATGGAAGCGGCCATCAACTGCGCCATTACGGGCGGGAAGCTCTCGACCACCATTCATGCCGATAACGGCCCGCTCATGATCCAGCGTGCCATTGCGCTGTGCCCACGGGCCGAACGCGACAACCTCGTGAGCGCGCTGGCGCAGTCCCTGCGCTTCGTCATCAACCAGCGTCTTCTGGAGCGGGTCGGCGGGGGCCGTGTGGCCGTGCGCGAGTACCTGACCTTTCATCAGGATCTGCGCCGTCAGCTCATGCGAACCGAAAGCGAGCTTTGGCCCGACCTCGTGGCGCAGGCCATCGAGAGTGACGGCCAGAGCTACGAGGTCGCCATCCGCAAAGCCCTGGAAGACGGGCTGATTACTGAAAAGACGGCCAACGACGCCTGGAGGAGAGACGCCTGATGTGGCGCGCAACCGCACAACCTGTCCGTCTGGCCATCCTTGATGGCCGGGCCTGTCTCCCGCTCCTTGTGACGGTCACGTACTGGAGCTGGACGACGCTGTATATCGGCGTTCTGGGCACTGCGCTGTTTGCAACGATCAGCTTCTTTGGCCTGACGCTGCCGGCTGCCCTCAGAACTGTCCGTCGCCTCATCACCGGCCCCGTCCGGTCCGGTCGGGCGACCTGGAAACGGAGGCGCTACGGATGACCCCCTCTCCTGCCGTCACGCTCCTGTCAGACGTTCTGGTCCGGGCCATCGACCGCAAGGGCCTCAGCGTCATTCTGAGCGATGCCATCAACTCAACCCCCTGCGCCAGCACGGTCGCGGCGTCCAGCAGCGGCTTCCTGCCTGCGTTCCTGATCACCGCCGAGGCGCTGTGGTTTGAAATGACGCGGCACGGCTTCGGCCTGAAGCTGGTCGATGATCCTGAAGCCGCCCTTGGCGTGACCGTCCTCGACCATGACGCGCAGTCTGCCGTGACGGTCCTGCTTTGCCTGCTCGAAGTGCTGGATGCGCTCCCGGTTCAGAACGGGCAGATCAACCTGTGCGATCTGAACGGCCTCTGGCAGGCGAGCATGGCGCGTCTTCAGCCGGTCTCCGTCCAGAAGGAGCAAGCCGCATGAAAACCCGGATGTTCTTTCCGTTGGCCCTCGCGGCCCTCATGGCAGCCCCGGCTGCCTCGGCCGAGGACGATGGCGGACGCCAGATCGCAGCCTGCCTCAAAGAGTCAGCCCATAACGCGCATGTGCCAGCAGGCGTCATGCTGGTCCTGCTCTATGTCGAAGGCGGTCATCCCGGACAGGCCGTGCAGAATACGAACGGGACGTCCGATCTTGGCCCCATGCAGGTCAATACGATCCACGTCCCCGAGATTGCGCGGCACTGGCACACTACCCCGTCCCGTGCCTACGCGGCCTTGCGGAATAACTCCTGCGCCAATCTCGAAGCGGGCGGCTGGATCCTCGGGCAGGAAATGACCAAGGCCCGGGGCGATCTCTGGCAGGCCGTCGCGGGCTATCACTCCCACACGCCCCGCTTTGGCACGGCCTATCTGAAGCGCTTTTACGAGATTTCCCAGACCCTGATCCGCACCAGCCATCAAGGAGACCCGGCATGAGCGGCACAGCTTCGCGGTCCTCAGGCTCGCGCTCGTCAGGAGAACTCACCCTGATGCTGGCCGGTGTTGCGCTGCTCGGCAGCGTTGTCCTGGCCTATATGGTCTGGTCAACCTTCCACACAGAGATCAGCCGTTTTTACTGCAAGGCCCTGATCTGGCAGATCGGCATCCTGTCGCCTACGCCTGACCTTGCGCGTCTGAACCTCCAGCTTCACCAAGCCCTGCACCATCCGGCGTCCATTCGCCTGATCCAGCTCTATTACGGCCTGTCCATCGTCGGTCTGCAGCTCCGGTGGGTTGCAGTCCTGGTCGGGGGGATCTGCGCAGGTCTGTGTCTCTTCTTCGGGGAGAACAAGGCGCTGCGGACTGTCCTCGATCTCGAAGGCCTGATTGCCGTGCAGGCAAAAATGTTTCCGACCCTGCGCGGGTTCGCCAAGCGCCGCATCACCCGGCTTGTTGCGCCGTCCACCGGGGCACCTCTTCCGGCCGACCCGGCCCTGACGGCTGACGAATGGCGCAGCCGCTTTGCCACGGCCGCCGATGGTAGTTTCAGCGAGGTCTGCGCGCAGGAAGCCTTCGAGCGTCAGCTCGGCCCGCACTACACAACGGCCGGTCCGGGCGCGGCCCCACCTGCGGCCCAGGTGCTCTTTGCGGCCTTTGCGCTGCACAAACTCAAGCGTCGCGATGAGGCCATGACCCTGCTCGGGCAACTGTCAGAAGGTCTGGCTGACGCAGGACTTGATGGCGATACCGGCCCGAAGGTCAGCCTGAAGGTGCCCGCAGAGGTCCTGAAGAACGCGCAGGACTTCCTTGCAGATCCCGATGTGCAGGCCACGATCGCGCAGAGCTGTGACCGTCACGGCTGGACCACGACCGCCCTTATGACGCTTCTGTGCGATGCCCGCTTTGAGGCTGGTGTGCTGGCGCCGCCCGCCTTCGCCATCGTCAAGCTGATCGACCGGCCGCTTTGGTATGCCCTGCACTCTCTGGGCTACCCCAGTGAAAACCCGAACGAAGACGTGCATCCCAATCCCCGGATCGAAGCCGCTGGCGCCCGTGCCCACTGGTCCGAGGAACAGCGTCTGCGTCGCCCCCTCTACATCCCGGTGCTTGATCGCGCCCTCTCCACGCTCCGCTCCGCCTGAAGGACAGTTTCATGACCCGCATCATTCTCCAGCACGGCCAGAACGCTCCCCTCACGCTCGACATCGAGGAGGGAAACACGGCCCCGATCCATCTCCATTTTCCGCAAGCCCTGCCGCTCGCGGCTGCTCAGGCCGAGATCGCCCCGGCTGGACCTCAGGCCGCTCCGGCCAGCAGGATCCGCCGTTTCCTGCCAGTTGCCGCAACCGCTGCCGTCTGCGCAGGTCTGTTGTACACCTTTGGCGGCCTGCACGCCTCGGTGCCTGCGATGCCAGAATCCGCGCCTCTTCCGCCATTGCCGTCCAGTGGACCGATGGACACGCAGGCACAAGCTCCCGCACCCACGGCACCACAGCAGATCCTGAAGGCGCTGCATCAGCCCGCCCATCTGGAAATGCCGTCTCCAGCACCCGCGCCGACACAGGCCGGTTCGCCATTCGGGCTGGAGAACTGAAACCATGACGGCTCGCAAGATTGGTGCACCGCTTGGCCATCAGCAGGTCGAGCGGGGAAAGACATACCGCGATACCCGCCCGTTCTGGACAAAGACGAAGGAAGAGCTGCGTTCCCCTCTGGCCGGATGGCTTGGACTGGTCGGTGTTGGCCTGGGCTGGTTCGTGCCCGCGATAGATGGCGCGCTGATTCTCGCGGCCCCGGCCGTCGCGGCCTGGGTGGTGCTCCGTCCTGAGCGCCTCCCGCTCCACATGCCGCGTTACAGCGGGCTGAAGGATGCGAACGATTTGAACCCCAAGGATCGCAAGGCCCGTCAGGCCAACGGCATTCTCTATCTCGGCACGGAAGCCCGGACCCGCCGCCAGCTCTGGATGTCCTCGGACGCGGCCCGGCAACACGCGGCCATTCCGGGCACCACCGGATCCGGCAAGACCACGGCCATTGTCTCCCTGATGACGAACGCCCTGGCCCATGGCTCCGGCTGCATCCTCGTGGACGCCAAAGGCGACAACACGGTCTATGGCGATGTGCTGGCCCTCGCACGGCGGTTTGGGCTCGATGACCAGGTGCTGGCGCTGAACTTCCTCGCCGCTTCCGGCACACGGGATTCCAACACCTTCAATCCGTTTGCCACCGGAAATGCGGACGCCATCCGCGAAATGCTGGTCAGCCAGCTTGGCGAACAGTCGGCCAATGATTCCAATGGCGTGTTCCGCGACCGCGCTGTCGGCCTCATCGGCACAGTGGTTCCGGCCCTCGTCTGGATGCGCGACACGCACGGCATCCCCATCAATATCGACGCCATCCGCTATGCGACCGACCTGCGCTGGATCGGCACCCTCGCCCGGCACAAGGTTTTCCTCATTCGCAATCCCGGCTCCAATCAGGCCATCGAGCGCAGGGTCGAGGATATTCCGGACGATGTGCTCTGGCCGCTTCAGGCCTATCTTGGCGAGCTGCCCGGTTATGACTCTTCTCTGGAGTGGAACGCCCAGAAGGAAAACAAGCCGTCCGAGCAGCACGGCTATGCCAAGATGTATTTCTCGCGCGTCTTCACACAGCTTGGCGTGAGCTTGGGGCATATCTTCAGTGCCGAGACGGCCGACATCATCATGCGCGACGTGGTCCTGAACCGCCGCATCCTGATCGTCATCCTGCCATCGCTGGAAAACTCGTCAGACAGTCTGGCGGGCCTGGGCAAGATCGTCGTGGCCTCGCTGCGCGGTGTCATGGCCCAGCTCCTCGGGGCAAAGCTGCATGGCTCTGCCAGCGAAGTGTTCAAGCTGAAGGCCGGAGCTGGTGATGCGCCATTCCAGATCTTCTTTGACGAGCTGGCCGCCTATGTCACGGACGGCATGGACCGGATGCTCGCGATGGGCCGTGGCCTGAACTGCATGTTCTGGATCTCGTTTCAGGATCTGCCCGGCCTGACAGCCCGGATTGGCGAAAAGGCCTTCTCGCTTCTTGGCAATGCGAACCTCACCCATGCGCTGCGGCTTCAGGATGCCATGAAGACGCGCGAATGGCTGGAACAGCAGGCCGACAAGGTCGAGGTGACACAGGCAACCCGCGTCGAGAATGATGGCTACGGCTATTACAACGGCTCAGGCGCTGAGGTTCGTGAGGTTTCCCGTCTGCCCTGGAACGATCTGCAAAGTCTGATCGAAGGTGAGGCCGTGACAATGTTTGGCGGCCGCGTCATTCACTCCAAGACCTTCTTTGCCGACATCAATGGACGCTCCGGCGAAGTGCGCCGCGCCCGTCCGGTCATGCTCCCCTCGCCCAAGTCCGGACACGGTGTGGATCCGGACGCCGAGACCTGGGGCATTGTCGAAACGCTGGAAAACGGCGACTTCCAGATCGAGACCGCCAGCTCGGCCCTCCCACCAGCGGTCGAAGCCCTGATCGGCAAGATCGCGAATGAGAACCACCGGGACAGCAAAGCCCTCATGGGCGATGTGAGCACGCACCTGACGGAAATCGCGTCTTACCTGCGGACTGTGACGACACAGGGACAGGCGGACGGAAACACGCCGTTTGCCGGGATGCTGGCCTGGGGCCGCTTCCATCGCGACGATAACAAGGATGAAAGCCTTGTGCCTGCGCAGCCCATGGATGGGGCCTTTCTGGGGCGGGTCGAGCAACTGGAGCGCCTCGTGGGAAGCAGGACAGGGCGGACGCCTCGCCGGCGTGCTGTGCTGGTTCTGGCGACGCGCGATCAGCTCAGGGCTCTTCCGGCCAATACGGCTGGCGCCAAAGAGGCAAGCGAAAGAGAAATTTTGGCTGCATGCCGAGAAGTTGGAAAAAAATTACTATTTCAGAAATAGATCGGAGGTGACTTGAGTAATTTCGGTGACCTATATTTCATCCATCTGGAACAGGAAGGAGCGAGTTTTAGGCTGTACTAAAATTACTCTACATTAGCGTCTTTGCGATGACGTGTTATCCGTTATTAACTTGAAAAACAGAAAATGGAGGCTTCGCGTCACTCTAAGAAGGACGAAACTGCGATGGTTTGCAGAGGCGGCGCTGCAACTGTCCGCTAGCGGACCACTAGAGACAGAAAACTCAATATTGTCCTTTCGTATATTGGTATTATATTATCGTCTTTCAGGTACCTTAATATGGGCAGCGCATTCAAGATTAAAACTACATAATATCGAATTTCAGAAATCCGAATAATTGAAATAAAAACAACGATATGAGTAAAATTATGACAAATAAAAATAACAGAGGTTATTTCTGGATTGAAAATGAATCTTCCAAGAGAACAGGTACACTTACAATCTCCGAAGATCATAAAGTTACTGTTCACGTTGATGGAGTTTTATTTAATGGAGAACTAAAATCACTACAGCTATCTCACGATGAGCTTAATGGTTATTTGTTTTCTAGCGAATACGTTAAGATACTGGATCCGTACTCACTTCGAGGCTTCGGGCCGAGAGAAGAAGATAGTCATGAGATATATTTCGGATCTGAGTATATTAAGAGCAATAATGATATTTCAGAACCGCAGACATATTCACGAATTAGGTGGAAACTAACAGGTTTAGATAGATGGTTAAATATTTCCACATATAACTTAAAAAAACAAAATGAATTAAATACATTTGAAATAGAATATGCCTCAGATTTATCGGAATTAAATTGGGAAACTAATACCGGCACAATTAATATATTATTTGAATATAATATACACACAAACGAAGACAATTTAATATTCGAAAAAGAATTTTTTTTGGAAATAGTTTTCAATGAAAATAAAACTATCAAGGAGTGTTTTGAATTAAGTAGAATTGTAGAAAGGTTTTTTGTAACATTTGTTAGTAGAAAACATCTCGTATCCTATCCATCAATATACAATGAAAAAAATTCGGAATCTGTGATATATTACCAAACATATAATTATGATAAGGGTCCGGGTTCAGAGTGGCTCTCGTCTTCGTTTGCTTTAATAAAAAATCGTTTTGGATATTATTTGTCTAATTATATAGAAATGACACCTAAGTATTTAGCAGGTTTTTTCGGATATCCATCTAGCTTATCAAAGGGACTGTTTATACAAAACAAGTTTTCACACTTAGTAACTGGACTAGAAGTAATACACATCCAACATTATGGTCTTCAGAAAAGCCCAGAAAATAAGAACGACGAGATATTAGAATTTAAGTCAAAAATAAAAGAATGTACGAAATTTAGGTCAGACGAAAGAAGAGCGTTACGAAAGTCGTTTGAAAAAAATATGAATACAATTTGAGAGAGAGACTATATGATATAATATCTAATTTTGATTTTTTAGACAGAGAAACTGCTTCCTCAATTATATTGGATATAGTTGATATTAGAAACGAAATCATGCACTATGGTGGAATAAAAAATAATAACTCAAGATTTTCAGATTCTATAATAATTAAGTTCATAGGAATACTTGAGATGTTAAGTGTTATTTCAGTTATGTTTGTTTCAGGTGTTGAGAAAGAGATAATAAAGAAAATATATATGGAGTCTTCATTCTATTATTATCCACGAAATCTTTATGAGGGATACAAAAGGAATAAAGTTTGAGACTTGATTCTAAGTTAGGGTCATCTACCATCATGTAAGAGCCTAACTCAAAGAGTGGTTTTAGTGATTTTTCGCAGCATTCTACGTATATAGGAAAACAGCACGCCTTACTTGTGATGGAGATAGCGCTCTGACGATAGCATTGAGAGATGCTAGCAGCGTTCACTCCCGGCTTCACAGGTTAATAGCGGATAACACGTCATCGCAAAGACGCTAATGTAGAGTAATTTTAGTACAGCCTAAAACTCGCTCCTTGCTGTTCGAGAGAGGGGTGAAATATAGGTCACTGAAATTACTCGATTTACCTTCGGTCTGGCTCTCAGACCGCTGGCGAGGCGGTCGTGGCAATCATGATCCTACTCTCGCGCAACCTTTGTTCCGCTTGAGACATAGCAGAACCGCTTTGCACCAGAAGCTCAGCTATCTGTCGGTCCAACTCCTTCAGCTTCGGTCCAGCCGTCTTTTCTAGGGTGAGCGCCTGCGCCCTGTCCCTCACCTCACGTCCATAGTCCCGGCCATCCTGCGCCATTTCCTCCTGCATCTTCCCGAGGCGGATCAGTTCCTGAACGTGCTTCTCCCGTTCGGCCTGGGACGTAAAAGGCAGATCCATGCCAAGCGCCTTATAAGGCTTGTTAGACATGCCCTTGGCCACATGGTTCCACAGATCGTCACTGGTGATCTCGGTCGTGTCGCCAAGCGCCCGGCCATTACGCACGGCCTCGAACGTGGCGCCGTCCGAGATCATGGTCCAGGTCGTGCCCTTGGCCCGGCTCTCCGCCACGTAGGACGTGAACCCGGTTGCGGTCGCGACACCTCGCGGAAGCGCGTTGATATGCTCGTCTGAGGTGAGGCCTTGGGCGGCATCAATGGTCATGGCATGACCGAAACCAAGCAGGATCCGGCCGGTCTTATGGTCCTTCAGCCGACGCCACTCAACATCTGCCTCCCGACCATCCTTCATCCGGACGCGCAGGCCGTCCTTGCCGTGCGAGACAACCTCCACGACATCGCCGTTGTTGCCAACGGTGGTCCCCTTCCCTTCGACCGCCCCCCAGGTGCGCCGGAACAGGCGCAACCTGTCTCCGGCCGCAACCTGAAGCTCATAGGCCTCGCCGCGCTGATCGACCGCATCGAGTTTGACCTCATCGCGGGAGATCTCACCACGCTCTTGCAGGATCCTGCGGACGGCGCGGCTGAGATCGGCCGCGTCCTGATTGGTCAGGGCCGACATGCTGATGCCACGCGTTGAGCCGGACGCGGCCAGGGCGTCGCGGCGTGTGACATACAGCTCGGCAATCTGTTGCAGCACTTCGTCCTGATCGCCGCCGACCAATCTGATCGTGCCATCCTCACGCTTCATGTCGATCGCACGGCGCACCTCTTCGAGGTGAAAGGCGTTGCGGGGATCGTCCGAGTTCTCCTCGTCCCGGTTGGCGTAGGCGGCCTTCCCTTTGGGTCGAAGCGCTTCCAGCGCATCCGCATCGGGTTTCTCGCCACGGAACAGTCCGGCAATCTCACGATTGCGGGCGGTCGTCTGGCGGACCGTGGAGAGCAGCTCCGGCATGTCCTCCTTGGCCAGAACCCTGCGCAGGATCTCGACGGTATCACCGGCCTCAATGGACTGTGCCTGCTCCCGATCACCCAAGGCCTTGATGGTACAGCCGCTCGCGCGTTGCAGCTCCAGAAGCTGAAGCATCTGGCGCGGTGCGATCTGCCCGACCTCGTCAATGACCAGCACCGTGTTCTCGTCCACCGTCTGCTCGCCTTTCTCCAGGCGGCTCAGGAACGGCATCATGGCGTAACGCTGGTGGATGCCAGCATCGCCAAGCGCGTCGGCCTGACGCCAGGCCGTCGCCAGGCCGATCATCTCACGGCCCTTCTCCGAGAACCGGGTGTCGCGCTTCCAGGCATCCACGAGCGGCTTAAGCAGCGTTGTCTTGCCGGAGCCGGCAACGCCCGTGAGCATCGAGATCTTTCCGGCCTTCCCCAGGGCATAGATTGCGGCCTTCTGGGACTGGCCGTGCTCGTTGTCGAAATCGAGGTCGCATCGCTCAATGGCCTCAGTGAGTTGGGCATCCGAAAGGGACGCGCTGCGATCCGCCGAAGCCCGCACGGCTTCTTTGGCGAGCGTTTCTTCGACCCGGATCTGGGCCGTATTGGTCACGCGGATCCGATCATTCTTCACGCAGGACACGAGGCTGACCTGCTCGCCCCGAACCTCAAGGCCCTTGCCCTCGATCAGTTTGACGACCTGGTCAATGTCCTCAATACCCCCCGAGATCCCCGCACCAATGAGGCCGCGTGCCGCGTACATCCGCAGTTTGTCGTGATCGAGCACGGCAGCCGTCTCGAACTCCTTGCCGAGATGCTTGGCCGCAAACGCATAGGCCTGCTCGTGTCGCTCGGCGACCGTGAGCGCAGGAGCCTCGGCTGTATCGAGAACGCTGTGATGCTCCCACCCGATCTCGGCGGCGCGCTCGCGCCAGGCCTGTACGTCGTCGGCGGACTCATTCTTCTTCTGCCGGTGCGCCAGACTGGCGGCTTTGAGCATCTTGTTCTTCAGCTCGGCCGTCATGGCGTTCCAGTCATGACCTTCTTTCTCGGCATAGGCTCGCGCAGCCCGTGTCACCTCGGCCGTGCGACTGGAGAACGCGTCACAGGCCTCTTGCGGGACGGCGGAAATAACAGTCGCCTGCTCTTTGGCGTCGTAGGACTGCGCAATCCCGAGTTTGCGCAGCTCATCCGCCAGCTCCGCCTGGAAGAAGGCTCCGAACTCGTGGACGCGGGACCGCAGGCGCTTCGTATCCAGCGACCCCACATGGCCGCTGTCGGTGACAACGACATTGTAGAGCGAATTATGGATGTGCATCTGCGGATCGCCCCCGGTCGGAGCCTCGCGCAGATAGGTCGTATCGGTCTCGGCATCATGCAGGGTCAGGGTCGGGCGAGACGTGCGGTGCCGGTAGGACGTCCAGGCGACCTCCCCAGCCTCTTCTCCGTCTTCCCCACCATGGCCGCGTCGGGCAAAGCCCAGCTCACGGGCCACATACTGCATGGTCGCGTCATTAGCCCGCTGCACTGCGTTCCAGATGGCGGCCCCTTCGGCCTGTGTTGGGGCAAACTCGGCAGCCAGCGTGACCGATTTGTGCGGGGCCATGGTGAGGTCGTAGGCGCTGATCTTCCGCTTGGCCTGAGACCATTGCTCGCCATTGTCGGCGCGCTTGCCTTCGAACAGGGCCGCAAGTGTTTCGGTCGTGGGCATGGCACGCCGATCCACGCCGAGCACGTCCGCCATCTTCTGACTCATGCCCGGATTGAAAGAGGCCCGACCATCGCGGCCGAGGTAGTAGTTCGTGAGGCGCTGACCGTCGCCGTCAGGCACCTTGCCGGTGTCCGTGCGAAAATCGTGCTCTGGATCCGGCGCGCCCTCGGTAAAATAGGCGGCCACGAACCGGCCGTTGCACTCCGCCGAGATCTTGCGGAAGGTCATCATGACGGGCGGCCATCCTCTGCTTTCGGGCGAACCTTGCGGCCTTCAAGCAGATCGTTGTTGCGGGCGGTCGTATGGTCGATGCGCCTGATGACCGGCTCCTGATCCTTCATCAGCTCGACCAGACGCGCAAGAATGTCGTCCAGTGTCGGGCCGTCCCCCTTCTCCGAGGGGGTCAGAAGCTCAATCAGGATACTCAGCTTTTCGCTGATGAACCGGATCTCTTCTCCCTGCTCGTCAGAGCGGGTGAGAAGATGCTGAAGAAGCTCCCGATCCGAAATCTCGGTCACGGGAGCGCGGTCGGGGGTCTGTGTCTGATCTGTCATGAGGGCAGGATAGAAAGCCCTCATGCGACTGAGATTATTTCGTCGTCGCTTTCGCTAACGCCAGGGCTTTGTTCTCCGATGCTCGCTGGATCCATTGTGCATATCGAGCACTAATCGAGATGGCGTGGTCTAGCTGCTGGAAGCCTTCATCAGAGAGCAACGTCTCCGCCAGCATCGCCACCTCCGTACGATACGCTCGCCAGAGAGAGCCCACTAGCTTCGTAGAGTTTACCAAAGTCTGTAGGTCTGCCTGCTCATAATCAAGCAGAACTTCCTCCATATCCCGCACTTCAACATGCAAAGGCCGACCCGGCAGACTCAGAACCATGTACCGTCCCGGCAACTGACGCATTTCCTGAAGTCGCGTAAGATCGGCGGGGTCGGGTGACTGCGCTTCTGGGATCGGCAGCTTCACCCCAGGGCGTGAATAGAATCCGTTTCGTCGGATACTCGGCAGAACCTCTTTGGTCACACGCCGTCGAAACGTGACGGCAAGAGGAAGCTGAGACTTGACCAGAAAGTGGTACAAGCCGCTTTCGCTAACCATGACCTGATCCTGGACGCCGCTCTCCGAAGGCAACGGGACTATCTGCCGTTCATCATCGTCCAAGCCCCGTGCGGCGCGCGTGGGTGAAGAATGACCAATGGCACGGCAAATGTCAGTCATACGAAACCAAACCTCCCCATCTTTTACGAAAGTCGCGTAATCGACACCGTTGAAGTCGAACAGGCCGCCAGATTTGAAGCTGGGATCTACGAGGCGCGTGTTCTTTTGAAAGCGTTTTTGCGTGGCCATGCTTCTCTCCTGTTGAGGTGGCTGCTCGCTATGAGGCGCGCCTTTCTTCCTCTTTCGGACGCCATGGTGCCGGGCCATTCTGCGACTTGATGCAACGGCACGTTCCTGATGGGGGGGTGACAGATTGTCACACCCCCCCTCCTTCTGCCTCTCGGCGGCGAAGCCGTCCGCACCAACGGTGCAATGGTCTATGAAGAAGCCCTTTTCTTTGCCTCATAGTTGCCTCGTCAATTCTCAATCCTACCTCGTAGTCGCTTCGCACTAGCCTCGAAATGGCTTCGGAGACGCCTCGTAGATGCCTCCATGATGCCTCGAACTTGACACGGAGATGCCTCGCCTGCGAAAGAGGTCCGACGCACCAGAGGCCGTGAAAACGGTTCAGAGTGCGAGGTGTGTCCAGAACGGACACAAAGCGGGGGCGAAAGTGATCATGTCCAAGGCACTGAGAGAGATTCAGGAGGCACACAAGACACGCCCTGCTCAACCGCACTCGAAAGCCGTCTATCAGTGGCTCAGAAAAAATCAGGACATCGTGTCTGAACTTCGCGAGGCGAAAATCGCCACCTGGGAGATGATCGCCAAAGCTGCGAAAAAGGATGGTGTGGAGGTCGAACTCTCTCCGGTTGGACTTGGGGCCATCAGAAAAATGTGGTCACGCCTCAAGAGCGAGCGAGAGAAAATCACAGTCGGAAAACCGGCAAACGACGCACCCGATCAGACGCCAGAACCGCCGAGCCGAACCCCGGCAGACTGGCGGCCTGCCGCTGTGGAAGAGTATTACGCGGAACGTGAGGAAAGACCCGTCGCGCCGCCACCTGCCGCCACGCCACAGGTGCCCGCCATTTCGGCCGCCGTAACGTCACCGTCCTCCAGAAACGCGGACCCGCATACGAACATTTCTGCTGAGGGTCGCCAGTCTCTGGAACACATCCGGGCAAAGCTCCGGGCGCGCAGAGAAGAGAAAAGAAGGCTCACGCCAGACTGATTTTTTTCTGAGCGGCGGAGTTAAGTCGCAGAATGGCCCGGCACTATGGCGTCTGAAAGAGGAAGAGAAGCCCATCTCACAGTGAGGGGGCTGCCTCATCAGGAGCCGACCATCCATGACCAAGGATATTGCCGCCAAAGCCCCCACAGGCGCTGCCGACCAGAAGGCAGCCGCCCCCAAGCGCAAGCCGGTTATTTTTACGATCATTGGCCGTCAGCGGGTCGGGAAGACGACCCTGCTTAATGCTCTCGCCCAGACAATCCACGAGCAGGGCGGCACACCCGAAATCTGGAACACCGATCTGCTGAACCGGTCGCACTCCATTTCCAGTTTCCATGATGCGAAAAGCCCCACAGGCGGTGACACGAAACGTCAGCGGAAATGGCTGGAAGAAAAGATCCAGTCTCTCATGGAAAGTCGCCATGACGCCATTCTCGACATCGGCGGCGGATGGACAGCGCTGCATGAGTTAATCAGCACGGAATCACTGACACGCGCCCTCGACATGATGGGCATCACGCTCTCAGTGGCGTTCCTCATCGGCCATGAACGCGCAGATCTCGATTATCTGGAAGACCTCCAAACCAACAAGAAGTTCTCTCCCCGGAACGCCGCAGTCATTCTCAACGAAGGCCTTATTCCTCCTTCCCTGGACGTGGATGACGTCTTTGAAGAGGTTGCCATTCACCCTGCGGTTGTCGAAGCCATGGACAACGGCGCAAAGCTCGTCCTCTATCCGGCTGCCGAGCCCATGAAAGACGTCTGTGACCGAACGCTCACATTCCGCGCCTATGCCGAGGGCGAACAAAAGGACGGGTTCCCGACCACCTCAATCTTTGACCGGCTCGCGATTGACCGTTGGTACCGCCGTGACTTCCCGGTCTTCCTGCGGGAGCTAGGCGAGCCTCGTCTGCCGAATATGCCTAAGGGCCTCCCTGTTCCGGCCGAAAGTGACGTGTAATGTCTGACGGCCTTACCCAGAGGATTTCCGACTGTCAGGCCAGATTTGAAAGCTCACTGGATGCGCTCCGTGAGCAGACGCATCGGTGGACGCTTCGGCCGCGTTCACCTGAGGCCAAGGTTCTGGATGGCCTCATGATTCTGATGGAGATGAACAATCTTCATCAGGCCCTCCTCCTCAAGGATCGCGAACACTCCGAAGCAGCGCACAGAGCGCTGTTTCAGGAGGCCGAGAAGCGGATGGAGCAGTGTGTCGCGAAGTGTGAAAGCCTGCTGGATCAATGCACACGCTCGGCAACGGAGGAGGTAATTGAGGTCAGGCGTGCTCTTCATGAAGGCGTGGCAGCCTCTCGCCAGCTTCAGAAGATTGACGAAAAGACCGTCAAGGCAAAGGTCGCGGAAGTCCTTGGTACGGTCAAAGGCGAAATCGCCGAGAGCATGAAGGCCCAGATCGTGATGGCGGGCACCCGGGTTCGACGGGACGAAATCAGCAAGCGGGCCGGATGGTTCGCCACCATGATCGTGGGCGGAACCGTGTTTGGAATTATCCTCGATCACCTCATTTAGGTGTGTCCGTTTCGGACACACCACCTCGCGCCATCAGGCAGCGTTTCAAACAGCCCTCAAAGTCGCAGACGACAGACGGATACTGAGCACCCCAACACAGGAGTGCCCAATGCCGCCCCCCGTCAAACAATCCTTCCTGATTACAGGTCTGGCTCTCTCAGCCGGACTTGGCCTCAGCGGTTCGTGCCAGGCGCAGTCGATCGAAGTGCCTATCGGCCTGCCGGAAGTCCCGCATGTCGTCTATCCGGAAGTCGGTCTGCCGAACTTCACGGTCCCAGCCGGAACCGTCCAGCAAATCGGCGGAGACGGTAAGGTCATCCAGACCACTCAGCCCGTTTCGACCGGATCGGATTCACTGCAAACGCTCTACAGCCGCGCATGGGGCTATCAGGCCGCTGACAATGCTTCCTCCATTGGCGTGAACCCGGCTGCCCTGGCGGCGACGTGTCAGGTGGAGTCCGGATGTCAGAATGTCTATACGGCCACCGGATCAGGCCACACCATCACAGGCGCGTTCCAGATGTCGAACGGCACATATTCGGCAGAGATGAGCAAAGCACTAGCGGCCAATCCAGGTCTGGCCAGTAGCATCACTTCTGGAACGGCAGGGCAGCAGGATCCCGCAACACAGGCCGTTGCTGCCGCTCAATACCTGAAGGATGCAGCAACATCACTACAGAATGCGGGTGTTAGCAATCCTACAGCCCTCGACACGAGGGGGTACTACAACTTCGGCCCAGCTTCCGGGAAAGCTATAGCAACAGCCTCTGATGACACTCCAATGGCGAGCGTCCTCAATAGCTATTCGTCCACGCAGCTTCAGCAAAACGGAATCAGTGCTGGCGAAACGGTAGGTCAATGGCGACAGGCAACTGCTGACAAGATGGGCACCGGAGCCAATCAGCCTGTCCTTTCAACCTAACAAACGATAGAGTATTCCTATGAAAACGATGATCCCCTTGATCGCTTCGCTTGCTCTTGTCGGGCTAGGTTCTACCGCTTCGGCATCAGGACTTCATGCAGTTAGGCCCGTGCAGGGTTACACCTGCATGGCGCTCAATCAGACCCAAGAGCAGGCAATGGATTTCGAACATCCTGCTTCCTTTCGCCAAGGCCCATCTGACAATGCGGCAGATGCGGGTTTAGCCGGTGCACAGATTGCCGTTAAAACAGGTGCCGATCCCGTAAATGGCTATCTTCCGACGCTTAGAACCGACTTCAAGCCTGCGTGGGTAAAAGCCTCTCTGGTCAAGCCCTATACAGTAGCATCAGACCCCAAAGCACGCTGCATTCCGGCCGTGATGTCTGACGGAAGCCAAGGCTTTATGTATCCGAGAAATTAATCCCCTAAGGCAGCCTCCGGGCTGCCTTTTTCATATCCCCTGAGCCTGGACGTGGAGACACCGGAACCCACCACGTCGCCGGCAATGTCACCCGGCTTTGCGGATCTCGGCGAGAATAGGATCGGCCTTACGTTGCCGGGGACAGGGATGGGCCAGATGGGCCGCTTCCAGATCAAGCAGCCACAGGGACAGATCAGCCGGAAGTGAGGACGTGCCCTCCAGGCAGCGCCGGAACTGGTTTCTGTGCATATCGCATTTCTCGGCGGCCTGACGCTCGGACCATCCGATCCGGAACAGGGCAAGAGACAAGCGCGGCCCGGTCAGGTGCTTCGGGCGACTATCGAGAGGGGAAAGGCTCTTCGTCATAAGAGCATCCTGCCGCCGTGTTCTGCGACTGAACGCAAAAAATCTCGCCTTGAAACACATCTTCAGAACGGCCACGAACCACCGGAAAACCTTGCCATTCCGGGCAAAAACCGCTATTTTCTTCCTATGAGTTCAGCCAAAACCCTCTTCGCTCCGACGCCTTTTTCCGCTCTTTCGGATGAAGAGCGCGCGCGCCGCCAGGATGCGGTCGAGTGGACTCTCGCGGCCCAGAGACGGCAGGGCTACACGCATGATCCGCTTATCGAGGATGCCTGCCAGTCGTTCGTTGCGGGGCAGATCGACCTTGCTGAACTGGGGCGGAGACTGAATCCCGCCCTCTGACGCGTCGATGCCTCCCGCCCACGGTTACACCTACCCGAACGTCTCCGACGATCCGGACCAGACAGACGTCCTGCGGAACCGGCTCGGCCTTCGCCGCCATTCCGAGCTTCACCCTGAAGAATACCGCCGCACCAGCCACAGGATTCTGGAAATCCGGCTTGGAATGGGGCCATCCGGCTCTTTCGATGCCGACCACCTGAAGGCCATTCATCGGCATATCTTTCAGGACGTCTATCAATGGGCGGGCCACATGCGCCACGAAAGGCCAGTCGTGGACGGGGCACGGGTCGAGCCAATCGGCTCCATGCGCAAAGGCGCGACCACCTTCCTGCCCGGCTCCCATATCGACATGGGGCTGACCGAGGCCTTCAAGCCCATCCGCGACCCGGACGTCCTGAAGACCTCCACGCCGGAGCAGTTCGCAGCCATCGCCGGAAAGGTTCTGAACGAACTCAATTACGTCCACCCGTTCCGGGAAGGCAACGGCAGAACGCAGGAGGCGTTTGTCGCGGAACTCGGCCGACGCTACGGGCATAATGTGGACCTCTCCGTCATCACGAGAGCCCGCATGGTGTCCGCCTCCATCGCCGGCACACAGGATCCAGACCATCCGGCCATGGCGGCCCTGCTGACAGACGCCAGCTCGCCCGCCCGCACCCGTGCTCTGAAGGAGCTGATGCAGGACATGGGCTCTGGCCCTGCCGCAAGGCCGCTGGATGACCTTGTCATCCGCACGGCCGCGCCTGGGGAAACTGTCTCGGGGATCTTCAAAACACGGACCAGCCTGTCCGGTGCATTCGAAACGCCTGACGGGATCGTGGCGGTGCCTGTCGCGGATCTGCGAAACGCTGTCCGAAAGGACGGCGGATACACCGTCACCGTGCAGTCCGATTTTTTGACGGCCTCTGCTGCTCCGGTGCTTCGGCCCGTACCGCGTCCGGTCATCCCGGCTGTCTTCGGGCCTGCGGAGGAGAAGCGCGAAAGCGCGCTCCTGGCACGGGCGAAAGAGGACGGCCGCAAGGCCGCTGCCTCTCTTCATGCGTTCTGGTCGGCCCCGCCTTCCCTCGTCTGCCGCGACATCGAGACCGCCATCCGCCAGGAGGGCGGCGATGCAGCACAGGCCTTTACCGGCATGAAGGCCGGAGGCCGTCATGCGGCGCTTGGGGAGGCCATCCAACAGGAACTTCGGCATAATCCCGCTTTTGCGCGCGAGCTGGGCAAGGTCCAGAAGGACATAGCCGCTTATGGCGACAGTCGGGAAAAGGCCTTTGCGTTCGGCGCGGCTCACGGTCGGGAAACGGAAATCCTGACAGACCTGGCCGGGACGGATCGGGAGATCGCCCGCCATGCCAGCCGGACTCCCACCTCTGAACCGGGCCGCGCCCTGATTCAGACCCTGACCGGCCAGCCCGCCCTAACAGCCACAACGGACCCGGCAGACCGCCCGTCTCTTTCGTCTGCCCAAACACCCGGCCCCGGCTGATCGCCCCCGGTTTTCCTAGACCCATCCTGCCCGTGCGGCGAGCACACTGACGGCGACGAAAGGGGAATGGAGGTGGCGTTTTCCTGAGCCCATCCTGCCACCGGCCAAGACGGGCGACGGGACAGGCCGTCAAGCCCGGAGCGTCCTAAGCAAGGGGGGCAGGCTTGCGGCTGATGCGGGGTCGCGTGCGGCCCTGCAGCAGACGCGGGCCTGACACCTGCCGCCGAGGGTCGCGCAGTGGCTTTACGGACTGGCACGGTGACTGTCAGACTGAACGCTGGATGCGAGGCCACCTCCATGGAACGTGCCTCCCCGGACGGTCCGCAGGACGGGCCGGGAAGGTTGAGGAGCCGTCTCACGAACCGATCCCCCAGACCAGGACCGTCCGACGTTGGAAAAGGATGCGGGTGAACCGTTACCCGGACGGGCCGAGACGCAGGGGCCAGACGCCCGGTTGAGGGCGGCTGGACGCTGTGGCTCGGTCGAACTTGGCGACGCAGGAGCCTAGTGAGATAGAGTGAACGAACCCTTCAGGGCCGCCCCGAATTCTTTTTCCGCCAGTCGCATCTTTCCGCGTCATTCTCCCCTTCTGAAGCAAAAAACACGCGCTCATCCGAAGCGTCGGCTTCGTGAAGAAGGACATGAAACAGATGCTCACCATTCCTAAAGTCTGGCCGTATTTCCTCTTTCTCTTTGGCCTCCAGTGGCTGATCGCAGCCATCCGTGAGCGAAACAACGCCAAGTTTCTCGGCACGCCCTATGCGCTTTTCCACATCGCTTCAGCGGGCATGGCAACGATGATGCTCTGGCTCCGCCGCTCGACCCGCTACGCACTTTTCTTGGCTGTTCCGGTTACGGCGCTGTGCGCAGTTCTTTCGCTTGGCCTGTATCTTCTGGGCCATGAGAAAGAGGCGGTCAGCGCTCTCGACGTGGCGCTGATGGCCGGATTTGGAGGCTGGCTTCTCGAATTGCTCTCGTCCATGTTCGAAGAAATCTGAACGCTCTGCTTCTTCGATTGCCTTAGCGCAGCCCCCCTGTGGGGGGCGAGCACTGGGGGCATCACACCTCGCGCCGACGAGGCGCGTCCGCCTTTGCGGGAAAAACCGGGAGGGGGGCACCAGAGGGCGGACGGGAGAAGAGGCCGAGGGCAACGCCGAGGCCGTCAGCGCGGCCCCGGTGGGTGGCCGGACCTGCTGGCCCGGCCTGTGAGGGTTAGAGAACGGCCCCCCACTGTGCGGCGCGGACGTTCTCGGTGAGGCTGCGGGCGTTGTCCTTAACGTAAGGCTTCCAGTCTTCCCCGAACAGTTCGCGGTAGGCGTCACATGCGCCCTGAGCCATGACGGCGAGCGCGTAAGCCTTCGGGGCCTGCTGTGCCGCGAAACGGACGGCCCGATCGACGCGGTTTTCCCCGCCGTCAATGCCCTGCCGGTCTTCGTCGCGGCTCTCGTTGCTGAAAGAGTTCTGCTCGTCGCGGGCAATCTGGCGCTTGTTCTCGTAAAAGTTGGCGGCACCATAGGCAGAGCGGACCAGCCCGTCCACGAGGCGGCCAAGGTGCATTTCCATGGCCTTGAAATTGCGTTCGCCCCGGAAGTCTGTGACGACAAGCACGTCCTCAAGAAGCGCGTACTGGTCGCGGATCATGCTCAAACCGGCCCCCATCAGCTCGTCATAGTCGCCAGCCTCGAAACCGAAATGCTGAACGATTGCGGAAATCTTGTCATCGTTGGGGGCGATGCGGAGAACGTCGGCCAGCGTGGGGGAGGCAATGGCCTTTGTGCGGTCGCGGGCTTCGTTGAAACGGCGGACGGCAGCGGGGCTGGCCTTGTTTGCGGCCTTGCTGTTCTTGGCCTTCGGTGCGATTGTGGTTGCTGCGTCGGACATGAGAAGTTCCTTTTCTCGTCTAGCGAAGTCCCGGCTTGGTGTTACAGCACTAACCGGGGCGCTTTGTCTTGAGGGCCAATCCCTCTCGACAAGTAAAAGATAGCCTTTTCAGCCTTTCGTGACAAGATAAAAAGCGCAGAAAACCGCCATAAACCGCGATTTATTTTTGAATGACAAGTAAAAAGATTACTTGATTACTTTATGAATACCTGTCGTTTTCCTAGACCCATCCTGCCCGTGCGGCGAGCACACTGACGGCGACGAGAGTGGAACGACAGTGGCGTTTTCCTGAGCCCATCCTGCCACCGGCCAAGACGGTCGACGGGACAGGCCGTCAAGCCCGGAGCGTCCTGAGCAAGGGTGGCTGGCCTGCGGCTGATGCGGGGTCGCGTGCGGCCCTGCAGCAGACGCGGGCCTGACACCTGCCGCCGAGGGATGTGCAGTGGCTTTACGGACTGGCACGGCGACTGTCAGACTGAACGCTGGATGCGAGGACGCTGTCGTGGAACGGCCCTCCCGGGCGGTCCTTCAGGACCGTTCGGGAGGGACGAGGAGCCGTCTCGCGGTCGAACGTGCCAGACCAGAACCGTCCGTTCATGGAAAAGGATGCGGGTAAGCCGTACCCGAAAGGGCCAGACCCGACGGCCAGACGCCCGACTGAGGGCGGCTGGACGTCGGGGCTAGGCGGAGCTTGGCGACGAAGGAGCCTAGCGCAGTAGGGCGAACGAACCCGTCAGGGCCGCCCCCGATCTTCTTTTGCTTTTTCTACTTACGGCCCTGGTTTGTGCCTGAAGAGTCCCGGGTCAGGAAAAACACTCCCCCACCCACGGCAAGCACCAGTAGACCTCCCCGGATTGGGTGCAGAACGCCCTGCCAGATCAGGAGAAGGATGGCGGCCTGAATGATTAGCGCACCAATGCGAATGACTGTTTGTCGTGACATGGGGCCAGTTTAGCCTTTTCCGCTGTCCTGGCGCAGCCCCCCTGTGGGGGGCGAGCATAGGGGGCATAAAACTTCGCGCCGTCGAGGCGCGCCCGCCTGACTAAACCGGGCGAGCGGACAATAAAAAGCGGCCCGGAGGCCGCTGGTGTGTCAGTCGAGGGACGCTCGGATCTTTGCGAGGCGGTTAGCGACAGGACCGATCACCGCGGCAAGAACAAGTGTCCCGCCGCAGAAAACGACGGTCATCACGAGCAGATTGAGATCAAACGGGTCCATTTGCGGCCTCCTTGCTGCTGTCTGTAGGATACGCAATATACAGAAGAAATACTACTGAAATGACTTCAAGGAAGAGTGCTGCCAATCCGCGCGCGGCCGCCTGCCGAACCGTCAGGGAGGCGGGCGAGGTCAGAAGCGGGGTGAGAATGCCGACACCGAAGACGCTCAGTGCGACGGTCTGAAAGACACCGGCAAATGCCTTGAGGCGGTCTTCCCGGTTTTTAGGGGTTTGAGGAGGCGGCAGAACCGCCTTCCACATTCTTTTTGTCGCGCTTCTCATGGGGTGCGTGCCTCAGGACACGTCAGGAAAGCAGCCCGGGAGTGCTCACCAGATAGTAGAGTCCGTATCCGCCTGCTCCCAGAACGGCAACCACAGCGGCCGCGCTCGCGGCGGACGCGTAACCATTGTTCACGGCATACAGGAGGAAGCCCAGAACAAAATAAATCAGAACAATCCCTGCGGTCTCTCCGGCGAGGACAAGATAGCGGCAGGACTGAAGCGCGGCCGGCACGGCTGGCGGATAGCTCGCCAGGGAGGCGTACACACCGATTGTCAGACCGGTCATCAGGAGCACGAAAAGGAAGATGATCTGTGCGCGGTTCATAGGGGTACCTTCGGAAGTCGCGAGGAAATAAATACCAGAGGTTTACGGGGCAATGGAAGGACAGGGCGGCGCAGTCGCCGCCCGTGAGGGTCAGAACGGCACCTGATCGTCCAGATCATCGCCTCCGGGGCCATCCCACGATCCGCCGTTGCCGTTCGTGCCGCCACGCGAGCCGCCGTTATCGTAACCGCCCGCATCCCCGTTGCCGTTGCCACGGTTGCTGTCGATCAGCACCAGCTCACCCCGGAAACGGTCAATGACAACCTCTGTGGTGTAGTGCTCCTGACCGCCCTGATCGGTCCATTTGCGGGTGCGGAGTTCGCCTTCGATATAGACCTTGCGGCCTTTGCGGAGGAACCGCTCCGCCACGTCACCAGCCTGCTCATTGAAGATGACGACACGGTGCCATTCGGTACGCTCACGGCGCTCGCCGCTCTGCCGGTCGTTCCAGGTGTCGGACGTGGCCAGAGGAAAACTCACGACCTTGGACCCGGACTGCGTATTGCGGACTTCCGGGTCTTTACCGAGGTTGCCAACGAGGATGACTTTGTTAACGGAACCAGCCATGAGAGCCTCCAAGAAATAGGGAACGTATCAACTGGACTGTTTCGGCGTTATTGCCTCCGTCCATGAATAGATATTAGGTTTTTACTTGCTCGCCGTCAACGAAAAACCGCAGAAAACCGCCGTTTTCAAGAAAATAAAGCCTCAGAAATTCACGATTTACTTGTTTAATACTGAAAGTATATTTGATGTTTTCCTAGACCCATCCTGCCCGTGCGGCGAGCACACTGACGGCGACGAAAGAGGAATGGAGGTGGCGTTTTCCTGAGCCCATCCTGCCACCGGCCAAGACGGGCGACGGGACAGGCCGTCAAGCCCGGAGCGTCCTGAGCAAGGGGGGCAGGTTTGCGGCTGATGCGGGGTCGCGTGCGGCCCTGCAGCAGATGCGGGCCTGACACCTGAAGCCGAGGGTCGCGCAGTGGCTTTACGGACTGGCACGGCGACTGTCAGACTGAACGCTGGATGCGAGGCCGCCTCCATGGAACGTGCCTCCCCGGACGGTCCGAAGGACTGGCCGGGGAGGTTGAGGAGCCGTCTCACGAACCGACCCCCCAGACCAGGACTGCCCGTTCATGGAAAAGGATGCGGGTGAACCGTTACCCGGAAGGGCCGAGACGCAGGGGCCAGACGCCCGACCAAGGGCGGCTGGACCCTGTGGCTCGGTGGAGCTTGGCGACGCAGGAGCCTAGCGGAATTGATGCGGTGAACGGCCTCTATGCCTCACTTCAGTGCTAGGGTGTCGTTGCCAGTCAGGGCATCCGGAGAAGAACAATGACAGACATTGCAGTTATCGGTCTTGATCTCGCCAAATCTGTTTTCCAAATCCATGCTGTCAATCAGCAGGGATTGCCTGTCCTCAAGCGCCAACTCCGACGCGGCGAGCTCCTGAAGTTTTTCCAGAAACTTTCGCCATGCCTCATTGGCATGGAAGCGTGCGGCTCAGCCCATTACTGGGCACGCGAGTTTGAAGCTCTGGGACATACCGTCCGACTGATGCCACCCAGCTACGTCAAACCCTATCTCAAACGCGGTAAAACCGATGCTCGCGATGCCGAAGCCATCTGTGAAGCCGTCACACGACCGACCATGCAGTTCGTTCCTGTCAAATCTGTAGAGCAACAGTCTGTCCTGATGCTGCACAGCAGTCGCGATTTGCTGGTGAAGCAGAAAACCATGCTCATCAATGCTC
>NZ_JBDIWH010000003.1:0-132488 GCF_039638275.1 Gluconobacter sp. OJB | reverse complement strand
AAGCGGGGCCTTAAACGTATCTGGGCTCTGGCTAACTCACTCAAACAATTCCTTCTTCAAGCCCAAATAGGCGATTTGCCTTTATGCTTCTCCTGTAGCGAGAAAGAAAGGCCCTTTTCAGAGTCTCCCGGCCGCTGAGACATCGCCACAAGGATCTGCGACTTTCATCTGTAACATGAGTCTGTTTCACGCTCGCAAGGGAGTGATGAGAACAAAAGCGGCCTTCCGTAATTTTTTTTCACAATTCGTTAAGGAAACCTTTTTTCTTTGCGCTAGCCCGTGCTAGAGCGAAAGGGAAGAAAGAGAGAGCAGATAAAGTCCATAAAGAGACTGTATCCAGGACTCTGGTGCGATCTGACCTCATGTCCTAGTATTGTGGTAAAGGTGACGGATGGGTTCGGTTTTTATACCAGAGAATAATCAAGCAAGTTCTCTGTCGGATGACTTTGATTCCGCATCCTTCTGCGCTGAAACACGGTCAAGCATAGATTGTGTTATTTATACGCTCTCGATTATTTCAAATATGACAGTCAAATCTCCTTCAGTCCTACAAGACTATGCTTTGCAGGTTACTGAGTGTGAGCGACGCATGCACCGTCTGAAAATGCTAGAGTCCTCCAATCCGATGCTCCAGAAGTGTACGAACGAGTGTCTCGCAAAATTTGCTATTTTCGAAGCTGATAGCTCTGGCGAGTTTTGTACTTCTTCTCGGGCATCTTCTTTTGATTTCAAGACCGAGATCATTTCCTGAAGAAAGTCGCAGATGAAGCCTTCAGTCTCCTACGCATCGCAAAGGAGACTGAAGTCATGAAGCATTATCATGTGTGCATTCCACTGCTACTGGCGCTAGGGGCTTGCTCTGGCAACGTCTCGGCCGATCATGGTCACGGCCCGAAGCCGCCGCCACTCAAACACGCTCGCTATGAGCCGGGCGCGGCCTATGGATCAGCCCGAGCGGTCTGGGCGCCCCCCGTCTATGATCGGCAAGGTCATATCGTAAAGGTGGAAGATCCCCGCAATTCTGGAGGCCGTGAAGACTACGAGCACGCGGCCTGGGCCATTGGTGGCCCCAACAACAACTCCACGCACCCACCCGGAACCTTCTAAAAGAAAAGCGGCCCTCTGGGGCCGCTTCCTGTTTCAGGATCGTCGAGGAAAAAGGGTGTCGGCCTCTCTGATATAGGCCAGCATCCCGGCCTTCCTCCGCTGACGAAACTGCCAGTTCATCCACCCATTTTGCAAAATATAGAGCCCCAGAGCGAACCAGAACGGCATCATCTCGATCGCGGTCACAAGCGTCTGGCTCCGCCATGACCCGCTGAGGCCGACAATGATCCACGCTGAGAGAAGGCAAGCCCCGATGAGAGCTGCGGCCCAGGCGCGCTGATACGTCTTGGCCTGCTGGTTCTGGAGATAGATCTCTACCGCGGCCGGACTGACGTCATACACGTCAGCCGTCGCAACAATGTCGATGCGACCCGATTCATCAACCTGAAACCCGTCGTCCGCTTCAGGCTTTCTCCGGACGATGAGCCACAGTGTCCGAAGCAGACTGTAGCCGTCACGAATACTCGTGGCCCCGACTGCGACAGATGGAGAGCCTACAACGAAACGGGCTGCCCGGCCTGTTTTGGCCAGGACTCCCTTCTTTTCGCTCGCCCCACTCACTGGCTGACATCCGTCAGGAACTTGTTCAGGTCTGGAGGCACGCCGTCGAGACGCCCCAGAGACCCATCATGATGCTTCCAGAAAAAGGTCGGTGTGCCCGTCAGCGATACCGCTTTAGCGGCTGCCATATTGGCATCAACTCGAGACTGCGCTTCAGGAGACGGGTGATCCAGCACATTCGAGAGGCCGCCAGACGTCCAGGCCTGAACCAGGCTCGCATCCGTAGGCAGCGAGGTCATGGCCTTAGCGTAACGCGTACTTGCGCCGCCATCCTCATAGTCCAGGAGCGAAAGCGGTACGACCCTCAAACGTAGCTTCCCACTGTCAACGGCGGGCTGAAGGAGCTGCATGGCCCGGATCGAGAACGTGCAGCGCGGATCAATGAACATGATCACTTCCGGCGCACCCTTCTGGCCGATCACACCAGCATAGATCTGCGCGGACAACGAACCGGCCGAGGCCTTTCCGCCTCCCGGGACGTCAATCCGAACCGTGGGGACGGCCCCTGGAATATAGCGGATCTGCTGCCTTGTGACGTTTTTACCTGCGGTATCCCATATTGTGCCCGCAATCGCGGCCTGACCGTCTGGCGTCGCATAGACCACCTGGAAACGGTCGCCATTGCGCACAAACATGCCTCTGGTGCCGCGCCAGACCTCAAGATCTGTCGCCCGCTTGCCTATCAGTTCGTGAAGGCGATCATAGGGGACGGGAATGAGCGTCCCGCCAATAATGAAGCTGTGATTTTCCGGTGTGAAGAACACGAGAA
The DNA here is from genome assembly GCF_039638275.1 of Gluconobacter sp. OJB. NCBI lineage: Bacteria > Pseudomonadati > Pseudomonadota > Alphaproteobacteria > Acetobacterales > Acetobacteraceae > Gluconobacter > Gluconobacter sp. OJB. Next base: position 130,051 of record NZ_JBDIWH010000003.1, on the reverse strand, counting down.
GCTGGTTATCGCCGTGAGCAACGCCAGTCTGGAGGCCGTGCTGTGGCTCTGCCCACAGGATCTCGCTGCCTGCCTGTACCAGCCGCTGGATCGCGTCAGTCGGCTGAGCATCACGTGAAGCGGCCTTTTGAGGTGCTGATGCTTGGGCAGGCGGGGAAGGAACAGCGCATTGGGTCTGCGCCATTGCCGGCGCTGCCAGGAACAGCGATCCGGCGAGATAAAGAGAGGTACGAGAACGCATGAAGGGTCTCCTGAAGAATTAAGGAGACCCTATCGGGCTGAGATGCGACTAAGAGCCGTTTTTTAAGGTCTCTGGCAGTGGACCGTAGAGGGCGCGGTACTGCTTGAGTGAAACCTCGGCCTTTTCCGCCCAAGCTTTCAACTCGTCGTAGTTAGCTTCCGACTTATCGCCGAAATCTTTCCACTGCTTGGTCAGAGAGAGTTGCCCTGCATAGTCGGAACGCACTTGAGACAGCTCTGTCTCAAGTGCTCGTTCTCTCAAAGAAGCCTGATGCAACTTCTCCCGTAGGTTGGCTAACGTGCTGTTTAGGGCGTCTCTCTGAGCAAGAAGCTCATGGGTAAGCTGCTCGTAAGTTGGCCCTGAACGCCTGCGCAGCCGCGAAGACCAGTTCTCTATAAACTGGTCCTGCTGAACCGAAGCGCGACCAAGCATATAGCCTGCTAACGCACCCATGCCCTCACTTTCAGCCATTACCTTCACCTTCAAGTAATGCGCTGCATGGTCGTGTCGTTACCACCAGCGGGAGAATTACGTACCCCATTCACTAACTGTGCCGAGGGTCGTTGTCCATCGTTGGAACCTTTTTGCGGCGCAAGTGATCTTTGGATACCTTGTAAAGTGCCCGCCATACCAACGACGGCCGCATCTCTAGAGAACTGATCCAGATCGACACGGTTGCCTTCATGGAAGCCAATCATGGCGGGAACACGCTCTGGCAGGATCGCAATCAGCCTGAAGCACATCAGGGCCAGCGTGATATGGACCGTGACGTACATGCCGAGCATGACGACAACGCCAATAAGATTGGTCACGATCCAGCCATGCGACAGCACGAACCCTGCTGCCACACCAAATGTCTGATGGATCAGCCAGGACATGGCATCAAACACGAAGAAGCCGAGGAAGAGCCCGAACAGCATCAGGGTCGGTCGGAAAAGGACGTTGAAGATCAGGGCATATCCTGCTTTCGCGTGCCCATGCAGACCTTCGCCGGACATTGTCATGTGGGCCAGCATCCAGAGCGGGACAGCGATCACGCCTTCGCACACCAGAATGAGCCAGCCAGCAACGCCAGCCATCCACATCACCCAGGGGATCATCGGTAGCACAAAGGCCAGTGTGAGACCTGGAAGGAGAAGCGCCATCGCTCCCGTCAGGATCGGCGTGCTGAGAAACTGCACAACGACGTGTCCCACTCCGATCCCGGCAGCCCCCGCAAAATTTCCCGTCAGGGCTGCTCCAGCCGCCGTCACCGCAGATCCAGCGTCCGAGCTGAGAAGCGCGGCGGACGCCATGACCAGGAGGGCCGTGGTGATCATCCAGTTCCCGAGGCCCATGAGGTTTCCGAACGGATCCGTCCAGTAGCCTTCAGCGCCAGAAGGCTCGATGAACGCCATGACCGTCTGAAGCGTGTAGTCACTCAGATGCAAAGACCGCGCGACCTGAGACAGCACCCCTGCGCCATCACCGCTCGGAGTGACACCGGCATAGAGATCACTGCTTCCGCCTGGAGCATTCATGCCGTCCTGCGTGGCGACCATATTGGAGATATTGGCCAGGAGTGCGCCAATCGACTGCATCATCGGCGCAATATCTCCGTGCACGTCCTCGCCCAGTCCAACATAGGTCGGAGCACTGACAGTCGGGGTGGATGCCATCAGGGACATGGTTTCCCCATTGAGACGGGCAAACTCAAGGTAGTAGGCCCCCGCACCTGTCCAGCCGAGACTATCCAGACGGCCCTTGGTGTTGGCCGCGTCTCCGTTGGTCCCGCTGTTCCACGCCTGAAAGCTGGTACTACGCTGTGTGACGGCTGCCTGAACCTGCTGGCGGATACTGGCAGCTTTGGCCGTCAGCTTGCTGGTGTAGTCATTGGTCGCCTGCGTCATAAGGGTCACGAGCGGTGCCAGACTGGAGGACTTCTTGGTCTGCCAGAACTGGGTTGCAACCTGCTGGACCTGTGGCCGGATCTCGCCCACCAGAACGCTATCCAGAATCTGCTGCTGCATGGAGGCCGTATCGACCGTGATCCCCAGAATCTTCGTCGCGGCGCGCGGAGCCTGGATGGTGACAGAACCGCAAACGGGCTGCCCGTCTCCCGTGGTCATCTGATACGGATAGGTAATCATACCCAGATCGGAGCCGGATACGGCCTTTACGGTTCTCCCGGTCGGGGCTGGCACGAGGCTCGAATTGGATGAGGCCAGGTTGACCAGATCCCGGCACATTTCATTGGCGATCAGGCCAGCCACAATGGTTTTCGTACCCGGCACCATGGGCTGTGCGATGGTTTTTCCGTCCGGACCAATCGCCTGCACGGCGGAGGAATAGACCGTCTTCGCCATACCGACCCCCCAGAGCGAGCCCTGAACGAACGCAGCCTGACCGGCACTAAAACCCCCTGCGACCGGAAGCATCATGATGGCGCCAAAGGCCATGCGCACGATACTCATGGAGGTCTGATTCGATCCAAGCACCTTCGACGTCTCAGCCGAGCGATGCATGTTCATCATCATGACGTAAGAGACAAAGGCCATGGCCAGCGCCATGACGAAGCCGGAGAGGTCGCCCAGCATGGTCCCGATGACCGTGGCCTCGGTGCCGGTGGACGTCGAGGATGATCCGAAGACCGGAAAGACCGACTTGATCATGGTCGCGGCCCAGTCATCACCGGGATCGAGCATGTTCCAGGTCACGCCATAGGTGGAGTTTCCCGACGTCGAATTGCCTGTGACCGACTGTGCGTGAGCCACCCCTGTCGCGAGTAAGATGGGCAGGACGCTGAGCGCCCTACCCGTGTTTCTGAAGCGTCTGAGAGAAGTCATCACTTATAATCCCAAGCTGGCGCTGGCTGACGCAGAAGGGGACGGCCGGAAAACAGAGGCGACGGCCTCAACCGCCTTTTTCACCAGCTCACGGGCCTTCTCTGAGAGATCTTCGACCATGCTGGTCCCGGCTTCCTTTCCCGGCACCCCCTTGGCAAGCTCGCCAATCTTGCTGTCCAGGCCGTTGAAGCGCTGCTCGACCTGAGCCTCTGTCCCGCGCTGCACCCCAATATCGGCAGCTTTCTCACGATGAGCGCCGTAGGCCGCGACCGCCTCACCCGCTTCCTTCAACTGCGCTGCGAACGCCTGGTTGGTGCTCCGCTCGGCTTGAAATCGCGATTGCAGGCCTTCATGCCGACCTCCCGGCCGCATTTCGCTCAACACACCATCCATACCGTTCGGCTCGGATTTTGCGGCCTCAGCGATTTCCCGCATGACTGACGATGCAGGCGTATTCTGCACGGCTTCCAGCGCACTCTGCGCCTTCAGGCCGAGGGCCTCGGTCTGATCCAGATGATTGGCGTCGGCCTGCTGCCCGTGGGCCGCATTCATCGTCTGGGCCTTGGCCATCCAGTTAGACCCGGGCGTGACGGTCTGCTGCACGGCCTCAGGACGAATGGCCTGTGCGAGACGGGTAAAGAGACCCGGGCCGCGCACCTGATAGACAACCTGTTCCTTCGCATCGTCTTCCGAAGTTTTTACTTCTTCCTTCTCCGGCCCAGGTCTGGCCTGCGCTTTCGAGCCAGCCTGACCTTTGTTTGGGGTTTCAGGAGCCACTTTCTCTTTCGCCTCAGTCCCGAGGGGCCGCCCGGGACGTTGGGCCTGTGGGTGATCTGCAGCCGGATCGCCTCCGCCAGGAGAGGCGTGCATCCGTGGATCAGCGTTTTCTCCCGAAGGATGAGTTTGGGTTTCACCCTCTTGCACGCGTGGATCCTCACTATCCTCTGGCGCAGGGGCGTCCGGAATATCATCGAAAGGTGGTGGCTCAGGGCTTCCATCAAACTCGGACGCCGGTTCCACGGGTTTGACGTCTGCCTGTTCATCCTGTCTGACGGCCTGCGCGTCAGGGTCGTGCGTCGAGAACCGTGCTGCATTGGCAACGCGGTCAGACAGAGAGTGGAGAACCTCGTCAATCTCCGGATTGCCCTGCTGGTCGGCACCCATAGAGGCGACGCGCTCCGACACAGAGCGCACCGTGTCCACCAGCCGCTGATCCATGAGGTCAGGCGTCTGTCTCATGAAGCCTTTGAGGGTCTCAGACGTCAGGCCAGGTACGGTCATGGCGCGCTGTGTCATTTCCTCGCGCAGCCCATTCTCCTGTGGCAGGACAGGCCCAACCAGACGCTCGGCGTCCTGGAGCACATAGGCCACGTTGGTCCGAAACCGATCATTGGATGCAAGGTCCGGATCCTGATGCTTCTGGGCAAGCAAGGTAATCTGCCCAGCCAGTTGGGGCGCATCCTTCTCAAGTTGCGGTCGCACGCGCTCCAGGCTCTGGAAGACGTCCGCAAGGGCAGGGATCTGCGTATCGTTCTGGGCCATGTCAGCCTCCGGGATTGACGTTGGGGGACGGGATGGGGGCAAGTCTCTTGGCCTCGCTTTCCTCTTCGTGCTGGGCCACCTGCGTTGCGGCGAGCGAAGACTGGAAAAGGCCGAGACGGTAATTCTGCAGGGCGAGGTAGTTGGCCTGCGCCTGCTCGATAGCCAGCTCACGCATGACCGTTGCGGGCGGCATCTGCTGAAGGTTCTTGTTCCAGGTCACGCCAGAGACACGGCGATTGATCTCAAGGCTCATCGACGTCAGCCACGAGGCCTGATCCGAGACAGTCATGCCCTCGGCCTGCATCTCGGTTTTCTGCACATCGGTCAGGTTGATCGACGGGATCTCTAGCGAGGTGATGAAATTCATCACGTAGCGCGAGAGCGACATGCGGGCGTTGTAGGCGCGACGACGCAACGCAGCCTCGCGTCCGGACGTGGACGTAAGCTGCTCGCCGCGCAGTGCGGCCGGAGCCACAGGCTGGATAAGTGTGGTGCTGTAATCGTTGGCGGCGTCCACACCACCATCAGCCGACAGGGTGTCCTGCCCGAACAGGGAAATGGCTCGTTGGTCCGCATTGGGCAGACGGGAAAGAGCCGAGCAGAGACCGGCTGTGACGTCCTCCTGCGAGCAATACCGCCGCCCGTGCAGCGCCATGCTCGATGCCACACCCTGGCCCTTACCATAGTAAGACGGCGTTCCGGCGTCGGCCTCTCCGCGACTGTCCGTAATCGTCGCAATGGCCCGTGTCGCCGTCCTTGCCGACTGAGACGCGCCCTGGGTGGCCTGCGACCCGTCGATCCCCGTGCAGAACTCGGGGTTCATCATGTGCTCATCGCGGATCGTGGTGTCCTGCTGGCGGCGAGCGAACTCCGCCATGGCTGTATTGGACGCATCCGCGATGCGTTGCTCGGCCGCAACACCTGCCTTCTCGTAGTTACTTAGCTGGGTGAAGCCCTTGTTCAGCATGGAACTGACGGAGTTCGGGTTCGTCAGGCTGTCCATCGAATTATTCAACTGAGAAGTCAGGGTCTTGGTCATCGACGACAGCGCACTGCCCGTAAACTTCTGCAGGGCACTGATGGCCGCGACCACGGCTGCTTCACCAATGAACGCATTCGCAGGCTTCGGCATCGCGATAAGAACGGTCGTGCAGAGGAGCATCGTTGCGATTGTTGGCTTGAGGCGGATCTTCATCAGAATACCCCATCCAACGGTGTGCTTGTGTACCCGGTCGGTAAGCGTGGCTCACCGCGCACGTAGCCATTGGAATCCCCATTCCCGAGACTTCCGGCCGCGAGCTGGGGACCATTGCCGCCAAAATTCAGAGAGGGGCACATCAGGCCATTCCCGCCTGACAGGCCAAGACCGACATTCACACCGTTCAAACTCAGGCCACACTGCTGCGCGGCCCCGACGGTGTTGTTCCACTCACTCTGGGCCGCAGAACAGATCTCTCCTTCGACCTGCCCGACAACATCGTTGATCAGTGCCGCAGGGTTGGCGATGTTTGTCAGAAGATTGAGGCCCGTTCCATTGAAGAACTTGTCCAGGCAGGAGAGGCCACTGACACTTTCAGGCTGCTTCTCATAAGCATTGTTAGCCTTGATGCGCCCGTTTACGGCGTCTGCTGCGGCCTGCGTGAGGGTTGCACAGGCCTGACTGCCCTGTGTTGCGGCAGATGCGCTCAGAGGGACCGACAGAGTAGCGGCCACGAGAAGAAAGGATGTCCGTTTCATGCGGCCGCCCTTTCTGCTTCTGGATCGAGAAGGTCGCGCAGAAGCGCGAGACGATCTTCAGAAAAGACGCGCGCGGACAGCTCTGCCCTTTTCTGACTGTCTGTCCATGCGACCAGTACAGCACGGCTGGAGACCGCAGATGCTACAAGATCCTCTCCGCCGCTGACGGTCGAGACCACTTCGGAAACAAAGGTCCGTCGCTCCTCGCTCGGTAAAGACACAAGGAGATCGGCCAGAGAGGCGATGATCGCCCCGTCCGTGCCGGAAGTGTGTCCATTCCGGACACGGAAATGCTCAAGCAGATTGTGCCGTGCAAGAGCAAGGTTAGGGGCCAGAGAACTCTGCGGGGTGTCCCTGTGCGGTGTTGGATCGTCTGGTGACATGCCTCTCTCCTGGGTAAGTCCCAGCAGAGAAGCAGTTCGATCTGCGACTAACGCTTATTTCTTCAAAATAGTGACGTGTGCGCGCCCGACCTCGATACGCTCGCCGAGCGGGCTGACCGTTGTGGCCAGAACCTTGTTCCATTCCCGACCGCCCTGCCAGTCAACGGCCTCACCTGGATCAACGCCCGCACCGTAGGTGACACGCACACCTGATGGCACGATCTGCCTGATCGCAAACGAGAGTGGCACCTGATGGCCATAGCCGGACGTCATGCGGAAGTGATGAACCACCTTCGGCGGATCCGTCTGCACGGATGGTTCTGCGGGAGGTGCAAGAGAGACCGGTCCCGAAGGGGCTGGCGAAGGAAGGGGCGGGGGGGCGTGACTGATCTCGAAGGCCGCTTCCGTCAGTATTGCTTTGGGCATCGCTGGAGCTGGCTGCACATGGGCGGGGGGCAAGATTATAAACACATGGTCTCTCCTGAAATAACTTAAAATTCTAAATCGCAGATCGACATGCGACTGAGGAGAAATGTTAAATTCGAACTCAGTTGTCAGGGGCGCTCTCGTGGGTATTTTGCAGTATCCGGACCCGAAGTCTGGTGTGTAAGCCTGCCGAGAGAGAGAACTAGCCATGAACAAGAAAACAGAGACGCAGGTAAGTGACGGCCAATCAAGTGATTACCTATTGGAACTAGGAAACCGCTTGAAGGAAGTTCGTGAAGGAAAAGACATGAATGTAATGAGTCTTTGCTTCACAACGGACCTGTCTGTTGGAACCATATCCAATATAGAAAGGGGTAAAAACGCGTCCTATGTTACTCTACACAAGATACTATCGGCACTGAAGATTTCGGCCCAGCAGATCTTGCCGAGAGATGACCACGAAGTCATACCAATAGACGCCGAAACAACATCCGGTGAGATAGAGAAATACCAAGAACTCATTCGTGCTTACGGAAAAGTGGCAGAGCCACTTAAGTCTCTTATAGACACAATGGATCGCCTTAGCAGAAACGAGAATGATTCGGAGCCGAACGCTGCCGAAGCGCCCGCAGACCCCCGTGAGCCCGCCCTTATCGAATTAGGCGACAGAATCCGAGATATTCGTCTTGCACGAAAGCTCACCGTGGCCGATCTCGCACTTGCCAGCAAAAATAATGCTTCAGTAATTCAACTGCTGGAAGTCGGGTTCCGTAATCCGTCAGTAGAGTTTCTAAAGCGAATTGCTGCTGCACTCCAAGTGGAAATGGCTGACCTTTTTCCTGGCCTCCCCGGACAGCACGAAAGCTTCAACGCGTTGCGAGTTCTTGGCCTCTATAGCTGCCTCCAAAGCGCGCGAGAGCAAATTTCGCTCTTTCAGATGCACTTCAATGCGTTCGAGAAAATAAACAAAGCCTCGATAAATTAACGGAAGTTTTTTCATCATCCGGTAAATTATCATTTGAATCGGATTGATTAATACCCGATAGTGAGACATCCGCTATGTCGCTCATCGGGGTTTATGTAATGTTGTTCGCGCCCAGCACCGTCTTCACGTCGTCACCGATTGGCGATCTCGCAGTACGCGCTTTAAGCATTTCAGCCGGAAAGCCGGCGCGGACCTATCACTCTCAGCAGTCGCCTTGGTCTGCTGATAAGACCCGCGACCTTGCAATTCAGATGGCTGACCGTGGTGTAAACGTTGCACACATAGCGGCCGCACTTTTCATAAGCCGCCTGGAAATCGAGGCCATTGCGCGAGAGGAAGGACTTCCTCTCAAGCGCACCGCGCTGAGGAACAGCCCTCGGGCATGGTCTCTTCTCGACATCAGCCGCCTCAGCCGCGCATGGGCCAACGGCGAAGACCTGTCCGCCATAGCAAAGCGCCTCGACCGCACAGTCATGGCAGTTCGCAAAAAGCGCGCTGCGCTCGGTCTGCCTGCACGAGAGCGCTATGCCGAGGTCGTCTGGACTGATGCCGACGTTGCTACTCTGCTCGCACATCGTGAGCGTCGCATTGGGTTGCAGCGCATTGCCAAGCAAATGGGACGCAGTGTCCGCAGCCTGCAACGGAAGCTCGTCAGTCTCCGTCCTGCCGCTGACTCTTTGGCCATTCCCACCGACCCATCCGTCGTTCTGACTTGGGAACAGGCCTCGCGCCTGACGCCAGAAGAGCGTCGTGGCCGCAGATGGCAGGTCCGGAACTCACCAACCGGGCTGGTCATTGGCTTCAGCCGGAATGCCTGCACCACACGCTGGTCCGTCGAAATGCAGCACGAACTGGCCATGCGGCATTTTGCCCACCAGTCCCCTGACGCTGTGGCCGAGGACTTCCTCCTGACCGATCGCACCATTGTCAGTCAGTCCGGATGGCTGCACCTGCCTCGCCGCTCGAAGAAAGACATGCGCAACACGTTCGATCCGGACCTGTATGAGGTCTATCTGAACAAGATGGATTACGTGCGCCGCGAATGCCTCGGCAAGGCCGGATTCTATTTCTGGACCACCCGCCGTAACGGCCGCCGTATCAGCCGCTTGCACCAGCAGACCGCCGTCATGCGCTCGGGCGATTAATCGGCAAGTTTCTCCATTTTTTCAGCTTCAGTCGCAGATCAACGGGTCACGGTGACGATGACACAGTCATCATGAGGTTTGAAATGCCATCCGCAGCCCCGCTGTCGTTCCACGGAGACATCGCGCCATGAGCCGCTCCTCGGGATCCCTGAGCCGACGCCTGACCGATCCTGATTTTCAGGGAAAGATCGTTGAGCGTTCCTTGCAGACGTCCATCGCCCTCGCGGCTGTCGTGGTCGTTCTGGCCGTTCTTCTGGCCCGCGCCTGGTCGTATCATCCACTCCCGAAGTATTTCTTCGTGGATGGGATCAACGCCCCTCGCCCGGCTATCGCGCTGAACAGCCCGATCCTCAGTCAGGAAGATTTCCTGTCATGGGTCATCAAGTGGTCGCTCAAGCCCTACAACATCAATTACCGGGATTATCCGTCGCAGCTTAACGCAGCCGGATCGCATTTCACCATCAATGGCTGGAATACGTTCGCGCAGTCCTTCGTCCAGGACGGCAATCTGGCGAAAATGAAAGAGGCCAAGCTGCTCTGCTACGCGCAGCCGACGCGTGCCGCCACCATTCGCCAGCAAAGCATGGTCAACGGTCATCACCATTACGTCGTGCAGTTCCCGTTCGTTCAGACCTGCGAGAACGTCAATGTGGAAAGCTCCCAGACTCTGATTGCAACCGTGCATGTCGAGCGTGTCGATGACGCTGATCACCCTGACGGCATTGCCATCACCCAGCTTGTGGCCAGCCCGCAGTGAGGATCCGTGCCATGAAAACCCGCTCCTTTTCGTTAGCCCTTCTTGGCCTCATGGGCTTCATGCCCTTTACCGCGCTGGCACAGTCGGCCGCCCCTGGCCCGGAGACCCCACCAGCGTCTCCTCCTCTCTCTGCCGAGCAACAGGATCAGCAGGCCGCCGAAGATGAGGCCATCCCCCTGACGCCGGAGATGATCCGTCGCCTCGGCAACCGTCTCAAGGAGAACCAGAAGGCCCGTGAGGATGTCGCTACGGAAGTCGCGGCTCCGACAAGCCGCCCGGCCATTCGCGTGTCTTTCGCACCCGGCCAGCAGACATCGCTGATTTTCACGACCAAGGGCTATCCTACGGCCGTCTCTTTCGTGGACCGCTCCGGAGCACCCTGGCCGATTGCGTGGAACACGACCAGCACGTCCGCCAATCCGGATGGTCTCAAGAACTGCTCGTCTGACGGGGGCAAAGGGGGTTCCCCTGCCGTGCAGACCACGGGTTTTTACACCTGCGTTCCTTATGCTGGCAGCAACACCATCAACATCGAGCCACTGTCGCTGTCTCCGCGTGGTGGCCTGCTCGTCACGCTCAAAGGCGCCATCAAGCCGATCTCGTTCCTGCTTCTGGCCGGTCGGGGCACCTATGACGACAACCTGACAGTGCGCGTGAACGAAGACGGCCCTAACGCCAAACAGGAAATGGGACCGGAAGCCGCCCCTGGCACGGCAGAGCCCTTCATGAATGCCATGCTGTCGGGGATCGCTCCGGCCTCTGCCGTTCCTCAGAGCGTCGAAGGTCTCTCCCCTGACGACGTGCGGGCGTGGCGGATGGGCAATGAACTCTACATCCGCACGCGCCTGGCGCTCATGACGCCTGCCTGGGACAGTTCTGAGCGCGGTGAAGACGGCTACACCCTCTATGCCTTCCGCCAGACCCCCTACATTCTCCTGTCGGATTCCGGTCGGACCGTGTCCGCGTCTCTCAAGGACATGACACCATGATGCCGAAGCTTCCCAAATTCAAATCCGTCCTGTCGAGCGCGACACGCGGCGGAAACCGCCGCCTGGTCCTGCTCGGCGCCTCGGCCGTTTCGGTTGTCGCTCTGGTGCTTGTCGTCTCACATCATGAGACCAAGCAGATGCCCAAGTCTGACCCGGGTCAGATCGCAGAGATGAACGCTCTGCCCGCTGGAACCAACACCAATCCGGAACAGGATCGTCTGCGTCATCTACAAAACACCGAAACCGCGCAGAAGTCTGAAGGCGCGGGCCAGTCCTTCACGCCGGATCTGGCACCGGCCGTTGCGCGTGCCGACAAGGGCGAAAAGAAAGATGCCGTCCTGTCCTATGACGGCGCGCATGGTCAGCCGCAGGAAGTCGGGTACAGCGCGCCGATTACCCCTCCTGCACCGCCGCCAACGCCGCCGCATATCGATAATGCTCCGCAGGCACCGCTTGTGCAGACCGATCCGGCCTATTCCTCTTCTGGCAATGGCGAAACCTCTCAGGCCGAGCAGCAGGAGCGTGAAAAGCGCCGCGCCCGCTATGTCGCCGAGATCGAGCGGATCGAAGGAGGCCTTCAGGCCCGGCCCCCTGTCTCGGATCTTCAGGAAGCCGTGTTCAAGCCAGAGCAGGACGGCCAGCCTCAGGCCGAGAAGACAATGGCCACGCGTGGGGCAACAGGGGCATCCGCAGCGGCCACGGCCTCACATGATACGACGGCTCCGCCAGCCCTGATTCCGGCCGGTCGCGGGATCTATGCCCATACCGTCACGGCGACGGACAGCGACCTGTCCGGTCAGATCGTGCTTGAGGCCGATAGCGGTCCCATCGCTGGCGACCGCATGATTGCGACTGTCGCAAGGGCACCCGGAAACGAGCAGCTCCTGGTCGTGCAGGTCAACAAGATCATTCATCAGGGCCGCACTCTCGCAACCAACGGCGTGGTGATGGCGCCCGACACCATGAAGCAGGGTGTCGCCTCCAGCGTTGATCCCCTGATTTTCCAGCGGTTTGTCATGCCTGCCGCCGCAGCCTTCGTGCAGGGCCTTGGGCAGGCCATCGAAACCACGTCCAATGTCCAAGGCAGCTACAGCGCCCTGGGCGGCATGAACTATATCCAGCGCCTGAACATGGGTCAGCAGCTCGGTGTCGCCGCAGGAAGTGCCGCCTCGGCCGTCAACAGTGCCCTGACACAGGACACGCCAACACGCGCGCGGATCATCCTCGCCGCCAACGTGAACGTAGGTGTGATGTTCATGGATCCTGTTCTCGACAAGCCCTGATTTTTCGCACTCAGTCGCAGATCGTTCCCCGATCCTTCTGGCAGTCTCAGCCAGAAGGATCTTTTTTATGAGTTCCACAGTTCACCACCTGAACACCGAAGTCACGCCACGCCGGATGGATCCCGTCCCGGCAGCGCCCCCACCGCCTCACCAGCACGACACGGTGTCTGACGGTCCGGACGGGGACACCCCCGAAGCCACGGGCCATGATGACAATCACACGACGGCCCCTGCATCGTCCGGCTCTGCTTCTTTTCTCACGCCCATCATCTCGCGCTACGAGGCACTGACACCCCGCCAGAAACTCTACGGCGGTTCGGGCCTCGGGATCTGCGCCGTTCTCCTCGTGGGGATTCTGGCGACAAGTGGGCACCACCATCGCGCTGTCTCCGCGCCTGGCCAGGAAGTCGGCATCGATCAGTCGGCAGCGCCCGTGGCTCAGGCCCCCGAACCCGCTCCGGTAGCGGCCCCTCCTGCAACCGCCGATCTTGCAGAAATGCAGACCCTCGGCCATCCGAAAGCTGCTGCGAGCCCGCCCGACACTGCGACGTCCCCGAAAGCGCCGCCTGCGGCCGTCGTTGCAACGCCGTCAGCCGCATCGCAGTCTGCGTCAGCCCAGCCTGACGCCCCCCGAACTGAGGCTCCGGCCGTTGTGCCGCCCGCACCGCCTGCCGATCCGGTCAAGACAGCCCAGACCCTTCAGGCCGCGCCCATGGCGACGCAGCAGCAGATCGACGTGCTTCAGCTCGTCACGGCTGAGGCCCGCGTGATTGAACGCGAGCGCGGCGAAGTCGAAGAGCTGCGCCAGTCCCTTGCCGGACAGCGCAAGGCCGAAGAAGACCGGCTGAACGATCTGACGCGGCGCGTCTCTCTGGTCGAAGCCAATCACGCCGTGACAGGTGCCGAGAACTCCGGTGCCGATGAAGCCGCCCAGGCCCATGCCGCCGCCGAAAAGGCACGTGCGGCCCTGAGCGCTGCCATGAACAAGCCTGCGACAGTGGCCGCAACATCTTCAGCCGCCCCACCCGCTCCGGCCGCCGTGGCGGGTCCGGCTCCAAAGCCTGAGTGGGTCCATCACTACCGGATCGTCGCGGCCTCGCCGCAACTCGCCATGATTGAGGACAGTGCGGCCCCAAGCGGGCAGGCCCGCCAGTTCGAGGTGGGTGTTGGCACGGTCATCCCGGGCTACGGCGCGGTCCTGACCATTAGCCAGCAGGGCGCCACCTGGGTTCTGCACACGGCTCATGGCGACCTGAACTGAGGAGGCCAGCATGGAAGGCCTTGTCAATCTCGTCCACGAAATCGCCGTTGGCATGGGCTGGCTCCTGCCAACGGCCTGCTATGCGGCGGCCGTGTCCTGCCTGATCTTCAGCCTGATCGGGATCTACCAGTATTACCACCCGACCATTCAGGCCCTGCAGGACAAGCCCTGGCTGCCCTATCTGTCCCTCGTCCTGTGCGGTGTCTTCGCCTCGTTCAACGTCATCCTCACCAAAAGCACCGCCTCGGCCGGAACGGACGTGCAGGTCACTCTGGGCGACGCTGCCACCAGTTACAGCACGGCCGACAGTCTGATTACCGGCACCGGCCCCAAAGACGCGATCATGGCGATCGTCAAAGACTTTGCCCTGTTCTTTCAGATGTTCGGGGCCTGGACGTGCTTTTTCGCCGTCCTGACCTGGTTTGCCATCCAGAAAGGCCGATCGAACCGCGAGCGCCTTGGTTGCGGCATTCAGTACGTCTTTGGCGTCATGCTCCTCAATCCGGTCAAGGACGCCACCTGGATCCTCTCTTTCTGGCCCTGAAACGGGCGACGAAAAAAAATACCCCTCTCCCGCCTCAGTCGCAGATCACGCGGTCAGAGTCGTCGGCAGAGGGGATTGTCCCTCACAACGGAGAAACAACTCATGACATCCCAGACAGCCCCGTCTTCTTCCCGCGCCCTCACCAAGATCGGCGCAACCGTTGCAACAGCAACCATGCTGCCGATGGTGATGGCTGGCACAGCCCTTGCTGCCGCAGGGGGCACAGCCTCCAGCAACGGTCTTGGCCATCAGATCCAGAACATGGCGCAGGAAGGCACGGACACCATCGGTGTCGGGTCTGCCGCAACCCTTTACGCTCTGGCCATTGTCGCCCTCGTGACGGGTATCGTGCTGTTCTACAAGTCCCAGAAGGAAGAGACGAAGCGCCCTGGCATGGCAATCGCCGGCGTCGTCTGCTTCGTTCTGGCCGGTGTGGCGGCAACGGGTCCGAAGTGGATCAACAACTCTGCAAACACGGCCTCCAACGGGAATGCTGAAATCAGCAATACCGCCAAGAGCTACCAGTTCCAGTAAGCCGACATGACCTCCGATCCGTTCTTCCTCCAGCCTGGTCTCGACCAGGAGATCCGGCCCGGGAAAGACGGGTCGGATGGCGCGTTTACCTGCGCGTGCTGCGGCCTGCCGTCGCCCGGTGCAGGTCTCCCATGGACCGGTCCCTCCTCAGGGGCCGGTCTCAGGGTCTGCCAGGTGTGCAATCTTCTTCAGGACACATCGCGTGCAGCCATCGACGCCGAAGCCATGCTCGTCTGGTGGCCCGAGATGTCTCAGTCGCGCCTGATGTTTCTCGCCCGGACCGCCCATCAGACGCTCCGCCTGATGGCCCGTCAGCAGGGTCAGTCTGACCGCCAGTTCTGGGAAACCATCCTCAAGGCTATCCCGGACCCGTTGCTTGGCACGCAGTTTTCCCCCTCCTTCCGCACGCCCATGACGCTCCTGCGTCTGCTCGAAAGTCGGCGCGCTGAAGCCGAGCACCGGCTGCAATCGGGCTCCATCCGTCAGGTCACAACGGCCATGCGCCTGTGTGGCAGCGCCGATGAAGCCGTCCGACGCAATCTCGATCTGCTCCGCGCAGGCCTTCGTATTCTGCCGACCGGCAGACTGCTCGACGCTGGCGCTGACGTTTATCCGGCCTTTCTCGACAAGGCCCTTGCTCTCACCCCATCCTGACGCGGAGTTTCCAATGTCTGGCTTTTTGACCGAACTGCTTGCCAGCGCGAGCCTCTTCCTTCGTCAGCCCCTCGAATCCTTTTGCGATGTCGAGACCAATCATACGGACGCCGTCCATCAGGACCGGCTCGTGACACTCCGGGGCGAGTATGTCTCTGTCCTGCGCGTCAATGGTCTGCGCACCATGTGCTCGCGTGCAGACGTGGAGGCCGTCGCCGAACAGCAGCGCATCGAACTTCAGGGCCTGCTCGAGGGCACCGGTCATGTGATCGAAGGCTGGTATATCTCCGACCCGGATCAGGCCCGCGTCGCCGTGGATCTGCTGGCACTCAACGGGTGTGAGCAGATTTCGCGCATGATGAATGCCGACTTCCACGACATCATCAATGAGCGCCGCCTGCGGTGGCCTCAGGTGATGCGGTGGGAAGATGCCTGCTACATCCTGTGGACCCGACCCGCCGTGCTGACCCGCGAAGAAAAGAAACAGGTGGCGGCGGAGCGGAAAGATCAGGTCAAGGCCTGGCCAAAAGCGGGGAGCGGTCAGCGCTTCACACTGCGCTCCGAACTCATGGCAGGCCGACATGATGCGTTTGTGGCGCGTGTGCAGGACAGCATGTCAAATCTCGGCATCTCCACAACACTGCTACGGGCCGATGAATCCATCACGCTGGCGCGTGAAACGCTCTACCGAGAGACGGCCGGAAGCGGCTGGAAGCCCACGCTGGTGGGCGACCCTGTCATGCCGCGTCTTCCGGATGACGAAAAACAGAGCAAAAAGACCGAAAACCTGCTCTGGCCGTCCCTGCGCGATCAGATTTTCAACGCGGATGCCGAAAATCAGGGCGGCCAGCTCGTGACGGTCGGTGACTACACCTATGCGCCCGTGGACATGCTTCTCGGCCCCGAGGATCCGCGCCCGTTCTCGGAACTGCTCAACACTCTGGGCCGCAAGCGTCTGCCCTGGCGCAGTTCCATGATCCTCGAAGGCGGTGGCAAAGCCGCGTTCGCTATCAAGGAAACAGGGGCCACCATGCTTGGTATGTTTCCGGGTAACAAAGACATCACGCGGGCTTTTCAGGCCATCAAACGTATGCGCGAGACGGAAAATCATAATTCCGTCCGGATGCGGATGACCGCCAGCACATGGGCACCGGTCGGCGAAGACAAGCTGCTGCGTCGCCGTGCGGCCGATCTGTCCCAGGGCCTCGAAAGCTGGGGCGGCTGCAAGACCACCCGTGTTCCGGGCGACCCGCTTGAGGCCGCCATGGGGTCGGTGCCGGTGCTTTCTCTGGGTTCCACGGCCACCCCGGCTCTTGCGCCTCTGGGGGATGCCATGGGCATGATGCCGTGGATGCGAAGCGCCTCCCCCTTCCCGCAAGGTTCCATCCTCTTTCGCAAGCCCGATGGCGGGATCTGGCCGTTCGATCCGACTGGCGGCGGTGTCCGTGAACATATCGCGGATATTATCGTCGCCCCTCCAGGCAGCGGTAAGACCGTGCTCGGAAACACCATTCTTCTCGGCCTGCTCCTGAGTTCTGCGGCCATGGGCAATAATGGCGTCAAGCTGCCGCTGCTGGCGAAGCTGGACATCGGCCATGCGTCTCTCGGCTTTATCGAAATGGTCCGCAACGCGCTCGGGCCGGATCGTGCCCATGAGGCCATCTTCGTGGAAATGCAGATGGCGCCCGGCTTTGAGGTCAATATCTTCGACCTTCAGGTGGGCCTGGAATATCCGCTGCCGCTTGAAGAGGTCGCCATCGACAACTTCGTGTCGCTCTTGGCCACGCCGCTGGATGGCAACCCGTTCGAGGGCATGGATCAGCTCGTCGGTGACGTGATTGCGGAGGCCTATCGTCAGTGCACGGGTGTTGCCGGCGGCAATCCGAAGCACTACCGCGAGGGCATCGAACCCAGTGTGGATGAGGCCATCCACCACCTCGGCCTCCAGCTCCCGCACCATGCTGCGGCCGAAGGCGATCTCGACAGCGCGGATCCGACCTGGTGGCGTGACGTGGTGACGGCCCTGATCGCTGCGGGCGAGCATCGTCTGGCGGGGATTGCCCAACGTCACGCCGTTCCGGTTCTTCAGGATCTGATTGCCGCGGCCCGCGCGCCGGAGATCTTCAATCGCTATTCCAAGATCATCCTGCCAACACACGAGACGCTCATTGATGCGTTCGAGCGCTATATTATGGCGGCGATTAAGAAATATCCGACGCTCTCCGAGCCGACCCAGCTTGATCTCGGTGATGCCCGGATTATCGTATTGGACCTGGCCCGTGTCGCGCCACAGGGATCAGAGAGTGCAAACCGGCAGACGGCCCTGATGTATATGCTCGGCCGTTACCTGATCGGCCGGAACTTCTTCCTGCATCCGGAATATGCGGATCTGCCGGTCATGCCGGACAATGTGCGGGAGTATCATCGCAGCCGCTTCACCGAGATGAAGGAGACGATCAAGCGCCTCGATTTCGAAGAATGGCATCGTCCCAAGGAGGCCCCGCAGGTTGATAAGCAGGCGATCCGGGACGTTCGTGAAGGCCGCAAGCACAACGTCCAGCTTTCGTTCATCAGCCAGCGCAGCGGCGACTTCAGCGCCGATCTCGTCGGCCAGTCCACGGCCCGCTGGATCCTGAAATGCGGCGACGAGCGCGAGGCCAACGAGATGATCGAGAACTTCAAGCTCACGCCTGCCAGCGCCTATGTGGTCCGCAACCGCCTGCCCGGTCCAGGCCGCAACGGTGCGCCGTTCTTCGTGGTGATGAACGCGGCCGAAGGAAAATACGAGCAGCTTCTGGTCAATGTGCTCGGCCCCATTGAACTCTGGGCCTTCTCCAGCACGCCGAACGATACAGCGCTGCGCTCGCGTCTCTTTGCCCGGATGCCCTCAAGTCGCGCTTTGCGGTGCCTTGCCATCGTGTTTCCAGGCGGGAGTGCGGAAAAGGAACTGGCACGCCGCAAGGCTCTGGCGATGAAAAGCTCGTTTCTTCAGGACGAACAGGCTCAGCAGGGGGTCATGGATGCTCTGGTCGAGGAAATCCTGTCAGGCCAGGGGATTGCTGGGGGATTGTACGAGCGCCTGGAAGCCATGGATGAGCAACAACGGGCGGCGGCTTAGGCCACACCGACAAAAGAAGGGGGCAAGAGCCCCCCTGTTTTCACAATCGGATTTTTGCAGTTTCATAAACTGCACTTTTGTCGCGCTTGCCGACAGCGATCAAAAGCACTCTGATCTCCTGATCATGCACCTGATAAACGCCCCGGATGCCATCATCACGCAGTTTGATTTTATAACAGTTCGGTAAACCGCGTAGCTTGTTCTTTGGAACATGGGGGTTGTGCAGGATCTTGCGAAGTTTTTTTACAAACCGTTCTGCAACGCTATAATCCAGAGCGTACAGTTCATCCCTTACGACTTCCGGGATGTCCAGAGAGTAGATCGTCAAGGCTCACGTTCCTCATAATTTCCCCCGGGTTCTTCAGGCGTTTCTTGACCAGATCAAGAAGAACGGCGTCATCGTCGCTCACGACTTCCTTGCGGATCGGCAGACGGTTGTTTCTGACGACATATTCAAGAACGTCCCGAAACAGGTCAGCAGGCGTCGTTCCGAGTTCCTTGACCTTCCTGAAAGACTCTTCTTTGAAATCGGCTTCGAGCCGCATTCCGAAATGGGCTGTGTTTGCAGTGATCTGGGGCATCGTGTCGGGATCTCTCTTTACTCTGCGGCACTCACTGGCACTCGCGTATCTTCTCTATGGGACCGACTTACTAAAAATATCTGTCAAACATATGTTCAACAAAAGCAACACAAAAAACATCGGGGTAAACAAGACTTATCACTGAGTGGCGATGAACCGCCGTAAAGTTTTTTCTGAAAGTCGCAGATCGACCCGCGATGATCCTTCCAACATCTGGAGGGATCCATGCGACACCACTACCTTCTGACACCCGTTCTTCTGCTGGCCCTCTCGGCCTGCGCCACCAAACCGCCCGAGCCTGTCGCGACAACAGGCATGGCCAATCCCGAGCTTGCGCTGCAACGCGCCATTGCCACGACCGACGCGGATCTGGCCCAGCTCGGCACGTTGCGCCCTACCCCGCCGCCCATGACGCCGGATCCCGGCCTTCCGGCTGACCTCAAGCGACAGGTCTGGTTTGTCTGGCAAGGCCCGCTTGAGCCTGCGGTGCGCAAACTCGGCAAGGACATCGGCTACAGCGTGACCGCGTTCGGCCCGCATCGGAAGGTGATTGTCCAGATCAATGCCGTGGCCCCGGTGATTGACCACCTGCGCACGCTCGGCGAGCAGGCGGGAGAACAGGCCACCGTCTCTGTCGATCCCCTCTCCCACGCAATCTCGGTGACGTACCATGGCTGATCGCGCCTTGCTTTGCGGCCTCGCAACGGCCGCCCTTCTCGCATTCCCCTCCCTCGCAGGTGCGGCCGACAACGGCACCATCATGCCGTCCACCAGCTCTCTTCCTCCGCCAGCCCGGAGCGGAACGCTCGTTTCCATGCCAAACCCGCCTGAACCAGGCGCGGATCAGGTCAACGCCAATGATGAGGCCCTGGGCAATCCGGCCAACACCCCGGTCACGGGCGCGCTTCAGCTCGACCGCATCACAGGCGGCGAGGCCCCGCCGTCTCTCGAAGCCTTGCAGGACGCGCGGCCGAACGATGAAGCCGGCGACGATCTCAAGCCGGGCCGACGCGAGCAGATCCGTCAGGCCGCGCTGACCTACGGCGCACAGGGCGGACAGGCAGCGCGCTCTTTCGCCATCAATGAAATGCTGCGCCATAACGAACCGATCCTCGACACGACCTTTGATTTCCGTCCCTTCGTCCTGCCGGTCGGTGATGGCCAGACGCTGATGCAGCCCCCGATCGTCAGTCAGGCGCAGATGGCCTTCGCCCTGAACGACACCGGCACCATCGCCCATGAAAGCCGCTGTGTCTTCGAGATTACCCGCGAGGCGCAGCTCACCTCTGCCGCACCGAACTGGCGCACCTATCTGGTCCGCTTCTGGAACAAGCCACGTCATCCGGCCTCATCCGCTTTGCCACACACCGACAAGGAAGTGCGGCACTGGAACGACTGGGTGGCTGAAGGCTGGGCCTCCGGAGAAAAGGTGGCTGATGAGATCTACCTGTCCGATCTCTCCCGACTTCAGCGCGACATCACGGGCATGGCCCGCTACCGCGTCCTTCTCCGGGCCGGTCGTGTCGAAGAGCCACGCGTGGTCTTCGAGAACCGTCAGGCCGTGGGCGGCGGCGACAGTCTGCATCTTGGCGACCGCGTGATCCGCATCACCGGGCAGCCCGGTCTTCAGGCCCGCACCCGCGTTGCCTATCCGGAGGACTGCCGATGAGCGCCGTCCTCAAACTGCGCGACACCGAAACCTGGGCGCACGAACGGGCGAAGCGCGAATATCCGTGGGTTGCTGAAGCCCGGAAACATGCGCCCGGTCTCGATGACTTCCTGAAATGGGCGCATGGCCTCGGCGCGTCGCGGATTGACCTGTTGACCGGTCATCGCGCCACGCTGACGGTTCATGGCCGCAACCGCTACGCCACCATGGACCCCACGACATCGCTGGATCTCAAGCAGATCGTGGATCACGTCTATGGCGCGGACGGCTCGGCGCGTGTCCTGATCAGCCTTCAGCTCGATACGGCCTATAGCGTCACGCTCAACCGCCGTGAGTCCCTGCGCTTTCGGATCAACATCTTTCCCGTGCAGACCATGCGCGGCCCAGGCATGAATCTGGTCTTTCGGCCCATCCCGACCCTGCCAGCCAGTCTGGATGAGCAGCGGGTCGAGCAGGAGATCCGCGACACCAACCTGCTCAGAAGCGGCATGGTGCTCACGGGAGGATCGACGGGATCGGGCAAAACCACGCTACAGTTCGGGCTGATCCATGATCGGCTGATGGATCCGACCGTCTCGTGCAACATTTCCACAGGCGAGCAGCCAATCGAGTTCCTTTTCGACAGCCTCAAGCCGCCGAATGGCAACCGGATTACCCAGACCGAGATCCGCCCGCCCAATCTGACACCGCCCCTGTTTGTCGAGGGCTCCATGCGCCGTGAAAACTCGGATCTGGTCCTTGGCGAATGTCGTGACGGCCCCACTATGGAAGCGGCCATCAACTGCGCCATTACGGGCGGGAAGCTCTCGACCACCATTCATGCCGATAACGGCCCGCTCATGATCCAGCGTGCCATTGCGCTGTGCCCACGGGCCGAACGCGACAACCTCGTGAGCGCGCTGGCGCAGTCCCTGCGCTTCGTCATCAACCAGCGTCTTCTGGAGCGGGTCGGCGGGGGCCGTGTGGCCGTGCGCGAGTACCTGACCTTTCATCAGGATCTGCGCCGTCAGCTCATGCGAACCGAAAGCGAGCTTTGGCCCGACCTCGTGGCGCAGGCCATCGAGAGCGACGGTCAGAGCTATGCCGTCGCTATCCGCAAAGCCCTGGAAGAGGGGCTGATTACTGAAAAGACGGCCAACGATGCCTGGAGGAGAGACGCCTGATGTGGCGCGCAACCGCACAACCTGTCCGTCTGGCCATCCTTGATGGCCGGGCCTGTCTCCCGCTCCTTGTGACCGTCACGTACTGGAGCTGGACGACGCTGTATATCGGCGTTCTGGGCACTGCCCTGTTTGCAACGATCAGCTTCTTTGGTCTGACGCTGCCGGCTGCCCTCAGAACCGTCCGTCGCCTCATCACCGGCCCCGTCCGGTCCGGGCGGCCGACCTGGAAGCGGAGGCGCTACGGATGACACCGTCTCCTGCCGTCACGCTCCTGTCGGACGTTCTGGTCCGGGCCATCGACCGCAAGGGCCTCAGCGTCATTCTGAGCGATGCCACCAACTCAACCCCCTGTGCCAGTACGGTCGCGGCGTCCAGCAGCGGCTTCCTGCCTGCGTTCCTGATTACTGCCGAGGCGCTGTGGTTTGAAATGACGCGGCACGGCTTCGGGCTAAAGCTGGCGGACGATCCTGAAGCCGCTCTTGGCGTGACCGTCCTCGACCATGACGCGCAGTCAGCCGTCACGGTCCTGCTCTGCCTGCTCGATGTGCTGGACGCGCTCCCGGTTCAGAACGGGCAGATCAACCTGTGCGATCTGAACGGCCTCTGGCAGGCGAGCATGGCGCGTCTTCAGCCAGTCTCCGTCCAGAAGGAGCAAGCCGCATGAAAACCCGAGTTTTCTTTCCGTTGGCCCTCGCGGCCCTCATGGCAGCCCCAGCTGCCTCGGCCGAGGACGATGGCGGACGCCAGATCGCAGCCTGCCTCAAAGAGTCAGCCCATAACGCGCATGTGCCAGCAGGCGTCATGCTGGTCCTGCTCTATGTCGAAGGCGGTCATCCCGGACAGGCCGTACAGAATACGAACGGGACGTCCGATCTTGGCCCCATGCAGGTCAATACGATCCACGTCCCCGAGATTGCGCGGCACTGGCACACTACCCCGTCCCGCGCCTACGCGGCCTTGCGGAATAACTCCTGCGCCAATCTTGAAGCGGGTGGCTGGATCCTCGGGCAGGAAATGACCAAGGCCCGGGGTGATCTCTGGCAGGCCGTCGCGGGCTATCACTCCCACACGCCCCGCTTTGGCACGGCCTATCTGAAGCGCTTTTACGAGATTTCCCAGACCCTGATCCGAACCAGCCATCAAGGAGACCCGGCATGAGTGGCACAGCTTCGCGGTCCTCAGGCTCGCGCTCGTCAGGAGAACTCACCCTGATGCTGGCCGGTGTTGCGCTGCTCGGCAGCGTTGTCCTGGCCTATATGGTCTGGTCAACCTTCCACACAGAGATCAGCCGTTTTTACTGCAAGGGCCTGATCTGGCAGATCGGCATCCTGTCGCCTACGCCTGACCTTGCGCGTCTGAACCTCCAGCTTCACCAAGCCCTGCACCATCCGGCGTCCATTCGCCTGATCCAGCTCTATTACGGCCTGTCCATCGTCGGTCTGCAGCTCCGGTGGGTTGCAGTCCTGGTCGGGGGGATCTGCGCAGGTCTGTGTCTCTTCTTCGGGGAGAACAAGGCGCTGCGGGCTGTCCTCGATCTCGAAGGCCTGATTGCCGTGCAGGCAAAAATGTTTCCGACCCTGCGCGGGTTCGCCAAGCGCCGCATCACCCGGCTTGTTGCGCCGTCCACCGGGGCACCTCTTCCGGCCGACCCGGCCCTGACGGCTGACGAATGGCGCAGCCGCTTTGCCACGGCCGCCGATGGCAGTTTCAGTGAGGTCTGCGCGCAGGAAGCGTTCGAGCGTCAGCTTGGCCCGCACTACACAACGGCCGGACCCATCGCGACCCCACCTGCGGCCCAGGTGCTCTTTGCGGCCTTTGCGCTGCACAAACTCAAGCGTCGCGATGAGGCCATGACCTTGCTCGGTCAACTGTCAGAAGGTCTGGCAGACGCAGGCCTTGATGGGGATACCGGCCCGAAGGTCAGCCTGAAGGTGCCCGCAGAGGTCCTGAAGAACGCGCAGGACTTCCTTGCAGATCCCGATGTGCAGGCCACGATCGCGCAGAGCTGTGACCGTCACGGCTGGACCACGACCGCGCTTATGACGCTTCTGTGCGATGCCCGCTTTGAGGCTGGTGTGCTGGCGCCGCCCGCCTTCGCCATCGTCAAGCTGATCGACCGGCCGCTTTGGTATGCCCTGCACTCTCTGGGCTACCCCAGTGAAAACCCGAACGAAGACGTGCATCCCAATCCCCGGATCGAAGCCGCTGGCGCCCGTGCCCACTGGTCCGAGGAACAGCGTCTGCGTCGCCCCCTCTACATCCCGGTGCTTGATCGCGCCCTCTCCACGCTCCGCTCCACTTGGAAGACAGTTTCATGACCCGCATCATTCTCCAGCACGGCCAGAACGCTCCCCTCACGCTCGACATCGAAGAGGGAAACACAGCCCCGATCCATCTCCATTTTCCGCAAGCCCTGCCGCTCGCGGCCGCTCAGGCCGAGATCGCCCCGGCTGGAACTCAGGCCGTCGCACCGGGCCGGATCCGCCGCTTCCTGCCGGTTGCCGCAACAGCCGTCGTCTGTGCCGGTCTGTTATATACTTTTGGCGGCCTGCACGCGTCGGCTCCCACCATGCCGGAATCCGCGCCTCTTCCGCCGTTGCCCTCCAGCGGCCCGCTGGAGACTCAGCCGCAAGCTGCGGCACCCACGGCACCACAGCAGATCCTAAAGGCGCTGCATCAGCCCGCCCATCTGGAAATGCCGCCGCCAGCACCCGCGCCGGCACAGGCCGGTTCGCCATTTGGGCTGGAGAACTGAGACCATGACGGCCCGAAAGATTGGTGCCCCCCTTGGGCATCAGCAGGTCGAGCGGGGGAAGACATATCGCGATACCCGCCCGTTCTGGACGAAAACGAAGGAAGAGCTGCGTTCCCCTCTGGCCGGATGGCTTGGCTTCGTCGGGGTCGGCCTGGGCTGGTTCGTGCCCGCTATAGATGGCGCGCTGATCCTCGCGGCCCCGGCCGTCGCGGCCTGGGTGGTCCTCCGTCCTGAGCGTCTTCCGCTTCACATGCCACGCTATAGCGGGCTGAAGGATGCGAACGATTTGAACCCCAAGGATCGCAAGGCCCGTCAGGCCAACGGCATTCTCTATCTCGGCACGGAAGCCCGGACCCGCCGCCAGCTCTGGATGTCCTCGGACGCGGCCCGGCAACACGCGGCCATTCCGGGCACCACCGGATCCGGCAAGACCACGGCCATTGTCTCCCTGATGACGAACGCCCTGGCCCATGGCTCCGGCTGCATCCTCGTGGACGCCAAAGGCGACAACACGGTCTATGGCGATGTGCTGGCCCTCGCACGGCGGTTTGGGCTCGATGACCAGGTGCTGGCGCTGAACTTCCTCGCCGCTTCCGGCACACGGGATTCCAACACCTTCAATCCGTTTGCCACCGGAAATGCGGACGCCATCCGCGAAATGCTGGTCAGCCAGCTCGGCGAACAGTCGGCCAATGATTCCAATGGCGTCTTCCGCGACCGCGCTGTCGGCCTCATCGGCACAGTGGTTCCGGCCCTCGTCTGGATGCGCGACACGCACGGCATCCCCATCAATATCGACGCCATCCGCTATGCGACCGACCTGCGCTGGATCGGCACCCTCGCCCGGCACAAGGTTTTCCTCATTCGCAATCCCGGCTCCAATCAGGCCATCGAGCGCAGGGTCGAGGATATTCCGGACGATGTGCTCTGGCCGCTTCAGGCCTATCTTGGCGAGCTGCCCGGTTATGACTCTTCTCTGGAGTGGAACGCCCAGAAGGAAAACAAGCCGTCCGAGCAGCACGGCTATGCCAAGATGTATTTCTCGCGCGTCTTCACACAGCTTGGCGTGAGCTTGGGGCATATCTTCAGTGCCGAGACGGCCGACATCATCATGCGCGACGTGGTCCTGAACCGCCGCATCCTGATCGTCATCCTGCCATCGCTGGAAAACTCGTCAGACAGTCTGGCGGGCCTGGGCAAGATCGTCGTGGCCTCGCTGCGCGGTGTCATGGCCCAGCTCCTCGGGGCAAAGCTGCATGGCTCTGCCAGCGAAGTGTTCAAGCTGAAGGCCGGAGCTGGTGATGCGCCATTCCAGATCTTCTTTGACGAGCTGGCCGCCTATGTCACGGACGGCATGGACCGGATGCTCGCGATGGGCCGTGGCCTGAACTGCATGTTCTGGATCTCGTTTCAGGATCTGCCCGGCCTGACAGCCCGGATTGGCGAAAAGGCCTTCTCGCTTCTTGGCAATGCGAACCTCACCCATGCGCTGCGGCTTCAGGATGCCATGAAGACGCGCGAATGGCTGGAACAGCAGGCCGACAAGGTCGAGGTGACACAGGCAACCCGCGTGGAGAATGATGGCTACGGCTATTACAACGGCTCAGGCGCTGAGGTCCGCGAAGTCTCCCGCCTGCCCTGGAATGATCTGCAAAGTCTGATTGAGGGTGAGGCCGTGACGATGTTCGGCGGCCGCGTCATTCATTCCAAGACGTTCTTTGCCGACATCAATGGACGCTCCGGCGAAGTCCGCCGCGCCCGTCCGGTCATGCTCCCATCTCCCAAGTCCGGACACGGTGTGGATCCGGACGCCGAGACATGGGGCATTGTCGAAACGCTGGAAAACGGCGACTTCCAGATCGAGACGGCCAGCTCGGATCTCCCGCCAGAGGTCAAGGTCCTGATCGGCAGGATTGCGAATGAGAACCACCGGGACAGCAAGGCCCTCATGGGCGATGTGAGCACGCACCTGACGGAAATCGCGTCTTACCTGCGGACGGCGACGACACAGGGACAGGCGGACGGAAGCACGCCGTTTGCCGGGATGCTGGCCTGGGGCCGCTTCCATCGCGACGACAACAAGGATGAAAGCCTTGTGCCTGCGCAGCCCATGGATGGGGCCTTTTTGGGGAAGATTGAACAACTGGAGCGCCTGGTCGGGAGCAGGACGGGGCGGACGCCTCGTCGTCGTGCTGTGCTGGTTCTGGCGACACGCGATCAGCTCAGAGCCCTTCCAGCCAATACGTCCGGAGCGAAAGGGGAAAGCGAAAAAGAGATCCTCACCGCGTTCCGAAGAGTGGGCGAGAGGCTTCAGGCCTGAAAGATTACGCCACGATACCCTCAATGGCCGTCCAGGGATGGCCATTGAGTTTCGGTGCGGACGGCTAGAAAACAGCCGCTATAAGACCAAGCGGGGGCGACTCACACCGCTGGCGAGGCGGCTCTGGTCATCATGATCCGGCTCTCGCGAAGCGCCTGCTCCGCGTGAGACACGGAGGCCGTGTTTTGCGCCAGCAGCTCTTCTATCTGCCGGTCCAGTTCCTTCAGCCTCGGTCCCGCTGTCTTCTGCACCGCGATCGCCTGAACCCGGTCCGCGACCTCGCGCCCGTAGTCCCGGCCCTCCTGCGCCATCTCCTCCTGCATCTTGCCGAGACGGATCAGTTCCTGAACGTGCTTCTCCCGTTCCTCCTGGGACGTAAAAGGCAGATCCATGCCAAGCGCCTTATAAGGCTTGTTGGACATGCCCTTGGCCACATGGTTCCACAGATCGTCACTGGTGATTTCGGTCGTGTCGCCAAGTGCCCGGCCATTACGCACGGCCTCGAACGTGGCGCCGTCCGAGATCATCGTCCAGGTCGTGCCCTTGGCGCGGCTCTCCGCCACGTAGGACGTGAACCCGGTTGCCGTCGCGACACCTCGCGGAAGCGCGTTGATATGTTCGTCAGACGTGAGGCCCTGGGCGGCATCAATGGTCATGGCATGACCGAAGCCAAGCAGGATCCGGCCGGTCTTGTGATCCTTCAGCCGACGCCACTCAACATCTGCCTCCCGACCATCCTTCATCCGGACGCGCAGGCCGTCCTTGCCGTGAGAGACAACCTCCACGACATCGCCGTTGTTGCCAACGGTGGTCCCCTTCCCTTCGACCGCCCCCCAGGTGCGCCGGAACAGGCGCAACCTGTCCCCGGCCGCAACCTGAAGCTCGTAGGCCTCGCCGCGCTGATCGACCGCATCGAGCTTGACCTCATCGCGGGAGATCTCCCCACGCTCCTGCAGGATCCTGCGGACGGCGCGGCTGAGATCGGCCGCGTCCTGATTGGTCAGGGCCGACATGCTGATGCCACGCGTTGAACCGGACGCGGCCAGGGCGTCGCGGCGTGTGACATACAGCTCGGCAATCTGTTGCAGCACTTCGTCCTGATCGCCGCCGACCAGCCGGATCGTGCCATCCTCTCGCTTCATGTCGATCGCGCGGCGCACCTCTTCGAGGTGAAAGGCGTTGCGGGGATCGTCCGAGTTTTCCTCGTCCCTGTTGGCGTAGGCGGCCTTCCCTTTGGGTCGAAGCGCTTCCAGCGCATCCGCATCGGGTTTCTCGCCACGGAACAGTCCGGCAATCTCACGATTGCGGGCGGTCGTCTGGCGGACCGTGGACAGCAATTCCGGCATGTCTTCCTTGGCCAGAACCCTACGCAGGATCTCGACGGTATCACCGGCTTCAATGGACTGCGCCTGCTCCCGATCCCCGAGGGCCTTGATGGTACAGCCGCTCGCTCGCTGAAGTTCCAGAAGCTGAAGCATCTGGCGCGGTGCGATCTGCCCGACCTCGTCAATGACCAGCACCGTGTTCTCGTCCACCGTCTGCTCGCCTTTCTCAAGACGGCTGAGGAACGGCATCATGGCGTAACGCTGATGGATGCCGGCATCGCCAAGCGCATCGGCCTGACGCCAGGCCGTTGCAAGGCCGATCATTTCACGGCCCTTCTCCGAAAACCGGGTATCGCGCTTCCAGGCATCCACAAGCGGCTGAAGCAGCGTTGTCTTACCGGAGCCGGCAACGCCCGTGAGCATCGAGATCTTTCCGGCCTTCCCCAGGGCATAGATTGCCGCCTTCTGGGACTGGCCGTGCTCGTTGTCAAAATCGAGGTCGCAGCGCTCGATGGCCTCGGTGAGTTGGGCATCCGAAAGGGAAGCGCTGCGATCCGCCGAGGCCCGCACAGCTTCTTTGGCGAGCGTCTCTTCGACCCGGATCTGGGCGGTGTTGGTCACGCGGACCCGATCATTCTTTACGCACGACACAAGGCTGACCTGCTCGCCCCGGACCTCAAGGCCCTTGTCCTCGATCAGTTTGACGACCTGATCAATGTCCTCAATGCCACCTGAGATCCCAGCGCCGATGAGGCCGCGTGCCGCATACATCCGCAGTTTGTCGTGATCGAGCACGGCAGCCGTCTCGAACTCCTTGCCAAGGTGCCTGGCCGCAAACGCATAGGCCTGCTCGTGTCGCTCGGCGACCGTGAGCGCAGGAGCCTCGGCTGTATCGAGAACGCTGTGATGCTCCCACCCGATCTCGCCGGCGCGCTCGCGCCAGGCCTGAACGTCGTCGGCGGACTCATTCTTCTTCTGCCGGTGCGCCAGACTGGCGGCTTTGAGCATCTTGTTCTTCAGCTCGGCCGTCATGGCGTTCCAGTCATGACCTTCTTTCTCGGCATAGGCTCGCGCGGCCCGTGTCACCTCGGCCGTGCGGCTGGAGAACGCGTCGCAGGCCTCCTGCGGGACGGCGGAAATAACAGTCGCCTGCTCTTTGGCGTCGTAGGACTGCGCAATCCCGAGTTTGCGCAGCTCATCCGCCAGCTCCGCCTGGAAGAAGGCTCCGAACTCGTGGACGCGGGACCGCAGGCGCTTCGTATCCAGCGACCCCACATGGCCGCTGTCGGTGACAACGACATTGTAGAGCGAATTATGGATGTGCATCTGCGGATCGCCCCCGGTCGGAGCCTCGCGCAGGTAGGTCGTATCGGTCTCGGCATCATGCAGGGTCAGGGTCGGTCGAGACGTGCGGTGCCGGTAGGACGTCCAGGCGACCTCCCCAGCCTCTTCTCCGTCTTCCCCGCCATGGCCGCGTCGGGCAAAGCCCAGCTCACGGGCCACATACTGCATGGTCGCGTCATTGGCCCGCTGCACTGCGTTCCAGATGGCGGCCCCTTCGGCCTGTGTTGGCGCGAACTCGGCAGCCAGCGTGACCGATTTGTGCGGGGCCATGGTCAGGTCGTAGGCGCTGATCTTCCGCTTGGCCTGAGACCATTGCTCGCCATTGTCGGCGCGCTTGCCTTCAAACAGGGCCGCAAGTGTTTCGGTCGTCGGCATGGCACGCCGATCCACGCCGAGCACGTCCGCCATCTTCTGGCTCATGCCCGGATTGAACGAGGCCCGACCATCCCGGCCGAGGTAGTAGTTCGTGAGGCGCTGACCATCTCCGTCAGGCACCTTGCCGGTGTCCGTGCGAAAATCGTGCTCCGGATCCGGCGCGCCCTCGGTGAAGTAGGCGGCCACGAACCGGCCGTTACATTCCGCCGAGATCTTGCGGAAGGTCATCATGACGGGCGGCCGTCCTCTGCTTTCGGGCGAACCTTGCGGCCTTCAAGCAGATCGTTGTTGCGGGCGGTCGTATGGTCGATGCGCCTGATGACCGGCTCCTGATCCTTCATCAGCTCGACCAGGCGCGCGAGAATATCATCCAGTGTCGGGCCGTCACCTTTCTCCGAGGGGGTCAGAAGCTCAATCAGGATACTCAGCTTTTCGCTGATGAACCGGATCTCTTCTCCCTGCTCGTCAGAGCGCGCGAGAAGATGCTGAAGAAGCTCCCGATCCGAAACATCGGTCTCGGGAGCGCGGTCGGGGGTCTGGGTCTGATCTGTCATGAGGGCAGGATAGAAAGCCCTCATGCGACTGAGATCATTTCGTCAAAGCGTCAGGCCGTTCCCTCTCCTTCTGTGCGGTGGTTGCCGCCTGCGTCACCCATTGCGCCAGTCGAGTGCTCAGAGAGATGGCCTGATCAAGCTGTTGGCCGCAGGAGTTTTCGGTCACGGCCTTGTTCATGATGACGTCCTCGGTTCGGAAGTTCCGCCACAGGGATCCGACGAGTTGGGCAGAACTCACCAACGCCTGCACATCGGCCTGATCAACCTCGACAAGGATTTCGTCCAGATCACGGGCTTCAACATGCAAAGGCCGATCCGGCAAACTCAGAACCATATACCGGCCCGGTAGGCGACGCATTGCCTGAAGGCGCTTAAGGTCAGCGGGGTCCACTGATTGACCTCCCGCGATCGCCAGTTCCACTCCTGGGCGTGAATAAAATCCATTCCGCCTGATGCTCGGGAGAACTTCTTTGGTAATCCAGCGACGAAAGGCGACCGCAAGCGGAAGCTGTGACTTGATCAGGAAGTGATAGAGACCGCTCTCGCTAACAACGATCTGATTTTGAATCCTACCTGAGGATGGTAGCGCGATCGTCCGCTTTTCGTCGTCATCAAGCCCACGAGCTGCAACGGCAGGCGAGCTGTGTGCGATAGCTTCACACACCTCCAGCATCCGAAACCAGACTTCGCCATCTTTTACGAAAGTCTGAAGAGTTGTGTCGTTGAAACGGAACTGCGCGGCTTCGACGTAGTCCACATCAGCGACGAGGGGGGGCGATATAGCTTTCTGCTTTCTTGGCACGTCAGACTCCTGTTGAGGGGTTCCACCTCCCGATGAGACGGACTGGTATTCCTCTTTCGAAAGCCATGATGACCGCTTGATCTGCGACTGCACCGAGAGACCGAAGCGCCGCTTTCAAACACGGTGAGGTCTATCAGATTGATACACCTACCCCTCTTCTTTCTCCCTGCGCGGCGAAGCCGTCCGCACCAACGGTGCAATGGTCTATGAAGAAGCTCTTTTCTTTGCCTCATAGTTGCCTCGTTAATTCTCAATCTCGCCTCGTAGTCGCTTCGAGAACGCCTCGAAATCGCTTCGTAGATGCCTCGTAGTCGCCTCTATGACGCCTCGAACTTGACACGGAGATGCCTCGCCTGCGAAAGAGGTTCGATACACCAGAGGCCGTGAAAACGGCGCAGCGTGAGAGGTGTGTCCGAAATGGACACAAAGCGGGGGCGAAAGTGAGCATGTCCAAGGCACTGAGAGAGATCCAGGAGGCACACAAGACACGCCCCGCTCAGCCGCATTCGAAAGCCGTCTATCAGTGGTTGAGAAATAATCAGGACATCGTGTCTGAACTTCGCGATGCGAAGATCGCCACCTGGGAGATGATCGCCAAAGCTGCGAGAAAAGATGGTGTGGAGGTCGAGCTCTCTCCGGTTGGACTTGGGGCCATCAGAAAAATGTGGTCCCGCCTCAAGAGCGAGCGAGAGAGAATCACAGTCGGAAAACCGGCAAACGACACACCCGATCAGACGCCAGAACCGCCGAGCCGAACCCCGGCAGACTGGCGGCCTGCCGCAGTAGAAGAGTATTACGCGGAACGTGAGGAAAGACCCGTCGCGCCACGACCTGCCGACACGCCACGGGTGCCCGCCATTTCAGTCGCCGTAACGCCATCGCCCTCCAGAGACGCCGACCCGCATACGAACATTTCTGCTGAGGGCCGCCAGTCTCTGGAGCACATCAGGGCAAAGCTTCGGGCACGTAAGGAAGAGAAGAGAAGGCTCACGCCAGACTGATTTTTTTTGCGCGGCAGGGTTAAGTCGCAGACTGGCCCCGCACTATGGCGTCCGAAAGAGGAAGAGAAGCCCACCTCACAGTGAGGGGGCTGCCTCATCAGGAGCCGACCATCCATGACCAAGGATATTGCCGCCAAAGCCGCTACGAGCGCTGCCGACCAGAAGGCAGCCCCCAAGCGCAAGCCGGTTATTTTTACGATCATTGGCCGCCAGCGGGTCGGGAAAACGACCCTGCTCAACGCTCTGGCTCAGACGATCCACGAGCAGGGCGGCACCCCCGAGATCTGGAACACCGACCTGCTGAACCGGTCGCACTCCATTTCCAGTTTCCATGATGCGAAAAGCCCCACAGGCGGTGACACGAAACGTCAGCGGAAATGGCTGGAAGAGAAGATCCAGTCTCTCATGGAAAGTCGCCATGACGCCATTCTCGACATCGGCGGCGGATGGACAGCGCTGCATGAGTTAATCCGCACGGAATCACTGACACGCGCCCTCGATATGATGGGCATCACGCTCTCTGTGGCTTTCCTCATCGGCCATGAACGCGCAGATCTCGATTATCTGGAAGACCTCCAGACGAACAAGAAGTTCTCTCCCCGGAACGCCGCAGTCATTCTCAACGAAGGCCTCATTCCTCCTTCTCTGGACGTGGATGATGTCTTCGAAGAAGTTGCCATTCATCCCGCAGTTGTCGAGGCCATGGACAACGGCGCAAAGCTCGTCCTCTATCCGGCTGCCGAGCCCATGAAGGACGTCTGTGACCGAACGCTCACGTTTCGTGCGTATGCCGAGGGCGAGCAAAAGGAAGGCTTCCCAACCAGCTCGATCTTCGACCGTCTCGCGATTGACCGGTGGTACCGCCGTGATTTCCCTGTCTTCCTGCGAGAGCTAGGCGCGCCTCGCCTGCCAGACATGCCTAAGGGCCTCCCTGTTCCGGCCGAAAGTGACGTGTGATGTCTGACGGCCTTACCCAGAGGATTTCTGACTGTCAGGCCAGATTTGAAAGCTCACTGGATGCGCTACGCGAGCAGACGCATCGTTGGACGCTCCGGCCACGTTCACCTGAGGCCAAGGTTCTGGATGGCCTCATGATCCTGATGGAGATGAACAATCTTCATCAGGACCTCCTTACTAAGGACCGTGAACACTCAGAGGCCGCGCATAGAGCGCTGTTTCAAGAGGCCGAGACACGAATGGAGCAGTGCGTTGCCAAGTGCGAGAGCCTGCTGGATCAATGCACGCGCTCGGCAACAGAGGAGGTTATTGAAGTCAGGCGGGCGCTTCACGAAGGCGTGGCAGCCTCTCGCCAGCTCCAGAAGATCGACGAAAAGACCGTCAAGGCAAAGGTCGCGGAAGTCCTTGGAACCGTCAAAGGCGAAATCGCCGAAAGCATGAAAGCGCAGATCGTGATGGCGGGCACTCGTGTTCGACGGGACGAAATCAGCAAGCGGGCCGGATGGTTCGCCACCATGATCGTGGGCGGAACCGTCTTCGGAATTATCCTCGATCACCTGATTTAGGTGTGTCCAAAACGGACACACCACCTCGGGCCAATAAGCGCTGTTCAGACAATACTCAAAGTCGCAGACTACGGGCGGATACTGACCACCCCAACACAGGAGTGCTCAATGCCGCCGCCCTTCAAACAATCCTTTTTGATTACAGGTCTGGCTTTCTCGGCCGGACTTGGCCTCAGCGGTTCGTGCCAGGCGCAGTCGATTGAAGTGCCGAACGGCCTCCCGGAAGTCCCGCATGTCGTCTATCCGGAAGTCGGCCTGCCGAACTTTACGGTACCGGCCGGGACCGTCCAGCAGATCGGCGGAGACGGGAAAGTGATTCAGACCACGCAGCCCGTCTCAACCGGATCGGATTCATTGCAAACGCTCTATAGCCGCTCATGGGGCTATCAGGCCGCTGACAACGCATCTTCCCTCGGCGTTAATCCGGCTGCTCTGGCGGCGACGTGTCAGGTAGAATCCGGCTGTCAGAATGTCTATACGGCCACCGGGTCCGGGCACACCATCACAGGCGCGTTTCAGATGGCAAATGGTACTTACAGCGAGGAAATGAGCAAGGCTCTGGCATCGAACCCCGGCCTCGCGAGTACCATTACATCAGGAACGGCAGGGCAGCAGGACCCAGCCACACAGGCGGTCGCAGCGGCTCAGTATATGAAAGAGGAAGCTATGACCTTGCAGGCGCAAGGAATTAGCAATCCGACCGCGCTGGATACGAGAGCGATGTATAATTTTGGAAGTCATGCTGGGGCTCAAGTCGCACAAGCCGATGATAGCTCGATGATGTCAGATTTCATTTCCTCGACCGCCATGAGCAACAACAACATCTCGTCAGGAACCACCGTCGGCGAGTGGCGGCAGAGCACGGCGAACAAGATGGGGACCGGGGCAAGTGCTCCCGTACTCCAGAGTTAAGTGACAGAAGACAGAGAACTGGATACCCAATCACTATGAAACATAAACTTCTCGCTCTGGCAGTCTTGGCGGCGTCTTATTCCTTCAGCGCTTCCGCATCGCCGAACAAGCCTGTCAGCCCCCTATCCGGCTATAAGTGCCTGACTCTCAACGCGACAGATGCGCAGATGATGGATCCGAACTTCTCCATCCCATTCCGCCAAAACCCGTCCGACCAGTCACCTGTAGTGGCCCCGGCAACCACGCTCGTTCCTGTGAACACAGCCGTCGAGCCTGTTAACGGTTACTATCAGACGGTGAACCTAGCGCGGAAGACCATGTGGATCTCGGCCAAGTGGTTGCAGCCCTATTCTAATGTTCATCCTGGCCGGACTTGCACGCCATACGTCATGACCAACGGAAGCGTTGGCTTCGTCTTCGCAAACAAATAAAAAAGGCAGCCTCCGGGCTGCCTTTTTCGTATCCCCTGAGCCTGGACGTGGAGACACCGGAACCCACCACGTCGCGGGCAATGTCACCCGGCTTTGCGGATCTCGGCGAGAATGGGATCGGCCTTTCTCTGCCGGGGACAGGGATGGGCCACATGGGCCGCTTCCAGATCCAGTAACCATAAAGACAGATCAGCCGGAAGAGAGGACGTGCCCTCCAGGCAGCGCCGGAACTGGTTGCGGTGCATGTCGCATTTCTCGGCGGCCTGACGCTCGGACCATCCGATCCGGAACAGGGCAAGAGACAGGCGCGGCCCGGTCAGGCGCTTCGGGCGGCTATCGAGAGGGGAAAGGCTCTTCGTCATAAGAGCATCCTGCCGCCGCGTTCTGCGACTGAACGTAAAAAAACGCGCCTTAAAAACACGCCACCAGATAGGCCGCAAAGCCCGGAAAACCTTGCCATTTCTCGCAAAAACTGCTAATTTCCTCTTATGAGTTCAGCCAAGACCCTTTTCGCTCCGACGCCTTTTTCCGCCCTTTCGGATGAAGAGCGCGCGCGCCGTCAGGATGCGGTCGAATGGACCCTCGCGGCCCAGAGACGGCAGGGCTACACGCATGATCCCCTTATCGAGGCTGCCTGCCAGTCTTTCGTCGCGGGACAGATCGACCTCGCCGAACTGGGGCGGAGACTGAATCCCGCCCTCTGACGCGTCAATGCCTCCTGCCCACGGCTACACCTACCCGAATGTCTCGGATGATCCTGACCAGACGGACGTTCTGCGAAATCGTCTCGGCCTGCGCCGCCATTCCGAGCTTCACCCCGAAGAGTACCGCCGCACCAGTCACAGGATTCTGGAAATCCGGATGGGTCTGGGGCCGTCCGGCTCTTTCGATGCCGACCACCTGAAGGCCATCCATCGGCATATCTTTCAGGACGTCTATGAGTGGGCCGGTCACATGCGCCACGAAAGGCCGGTCGTGGACGGAGCACGGGTCGAACCGATCGGCTCCATGCGGAAAGGGTCAACAACCTTCCTCCCCGGCTCCCATATCGACATGGGGCTAAACGAGGCCTTCAAGCCCATCCGCAACCCGGATGTGCTGAAGAACTCCACGCCGGAGCAGTTCGCGGCCGTCGCCGGAAAGGTTCTAAACGAACTCAATTATGTCCACCCGTACAGGGAGGGCAACGGCCGAACGCAGGACGCGTTCATCGCGGAACTCGGCCGTCATTACGGGCATAACGTGGACCTTTCCGTCATCACAAGAGCCCGCATGGTGTCCGCGTCCATTGCCGGCACGCAGGATCCGGATCACCCTGCTATGGCGGCCTTGCTGACAGATGCCACCGATCCCGCCCGCGCGCGTGCTCTGAAAGAGCTGATGCAGGACATGGGCTCTGGCCCTGCCGCAAGGCCGCTGGATGACCTCGTCATCCGCACGGCCGCACCTGGGGAAACGGTCTCGGGGATCTTCAAGACACGGACCAGCCTCTCCGGTGCGTTTGAAACGCCTGACGGGATCGTGGCGGTGCCTGTCGCGGATCTGCGAAACGCTGTCCGACAGGATGGCGGATACACTGTCATCGTGCAGTCCGATTTTTTGACGGCCTCTGCTGCTCCAACGCTTCGGCCCGTGCCGCGTCCGGTCATTCCGGCTGTCTTCGGGCCTGCGGAAGAGAAGCGCGAAAGGGCGCTCCTGGCGCAGGCCAAGGAAGAAGGCCGCAAGGCCGCCGCCTCTCTTCATGCGTTCTGGTCGGCCCCGCCGTCCCTCGTCTGCCGCGACATCGAGGCCGCGATCCGCCAGGAGGGCGGCGATGCAGCACAGGCCTTCACCGGCATGAAGACCGGAGGCCGTCATGCGGCGCTCGGGAAAGAGATCGAAAAAGAACTGCGCCACAATCCCACCTTCGCGCGCGAGCTAGGCAAGGTGCAGAAGGACATGGCTGCCTATGGCGACAGTCGGGAAAAGGTCCTTGCGTTTGGCGCCGCTCACGGTCGGGAAACAGACATCCTGACAGACCTGGCCGGGACGGATCGGGAGATCGCCCGCCATGCCAGCCGGACTCCCACCTCTGAACCGGGCCGCGCCCTGATTCAGACCCTGACCGGCCAGCCCGCCCTAAACGCCAACGAAAACCCTACAGGCCGCCCGTCTCTTTCGTCTGCCCGAACACCCGGCCCCGGCTGATCGCCCCCTGTTTTCCTAGACCCATCCTGCCCGTGCGGCGAGCACACTGACGGTGACGAGAGTGGAACGACGGTGGCGTTTTCCTGAGCCCATCCTGCCACCGGCCAAGACGGGCGACGGGACAGGCCGTCAAGCCCGGAGCGTCCCGAGCAAGGGGGCAGGCCTGCGGCTGATGCGGGGTCGCGTGCGGCCCTGCAGCAGACGCGGGCCTGACACCTGCCGGCGAGGGTCGCGCAGTGGCTTTACGGACTGGCACGGCGACTGTCACACTGAACGCTGGATGCGAGGCCGCCGTCGTGGAACGTGCCTCCCCGGACGGTCCGCAGGACTGGCCGGAGAGGTTGAGGAGCCGTCTCACGAACCGATCCCCCAGACCAGGACCGTCCGACGTTGGAAAAAGACGCGGGCAAGCCGTTACCCGGAAGGGCCGAGACGCAGGGGCCAGACGCCCGACCAAGGGCGGCTGGACCCTGTGGCTCGGTGGAGCTTGGCGACGCAGGAGCCTAGCGGAATAGAGCGCGCGAACCCTTCAGGGCCGCCCGGTTAAAGGAGCCGTTCTCGGATGATTTTTCCGGTCATCTCGATGGACTCATTGCTGTTGAGGCCACCAGCACTGGTCAGATGCGGGACCACGGCGAGAGGTGTCTCTCCGGGATAGAGCCTGATCCGCTTTGTGTGGTTTCCAACCTTGAACTCGGCGAGTTCACACTTGATTTCTGGCTCAGATGCGATGCTCACGAAATCTCGCTCGTGTGTTACGCCGACGCCAATAAACAGTTTTGGTCTATGCTCCTTGACCTGCGCTCTCATTGTCTTGAAGCAAACATTTCTGACATATGCGATGTAATCGGCCTTGCTTGCGAAGCCTGTGCGCGCCTGCGCTTCAGCGGACCATGTATCGACGGTCAGGCAGTTTTCCGGGAAGAGGTTTGTGAGCATGTAGCCGCAGTCTGGAGACGCGAAAATGCTTCTTTCTTTTGCAAACTCGAAGGCTTCGCTGATGGGATAACCCTCGATGCAACAGAGCAGCTTGTGGGCTTTTCGATTGTATCCTCCGGGGTATCCCCATTGCTTTTCGACTGAAAAACCTTCTTCCGCGACCAGGGCAGGATTTATATTTTCGGAGTCACCAAATTCAATGCCACAGAGCCAGGTGGAAGGCTTTTCAGCGCTTCCAATATCTCCCGGCCCGTCAAACCGGTAGTCGTCCAGCCTCATCGTGTGACCTTTAACGAACGACGCATTTCTTGAAAGCATTATGGCCTCTCTGGAAGTAACTTCGTTCGAGACTAGGAAACCGCGTTAAGGGAGGCAATTCCACGCTTGCCTCTTTCGGTTGCCTTGGCGCAGCCCCCCTGTGGGGGGCGAGCACTTGGGGGCAAAACACTTCGCGCCGACGAGGCGCGTCCGCCTTCCTGGAAAAAACGACGGGAAAAAGAAAAGGGCGGACGGGAGAAGAGGCCGAGGGCAGAGCCGAGGCCGTCAGCGCGGCCCCGGTGAGTGGCCGGACCTGCTGGCCCGGCCTGTGGGGGTTAGAGAACGGCCCCCCATTGTGCGGCGCGGACGTTCTCGGTGAGGCTGCGGGCGTTGTCCTTGACGTAAGGCTTCCAGTCTTCCCCGATCAGTTCGCGGTAGGCGTCACATGCGCCCTGAGCCATGACGGCGAGCGCGTAAGCCTTGGGGGCCTGCTGTGCAGCGAAACGGACGGCCCGATCTACGCGGTTTTCCCCGCCGTCGATGCCTTGGCGGTCTTCGTCGCGGCTTTCGTTGCTGAAAGAGTTCTGTTCGTCGCGGGCAATCTGCCGCTTGTTCTCGTAGAAGTTGGCGGCCCCATAGGCAGAGCGGATCAGGCCGTCCACGATGCGGCCAAGGTGCATTTCCATAGCCTTGAAATTGCGCTCGCCCCGGAAGTCTGTGACGACAAGCACATCCTCAAGAAGCGTGTACTGGTCCCGGATCATGCTTAGACCGGCCCCCATCAGCTCGTCATAGTCGCCAGCCTCGAAACCGAAATGCTGAACAATGGCGGCGATCTTGTCATCGTTGGGGGCAAGGCGCATGACGTCTGCCAGCGTGGGAGCGGCAATGGTCTTGGTGCGCTCGCGGGCTTCGTTGAAACGGCGGACGGCGGCGGGGCTGGCCTTGTTTGCAGCCTTGCGGTTCTGGGCCTTCGGTGCGATTGTGGTTGCTGCGTCGGACATGAAACTACCTTTTCTAGTCTAGCGAAGTCCCGGCTTGGTGTTACAGCACTAACCGGGGCGCTTTGTCTTGAGGGTCAATCCCTCTCGACAAGTAAAAGATAGCCTTTCCGGCCTTTCATGACAAGAGAAAAAGCGCGGAAAACCGCCATAAAACGCGATTTATTTTTGCAGGACAAGTAAAAAGATTTCTTGATTACTTCATGAATACCTGTCGTTTTCCTAGACCCATCCTGCCCGTGCGGCGAGCACACTGACGGCGACGAGAGTGGAACGACGGTGGCGTTTTCCTGAGCCCATCCTGCCACTGGCCAAGACGGGCGACGGGACAGGCCGTCAAGCCCGGAGCGTCCTGAGCAAGGGGGGCAGGTTTGCGGCTGATGCGGGGTCGCGTGCGGCCCTGCAGCAGACGCGGGCCTGACACCTGCCGCCGAGGGTCGCGCAGTGGCTTTACGGACTGGCACGGCGACTGTCAGACTGAACGCTGGATGCGAGGCCGCCGTCGTGGAACGTGCCTCCCCGGACGGTCCGCAGGACTGGCCGGGGAGGTTGAGGAGCCGTCTCACGAACCGATCACCCACACCAGGACCGTCCGTCATCGGAAAAGGATGCGGGTGAACCGTTACCCGGAAGGGCCGAGACGCAGGGGCCAGACGCCCGACCAAGGGCGGCTGGACCCTGTGGCTCGGTGGAGCTTGGCGACGCAGGAGCCTAGCGGAATAGGGTGAACGAACCCGTCAGGGCCGCCCCGATCCTTCTTTTGCTTTTTCTACTGACGGCCCTGATTTCTGCGTGAAGAGTCCCGCGTGAGGAAGAACGCGGCAAACCCGACGGCAAGCACGAGCAGACCTCCCCTGATGGGATGCAGAAAGCCCTGCCAGATCAGAAGAAGAATGGCGAGCTGAATACTCAGCGCACCGATGCGGATGACTGTTTGTCGTGACATGGGGCCAGTCTAGTCTTTTTCTCTGTCCTGGCGCAGCCCCCCTGTGGGGGGCGAGCACTGGGGGCAAGACACTTCGCGCCGACGAGGCGCGCCCGCCTGATTGAACCGGGCGAGCGGACAAAAAAAAGCGGCCCGGAGGCCGCCTGTCGGTGTCACTGATGGGACGTTCGCAGCTTTGCCAGCCGGGTGGCAATGGGTCCGATCGCAAGCCCCAGACCGATGGTGAAAGCAGCGGCAGGAAGAAGAATAAACAGGATACTCTGGGTCACGTTATCCATTGGTTTTCGCCTCCGTCTTGTCCTCAGGATAAGGGATATAAGCCAGAAAAGTCAAAGAAATTGCCTCAAGCGCGGCTCCCAGAAAAAAGCAGGTGACGGCACGCATGGGGGTCAACGGTCCTGTCCCGGAGATGAGTGGGGTCACGATGCCGAGCCCCCACGCGCTGAGGGCGAATGTCTGAAGGACGCTGGCAATCGCCTTATAGCGGTCTTCCTTGTGTTTGGAGCGCTGCGGCGGGGGCAGCAGCGCCATGAGGCGGTCTTTGTTCATCTGGCGCTAGGCTCCTTTTTCCCAGCGTCAAAACGGCACGTCATCGTCAAGATCGTTCCCTGCGGGCGCATCCCAGCCGCCATTGCGGTTTCCGTTGCCAGACGATCCACCTGACCGGCCGCCACTGCTTCCACCAGCAAAGCCGCCCTCGCCCTCATCGCCATTGCCTCGGTTGCTGTCGATCAGCACCAGCTCCCCCCGGAAACGGTCAATGACAACCTCTGTGGTGTAGTGCTCCTGACCGCCCTGATCGGTCCATTTGCGGGTGCGGAGTTCACCTTCGATATAGACCTTGCGACCTTTGCGGAGAAAGCGTTCCGCTACGTCACCAGCCCGCTCATTGAAGATGACGACCCGGTGCCATTCGGTGCGCTCACGACGTTCGCCGCTCTGCCGGTCGTTCCAGGTGTCGGACGTGGCCAGCGTAAAGCTCACGACCTTGGACCCGGACTGCGTATTGCGAACTTCCGGGTCTTTGCCAAGGTTGCCAACGAGAATGACTTTGTTAACGGAACCAGCCATGAGAGCCTCCAAGAATTAGGGAACGTATCGACTGGACTTGTTCGGCGCGATCGCCTCTGTCCATGAATAGATAATAGGTTTTTACTTGGTGACAGTCAACAAAAAACGGCAGAAAACCGCCATTTACGAAGAAATAAAGCCGCAGAAATGTGCGATTTACTTGTTGATTGCTCAATAGGTATTTGATGTTTTCCTAGACCCATCCTGCCCGTGCGGCGAGCGCATTGACGGAGACGAGAGTGGAACGACGGTGGCGTTTTCCTGAGCCCATCCTGCCACCGGCCAAGACGGGCGACGGGACAGGCCGTCAAGCCCGGAGCGTCCTGAGCAAGGGGGGCAGGTTTGCGGCTGCTGCGGGGTCGCGTGCGGCCCTGCCAGCAGACGCGGGCCTGACACCTGCCGCCGAGGGATGTGCAGTGGCTTTACGGACTGGCACGGCGACTGTCAGACTGAACGCTGGATGCGAGGCCGCCGTCGTGGAACGTGCCTCCCCGGACGGTCCGCAGGACTGGCCGAGGAGGTTGAGGAGCCGTCTCACGAACAGATCACTCAGACCAGGGCCGGCCGACATTGGAAAAAGACGCGGGCAAGCCGTTACCCGGAAGGGCCGAGACCCGAGGGCTAGACGCCCGGTTGAGGGCGGCTGGACGTCGGGGCTCGGTGGAGCTTGGCGACGCAGGAGCCTAGCGGAATAGAGCGCGCGAACCCTTCAGGGCCGCCCAGATCCTTCTTTTCTTCGTAAGCGTCCGAGAATTACACGATTGACGGCTGCTTCCGCCTCATACAAGCCGTAAAAGCCGAATTAATCCTCTTCGTAAGCGGACATCCAACATAAAGGATACAAACGAAGACTGTATCGACAAGACATCAATCTGGTGGGATCATTTCAGCATGAAAGTTCGTCTGGGTTCGCACTCTCCTGAAGTCGGAGAAAGTCCACAAGGAAGCGTATGATGGCCGCGGGGTCCGCGGGACCGTCATAGGTTGATTCATGCTGATGCCAGGTTGATTGCACTCGGAACGAAGGGCGCTTTACAGGCTGTCCAGCACGACTTGTCCTGAGGCTGCTAATCTGTCGGACCGTTTCAAAACGAGCACAAAAGTCATCGAGAATACGTCGATATTTTGATGAAACTGGTCTGTTGTCGAATGCCACATCAATCGTCAGAACTTGCTTTTGAAGCAGTTCCTGCAAAACAGATCCATTGAGCATGATGCCTTAATCCTGGCTTCTATGTCGTCTGCCTGATCGAGGAACAAACAGGCGTGTGACAGGCTTTTAAAAGTGTCCCGATTTCACGGAGCATTCGCATCAAGGCGCTGAAAAATGTTCTTGAATGACCCTTGTGCCATACCCGGTTGAGATTGCTGTTTCAGCACTGTCTCGTTATGCGCATCGCCAACGACGATAAGTCCGACCATGCCTATGAAATAATGGGGTGAGCACCTGAACCCATAGAGCCCAGACTTATCAAACGTGACAGTCAGATCACGGCTCATTTCGCCACCAAATGGTTTTGC
This sequence comes from Gluconobacter sp. OJB, assembly GCF_039638275.1. Taxonomy (NCBI): domain Bacteria; kingdom Pseudomonadati; phylum Pseudomonadota; class Alphaproteobacteria; order Acetobacterales; family Acetobacteraceae; genus Gluconobacter; species Gluconobacter sp. OJB. The sequence continues at coordinate 86,949 of NZ_JBDIWH010000003.1, read as the reverse complement.
ACCGTCGGGCAACATGCCAGGGACTGACTGTGCATTGTGCCCAGAGTCTGTAGCAATAAAATGAACACTGTCACCCGGGGCGATACGGACGAGATCAGGCACAAATCCCGGGCCTCCTGCTGGAGTGTTATTTAGCATCCGGACTTCAACTGTTTTTGCCAAAGTCGTTGCGGGTGCCAAGGACAAGCAGACACCAAGAAATAGTGAGATTTTCATTTTTTTCCTTCAGTCCCCATGATCAGACTGATTATGGGGACCTTTTGTTCTTGTTAGCGTTGCAGATCGAAGCGATCGAGGTTCATGACCTTCGTCCAGGCTTTGACGAAGTCTGCGTAGAATTTCTTTTGGGAGTCTGCAGATGCATAGGCTTCTGCTGTAGCCCGCAATTCTGAGTTCGCTCCAAAGACCAGATCAACATCCGTGGCCGTCCAGCGCTTTGTACCGGTCTTACGGTCAAACCCGTTGTACACTCCGGGTTGGCTAATCGATTTCTCCCAGCGGGTATCCATACTCAGAACGTTGACAAGAAAATCGTTGGTCAACATGCCAGGATGAGCAGTCAGCACTCCAGCAGGGGAATGACCTGAGTTAACGTCGAGCGAACGCATACCACCAAGCAGCACTGTCATTTCCGGGATGGTCAGATCAAGTGTACTGGCTCGATCCACCAGTGCCTCGGTTGGAGACTTCCCGTCAGGTACGCTGCGATAGTAATTACGAAAGGCATCAGCAGTAGGTTCGAGAGCGTTGAACGACTTCACATCCGTATCAGCCTGGGTCGCGTCAACCCGACCCGGGTTGAAAGGAACCTGAAGGGTAACGCCAGCCTGATGTGCAGCATTCTCAAGACCGACGTTTCCTGCCAGAACGATAATGTCAGCGAGAGAAACTTTGCGCCCTCCGTGGTGACCCGCATTGAAATGATCCCGAACACCTTTAAGCTTAGACAGAGCCGCTTTCAGTTCATCTGGATCATTAACCGCCCAGCTATCCTGCGGATCAAGAGCGATCCTTGCCCCGTTGACGCCACCCCGGTGATCGGTCGTTCGATGCGATGCAGCTGCTGCCCATGCTGTTTTGACCATTTCTCGGTTCGAAAGACCGGAAGTTGCAATAGCGTGTTTCAGAGCAGTAATGTCAGCTTGATTAATGGAAGCATAGTCAGCCTGGGGAAGTGGGTCCTGCCACAAGAATGTCTGCCCAGGAACTTCAGACCCAAAATAGCGTGATTTTGGCCCCATATCGCGCACAACCAGCTTGAACCAGGCACGCGCAAACGCATCAGCAAACTGGTTCGGGTTTTTCACCCAACGCTCGATAATCGCCCGATAAGCTGGGTCTGTTTTGAGAGCAATATCAGTCGTGAACATCATCAGCGGATGCATTTTAGCACGATTGGTCGGCTCACTCGCATCAGGCACGATATTTACCGCGTCTTTCGGGATCCATTGTGTAGCACCGGCAGGGCTCTTCGTCTGCACCCAATCATGACCGAGCAGGTTATCCAGGTACTGGGTCGTGAAATGAATGGGATCTGACGACCAGGCGCCTTCAAGCCCACTGGTAACAGCATCAGTGGCTTTGAGATGGCCGGTTGCACAGTTGTTTTTCCAACCAAGCCCCTGCTGTTCGACAGCCGCGCCCTCAGGAGCTGCACCAATACAGGAGGCAGGAGCTGCGCCATGGGCCTTGCCAAAAGTATGACCGCCAGCAATCAAAGCCACAGTCTCCTCATCATCCATGGCCATGCGTCCGAATGCGAGGCGGATCATTTTGGCCGAGAGCACTGGATCAGGGACACCGCCAGGACCTTCTGGATTAACGTAGATCAGCCCTTTGTTCGTAGCCCCGAGTGGCTTCTCCAGATGTGCATTACCACTGGCATCGAATTTGCCCTGAACAGCAGATTTTGCAGGGAAGAACGTGGTGCCGGGGCCCCAGTACACTTTCTCAGACTGCCAGTCATCAGGACGACCGCCAACAAAGCCAAGTGTCTTGAAACCCATTGACGTTAATGCAACGTCCCCCGTCAGGACAATCAGATCACCCCACGAAAGCTTTTCACCGTATTTCTGTTTGATCGGCCATAGGAGACGGCGTGCTTTATCCAGACTTGCGTTATCTGGCCAGCTGTTGAGTTCAGCAAAACGTTGTTGAGCGCCTTCTTCGCCACCACGCCCATCAAGAACGCGATATGTGCCTGCATTGTGCCAGGCAAGGCGAATGAAAAAGGGACCGTAATTTCCATAATCGGCCGGCCACCAGTCCTGCGATGTCGTGATGACTTTCAGAATGTCTTTACGCACCGCAGTCAGATCCAGAGTCTGAAACTTCTTGTGATAGTCCTGACGGTATGCCGGACCGTAAGGATTGGACGCAGTATCCTGAAACCGTAAAGGTTCGAGTTCCAGACTTGTTGGCCAATAGAACTGGTTGGATTTTTCTACCCCATCTGCTTGTGCTGAAGCAGAAATAGATCCAAGGACAGTTCCGGCTAAAATAAAAGCCATAAAACGTCGCGTCATCATTTATAATCTCCTAAACCGAATACAATATGACCAGGTTGGATGCCTAGGCACTTAGGGGCATTCAGATAGGGATCTTCTTATGATCTGAATCAAAGATATAAAATCAGTTTGATTTTATATCTCTTATAGGTAATCGTCGCCGCATAAAGAACAGTCCATCCTGTGAGAACGTTTTGAACAATTCGGTTAGATCTGCGTTCTCAAAAAAGGCCATACGCACGTGCATGTGGACAGAAACGATGAGCGACCTGTCGGTGGTGCGAAAAAGACGATACGGTCCGGTGCTGAGTTTTGAACGCTCATACAATTGTAGGAAAATTTCACCATGGCATCCCACAATCCATTACATACAACAGACTCTGGCATTCCTGTTTCGAATGACGAACATTCACTCACGGTGGGGTCAGATGGTCCCATTCTGCTGCATGATCATTATCTGATTGAACAGATGGCAGCATTTAACCGTGAAATGATTGCTGACCGTCAGCCGCACGCCAAAGGTGGTGGCGCTTTTGGTCGGTTTGAAGTCACGCACGATGTCAGTCGCTATACATCTGCAAGCTTTCTGCAACCAGGGGCAACAACAGAGGTCGTGGCCCGGTTTTCAACGGTGGCGGGCGAGGCTGGAAGTCCAGATACCTGGCGCGATCCGCGCGGATTTGCTCTGAAATTCTATACGGACGAAGGAAATTTTGACATGGTCGGCAATAACACGCCGATTTTTTTCCTCCGCGATCCCCTGAAGTTCCAGCATTTTATTCATTCGCAAAAACGTCGCGCCGATAGTGGCCTACGTGATAATGACATGCAGTGGGATTTCTGGACGCTGAGCCCCGAAAGTGCGCATCAGGTCACATGGCTGATGGGGGATCGTGGTATCCCGGCAAGCTGGCGCCATATGGATGGCTTCTCGAGCCATACTTACATGTGGGTCAACTCAAGTGGAGAGCGCTTCTGGGTAAAATACCACTTCAAAACTGATCAGGGCATCAAGTGCCTGACGCAGGAGCAGGCAGGGCATCTTGCTGGGGCGGACGCCGATTATCATCGACGTGATCTCCATATGGCTATCAAGCGTGGCGAGCATCCGAGCTGGACGCTCAAAATGCAGATTATGCCTTATGAAGATGCCAAGACCTATCACATCAATCCGTTTGATCTGACCAAAGTCTGGCCGCAAGCCGAATACCCGCTCATTGAGGTTGGCAAACTCATTCTTGACCGCAATCCAACAGATTTTCATTCCCAGATCGAGCAGGTTGCGTTTGAACCGAACAATTTCGTTCCAGGAACAGGTTTATCTCCGGATAAAATGCTACTGGGGCGCTCCTTCGCTTATGCCGATGCCCATCGGGCTCGGCTTGGAGTGAATTACAAGCAGATTCCGGTTAATGCCCCCAAATGTCCGGTGCACGGTTACACAAAGGGCGGAGCTATGCGGATCCGTAACGCGCAAGACCCCGTTTACGTGCCTAACTCAAAGGGAGGTCCTGTCGCCGATCCGCAAAAATTTCCCGAAAATGCAGTCTGGGCGGCAGACGGCGAATTCGTTCGGGCAGCGTATACCTTGCGTCCTGATGATGGGGACTTCAATCAGGCCAATGTTCTGGTCAACCGCGTCATGGATGATGCGGCTCGTGATCGACTGGTAAGCAATATTGTTGGACATATTTTACAGGGCGTTGAAGAGCCTGTTTTATCTCGGGTTTTTGAATACTGGTCGAATGTCGACACAGCGCTCGGACAACGTGTAAAAAATGGTGTAATGGCTGCTAAAGTATAATTTTACGGAAAGCTCCACAGATACAATAGTGTCTGTAGAGCTAAGTTTTTTTCTTGATTCACGAAATAATAGAAAATTCGTCATGTAGAAGAGAGGCATGTCCATTTTATTGATTTTTCTACTCTAAACCGGACATGCCGCTTCCCCCCCCCAAATTAGGCGTTAGCGCTTTGGGGAAATGGGAGCAGTTCGCTGATACGTGCGGCTGGATGTCCGTCGATCATGCGTGTCAGCACATCGCGCAGCCAGGCAAATGGCTCGATCCCATTGAGCTTGGCTGTCTCGATCAGTGACGCCACGATGGCCCATCGGTTGGCGCCGCCCTCGCTGCCCGCGAACAGAGCATTTTTGCGGCCGAGCGTGACGGGTCGAATGGCCCGTTCCACCGGATTGGTGTCGAGATCTATGCGCCCATCCCCGACAAAGCGCGCGAGATCATCCCAGCGGTTCAACGCATAGCGGATTGCCTCTGCCAGTCTGGCGCGAGAGGGCAGCAAAGCCAGTTTTTGTCGGAGCCAGAGTTCCAGCGCCTCAACACGCGGTCGACTGTGTTCCTCCCGAAAGGTCTTGCGTTGATCGGGCGGCAAACCCTGGAGTGTGGCCTCAATATCGTAGAGTGCCCGGATCTGCACCAAAGCCTCGGTTGCGATTGGTGATCCGGTCTGGTGCAGCTTATAAAACTTGCGGCGCGTGTGCGCCCAACATGCCGCCAAATGGACTGTTCCGCCCTGTGTCAGCTGCTCAAACCCGGCATAACCGTCGACTTGCAGAACGCCGCGATAGGTCTTCAAATGACCGGCGGGCCAAGCGGACGTGCGATCCGGTGTCGCATAAAACACCACGGCGGGTGGGGCCGCACCGCCAAAAGGACGGTCATCGCGCGTGTAGGCCCAAAGCCGTCCGGTTCGGGTGCGTCCGCGTCCCGGATCAAGGATGGGCAGTGGGGTGTCGTCTGCGAAAACCCGTTCTGCGGCACAGACATGGGTCATCAGCTGGTCGCGCAGCGGGGCCAGCCACCAGGCGGCGGCCTTGACCCAATCGGCCAGCGTGGAACGCGCGAGAGCGACACCGTGACGGGCCAACATCTGGCTTTGGCGATACAGCGGCAGGTGATCGCAATAGCGACTGGTCAGCACATGCGCGATTAGACCCGGAGTGGCGAGACACCCTTCGGCGATGCGCTCAGGTGCTGGAGCCTGATGCAGCGTCCCGCAGGCGCGACACGCGCATTTGGGCCGGTTGATCCGCACGACCCGCACCGAGGCCGGAACCCAGTCCAGCATTTCGCTGGTGGTCGTGCCTGCGTCGCACAACGAGCCGCCGCAAGACGGGCAGGCTGTCACGTCAGGCAGGATCGTCACATCCGTGCGCGGCAGGTGCTCTGGCAGGGCTGTGCGATGCGATGGTTTGACGATCGGCGTTGTGTTGCTGATGTCCGATAGTGTCGTGGAGATTGGCGTTATAGGGGACGGTTGGTCAGCATCAGCCTCCAGCGTCAGCAGGAGCTGGTCGGGTTCGAGTGTTTCGGCGCGACGACCGAACCGGGCGCGCTGGAACTCCCGGATGATCTGCCGCAAGCGGTCAATCTCGATCTGTCCCTCATCCACTGCGCCAGCCAGATCCCGCACCAGGGTTTGCAGGGTGATCGGGTCAAACGGCAGGCTGTCGAGGGCGATCCGCATACCTATAAAATGCCAGTTTTCTGCGGGTTTGTACAAGAAAAATCGGCGCGTTTTACCCTGCCATCAGTATGCGTCGCGCGGGGGCCTGTGCCCGCCAGTCCAACCCTTCCAGAAGCATCGACAAACGGGCTGGGGTCAACAGAACTGTCGCCGGTTCTCCGGGGCTGGCCTGTGTGACCGGCCATGTAAAGATCCCCTGATCGAGGCGCTTGGCATACAGACACATGCCATTGCCATCGTGATACAGAAGCTTGATCAGTCCGGCCCTCCGGCCGCGAAACACAAACACATGCCCGCTGAACGGATCCGCCCGCAGCGTCTCCTGTACCAGCACCGACAACCCGTCGATCCCCTTGCGCAGATCGGTATAGCCCAGGGCTACATGAACCCGGACATGGGGTGGCAGGGTGATCATGCCGCAGCCTCGAGCGCATCCGCCAGTCGGGTCATCACGTCAAAGTCGATCGAAGGAGTAACCCGCAGGATACGCCCATTGCGCAGCACGATCTCAATGGGCGCTCCGGGGTTTTGCCTGTCTTTGGAGACAAGCGGGGAGGCTTGTGTTTGGGGCGCCTGTTGTGGCGTGGAAGGGGTGTCGTCGATCTTAACTGCGGCAAATTTCGGCTGACGTGCCAGGGGATCAGCCGGACATTCTGCAATTTGATCTGCGAACTGCTTCTGCCAACGATACAGCACACTGGATGTCAGACCGTTCATTTTGGCATAGCGATCAAGCGACATCCCTGATTGCCGGGCATCGATCAGAAGCGCCAAACTCTCTTCGGGCGTCCATGTCTTACGCACCCGGACGGCCAGAAGACTTTTCAGATCCCCGACGGGGACGGCAAGATCCGCCCTGGACGAGCCAGAGAATTCCTTAGCCCGTTCTCCTGATGTCCCGTCCGGAATCGACGCCTTGATCGGTGGCGGCCAGACGAAACCAAGCCGGCGCGCCCAGAGCCGAAGAGCTTTGGCGCTGAGACCATGGCGGCTGCAGAAAGCAGTCTGCGTCAGCCCGCTCTCAGCAAACAGGACAAGCCGGTCTCGCCAAACCTCTTCCCGATTCATCATGACACTCCAATACCCGTAGTGAAGACATGATAAGGGCACACCTCACGCAGGATCGCAGCGTGTCATCTCCGGACGCTTACTTTTCTTCTGCCCTTCACATCACCCACGAGTCAGTATCGAAGAAAGAAAACACATTATCCCCTCTCTCCTGCTCTGCCTTCTTCCATCTCCTCCTCAGCACCTTCTGCTCCTGACGGGCCTTGCGCCTTTTCTTCTCGTCAGCCTTCCAGCAGTCCCGCAGGACAGCACGCAGTTCAGGACACTGTGCGCTGATCTGTCCATAGGCCTGACGCCGGAACCGGGCCACGCCGCCGAAACGGTCGATACCTGTCAGCATGGTACTCCTGCCGATCCCCGGATAGAAGATCACGCCGAGGCCATCCTGCGCGGCGGGTGTTGAGGGCGGTCGGAGGAACAGGGTGGCGAAGCCATCCGAGGTCTGAACCCATCCGGGCGCTGGCCCACCCAGTTGCCGCAACGGCATCAGGTCAAAGTCCGGGCAGTTCTCGGCTATGGCTGCCGTGAGAGGCGGAGACCTGTGCCAGAAGCTGGCGCTACAGCCCGGCCAGTCTTTTGAGGCGTCGGTCGGAAACAGGATTCCGAAAACGGTGATCAGATCAGCCTCATAGACAAGCTGACCGCCCTGCCATTTGGCAAGGCCCGGATCATCGAAGCAGTCGAAATACTCCATGCCCCGGATACTGACGTCGGGATACTCGTCAGAAAGCCCGTCTCCGTGACGGAGGAAGGACGTGCCGATGCCGTTTTCGAGGGTCATCACCAGTGTGGTGTCGTTCTCCCACGCCATCTGGTCCGGTGCGCAGGTCCGGTAGGCGCGCTCTTCGGCGATCTGGCGCAGACGATCCTGCGGGCCGGTGAGTGTGAAGACTGTTGTGACGGCAGTAGCCACGGAAAACATCCTTTTCTTTTTTCAGATGCTTCCCCGCGAGGCGCAGACGGCTGGACGGGACAATGGCGCGCCCTCCAGGGCGCGGGCCGCGTACGGCCGAACCATTGTGGCGGCCAGACGGCCTGTGGCGACTGGACTTCCTTTTCTTGCCCCTTCCCTGCCTGTCCCCACCTGCAACTCCTGTAACCGTCATCTGTTTCTATGGATGTTCAACGATCCGGCCTTGCCGGAGCCTATTGAGAAACAGGATGCTTTTATGAAAACCTCCCTGATGATTGCCGCTGCTGCCGGACTTCTGGGAACAACACTTGCATCCGCCCAGGCAGAGCCGGGTGGATGCCTCAAGTACGGTGCCGCAGGCGCCGTAGGTGGCCATGTTGCCAACCATCATGGTGTTCTGGGCGCCACGGGCGGATGCATCACCGGTATGTACGTCCGACATGAATATCGGAAGGAAGCACGTCAGAAGGCGGCGCTTTATGACAAGGATCATCCAGGAGCCAAAGGCTCCTATGAAGAGAAGGCCACGGCCTATGACGTGGAGCATTCCACAAAGCCGGGTCAGATGAATGGGACTGCTGCCGAAGCGCCGAGCGGTCAGCCGCAGTAAACGCCACTCTCCCGTATGGGATCAGAAAGGCCGGGCTTTGCCCCGGCTTTTTTTGTCTTCTTTTTCTGCTTTGGCGCTGCTGGATGAGTTTCTGGGTACCGGTCCGTAAGAGCACTGTCCCTCAGCGTATAAGTCGCAGGCCGAACGCCTAGTCTTACCCTCAGTACAGATACAGGGAAGAACAGGATGACGATTTATTCTCACAAACGGGAATACCAGCAGTGGTTCGCCTGAGGCTGAGGCCCCGGGGTGGGCCTTCGCGCGTTGAGCGGAGCGACGACGCGCACGCGGCCTGGAAGAGCCTTCAGGCAGAACTCAAAGGCGCGAAAGGCGAAGACAGGATCCGAACCCTCCTGAACGAACTCGGACAGCCCAGTCTCCACGACGTTCATCTACCTAAAGCCTCGGGGGAAGGCACAACCCAGATCGACCATCTCGTCCTATTGCCCCGTGCCCTCATGGTCATCGAGACCAAGCACTATGCGGGCCATCTGAGCGGGCATCCAAATGACGAATACTGGCGCCAACGTTTAGGCAAAGAAGAAGAGGGCCGGCTGATCTACAGCCCTCTGCGCCAGAATGCGGGCCATTGCGCAGCCGTCCGCGCTGTGACGTCACAGGCCTGTCTGGATGTGGAGATCCTGAATCGCGTGGTCCTGACAGGGCGCGCTAGCGTCAGCCCGGCCCTTCAGGCCTGTGTCAGAACCCCGAACGCCCTCGCCGACGAACTGCGACACAACTGCGGAGAGGCGTCAGGACTGATGATGGGCTTGTGGCAGAGGATCGTGCGCGTCGCCCATCACACAAAGAGATAGGCGATAGCGTCTTATTCCACGGCAATACCGATGGCGGCCGCTGTATACCGGGTTGTCGGAAGGATCTGGACAACCACCTCCCCGCTAACGTCGGAGAGATAGAGAAGCCCGTCTTTCGGGCAGCCCAAAGGGCGCCCATCAGGATCGAGCACCAGGCGAAGGCTGGTGATCGGGCTGACTTCATAAACATGATGCTCGTCCCAGGAGACGAAAGCATGAATCCGCCCTTTTTCGGCCACCGTATGCAGCGTTCCCGGGAGAATACCTCGGGTTTTCTGCTTCAAACGCTCTGACATGAACTGACCAACAGCCTCTTTCTGCTGCTCGGTCAGGCTCTCATATGTGCAGGGGGCGGGATAGATCGGTTCACCAGTCACGCGGCCAGTCCTTCCTTGCTGAGATGGATAAGGAAAGCCACAGAGGGGCCTCCCTTATCGAGACAGGTCAGTGTTTTGCCGACGCCTGGCGTTGCTCGTCAATAAAGTCCGTGACGTCTTTCAGGACGCCATCCGGAATTTCCTCACCGTCATCAAGATCGACTTCCAGACCTTCAGCCGGTGCCTCCGTGCTGCCAGCCGACAGGCCCAGGCAGAGATCCGGATCTTCAGGATCGTAATCGACCCTGACGGCCCAGCCATCCGATAGAAATACGAAATCGCTGAGCAGTCCGTCATCCTCAAGATCGTCGTCGTGCTCCTCCTCGGCCTCGGACGGCAGATCGGAGGCCTTGCAGACACCCGCATACAAGCCAGGAAAGGCCGTGTTCAGCGCATCCACAACCTGCTGGGTCTGCGGGCGAAAAGGTCCGGTCTTTGAGACAGGCATCGCATCACACATCAGTTCAGCTTCCAGCAGGTGGACGTCACATGCTGACTGAATGTCAGACGCGTATTGCCATTGTGATCACCGATCAGCTCGCACCGCACCCAGGTGTAGGGTCGTGCCGGGCCATTGTCCTTCTGAAGGATCAGGATGTTGCCTTCCTCGCCCGCGCTGGAATGGATGAGGTAATTTTTGTTCAGAAGATCCTGAAGACTGTCAGGGACGACTTCAAATGCGGTCGCGACAGAGGCCGTATGGCCTTTGCCCGACAGGTTGGGTGTCGCAGGCCCCATACTCCCGAGCGCGGGATCGAGGGCAAAAGCTGGCGAAAGAGCAGCGGCCGTGAGGCCGGCTGCCAGGGCAAGAGAAGAAAAATAACGGGTCACGGCCGATCCTTACGGTTCATTGGATCTGAAAAGATCGCTTTACCCCGCAAAGGTAAAGACCGCTTCTGCGACTTCCTAAAAGAGATTCAGACCCTTGCAGGGCGTCCGCGACGCTTCTGTGGGATCTGACGCACGGGAATCTCTGGTTCTTCTGGCTCGGAAGCCGGATTGCTCCGACCGCCCTTCGTAGCCCCCAGACCGATCTTGTGAGCCAGATCCGTGCGGTGACGGGAGTAAGCAGGCGCGGTCATGGGATAGTCAGAGGGCAGTCCCCATTTGGCGCGATATTCATCCGGAGTCAGATTGTATGCGCTCATGAGATGCCGTTTGAGAAGCTTCAGCTTCTTTCCGTCTTCGAGACAGACGATGTAGTCCTCAAACACAGACCGCTTCGGATTGACGGCCGGGACCAGCTCGACTGGCTCTGGCTCCGGCGCCTGACCGGCCGACGCCAGGGCTGTATGGACAGTCCGGATCAGCTCGGGAATCTGCTCTACCGGTACCTCATGAGCACTGACGTAGCTTTCGACAATATCGGCCGTTAGATGACGGAAATCTGTTTCAACGTCTGTGGTCATTTCAAATGCCTTTTTCAAATTTTGACTGTGTAGAGTGTCTGTCTATACGCAAGATAACATGACAGGTCACTGAGGTCGCGTCGCTCGCGGCATAGGAGCCGGGGCAACACCTCGTCCCAGATGACGGTGCTCGGAGCAATAGTGCGTATCGCCTTTCGGTCCGGTGAACCCGAAAGCCGCCCCCTTCCCGCAAACCTCGCAGTCATAAAGCCAGCCAGACTTCGTCCTGGGCCGCTGAGAGATGTAAGGCCTGTCGTCAGGACTGTGATGATCGGACATCCCTTAAAACCCCATGGCATCAAGAGCGGCCGCCGTGTGCCGGAACCGGCCCCCTGTCTCTCTTCTCTTCGATTGCCCCTGCTGGCGCAGCCAGCCCGTCACGCGATGCTCGGCTGGGATTTCCTCAATGAAGCCTGACGGCCTCGCTGAAACACCCTGACGATAGCCGACACTGCTGATCGTGGCCTGCTGCATGGCACGGGTCAGGGACACATAAGCCAGACGGCGCTCTTCCTCATAATTGCGCTCGCCCATCCCCGGAAAGACTGTCTCTTCCCAGGCTGGCAGGAAGACGTGGGGAAACTCCAGACCCTTGGCGCGGTGCATGGTCATAAGCTGCACCCGATCGCGCCCACGCTCATTCGGTGAGGCCGTGGCCAGGGCTGCGTGCTCCAGAAGATCCTGAAGCCGGGTAAAGCCCTCGGCCAGCCCGACCAGCTCGGACAGGTTCTGCAAGGCCGTCTCCCCCTCTTCGGATGCGGCCTCCCGCCACATCGTATAATAGCCCGTCTCTTTCAGGAGCGTATCGAGACGATCGCAAAGCCGCATGTCCGGGATCTGCCCGATCCGGGAGACCGCCTCACGGAAGGCAAGCAGGCTGTCACGCACCTTAGCGGGAAGCGTTGCCGTGGTGACGGCCGCACACAGGCTGAGGCCGCGATCCTGCGCTTCCTGCTCGATCTGGCCAAGCGCCTTGGCGCCAAGGCCTCGCCTGGGCACATTGGCCACGCGCCGGAACGCCTCATCGGACTGGCGACTGTCCGGACAGGCCGCCAGCATCAGGAAAGCGAGCGCGTCCTTCACCACGGCGCGATGATAGAAGCCGACATCGCCGATGATCTCGTAGGGGATACGCGCCTTGAGCAGCGCTTCTTCCAGAGAGCGGGACAGACGGTTAATCCGGTAGATCATCGCCATGTCATGCCAGGCCACACCTTCTGCCGCACGACGTCCCATCTCGGCTGCAATCGCGTCAGCTTCATCTGACGCATAATCGTAGCTCAGCACCTCGATCTTCTGACCGTCGCCCTTCTGGGTAAACAAGGTCTTCGGGATCCGGCCCGGGTCTCGCGCGATGATGGCGTTGGCGGCCTGGAGGATATGATGCGTCGAGCGGAAGTTCTCTTCGAGCTTGAAAAGTCTGGCCCCGTCAAACTCCCGAACGAAGTTTCGGATGAAGCCAATTTTGGCCCCACGCCAGGAATATATTGATTGCGAATCATCGCCCACAGCGAAGAGTTCTCGTGAGTATTCAGACATATAGGTGAGCCAGAGCATCTGTGCACGGTTCACGTCCTGAAACTCATCGGCCATCACGGATGTGAAGCGCTGCGACCACCTGTCACGATAGGATCGGTCGTTCATCAGCGCAAGCGTTGGCCACATCAGCAGGTCGGAGAAGTCGGCGGCATTCTGCTCGCGCAGGGTCGCCTGATAGATCTGGTAGAGCCGGACGGCAAACTCCCAGCCTTCGACATCGACCATCTGACGCGCTGCACGGCGGCGCTCGATCAGCCCGCGCACCCAGGCCGGTGCGGCCTCAGGTGTGACGAGGTTCTCCTTCAGATGCCCGATCCGCTCGCCCATTGTCTTGACCTGCCGGACGTCACACTTCTTGCCTGTGTCCGGTTCGGGCACAGTGTCGGGGTCCATGGCCTTCATGAGACGACGGATCAGCGCCGTCGCATCGTCCGCATCGCGGATGTCAAAGCCAGGGTGCAACTGCGCCACCTCAGGCTCCGCCCGGAGCTGCCGCGCGCCGAGGCCGTGAAAGGTGCCAAGCCAGAACGGAGCCTGCCCCTCGCCCAAGACGCCCGTGATGCGCTCGCGCATTTCCTGAGCAGCCTTGTTGGTAAAGGTCACGCACAGGATCTGTGACGGGCGCATCCCATACATCTGGATCCGGCACGCCACACCAGCCGTGAGCGTCTTCGTTTTTCCCGTTCCAGCCCCGGCCAGGACCAGCACGCGGCCAAGCGCCATGGCGGCCTCACGCTGCACCGGGGTCAGCGGATCCAGTACGGGTGCGAGGGTTTGGGGATAGGCGCTCATGCGGGCACCTGCTCAACCGGATAGACTTCAGACGCCACCGGATCCTCAACGGCCACGACATTGCTGCTGTCGGTAAAGAGGGTCAGCGGATGATAGAGATTGAAGCCCTCATGAGGGCCGTCCCACCGTCCGGCAATCACCAGGGCCAGTGCGCGGTTCAGGCCGCTGCCCAGCCACACAAGCTGATGCGGGACCGGCATCTCCGGCGCTTCAGGATCCGTACAGCCGAGGCGGCGCGCATGATCCATCCAGATCGCAGAGGCCTTTTCGTGGCCCAGCATGTTGAAGGTCAGGCCGCTCTTGAGAACCATCTGGTCGATATGCTGGCAGGCCGTTGATCGTGTGTCGTTATACATCATGACGTCCTCAAAAGCCTTGGGGCAGGCTGACAAAGTGAGCGTTGGGAGTTCAGGTCCGTTCAGACGGACGATCGTGGACTTGCGGGTGAAGACGATCAGCTCGCCGTCGCGGTCCCAGGCATCATTCAGGCGATCACCGCCGATCACGACGCCCTGCACCAGCCCCTCGGGCGTCTGCGCCTCGCAGAAGACCTCAGGAGCAGAGGATCCCACCCCGGCACGCTTCCAGACTTTGATGGCCTCTGTGTCCTGCCGCCACAGGATCAGCGTGACGGCCTGCCAGCTCAGACGGGATTTACTCTGTTTCATGCGGCCACGTCCTGACGGGCGCGGCGCTGCAGGACCGCGTTCCAGTCCTTGTCTCTGGCACTGGGCGAGTAGCGCAGGGGTTTCAGCCCGGCCTCACGGATCATGGGCGCATAGATTTCTTCGTAACGATCACCCTGGGCATCGCAGTCCACGGCAATCATGACACGGCCGCCAGCCTCAATGGTGCCGAGAAGAACACGAAACTCCTCCAGGGCCTCGGGGCTCATGCCGCCACCTGTTGAGACATACAGGCTGGGTTCGAAATTGAACGGGTCCATGGCCGCATAGGACAGCACGTCGATGGCAGACTCACCGATGACCAGACGAACGGGCGTTTCCCCTTTTTCGCCAGTCCTCATCCGAAAGAGCATCTTGCCACCGCCGCCCGAGGAGAAGCCGCGATAGTCCGGCCCGCGCATTTCCATGCCGGTCAGCTCACCGGCATTGTTGCTATGGGCGAACCAGGCCGTGCCCTTCATACCTTCACGCAGGAGACCCTGCTCGATGGCCAGACGCAGGATGCTTTCCGGCAACGCCCGGTCGCGGGTCAGATAGATCCAGGCGGCCGACCCCGGATGGGGAGCCTGACGGTTCTTCCACATATATTTCGGATCACGCGCGGGCTTGCGCTCCTTCGGTTCCGCCACATACTCGGCCCCGCTCGGCGTCAGGCCCAGCATTCCACGGAGTTCAACGCGTGCGTTGCCAAGGGACATTCCCGGATTGAGGAACCGGACCAGGTCGATGACCGAGCCTTTGACGATCGAAGAGGAATTGTGCGGATCCCACCAGCCCTTGCCGCCGTGGGTCACGATGATGCTCTCGCCCTTCTGGCGACGAAAGCGCATGTGACGGGCGGAACTTTCGGACCGGGCGAACCTGTAACCGGCCTGTTCCAGAACAACGATGCAACTGATCTCGTCACGAAACTTCTGGAGTTCGTCGTTCATCTGCTGAGGCGAGTTCTGGTAAGCCATGACGGAAAATCCTCCCGAGCGTCCGTTACTTTCGATCTTTGGAAAGTATAGTAAATCCCCGCGATAATATCCAACAAATACAACGGAATAACGCGGAATATATTTACTTGATTGAATAAAATAGTTCTTGCGTCCAGCGCGCCAAAAACCAGTTTTTCTTGTTCGTCCTGCGGGGGTTTCGGGGGCAGCGCAGCCCCCGGTGTTGCCGCTGAAAGGAGCTGTGTGGAGACGTTTTTCTCGTCCCGTCCTGCCAGGAACACGACAGTTGCGGGCCGAGGGTGTCAGGACCGGAAGACTGCGGATCGGCAAAAGCGGGTTGCGGGCAGCGCGGGACAACGTCCTGCGATGAACGCGGCCCTCTTTTGACGAAAGACGCGGTCTGGAGCCCGAAGGGTTGTCTTGAGACCCTCGGACCGTGACTGTCACACTGATCGCATGACGGCGAGGTCGGAACACAGCTCCGTGCCACCCCGCAAGGGGTGGTTGAAGCGGCAACGTCTGATGGTTCGGCATGAACGGATCCTTCAAGAAGTGTCATCAGTCTGCCCGTGCCATCTGCGACTGAAGCCCTCGGCCTCAGCTTTTTTTGTCTATCCGGCATATGAAGTTGATGGCGACCTGTCGAAATGGCCAAAAGTTACGGGATACCCGTATTTTTCTCTTTGCAATAACTACGGGTATCCCGTATTGTCGTCTCATGGATAACAGGTTTGACCCCGCAAAAGACCTCGCCAACCAAAAAAAGCACAAGCTGTCTCTGGCCTTTGGCGACCGTATTTTCGAGGACGATAATCACCTGATCTTGCCCACCATCCGCATCGAGGATGAGGAGGATCGCTACAAAGTGGTTGGCGTCGTGGGCGAGAAGCTGTGCACCGGTGTGTTTGTCTGGCGGGACGATCTGCCCCGCTTCATTTCCGTGAGAAGGAGCAACAAAGGTGAAGAGAAAGCATATCATTCTGCCTGCTGATCCGGCGGATTCCGAAGACCGTGCGGTATCCACCGAAGGCATGGAGCGTGGGCAAAGAGCGCGGTTGATCCGTAAAACCCGTAACGATCTCGGTTTGTCTCAGGTCGAATTTGCCAGCCGTTTCCGCGTCCCTGTCGGCACGTTACGTGACTGGGAACAGGCACGGGCGATGGCCCCCGACTTCGCTGTAGCCTACGTCCGGGTCATCGGACGTCACCCCGATATGGTAGCTCAGGCAGTGGCCTGAGCTACCTTCACAACGAGCCGGGGATTCAGCCCATCAACCCCAAACGCCGGATAGCCTTTTTTTCGAAGACTCGATGTCGGCCATCCCGTCTTCGTCCTTCTTCGTCTGCCCTTTCTGTCGCTCCAGGTCCGCCAGTGTGCGTCTCACGGCCTGTGAGAACCGCGTTTTTCCTTCCCAGAAACGGCGTGAGTACGCGCGGCGGTCCACCGTCGCCGTCCTCATGCCACACCTTCCGGACGATCGAGACTGTCCAGGAGCTTCTCCTGCGAGCGGCGGCGCAGCGTCGCGGCCTTGCGGCGGAAACCGGCCGTCAGCCGCGATGGCAGCATGAGGGACTGATCCGTGTCTTCCAGGAGCACGGCCTCAGCCATGAGGCGGACACTCAGGGCGCGCGCCTGACTGCGAGGGACTGTGAGGGGAGCGGGCGTCGAATAGAACATAAAACCTCCTGAGACCCGCCTCTTTCAGGAAGCGGGTATAAAAAGACCGGCTCCAGGGCCGGTTTGCGTGCGTGTTACGAAGAAAGAGGACGTCAGCGGCCTGTGTCGGTGAGGATCCTCACATCCCCGTCCTGGGCGCTCACGACGATCTCGGGTTCAGGCGGCCCCTGATCGGTACCCGGGCGGACTTCGTAAGCGCCGCGTACGAACACGAGCTGGCCCTTGCGGGCGCGTCGCTCCAGAAGATCTGTCAGAAAGTCGTTGTGGCAGACGATCCTGTGCCACACCGTCTGCGGGACGCGGCGACCGGTGTGTGTGTCGGTGCGGTGGCTGTCCGTCGCCAGACGGAAAAGGGCCACGCGGTGTCCGTCCTGTCCTGTGCGGATCTCAGGATCCGCGCCAAGGTTGCCAATGACGATGGCAAGGCTGAGGGTCTGAGCCATTGCTCTGTCCTTTTCTCTGGCCCGTGTCAGAAAAGCTCGGCCTGCACGGGCGCGGCAGGGAGAGGCTGGTGTTCGGATGGCAGGGATATCCGGAAGCGCTGTGCCAGACGGACCAGATCGGCCCGGTCGCGTGCCTCCTGCTCGGCGGCAAGGGCGCGCGTGTAAGCGTCGATCAGCCCGCTGCCGATGATGCGGTTGCGGATGTCGCGTTCGACGTCCGACCAGGTCCAGGCCGGATCGCCATAACAGCGGTACAGGGCGATGCCACGCAGGAAGCCCAGACGCGCCTGTGTTGTGGAGAACTGTGCGCCCCAAAAGCCGTGGATGTCGTAATGGGCGATATGCCCGAACATCTGGCTCAGGCGGTTGTACAGTGTGCGGTTCCACGCGCTCTGCGGAAACCCGCGTGCGATGAAGGACAGGAGCGCGTTGCCGATTTTCGCTTTCTCGGCCGTGTCACTGAACTGCGTCGCGGTGAGGCCCTGAGGCTGGATCGGAGGCCGTCGCAGCGACGGACACGCGATGGACGCTGGCTCCGGGCCGTTCATGACCGCACCTCGCGGGCGAGCATCGCCTCGACCTTGGCGAGGTAGGCTTTGAACGGCGTCTCCTCAGGGATCATCCTGATCCACTGCTCGGTACCGAGGGATCCCTTCCACCGGGCCTCGCAGAAGCCCTCGGGATGATCGCTCCCACGCTCGGGTGTCACAGACACGAGAAAGGAGGCTTCCGGGTAGTCGTCGTGCAGGCGTGCACCGTATTCGGCTACTGCCGCCCGGATTTCCGCAAGGTCAGCCGCTTTGATCCGTGTCTGTCGGTAGCGGTCAGGGGACGAACAGGAGATGAGGCTCCCGTGAGAGGCCGCAGGGATGGCAGCCAGAGTGTATGTCGGCATGGTGATCTCCACACAGGACAGGGCCGCCCGTCAGGGCGGCTGATCTCGGATCGGTCAGAGAAAGGCGGGAAGCACCACCACCAGAACGATGAAGGCTGCGAACAGCGCGACGCCCGCTACGAACCCTGCGAGTTCGAGCCATTCCGTGCGGTTGCGGGGACGCAGATCGGAAAAGTCGGCCATGTCATTCTCCTGTTTTCTTTCATGACCTCTTCCGGCGACCGCAGCGGAGACTGGCTGGCAAAGGCGCTGCAACGCAGCGGGATCGGACGACCCGCAGCGCAGCGAGGACACGGCCGACCCACCCTTTGCCAGACAGGCTCCGGTGTGGTGCCTGCCCTCTCCTTCTCCCCCTTCCCCCTTTTTCTTTTCCCGTCTCCTACTGCGCGAGATTGGCGACCTGCCGCGCCAGGCGGGCACAGAGCGCGCGCGTTACGGAATCGTCCTCGTCCACAACCGCACCGGTCAGGACGGGAAGAAGGCGGCGCGCTTCAGGTGCCGAGAGATCCAGATGCCAGCACGCGCCGATCTGCGTGGCCACCGCATCCGGCTGATCGACCGGGCGGACGGACACCGAGACTTCATTTCCGTCCACGTCTCCGGGTTCGAGAACGGTCTTCTGACCGTCTGGCAGGCGAACCGGGCGCAGCCCGCTCTCGTTCGGCTCGTCGGCCGTCGCGTCCAGCACAAGCTGACCGGCTGCCTCGGCCGTCTCGGCCTCGACGTGAAAGTTGACGCGATCGGAGAGAAGCTGGCGCTCGCTGAGCGTCACAATAAAAACGGGCATGTCAGGGCTCCGGAACTGAAAAAGGCCGCTCCGGAACGGGCGGCCTTGAAGGGCGAACGGAAAAAGAGAGGCTCAGTCGCTCACAAATTCGGAGCTGCCGAACACGTCCTGCCAGGGGCTGTTGCTGGTCAGGTGGCAGTCGGACTGCCAGTCGTAATATCCGGACTTGAACCGCGAAGTGATGGCCTGGAGGGTTTCGGTCGCCGTCTCGTCCAGATCCTCCTCCGTCCGTACGATCACACTACCGTAGTGGCTCTTGCGGACGGAAAACTTCACCTTCGGGAAAGCCTTCTTCAGCATCCGGCGGATGTTTTTGGCCGCCAGCGTGCCGCTGCTGTCGTCGCCCTGCTCCAGATGGGCATAGTCCGGATTGACGCGGAGTGCTGCGACCTCGGCGGCATGTTCGGCTTTCGCGCGGGCTTCGGCTGCCACCTGCTCAGCCTCAACCTCTTCGGCATGGGTGCGGAGGAAGGCGATCTCCTCAGCGCTTGCCAGTTTCTTGTCGGCTTCGATCCGCCACTGGACACCGCGCAGAATGGCCTCGGGCAGACGACGGGAGATCGAGCCACAGGCAAAGACGATATCGTAGGAGGCGCTCCCGCCCGACACGATGGCCCCGCCACGCGACAGGGACCGGACGGTGGTCGGGCTGGCCTTGCCGTAAACAGCCATGACGATCCCGGCTCCCCGGCTGTAGAGATGCGTGTAAACGCGGGTGCCGACCTGAACGGGAACGAGAGAGGGGACGAACATCGTCTGATCCTTTTCCTTTGGATTTTCGTGATGTCTTCTCCAGCGTCAGCGCGGGACGGCCGGGTCAAAAGCGGCGCGTGCGCCGGCACCGGAGGCGGCGAAGCCGGTAAGGAGCCACCTTTTGACCCGGCCGGAGCGCGATGGCAGCGCCCCTCCCCTCCTTTCCTTTTCTTTTCCCGCTCCCTGCTTCAGGCCACGACAACGATTTCGAGGTGGTCACGCATGAACTGCATGGCCTCGTTGTGCTCCGACGGCTCGGGCTCGGGCGCTTGCAGAGAGAAACTCTCTTCGGAGTCCGGCTCCGTCACTGGCACGACAGGGCCGTTCAACAGGTCGGCCTCATCATCGGCTGCTCCATCGAAATCATCTTCAGGCATCTCCTCCAGGTCTTCATCGTCCACCACGCTTTCCAGCTCGCGGATCTTCTGCTGTTTTTTCTTCTGCTTTTGCGTCCAGACGTCCTGCGCCTGCGCAAACGATGCGACTTCGGGCAGCCAGTGGCCTTCCCCGACATGGTTCATAAGGACCGCACGCATCTCCTTGCCGGTGTTCTGCGGCGCAAGGCCTTCGGCCTGAACCGCTTTGGTGATGCCGGGCTTGCTGTAGCATTTGAGGAACGCCTCAAAGGCCATGCTCGGCATCTTCTGGTCGGCACCGAACAGAACGCCCACGAGCTGCGCGGGCAGGCCACTGCCGCTGTGCATCGACACGTCGCAGTTCAGGATGCTTTGCAGGACGGTGACGGCATGGCGGCGGATCAGCGTCTCGTCACGGACAAGGCTGCCCTCGGGGAACAGGTCAGCCATCGCGAGCGTGCGTGCGGTTGGCTCTGACCAGTTGTTTCCGCTGGCATCGCCATGCACCCGCACATTGTCGGCCTCCAGCGCCAGCAGAAGGGCTGCAATCAGATCCCACGGATCGGCTGTCTCGGACACCTCGCCGAGGGCTTCGCGTAAGGCGACGGTGCGGATCTCGCCAATCATCTTGTGGCCGGTCCCAGACACATCCGGTCGTTCCTTGGGGGCCTCGGGCTCTCCTGATCCGGTCGCGTGACTCTGTGTGAAGGCAACAGACGGACGGCAGCGTTCTTCCACGATCTTCAGGTTTCGGGGATTGAGGCCGTAACCCATCACCTCACCCTCCTGTGTCGCCATCCAGGTGCCCATGGTGATGAAACCTTCGGGCGCGCGGACGTATCCGTACTCGTCCGAGGTCAGGACGATGGAGTTTTCGGGCCGCTCATTGTCCAGCCAGTCCTGCTGTGCGGCCGCGTAAGCCGTGGCATCGAGCGTATAGCGGCTGTCCGTATCGGCTTCGGCAAACAGATCCTCCATCCAGACGATATTGTGCCTGCGGGCAAGCTCGTCGCCAAACCGGGCGTTGCGGGCGTACCATTCCTTCTGTTTGAGATTCCGGGCAAGTGCGCCCCAGGCCACGGTGTCCTCCGGATCTTCGGCCTTCACGCGATACTCGGCCGGATCCTCGTCGTCTTCCACGCTTTCGGAAAACATTTCTGCCCATGCGCTACGCTGCTCGTCCAGAGAGGCCTGAGCGATGATCTTGCGCTGCCGCTCATCAGGACCTCGGCCGAGGGCGATGGCATCCAGAATGGGCGGGTGCAGCTTCGCCAGAAGGCTGAGACGCTTGAGATAGCTCGGTGTGACCATCAGGGCGGCACAGACCTGCGGGTCTGTATAGCCGAGCTGCTCGCGCAGGCGGGTGACGCTGTTCCACTGCTCCGGCTCCGTCATGTCCAGACGGACGAAGTTCTCGCTGACGGCGGCCAGGGCATCAAGGTCTTCGCTCTGGTCTCCGACATAGACGTCGATTTCAGGAACACCCGCATAGATGGCGCCTTCTGTCCGACGGTGCCCGGCCACGATCATCAGGCGTCCGTCTTCCAGTTCCCGGACGGCCGGAGGATGAAGGATGCCGATCGCCCTGATGTTGAGCGCGAGTTTGCGCAGTTCTTCAAGGCTTCCGATGGAAGAGCGCGGGTTGTTCGGATTGGGCACAAGGGTTTTCGGATCGACGCGGCGAAGCTCGGCCATGGGACGCTCTTTCTATGATTTTTCAGATGTCCCTCCCGCGTCACGGGCCAGCCAGCCGCGCAAGACCGCGCGAAGCGCGCCCGGCCTGAGCCTTGCGCGGCTGGCTGGTTCGTGACAGCCCCGCCTTTCCTCCTACTCCTTGCTGCTTTTCCTCTCCCTTACTGTGTCCATTCCGGACACAGTAAGGGCAGCATCAGGCGGCCTCTACGGCCACGGCCTGATCTTCCAGCGCTGCCTTTGCCTCGGCTGCTTCAGCCTCTTCCGCGTCGTTACGGCGTTGCGTATCGGCTGCCAGATCCGCCTCAAGGGCCGCCATGGCCTCGCGCTTCTCCTGCAACAAAGCCGCCTCCGGGAACGCCAGACCCACACGGGCGCGATAGCCGGGGAGCTTGCGCTCGGCTTCCTCCACCTGACGGCGTGCGTCCGCCAGTTCCGCCTCGAACCGCAGCAATGCGTTCTCGATGCGGCTGACCAGCCCGACCGGGCTTGTCTCGCGGTCGAAGTCCATGCCGAGGATCCGCCCGTCTAGGACAAGGCCGAGGGTCGCGTCCCACGTCTCTTCGCCGTCAAAGCGGGTGCGCCAGGTCTCGCACAGGATCTCGAAGCCGCCGATCGTGCCGAGCGTCCACTTGCCTTTCTCCCCGGACTTCGCCGCAATGCGGGCCTGCGAGAGAAGCCACAGACCGGCCTTCTCACGCTCGGTCATCTCCCGGTCCTTGCGCACCAGACGGAACGCTTCACCGCGTGTGGGCTCACGCCGTGCGATGTCGTTCTGAAGACGCGGGATCACAGCCTGCGCCGTCTCACGGTCACGCTCGGCGCGGTCGATGGCGCGACGGACGTTATACTGATCGTCGTGATGCGCGGCCTGCAACCGTTCCAGACGCGCCAGTTCGGCCTCCAGTCCCGCCTTCTGCATCAGGCGTTCATCTCCTGACGCAAGCGCCTTCGCCATCGCGAACTGGTTGGCGTCCGCCCCCACATCTTCCAGACGGCGGATTGTCCGGTCTCCGGACATGGCAAGGCAGATGAACTTCTGCTTGCGCTCCAGCATCTGCCAGTTGGTCGCATCCACCGAGCCCTTCAGGGCGTAGGCGTAGAGCTGGATCACCGGGTTCTGGTTGCCCTGCCGCTCGATGCGGCCTTCACGCTGGATGATGTCCGAGACCAGCCAGGGCACATCGAGGTGATGCAGGGCAATCAGCCGCTGCTGCGCATTCACCCCAGTCCCCATGGTCGCGGAAGACCCGATCAGGATCCGCTTGCGCCCGGAGTTCATGTCGCGGAAGAGCGCCTGCTTGGCGGTGCTCTTCTTGTAGTGCTGCATGAACGCGATCTCGTCGCGCGGCACGCCCATGCGGATCAGCTCGTCGCGGATCCAGCGATAGGCCGAGAAACCGCGTGTCTCCAGGGCGGATTCCGTGCCCAGATCCGAGAAGATCATCTGCGTGGCACCCGGCAGCTCGTACTCCCGTCCCGTCTCAGGGTCGGTGTAGCGATTGGCGGACGTGTCCTGCCAGATCTGGAAGACCTTGCGGATCATGACGTTCAGCTTGTTGCTGTTGTCATTATCCGCCCAGTTCCTCACGAAACGCAGGTCGATGGCAGCGTGCCGGGCGTCAGTGATGACGGACAGCAGAATGTCGTCACCCTTCTGGGGCTTGCCCGTGCGCTCTTCAATCGTCTTGATCCGCTCGGCAAGCGTCTTCTGATACTCGCGGAAGGCGTCCCCGCTATCGGCCACGACAATCTCACGTCTGCCGCCCGCAATCTCGGGCAGGTTCACGTAGCGTCGCAGATCGTCCTGCTGCACCACGTCGGCAAAGTCGCGATACATCGCCATCAGATCGGCGACGTTCACGAACTCGGAGAACCGCGTGACCGGCTTGTAAAGCCCGCTCGGCTGAAGCTCCAGTTCCGTGCGGGTCTCGCCAAAACTTGCAGCCCAGGCGTCGAACTCGTGCAGGCCACGCTCGACAAGGGCTGGCAGGTCCATGAAACGCTGGATCGAGAACATCTCGCCCAGGGTGTTGGTAATCGGCGAGCCTGACGCCATGACCAGAACGCGCTCGGGATTACGCTTGGCGAGGTAGCGCGTTTTGACGAACAGATCCCAGGCGCGCTGGCTGCCGTTCGGGTCGATCCCCTTCAGGTCGGACTGGTTGGTCCCGAAAGACAGTTTGCGGAACTGCTGCGCCTCATCCACGAGGATCTGGTCCACCCCGATCTCGCCGAGATGCACCAGATCGTCCTTGCGGCTGGACAGGGCTTTCAGCTTGGCTTCCATCCCTTCCTTCAGGCGCTCGATGCGCTTGCGCGACAGACGGTCATCGCGGCTCACATTCTCCAGAAGGCTTTCGTAGGAGGCAATCTGGTCCTCGACCATCTCCTGCTCGAACGCGCTCTCGACCGGCACGAACTTGAAGGCGTCATGCGTGATGACAATGGCGTCCCAGTTCCCCGTGGCCGCCCGGGCCAGGAAGCGCTGGCGCTTGTCCTTCACGAAGTTCGTCTCGTCCGCCACAAGGATCTGGGCGTTCGGGTAGAGCATCATGAACTCACGCGCCATCTGCGCAAGGCAGTGGCCCGGCACCACGATCATGCCCTTGGAAATCAGGCCGAGGCGCTTTTGCTCCATCACGGCCGCGCACATCGAGAACGTCTTCCCGGACCCCACCGCATGGGCCATGTAGGTGCTGCCCTTGGCGATGATCCGCCAGATCACCCGCTTCTGATGGTCGCGCAGGCTGATGGCCGTGCTCGCTCCCGGCAGTTTCAGGTGGGAGCCGTCGAACGTGCGCGGGACAAGGTTGTTGAACGCATCGTTATACAGCCGCACCAGACGCTCGGCGCGGTCAGTGTCCTGCCACACCCACGTCTCAAACGCGGTCTTGATCGCGGCCAGCTTTTCCTTGGCGGCCTCGGTCTCCTTCGTATTCAGCTCACGGTGTTCGCCGTTCTCATCGCGCCAGGTGTCCCAGATTTTCGGGCTGGCCTGATTGAGCGCATCGTCCAGCAGATCCCCGGCATGGCGGCGCTGTGTTCCCCAGACCGAGGTGGCCTCCGCCTTGCCGGAAAACCCGCTCTTGTCCACGCTCCAGGTCGCTACCTCCATCGTGTGGTGAATGGTCGTGCGAACGCCCATGACCTCTGCGACGAAAGCCTCGACATCCGGCACCGGGATCCACGGGGCTCCCAGACGGGCGGTGATGTCGGACGGGCGCAGGTCTTCGGGCTGGACCTCTTCAAGGGCGGCGACATTGCGCTGATAGCGTCGGTCGCGCTCGGCCGCCTCCCGGGCCTGCGCCAGCTTGGTGCGAACCGCGCCTGACAGGGCTTCGTCTGCCGTCACCCAGACCTCACGGCCACCTGTGCTGCGGATCGGGTCGAGATAGACCGAGGATCCGAGTTCGGCGAGCACCTCCTCACCCGGGCGGCCCAGAAGCTCCGCCATGCGCTCGACGTCCACGCCGCCTGTCTCATGCAGGGAGACCGCCAGCGCATCATGAGCGCCGTGAACCTCGGGCTCGGACGGCGCCTGAATCACGCGCTCGCTGAAGATCGGACCCGGACGGCCGGTCTGGCTCTTCTCGTCATACTCCTCGATCGAGCTGACCAGCCACACATCCGGATCGTCGTAGAAGGGCTGAAGGTTCGGGCGCCGCTGTGTGGACTTCTCCTCACCCGTCTCTTCATCCACCCGCGTTGTGGTGTTGGTGAGGTTGATCGGCCCGAACTGACGGGCAAAGGCCTGATACGCGCGTTTAAGATCGGCCTGATGGGCGCTGTAGGGCAGGTTTTCCACCTGTGCCCGAAGCACGAGCCGGGCCGCATCCCTGACAGGAATCAGGCCCTTGATGATCGCTGCGTGCTTCTGGAAGATCCCTTCCTTCTGCTCGCCTTTCTTCACCTTCACCAGCACGGTTTCGCCGTCGATGATCTGGTGCAGCACGCCTTTATGCAGCAGGTAGCTCCCCTCTTTCAGCAGGGCACCGTCTGCGGCCGTTCCGACCTCGGCGGCGTGGTTCTCCTGCACCGGAGCCATATCGAGCGTCTGCGGGACGGGGAAGCGGGCCAGAGAAAAGAGACGGCCAAGGGCCCGTGGCAGGGCCTCGTCCAGCATCTGGAGCGGATTGGCCTTGCAGGTGTATTCGGGTCCGAACTGACCGCTCGTCCAGTCGTGCCGGCCGAGAACCTGCTGGCCGTTTTCCGCGAAGTAGCGGTTGATCCGCAGCGGGCCTTCGCCCTGATCGGTGTCCTCCAGCGCCGCTACGTCCAGCCATGTCGCATCGCCCGCGTCCTCTCCCGGTGCGCGACGGCGGAACACGAGCACGTCCACCACGACGTCGGTTCCGGCATCGTCACGCATGGCTCCGGCTGGCAGGCGTGCGCCACCCACGAAATCGGCTGTCTCGAAGATAGTGCGCCGTGCGCCGGCATCGGACTTGTCCATCGTCCACCGCGACGTCACGAACATCGCCACGGCTCCGGGACGCAGACGGGAGAGGGAGCGGGCGATGAAATAATCGTGCAGCGACAGGCCGAGGCGGCCCAGCTCGTCCGTGCCCCGAACCGTGCGGTTGCTGAATGGCGGGTTGCCGATCACCAGATCGTAGCGTTCCGCCAGCTTGGCCGTCGTGAAGTCTTCCGACCGGACCCACTGGTTCGGAAACAGCTTGCGCGTGATGCGGGCCGTCAGCGGATCGTTCTCGATCGCGGTCCAGGCGGTTTTCGGGGCCAGCTTCGGGGGCACGCTCGCCATGAAAAGCCCTGTGCCACAGCCCGGCTCCAAGGCGCGTCCGCCCCGGAAGCCCATCTGTGCGGCCAGATCCCACATCGCATGAACGATCAGCTCGGGCGTGTAATGGGCGTACTGCGTGGCCCGTGCCAGACCCGCCCGCTCCTGCTGGCTAGTCAGTTCCTCAAGCTGGCTGCCAATCTCTTCCCAGCCTGACCGGAAGGTTTCACCAGCACGCGGGAACAGGCTGTTGGCCAGCTCCCCTGCCCCGAACCCGGTGAAGCGGGCGAGGACAGCCTGCTCGTCGGGGCTGGCGTTGCGGTCTTCTGCTTCAAGCGTGGCCAGAAGGCGGATCGCCGCAAGATTGTCACGGGCACGCTCTTTCCAGCCCTGGGCGAGGCCACGCGTTCCGGTCAGGGCGAAGTCCACCTTCGGCAGGACAGCGGGGATCGGGGCCGGGGCCGGGGCCTGTGTCGCCTGTCGGGCCGCAGCGGCGGCTTCCTCAAGGGCGCGGTCTCCCGGAAGCTCGCCCCAGTACAGATTGGACTGGCTGCCGCCGAGTGCTGAGGTATCGAAGAAGCTCAGTTGAGACGTGGACATGGAAAAACTCCGGACAAGCGGCAGCGCCCGGTGCTGCGCGGAGGCAGACCGGGGGGCCGGAAAACAGGATCAGTGCGGGGAGAGAGGCGTCAGGCCTCCCGGATCAGTTCGGGGTCAGAAGGGACCAAAGCGCAGGCGGATCTGCTCACGCTCGCCCTCGGACAGGCGGGCCAGCGCGTCACAGTGGTAGGCCGACCCTTCCCGTGCCTTCGTCGCCACGCGCCACCAGGCTTGCGGATCGCTGCAATGCAGACCCACCAGATGCGTCTCGTCGTTCTCGGGTCCGCATCCTTCGAGGAGCGTCCAGCCTTCCTTGTGAGCCTGTCTGGGTTCAAAGGCCGTGGCCTGTGCGGGGCGTTCGAGGGTCTCTGACATCGTCTTTATTTCCTTTCCTGACCCTCTCCGGCGAGCGCAGGACAGCGCGACCTGCCAGAGCGACGCGCAGCGTCGGGACCGCCCGGCCCGCAGCGTAGCGAGGACACGGACGGACCCACCTCTTGCGGGGCGGGCTGGCCTGTGCTGCCCCCTCCCCTCCTTTTCCTTTTTTAACCTTCTGTTTTTTCTACTTTTTTCTAAGTCGGCCCTGCCCCCTGCCCGAACGCTCCGGCCGGTAGCTCCCAGGCTGGTGTGAGGACGGCTGGGATCGGCTGCGACGACAGGCACGCGCGGGCCAGATCGGGCGCTGACAGTGCAGCTTCATACGGCCTGCCCTGCTCCGCGAGCTGCTCCAGGGAGACGGTCCGCTTGATGGTGCAGCCGAACTGCTGCTCGTACTGCACGAGGCGTTCAAAGCGGGCAGGATCGAGCCAGCGGATCGTTGCAAACTGCCGCGCATCGCCAAAAATACAGGTGGCACAGGACAGCCTGGAGAAGCCGATGCGGTATGGCAGCGCCGGCATCACGTTCCAGCGCTTCAAACTGTCCCAGACCTGCGTCTCGCTCCACTGGTGAACCGGCCGCCAGTGATCGACATGCCGGCGACGGCGGGTGCCATGTCGCGTGTCAGTGCGGTGCGGCTCAAAGGCCGCATAGCGGGCTCGGTTGGGGCTTTCCTCGGCCCGCTCGCCCGTCACGAACAGCGTGCGACGGTTCAGAAAGCGCTCCTGCCCGCGCAAGGCGCGGTCGGCGACGTCGATCTTGGTGACGGCCGAGCACCAGCGCGTCGTCAGGCTGGCGGAGACCTGAGGAAACCTCAGACGTGTGCCGTTTGGCCCCTCCCCGCCTGTACGGATCAGCCCGTCAGGGCTTTCGAAAAGGACAGGCGCCGTCGGGGCAGCGTTGCGGAGCATCTCCCGCTCGAAGCCGCCTTCTCGCCAGGAGCGATAGAGCGGCAGCCCGAAATCCTGCGCCAGTGCGCTCACATAGGGCGAGGTGGAGGGCCAGTCCATGAAGGATGGCCCCTGCCCGTCCACCTCGTGGTGCCACAGTTCCAGACGGTCCTTCGGCGCCCCGGCTTCAAGGAGGGCAAGGAGGCAGGCGAGGCCATCTTTGCCGCCCGATACGGCCACGATGATACTGTCATACGACGTCAGATCCGGCGTCATGACACGAACCTGTTCACCGGAGCACCTGTCCGGACAGACCGGCACATCAGGGCGCTGGCGATCGGAGCGTCCCGCAGGAGAAGCGGCTTGACGTGCCGGTTGTCCCAGCTCAGGCCTTCGCAGCGTGAGAGGAGTCCAAGCTGGGTGGCCGCCTCATCCCGGCACGCACACACCCGTTCATTACCGCCCGCACTGCGACGGCAGGGCTCATGGGCTGGCGCGTTGCAGCCCGTGCAGGCAATCGTCAGAGCCGGATCGCCGCCAGCCCAGTGCTCATTGCACTTGCGGCAGGATACGGGCTCCTGCGTATCGGTCCAGCGCATGGGCGGCCGACCGCGTGGTGTTGGGACATAAGGAAGGTAATGACGGCGCATGATGCTCGATCCATTTCTGGTTTTTGAACATCGTCGCGTCCGGCTGGGGGCTGTTCAGACTGCAACAGTGCCGCGCAGCGGCAGGATCAACGCGGCCCGCAGCCACGCGCAGGCGGCGCAGCCGGCGAGCATGGCGAGGACACGCGTTGACCCACCTGTTGCTGGCTGGGCAGCTCCCAGCCAGCCCTTCCCTTTTTTTATCGGGTTTTTCTTTTTACCCGGTTTTTCTTTTTATCTGGTTTTTGTTCTTACCGGGTTCTTGCTCTTATCCGGTTTTTTGCCTTGATCCCGCTTCAGAAGCCGCCAGTGGAAGGGTGAGTTGGAACACTCCTGTTGAAGTCCTGAGAAGATATTACCCGGTTATTTTTGTTACCGGATATATTTTTTTATCTGGTTTTAACATTTATCCGGTTTACTAAAACAGGAGGCGGCAGTACGAACGTAGGTCAGCACGGCTTCTTTGAGCGGAGAACACAATGCCTGTCATCGCTATCGCGTCCCCCAAAGGAGGCGCTGGAAAATCGACTACTGCTGTCATCTTGGGAACCCAGCTTGCACACTATGGAGCAGAGGTAACTCTGTTAGACTGCGACCCGAACGAAGCGCTGACTTTATGGGCTGACCGCGCGCCGAAGCCGCCTAGAATCAGCCTGATAACGAAGGTCTCTGAAAGCGACATCATAAAGACGATCAAAAGGCACGATGCTGATGGAAAAATCGTCATTGTTGATTTGGAAGGCGTCGCATCGAGATTGGTTTCGCGCGCGATTTCTCAAGCGGACTTGGTCTTGACGCCCATGCGAGGAACCACGTTGGACGCGACAATCGGAGCGAGAGCCCTTGCTCTAGTAGCAGAGGAAGAAGAGTCTTTAGGGCGCAAAATTCCTCACTCAGTTGTTTTCACAATGACGCGGGCAATTCGCTCCAAACAGCATTCAGGCATTGAAGCTTCACTCAGGGAATCAGGCGTGGACGTGATAACGCCCCCTCTAATGGAGCGTGCTGCGTTTTCCGCTCTTTTCGAGTTTGGTGGAGATCTTCACTCGATCCCACCACAAGGTAACATGGTGGCAGCGATCGAAAACGCCGATGGCTTTGCACAAGCTGTGTACCGACGCCTTACAGGAGCAGCAGAATGACAGAGAAAAAGCCTTTTGCGATTGATGTTGGAAAGCTCAGGTCGCGAGAAAAAGTCGCATCTGCCTCCGCTGTTGAACGAGTTGATCGTGTCGCTGCGGATCATGGTTTCATAGCTAGAGAACCTGCGAAACGTAGAGGACGCCTACCCAGCCCTCGAACAGGACAACTGCACGCTAAGGTATTTCCCAACGTCTCCGACGAAATCGCTAAGGAGGCAACCAGGCGAGGCGTTACCCAAGGCGTTGTCATAGAAGAAGCTTGGAAGCTGTATAAAGAGAATAATCCGGTTTGATAGTTTATCAGGTTTTATAACAAACCCGGTAATTGTAATTACCGGGTGATTTCAAAAAAACTTGCAATCTCGTCAGGTTTGTTCTCTTTATGTTCTCGTTAAGGAGAACAAAGATGACAACGGACGCCGTGGCGCGACTGCGCGAGCAGGTCCGACGCCTGGAGCGTCGAAGCCTTCCTCATTCCCATGCTGACACCCTGCCTACCGGACATTCTGCCGTCGATGACCATCTCGGCGGTGGCCTCAAAACGGGTAGCCTGCATGACTTTCTGATCTCCGATCCTCTGGAGACGGGGGCCAGTCTCGCCATGCTGCTGCCCATCCTGAAAGAGGGCAGGGGGCCGGTGTTCTGGATCAGCGACACACCTGCCGAACTGAACGCCTGCGGGCTGCATCAGTCCGGTGTTCCACTGGACCATCTGGTCTGCATTGAAACGGACCCGGCCAGCCTGCTGTCGGTCGCCGAAGACATCTTGCGCGGACCAGAACGCGCACTGGCCGTGATCGCAGGAAGCCACGTCCCAACGCTCAAGGAAATCCGCCGCCTCAATCTGGGTGTGGAGGCGAGTGGAAATACAGGCTTTTTCCTGCGCTCTGCGCCTCTCGCACACGCTCCTGGGAAAGACCCCTGTGCGTGCGCCACGCGGTGGCGGCTCCTCTCCCATCCTTCATCACCTCAAACGCTTCCGGGACTGGCCATGCCGCTTCCCGGTTCCCGACGCCTTTCTGCCGCGCTGCTGCGGGTGAGGGGAGGCCGCCCTGCTCACTGGATCCTCGACTGCACCGATCATGCGCCGCTTTCTCGCTCTCTGGATGCCCTTCTGGCGCACCGAGCGCCTCCAGCTCTCCCGCCCGGGAGACTTCCCGACCGACAGGCCGCTCGTTGTGCACGCGCTGGCACATAACCGTCACACCGTCACCGGTGTCAGTCCGGCTGCGCTCGCGGCCGGACTGACACCCGGGATGCCGCTGGCACAGGCCCGCTCCCTGGTGCCGGATCTTCTGACGGCAGAGGAAGACGCAGAAGCACAGAGGGCAGCGCTGACCGATCTGTGCTCCTGGCTGATCTGGCTGTCGCCGCTGCCCGCGTTCGATGCTCCGGACGGTCTCTACAGCGACACCACCGGATGCGCCCATCTTTACGGCGGCGAGGCGGCCATGCTGGATCTCGTCAGGGAACGCCTGCAGGCGAGAGGGCATTCCTGCTCCGTGGCGCTGAGCGATACGGCCGCTGCCTCACGCGCCCTGGCCCGCTCGGGGATCGACCGGATCTGTCTCGTGCCTCCCGGTCAGCAGAAACAGGCGCTGCATCCTTTGCCCTGTTCAGCGCTTCCGTTACCCGAGAAGACGCTGTCCAGCCTTACCCGGCTCGGCCTGACCACCATTGGCGACCTTGCGGACCTCCCTCGCGCGCCTCTGGCCAAGCGATTTGGGGCGCAGCTTCTCACCTGTCTCGATGAGGCTCTGGGACGGCAGGCCAGCCCGCTCAACGTGTTTCACCCTGCGGACCGGATTTCCCTGACCCGGTCTCTGGTCGAGCCCATCAGCACGCCGGACGCCATTGCCACGGTGATTGCTGCACTCGTGCCGGTTGTCTGCGAAAAGCTGACGGCGCGCGGGGAGGGGGCGCGGCAACTCGACTTTCTCTGCGTGCGCGTGGACGGATCCACTCAGGCCATCCGGGTGGGGACATCCGATCCGACGGCTGACGTGACACGTCTGATGCGCCTGCTGGGAGACCAGATCCCGCAGATCGCGCCTGAGTTTGGAATTGAAACCGTCATCCTGACCGTCAGCGCAAACGAACCGCTCGAAGCAGGGCCTGAGCCGTCTGTCCTGCCGGACGTCGGCGTATCCTCGGAGCGTGCTCTCCCGGCCACTCTGATCGACCGATTACTGAACCGTCCGGGCGTTGTTTCGGTCCATCAGTTAGCACCCCGGTTTTCCGCCTGGCCAGAGGACGCGCAGTCTCGCGTTTCCCCGGACGACATGGCAAAACCGCCTTTCGCGAGCCAGATGCTCTGGGCGCGGCCGAACATTCTGTTCGATCTGCCCGTCCGGGTGCAGGTCACTGCCCTGCTTCCGGACGGTGCGCCCCGCCAGTTCGTCCTCAAGCGGCAGACGCATCGCATCGCGGCGGCCGATGGCCCCGAACGTCTGCTGGGTGAGTGGTGGCAGACGGCCGAAAGCTATGGCGCGATCCGTGACTACTGGCAGGTCGAGACCACGACCGGCCTGCGCCTGTGGCTGTTTCGCAAAGGCGACGGAGCCCACGCTTGGTCCGGTTCGGGCGACTGGTTTTTACAGGGGGTCTTCTGATGGACTCCCGCGATGATCTGATCCCGGCCAGCACCTCGGACGTGGCCGAAGTCCTGATGCACGCGCTCTGCTACGACGGACGCAGGCGCACGCATGACGCCGCCGAGCTGATGGCGCGTCTCGTAGCCGAACGGCTGGTCGCCTATCTGGAACGCTCGGGCTTCGTGGTCATGCGCGCGCCGACCAGCAACGCGCCTGACAGCAGCCGGCACCCGCATCCCCACAGGCGCTAGGCCGTGACTTCGCCTTACGTCGAATTGCAGGTCACGTCCTCGTTTTCATTCCTGCGCTCGGGCAGCCAGCCGGATGAAGTGATCTTCCAGGCGAAGGCCTTGGGGTATGACACCATCGGTCTGACCGACTGGAACACCGTGGCCGGGGTGATCCGCGCGCATTTAGCAGCGCGCGAGGCCGGTCTTCGTCTCCTGCCTGGATGTCGTCTGACTCTGCGCGATGGCAGTGCGCTTCTGGCCTATCCCCGCAACCGTGCGGGCTGGGCGGGCCTATGCCAGATTCTGACGCTTGGTCATCATCGTGGCGAGCGGGAGGTTTTTCTTCTGGGATGGGAGGATCTCGTCGCCGCAGCACCGGACCTGATCCTGATCCTGCTGCCGCCCGAGGATCTGGCAGCGCTTCCCGGGCACGTTCAGAGCCTGCTGGGTCTGACCGGGCAAAGGGAAAGCGAAGAAGAAACCCGGTTTCTTGCGCTGACCATGCTCCGGCAGCCGGGAGATCTCGCGCGGCTGCACGCGCTCGCGGCGTTCAGTGCGGCACAAGGTCTGGCCTGCGTTGTGACGGGAGATGTGCTCTACCACGATGCACGTCGGCACGTTCTTCAGGACGTGGTCACGGCGATCCGGGAAGGCTGCACCGTCGATGCGCTCGGCAACCGCCGTCGCGTTCACGCCGATCGCCATCTGAAAGCCCCGGAAGAACATGCACGCCTCTTCGCTGCCTTTCCGGACGCCCTGGCCAACACACGGCGAATTGCCGAGGCCTGCACGTTCAGTCTGGATGACCTGACCTATCAGTATCCAACCGAAACCGAGCGGACAGGCGAAAGCGCGCAGGACACCCTGACACGCCTGGTCGAAGCCGCACTGCCGCGTCGCTATCCGGCCGGGGCGCCGCCTGAGGTCGAGACGCAGGTCGCCCATGAACTGAGGCTGATAGGCACCCTCGCCTACGCTCCGTATTTCCTGACCGTGAATACGATCGTGCGTCATGCCCGCTCACTCGGGATTGTCTGTCAGGGGCGCGGATCTGCTGCGAACTCGGCCGTCTGCTATGTCCTGGGCATCACGAGTATTGATCCGGTTCGCTCGGGTCTGCTGTTCGAGCGCTTCATCTCGGCCGAACGGCAGGAACCGCCCGACATCGACGTCGATTTCGAGAGCGACCGCCGCGAAGAAGTGATCCAGTGGATCTATCGTCACTATGGCCGTCACCGCGCGGCCCTGTGTGCCACCGTGCAGCGTTATCAGCCCAAAGGCGCGTTGCGTGAGGTCGGCAAGGTGCTGGGCCTGCCAGAGGATCTGACCGGCCAGCTTTCCAAACACATCGCCTCCTCTCTCGCGGATCAGGATCTGTGTAAGGCACGCGCGGCTGATCTTGGTCTGAACCTGAAGGATCGTCGCCTCAGCCTCACCTTTCACCTCGCCCGCCAGATTTTGGGCTTTCCGCGCCAGCTTGGGACGCATCCGGGCGGATTTGTGCTGACCGAGGATCGCCTGGACGAACTTGTTCCCCTGCTGCCGACCGCCATGGACGGACGTCAGATTATTGTCTGGGACAAAGACGATATTGACGTGCTGCGCTTCATGAAGGTGGACGTTCTGGGTCTGGGAATGCTCGGCTGTCTGCGTCGCGGGTTCGAGCTGCTGCACACCGTGTATCAGACCCGCATGGACTTGGCTTCGATCCCGGCCGAGGATCCGCAGACCTATCGCATGATCCAGAAAGCCGACACGCTCGGGACATTCCAGATTGAAAGCCGGGCACAGATGTCGATGCTGCCGCGCATGAAGCCCAGGACTTTCTATGATCTGGTGATACAGGTCGCGATTGTCCGGCCCGGGCCAATCCAAGGAGATATGGTTCATCCCTATCTCCGCAGGAGAGAGAAACTGGAGCCTGTCACCTATCCGTCCGAGACCCTGCGCGGGATCCTTGGGAAAACTTTGGGCGTGCCGCTGTTCCAGGAACAGGCAATGCAGGTGGCCATCCATTGCGCGGCCTTTACGCCAGGCGAGGCGGATCAGCTCCGCCGTGCGATGGCGACGTTCAAAATGACCGGGGGGGTGTCGCCGTTCCGGGACAAACTGGTGAGCGGGATGCTGGCCAACGGGTATGAACAGGAGTTTGCAGAGCAGACGTTCAGCCAGCTCGAAGGGTTTGGCAGCTACGGCTTTCCCGAAAGCCACGCTGCTTCGTTTGCACTGATTGCTTACGCCTCGGCCTGGATGAAATGCCATTACCCGGATGTGTTCTGTGTAGCCCTGCTGAACAGTCAGCCCATGGGGTTTTATGCGCCGTCCCAGATTGTTCAGGACGCGCAACGCCATGGCGTCGAGGTCCGTCCTATCTGTATCAATGCCTCACGATGGGATTGCACCCTGGAGCGCGGCCGGAATGGACGGTACGCGGCTGTCCGGCTGGGGTTCAGGATGGTGCGCGGGTTGGCGAACGGCCATGGTGCCGCCCTGATCGCGTCTCGGATGCCGGATTACGAGAGTATTGATGATGTCTGGCGGCGTGCGGATGTGCCGGTCTCGGCCCTGGAATGTCTGGCGGAAGCAGACGCCTTCCGGGTGTTTGGTCAGATGCGCCGTGCTGCGCTCTGGTCAATCAAAGGGCTCGCCGATACCGCCCTGCCGTTGTTTGAAGCGGCGGATCGCGGGCGGAACTTTCCGCTGCCGGAGGTGATCGAGCCGGAGATTGTCCTGCCGCAGATGTCAGAGCGGGCGTCGGTGCATGAGGATTACCGGGCCACTGGCCTCAGTCTGACAGGTCATCCCGTCGCGTTTCTGAGGGAGGGACTGCGAAAAGAAGGGATTATTCGTTGCCGGGATCTTCCTTATCTACGGGATGGGCGCCGGATCCAGCTTACGGGTCTTGTCCTGATGCGGCAGAGGCCGGGAACGGCGAACGGCACCATGTTCGTCACGATCGAAGATGAAACCGGCACGGCCAATCTGATTGTCTGGAAAGACGTGCAGGAGAAATACCGCCGTCCTCTTCTCGCGTCTCGTCTTCTGGCCTGTAGGGGCAGGCTGCAGAAAGAGGGCGAGGTGATCCATGTTGTCGTACTCAGTCTGGAGGACCAGACACCATTGCTTCAGGGCTCGGAGCTACTGAAGGCACGGGACTTCCGGTAGGGAATAGCGCCGCTTCGAGCGAACCTATTTTATGAATGAAGACATTGTTGTTGGTGTTGAACCTGTGGAGTTGTGGGCAGAGCCGCACCCTGTGGTCAGCCGGCAGGGCTGTCCATCAGGACGCGAGCGACCGCGGAGCGGCTGTCCATAAGTCCATGGGCGGCTCATGCCGGTATAGCCAAAAGCGGTGATACACAAACATAGGCGTCCTTCTCCTGACGTCCCGGCCTTACCTTGTCATATGTGACACACGGTTGCAGTAATATCGCCAGTTGTTTGATCCTGCTGAACTCTGCTGCACTCCAAGGCCCGAAATGAACCCGACTGAAATCTACGACGCTCTATCCAAGATCGTGGAGGCATCCTTTGATGCAGACGAATTTCCCTTCTCGTTTGCTGAAGCAACAGATGCTTCACAGGCGGCAATTTCAAAGCTTCGCAACGGGTCGACCAATAAATCTGACCTTCCGGGCGGGGTCTTGTTTGGCAGGCGATTTCATTATGCACCGGCCACAACCGGAAAGAGCGACACTACTCTTGAGCAGTTGAGAGCATCGAAGAAAACCAAATCCTCCAAACCCGCCATTCTGCTCGCAACGGATGGTGAGATGATTGCGGCGGAACATACTGCTTCGGGCGAAACACTCCATTGCGCCTTTAAAGAGTTGGGGGATCAGTTCGGCTTCTTCCTTCCCGCTGCGGGTAAGGAGCGATATCGTGCTGTTGAGGAAAACCCGGTTGATGTGAAGGCGACGGGTAAGCTCGCCAAGCTTTATGACGCGTTAATCAGGGCAAATCCCGACTGGGGAACAGATGCACGTCGTCATGAGATGAACCAACTCATGATGCGACTGATCTTCTGTATGTTTGCCGAAGACGTCGGTATTTTTCCAGAGCAACAATTCTCCCGCCTGATTTTCACCTATGCAGGCGATAAGGGGGAGGAAACCCATAAGGCCATTATTGCTGCTTTCCGGGCGATGAACCTTCCCACGCACGAACGAACAGGTCTGCCCGCATGGACCGGTGAGTTGGACTACGTGAATGGTGGTCTCTTCGCTGGCACCATTGATGCACCGAAATTCGATACTATTGCCTTCCGCTATCTGCGTGAGGCCTGTGGGTTGGATTGGGGTAAGATCAATCCGGACATTTTCGGTTCGATGATCCAGTCCGTTGCGGATCCAAAGCAACGCTCTGAACTGGGAATGCATTACACCTCGGTTCCGAATATCATGAAGGTTATCGGGCCTCTTTTTCTCGATGATCTGGACGCGGAGATCCATAAGGGTTGGGATCGTGCTCGTGCACTTCAGCAAACTCTGGGTCGTATGTCGCACATCCGTGTGTTTGACCCCGCCTGCGGATCGGGGAACTTCCTTGTTGTGTCTTATCGAGAACTCCGGGCACGCGAGACGCGTATCATGCAGCGCCTGGAAGAGCTTGATGGACGTAATGCCATGGGTACGAGCGAGATGTTCTCGCGCATCAAGATCGACCATTTCTACGGGATTGAGATCTCGGATTTCGCAGCTGAAACAGCAAAACTTGCACTCTTCATCGCTGAATATCAGGCTAATGCGAGTTTTAAAGCCATTTTTGGACGATGTCCTGCGGCTCTACCTTTGCGAGATGCTGCCCGTATTCACAGAGGTAATGCTCTAGAGATTGAGTGGGAGGCCGTATGCCCACCTCCCAACAATGATGAGGAGATTTTTATTGCGGGGAATCCGCCGTTTGTGGGATCAAATTTTCAAACATCAGAGCAAAAGAGCGATCGAAGCGAACTATTTAAGAGTGATTTTAAATCTTATAAGAATTTAGATTACGTAGCATCGTGGTTTTATTTGGCAACACTATACGCAGAAGCATTCTGTCGAACGAATTTCGCCTTTGTGTCGACAAATTCAATTACGCAAGGTCGTCAGGTACCGTCATTTTGGCCTCGGATACTTGAAAGTCAAAAAATAAGATTTGCACATACGTCATTTCAGTGGAGGAATAATGCATCGTCAAATGCAGCAGTTATCTGCGTTATAATTGGTTTGTGCCCTAAATATATTTCTGGAGCAAAATTATTTGATGGAAAAGTAATTAGCGATGTATCCTCTATCAGTCCGTATTTAATACCAATTCCTCCTGTATATGTAGAAGGTTCTGGAAAATCTATATTTGGTCTTCCCCGCATGGACTATGGGTCAAAGCCAGCTGATGGCGGAAACCTTATATTATCGACTGAAGAAAGAGACGAAATCGTTCAATTATATCCAGATTCGAACCGATTCATCCGTAAGTATCTTGGGTCCCAGGAGGTCGTTCGTGGACAGGTTCGCTATTGCATGTGGATCAAAGACCAAGAAGCATCAGACGCATATCAGTACCCACCATTCCAAAAACGAATAGACGCGGTCCGTCAGTTTAGGACCGAGAGCAGTAATCCTGTTACACGCCCAACTGCTGCAACCCCGTATAAGTTTTGGTTTACAGGACCAGAAACCAAAACCCACGCCATCCTCGTCCCCCGCGTTACTTCAGAGCGCCGCCCGTACCTTCCAGTGGAGCGAGTGGGAGCTGACGTGATTTCATCGGACCTCAATCAGGTACTCTATGACGCCCCTGAATGGTGCATCGCGCTCATTGCGTCACGTCTGCATCTTGTCTGGATCGCCACTGTCTGCGGCAAACTGAAGTCCGATTTCCGCTATTCGAACACGCTCGGTTGGAACACGTTTCCAGTCCCGAAATTCACAGACGAGCAGTTGGAAGCCCTCTCAGCCTCTGCACGCCGCATCCTGAAATGCCGCTACTCCCACTACCCCAAAACGATCGCGGATTTATACGATCCGAACAAAATGCCTGACGACCTTCGCGCGGTGCATAAGGAAAACGATGACTTGCTGGAGAGCATGTATATCGGCCGCCCCTTCCGCAATGATACGGAACGCCTGGAAACACTCTTCAAGCTCTATGCGGCCAAGGTCAAAACGCTAGAAACTGCCAGCAAAAAGAAAAAGGCCGTGCTCCATGGTTGAAATGCTCAACGTCACCTATGGCACGTCAACAGCCAAGACGAACGCATTAGGCCAACGCCCGATGCAGGCCCGTACCTACGATGCCCGTGCCGCGCAGTTTCTCCTTCTCAAAGCCCCCCCGGCTGCGGGTAAAAGCCGCGCACTCATGTTCGTGGCACTTGATAAGCTGCTACATCAGGGGCTGGAGAAGGTGATTGTTTGCGTTCCTGAAACGTCAATCGGTGGCTCTTTTCGCTCTACCGATCTGATGAGCTACGGCTTTGAGGCAAATTGGGAGGTTGAGCCGCGCTGGAATCTCTGCCTGACGGGCGATGACGCAAGCAAAGAAAAGGTCAAGGCGTTCCAAGCCTTTCTGCAAAGCGACGCAAAGGTTCTGGTCTGCACCCATGCGACATTCCGTTTTGGCGTTGATGCTGTCATTGAGACCAGTGGTATCGAAGCGTTTGATCGATGCTTCATTGCGATAGACGAGTTCCATCACGTCTCGGCATCAGACAACAACCGTCTCGGCGTTATTCTTCGGAACCTGATTACCCGGGACGCCTGTCATATCATGGCTATGACGGGCAGCTATTTCCGGGGAGATTCAGACCCGGTTTTGCGAGAAGAAGACGAAGACCGCTTCACCAAGATTACCTACAGCTATTACGAGCAATTGGAGAGCTACGCCTTCCTCAAAGCACTCGGCATCAATTACGAGTTCTATAAAGGGAATTACATCAACGGCCTTGAGGGCGTTCTGAACCCCAATCAAAAGACGATTATCCATATCCCGCATCGCGGCTCGTCTGAAGCGTTTGATGACAAATACAACGAGGTTGGTCGGATCCTTGATTTCTTAGGAAAGCATGAAGGTCGAGACCCTGAGACCGGCTTTGATTTGGTCCGCACAGCAGAAGGACGGCTTCTGAAGATTGCTGATCTGGTAGATGATGGTCCGGGCCGCAACAACGTGAAGACCGCTCTATCCCATGAGATTAGAGGAGCGGATGGTAAGCGTGATGATGACGCTGACAGAGCCAAAGTCGATATCATCATCGCCCTTGGCATGGCCAAGGAAGGCTTTGACTGGGTGTGGTGTGAACACGCTCTGACCATCGGCTACCGCTCCTCCCTGACTGAGATCGTGCAAATCATCGGTCGTGCGACGCGTGATGCGCCCGGAAAGCCGCGTGCCTTGTTTACAAACCTTGTCGCTGAGCCAGGTGTTGAAACGGGCGTCGTCACTGATGCTGTGAATGATATGCTGAAAGCGATCTCGGGCTCACTGCTGATGGAGCAGGTCCTCGCTCCGAACCTGAAATTCTACCGGCGGGAAGATGGCGATGTTCGTGCATCGATTGGCACGGATGACGAAGGTAATGTCACCATCGGGATTAAAGGCCTCATGGAGCCACCCACAGACCGTGCGCGGGCGATTTGTGAAAAGGACATGAACGATCTGATGGCAACGGCCTATCAGGAAATGGATCGCCGTGTGCTTTCACCGGAGACCGCCCCTGAAGTCGCAACGCAAATGGTTCTGACGGATATCATCGAAAGACGTTACGAGACGTTGGACACAGAAGAGGCTGAATCTGTTCGCCAGCATCTGGCTGCGCATATGAACGTCCTGACATTGGCCCGCAAGCAAGCCGAGCAGGATATTGCGGGCGCGCAATCCGTGCTTGGTGCTCCACCAACCGAAGGTGCCCCCACAACAGGCGAAGCGAACGATGGTGGTGAGGAGACACCTGACAGTGCTCCGAACACTCTGCTGGCCATGGTGAAGAAATTTATCAATGTTCGGGACATCGATATTGAGTTGATTGATAGCATCAACGTCTTTCAGGAACGCTTCGAAGTCGCGTCTAAGTCCTTGAATGCTGAGATCCTCGCGCATGTGCAATCCGCCATGGTCGCCTTGCGGGTGAATATGAGTGGAGACGAAGCACGGACTTTATGGCCGCGCATTAAAGCATTTCGCGCGACAGAAGGCCGCGAGCCCAATGTGAACTCCGCTAACACACTGGAGAAACGCATGGCCGAAGCGCTTGCCTGGCTGAAAGCCGAAAAAGCCAAGCGTCTACGCGAGGCAGCACAATAATGGTGCGCCCCTCTCTGGATGACATCTACAGCGAACACGACGAGTTTGGTCTTCTGGATCTCAAACAACGTGGTACCCGAAGTGGAAACACCACAGATCGTGGCGTCGCGGTGTTGCTGGACGTTACCCGTTTTGTCGAGCAGAACGGCCGCTTGCCGGACCCAGAGGCACTTGCCCATGACGAGATGAAGCTGGCGATGACTTGGGGCGCTGTAAAAACTTCACCAACCGAGAAAATGCGAGCAGCCGACCGCCTAGGACTTCTGGACGAAAAGTCAATCGCCCCGCCTCGCTCGTGGAAAGACGAAGTCCCTGAGGAGGCCATCCCGGAAAGTCTCGATGATATCTTTGATGATGACGAACTGGAGGTTGATCCCTCACTCGTCACCTTCCAACACACAACCCCCTCAAGCGAACGGGTGACACCCGATCATCGCGCTGAGTTTGTACCCTGCCGGGATTTTGAGAAATTTCGTGAGCGCTTCGAGATCGTTCAGCGCGCTCTTGAGACGGGAGAGAGAAAAGCAAGGGCTGTAAAAAAATGGGCCATTATTGAGCCTATCGAAGGCGATTTTTTCATCCGGAACGGCCTGCTCGCCATGATTGCGGAGAAGTCAGAGATGACCTCTCGCGGCGGTTCTCGGGATCATCGGTTGCGGATCATTTTTTCGAACGGGACAGAGAGCGACCCTTTAATGTCTTCCTTCCGGAAGTCCTTATCGGAAGACAAGACTGCGCGCACTGTGCAGAAGGTGGGCCTTGGTCCGGTTGATCCAGAATGGGAGAGTGATCAACTCGAACTGTCTGGCACAATCTATGTCGCCCGGTCGCGCTCAGAGGATCCTGCCATTCGAGAGCAGCGGATGATCTTACACAAAATTGGTGTGACCAGTCAGGACGTTGCCCGCCGTGTAGCTGATGCCCGTAACGATCCAACATTTCTACTAGCTCCAGTGGATATCGTCGCCACATACAACCTCAAGAACCTCTCCCGCCATAAAGTTGAGGATCTTCTGCATCGCTTTTTTATATCCGCACGCCCTGCCGAATTATTCGTCGTGGATCGTCTTGGAAAGAAGATCTCGCCAAAAGAGTGGTTTTATGTGCTGCCTGAACACGTTGGCCAAGCCGTTAAACTGATCGAGGACGGGCAGCTACATCTCTTCCACTACGATGTGGCGACGCAGAAAATCGTACCGAACTGAGGCGTGGAGCGATGACACGAATTCTAACGGTGCTCACCCCACGCGTACGTAAAATGCACTTTCGTGTGCGTTGCATAAATCTTCACATTAAATGCCCCAGTTTCTCATCACGGTATCTGGCCGCCTGCGTGGTGTCTCTCAGGCAGCTCTGGGGGGTAAGCGGAATGTCTGGTCTGAGCAGAAAAGTTGAGGAAGCCGACAGTCGTGATCTCCGTTTCCTCACACAGGATAGCTTGACTTACGACAATACATCCACAATACCGGATATATGGATACAGAATCTACCCTCGCAGCCCTGAGCGCCCTGTCGCAATCCACAAGACTGGAGATCTTTCGCCTGCTGGTGCGCTACGAGCCGGACGGATTACCCGCCGGAGATGTCGCGCGGCATCTCAATGTCCCACAGAACACGATCTCGGCCCACCTCGCCACCCTGACCCGTGCCGGCCTGCTGACCTCGCAACGCGATAGTCGGCTGATCGTCTATCGCGCCTGTCTTCCGCGCCTGCGTGACCTGCTGCTTTTCCTTGTCAGGGACTGCTGCGCGGGCAGTCCCGAACTCTGCGCGCCTCTAGTCGCGACCCTGTCCTCCTGCTGTCCCTCCCCGGAAGCCCGCTCATGACCATCACGATCTATCACAACCCGGCCTGCGGCACGTCGCGCAACGTTCTGGCACTGATCCGCAACAGCGGCGAAGAACCCCGGATCATCGAATATCTGAAAAAGCCTCCCAGCCGTGCGGAACTGGTCGATCTGATCGCCCGTATGGGCGTTCCGGTGCGCTCGGTCCTGCGGGAAAAGGGCACGCCCTTTCACGAACTTGGCCTCGATAATCCGACCCTGACGAACGATGCGCTGCTCGACGCCATGATCGCACATCCGATCCTGATGAACCGGCCGATCGTCGTCACCCCCCTCGGTGTTGCGCTCTGCCGTCCGTCCGAGACGGTTCTGGACATCCTGCCCAACCCCCAGCGTGACGCGTTCGCCAAGGAAGACGGCGCGAAGATCGTCGATGAAGCCGGAAAACGGATCGTCTGATGCTGGCTCTTGCCATTTTCATTGCTACACTGGTTTTTGTCATCTGGCAGCCTCGGGGGCTGGGCATCGGCTGGAGCGCAATGGCAGGTGCCGCCGTGGCCCTGGCGTCTGGAGTGATCCACTGGCACGACATTCCTGTCGTCTGGCACATCGTCTGGGACGCGACCTTCACCTTTATCGCGCTGATCGTCATCTCGCTATTGCTGGATGAGGCCGGGTTCTTCCATTGGGCCGCCCTGCACGTCGTGCGCTGGGGCAAAGGACGAGGCCGGACGCTATTCCCGCTGATCGTGGTGCTGGGAGCGGCCATTGCAGCGGTTTTCGCCAATGACGGCGCGGCCCTGTTGCTCACGCCCATTGTCATTGCCATTTTCACTCAACTCCGCCTGAGCCATACGGCAGCCCTGGCCTTCATCATTGCGACCGGCTTCGTCGCAGACACCACAAGCCTGCCGCTGGTGATTTCCAATCTGGTGAACATCGTCAGCGCCAATTTCTTCCGCATTGCGTTCGATCGCTATGCCGCCATCATGGTCCCCGTCGATCTGGTAGCACTTGGTGCAACGCTTGCCGTCCTGTGGCTATGGTATTGGCGGCAGGTGCCTGCGACCTATCCCGTCGCCGAACTGCCAGCACCCACCACGGCCATTCGTGACCACCATGTATTCCGGGCGGCCTTTCCGCTGTTGGCCCTGGTTCTGGCGGCCTATTTCCTGACCGCACAGTTTCATATCCCGGTCTGTGTCGTAGCCTGCCTGGCCGCCGGAATCCTCTTGCTCGTCGCCGGAT
The DNA here is from genome assembly GCF_039638275.1 of Gluconobacter sp. OJB. NCBI lineage: Bacteria > Pseudomonadati > Pseudomonadota > Alphaproteobacteria > Acetobacterales > Acetobacteraceae > Gluconobacter > Gluconobacter sp. OJB. The sequence continues at coordinate 42,665 of NZ_JBDIWH010000003.1, read as the reverse complement.
ATGGCCGGGTCATCCCTGTTCTCAAGGTGCTGCGGGGTGCCCCATGGCAGATCGTGATCTTCTCGCTGGGTATGTATCTGGTGGTGTATGGCCTGCGCAATGCCGGGCTGACCGACTACCTTGCAACCGCACTGGTCTGGCTTGGTCATCAGGGGACGTTCGCTGCCACGATAGGCGCCGGCTTTCTGGCGGCTGTTCTGTCGTCTATCATGAACAATATGCCGAGTGTGCTGGTCGGGGCGCTGGCGATCCAGCAGGCTCACGACATCACGCCGCTGACACGCGACCTGATGATCTATGCCAACGTCATCGGCTGCGATCTCGGGCCGAAATTTACACCGATCGGCAGTCTCGCCACGTTGCTGTGGCTGCATGTGCTGGCATCCAAAAATCATCGGGTCACATGGAGGCAGTATATGAAGGTCGGACTGGTGATCACCCCGCCCGTCCTGCTGGCAACACTCGCGGCGCTGGCCCTATGGCTGCCCCGGATCAGTCACCCGTAATACACGACAGGACCGATATATATGACCGAACCTGAGCTGCCAGCCTTGCATCCGGAGTATCTTGAACCGGTCGATCTCGCGCGGCTGGAACCGCAACCGCGTGTGGACCATCCGCCGCGTATCCTTCTGCTCTATGGCTCTTTGCGTCCCCGCTCGTTCAGCCGCCTGCTGGTGCTGGAGGCAGAGCGCATTCTGAAAGTCCTCGGCGCCGAGACACGGGTGTTCGACCCGACCGACCTGCCGGTAGCGGATTCCGTGCCCGCGACCCATCCGAAAGTGCAGGAACTGCGGAAACTCTCGATCTGGTCGGAAGGTCAGGTCTGGTGCAGCCCCGAACGGCACGGCAACATCACTGCCGTGTTCAAGAACCAGATCGACTGGCTGCCGTTGTCCGAAGGCTCAATCCGCCCGACGCAGGGCCGTACGCTGGCGGTCATGCAGGTTTCGGGTGGATCGCAGAGCTTCAATTCCGTCAATGGCCTGCGGGTGCTGGGCCGGTGGATGCGGATGTTCACCATCCCCAACCAGTCCAGCGTGCCAATGGCCTATACGCAGTTCGGTGACGATGACCGCATGAAGCCGTCCCCCCTTTATGACCGGATGGTAGATGTCATGGAGGAACTGATGAAATTCACATGGCTGCTGCGCGACCGGGCCGACTATCTAGTGGACCGCTATAGTGAACGTAACTCGGAACACCGCTTGCCTGAAAAGCTATGAGCCGGGCTGGCGCGCATTTCTGGCATACGACGTCGGCTTATCAAAACCCTAAGCGACCCACCTTACGACCGAGATGAGGGCGACCGCCGCTTGTCCGCACGGCTCCTGTTGAGCGGACAAGCGGTTTAGGGGGGACAGCAGAATGTTGGCTCCGAGTGGTATCTCTCTCGTACCGGACATCCTCTATTGAGAAGGTAGCCGGTCGTGTTGGGGTAAGAAGCGTAACCAGAGCCACCCCATCAGGGCAGACAAAACAGAGCCGGCAAAGATGCCCATCTTGGCTGGGGTCACAAGATCTGATCCGGAAAATGCCAGATTTGCGATAAATAGACTGATCGTGAATCCAATGCCACACAGCAGCGAAAGACCAAACAACATCCCCGTTGGCGTTTCAGCCGGAAGCGTGGCGATCTTCAGATGGGTCGAGAGTATTGTTACACCAAAGACGCCGACCGGTTTGCCAACGATCAGTCCTAACATAATCCCGAGCGGAGCAGCCTCCAGCATCATGTCCGGATGAACGCCAGCTAGTGAAACACCCACGTTCATGAAACCGAACAGCGGTAGAACGACCCAGGTAACGAACGGGGTCAATGCAGAAGATGTCCGATCGAGTGGCGTAGCCTGTCTGGCATCCATTCCTGAGGTGACTGCCGGAAGGCATAGGCCGGTGATGACCCCAGCAAGCGTCGGGTGCAGACCGGAATCCAGAAGCGCCACCCACAACAGAACGCAACCGGTGCCGTAGCTCCAGAGGGTTCTGATCCCAACCCTGTTCGCGCCGACCAACGCTGCAGTCACGATCACGACCGCGATCAGCGCCGGCCAATACAGAGCGCTCCCATAAAACAGGGCGATCACCACAATCCCCAGCATATCATCGAAAATGGCAAGCGCCATCAGCCAGGCCCTGGCTCCCGGCGAGACATGCCTTCCAAGAGCAAGGATGATTGGCAACGTGAACGCAGCATCCGTTGCAACAGGAACGGCCCAGCCGCGTGTCGCTTCTGGATGCCCGCATGTCACCAGCAGATACGTCAGGGCAGGCACGATCATTCCACCCAATGCTCCGATAAGCGGAAGGGCGATGCGGCGTAGTGATGAGAGGTGCCCAGATACAATTTCCTTTTTGATTTCGAGAATGACCACCAGAAAAAACAGGGTCATGAGCCCGTCAGAGACCCAGGCGTCAATGTTTTCTGGCCCCCGCTTTCCCAAGATGGGCAATTTCATGGGCGCTGTTATCAGGGTGCCGTAACCCGACGCCCATGACGAATTCGCCAGGACAAGACCCAACAGGGATGCAAGCATGAGGACAGACGCCCCACCTGCGGGAGCGGCCAGAAAACGTCGGATATGCACTGTGGGCGCAACAGAAAATTTGCTCATTTCTCTTTGTTGAATGAGACAGGCTTCCACACAAGCCTGTAGAGATGCGCTACCTTGTCATAATGTTTCTATTAACGCCCGATTTTCGGACGACCGTTTAACGCGGTTTATGTCCGGCTTGTAGGCGAAACCGGAACGTCCGCTTATTTCAAGCGGCTCCTCCTGGGGGGCAAGTATCCGTGGAACAGAAAACCTGCATAGGGTTTACACTGCGTACGACTAGCGAATGAGAACCACCTCAACTCCGATTGCGTCCGCAATTTCAGCCCATGCCCGATCGGCAGTGACCGCGGGGAGACCCATTTTTTTGGCTAGCGCCAGACAGGCGCGGTCTCCGTGACTGAGACCAACCCGCTTGGTCGCATCGCGCATCAATCCGGCCGTTAGAGCCAAATTGTGATCAAGAGGCCGCACGTCTAGGCGTAGAGCCGCGATCAGTTCGGATACTCCTTCGGCCGGGACGCCTTTATCAACAGCTTTAGAAACGATCTCTTGCAGGTTGATCGCGGAGATGGCTGCATCGCGCAGCCAGTACCTAGCTTCTTCAGCTCCTGTTTCCTCGTTCAGGTCCGCAAAGACAGCGGATGTGTCGATAACGCAAATCGGCATCAGCGCTTCCCCCCATCGTCATGGCTGTCGAGCGCATTTTCAGCGCGTCGCTCAGCAATGACTTCGTCAGCAATCGAGGTGCCGGCCGGGACATATTTTCGGAACAGTGCTCTTGCCCGATCAAGCGAGGCATCAGGCGTCATTAAGCGAACCTGCCCATCTACGATCTCCGCCATGAGCTGGCCGCCTTTTTCGACGCCGAGCGACTTACGCAAGCCAACCGGCAGAACAAGTCGACCATTCGGCATAACGTTGACACGAATCATGTAACTGATCTCCTGTTCGAAAAAGGTTGCAGCCTTAGTTTGGGTCATTTTCCGAGTTTAGGTCATTTTTATTGTTGGTGCCATAACATTCGGGTGTCCGAAAACGATCGTTTACGGACAGGGGCGAAGCGATCTGTCCGCAAATTACCTTTACAGTATTTCGGACATAGTTCATATTTCGGACATCCTATTCGAACGAAATGAGCCCCATGCCACGCACTTTTGCCTACGTCCGCGTTTCAACCGTCGGACAGACGACCGAGAACCAGATTCAGGAAATTGAAGCCGCCGGTTTTCAGGTTGAGCCTCGTCGGGTTGTTACCGAAACGATTTCCGGGAGTACCTCTATTGCGCAACGACGTGGCTTTGCTCGCCTTATGGATAGACTGGAAGCTGGAGATGTTCTGATCGTGACCAAGCTTGATCGTCTTGGTCGCGATGCGATGGATGTCAGCACCACGGTTAAAATGCTGGGAGCCATGGGAGTGAAGGTTTACTGCCTCGCACTTGGCGGTGCTGATTTGACCAGTTCCTCCGGCACAATGACGATGCAGGTTCTGAATGCTGTCGCACAGTTCGAGCGGGATCTGCTGATTGAGCGCACGCAGTCTGGTTTGAGGCGGGCAAAGTCAGAAGGGAAGACCTTGGGGCGGCCTTCCACACTGTCAGAAGGTGAGAAGCAAGGCGTCCTCAAGGACCTGGCGGAGGGTATGAGCGTTTCTGCACTTGCCAGAAAATTCTCCACAAGTCGGCAGACCATTATGCGGGTTCGGACTGAGAGCTTTCCTTCCGGCTCTCTATAGCGGTAGTTCCGCTTCCGCCCTCTCTATCGACATTTTAAGGCCTACATCAGTTTTCGGAGAGCAGACGTCGTTCTTCCAACGTTTCTTCTCTAAGCCGCAGTATTTCAGATCCACGATATGGAGAGAGTCGGGGGTACAGTGTTATTTTCATTTTCGCCTCTTGAAGACTCTGAAGGGAAATCCAGATACAGATTGCTGGCTGCCGAAAGGGGTCGGCGTGCAGTCAGAAGCTGCATTAATCTTGTGTCCATGTTGCTCAAAGGAGAATATGGCTATGAGAGCCACTGTTGACTTTGCACCCCTGTTCCGTTCAAGCATCGGCTTTGACAGAATGCTGAACGCTCTTGATCTCGCCAACCGGATTCCGACGGTCGATAATTGGCCGCCTTACGACATCCTCAAGACCGGTGAGGATGATTACCGGATCGACATGGCAGTTGCCGGTCTTGCCGAGAATGACCTTACGATCACGCAGGAGCGTAATACTCTGGTCGTGACAGGGCGAAAGGCGCCCCAGCCTCAAGACGCGATCGAGTATCTCCATCGCGGCATTGCAGGCAGAGAGTTCGAATGTCGCTTCGCTCTGGCCGAGCATATGAAAGTCACCGACGCCCGCTTCGAGAACGGGCGCCTGTCCATCACCCTGAGGCGTGAGATACCGGAAGCGCTGAAACCGCGCCGTATCGCAATCACGTCGTCCACCACGCCTGCAGGGCAAGTTGTGCCTCAGATTGAGGCGCAGAAAGAGGCTGCCTGATGGCGTGACAAAAACTCTTCCCCGGTCGGCTGAACGACCAGGGGAAGTCTCGAAAGATCATGAGCATGAAAAGAATGAGAGGAGTTTTGTCGTGCCTGGCCCTGATTGCGCCTCTGCTGTGCCAATCGGGTGCATATGCTGATGGTGTTACCCGGAAGACCCAGACATCATTCGATGCAAGAACGGCACCGTCGACTTCTGCAACGCAAAAAAGCGAGCCGCGCACTCGTTATGTGGACGGCACAGGCGATATGCTGATTGACCGGCTGAATGAAAGCCAGTTGGATCAGAACTATAATGGGCCGGTTTATTATCCCGGACAGCCCATCCCGCCCTTCCGGGCGATCGACACAGATCATCTGAGCCGATCAGGCCAGGAGACAACAAAGAATACGCCTTCGTCGCACGTCATGTAATATGAACCTTAGGAGAAGGTGGCACTTTCTCGTGCCGCCTTCTCCTTGACAGTTCAGGCCGAGGGATATTTAGCCTTGCGGCAGGACAGGGCAGTGTCTTCGAGACGTGCCTGTTCCCGGGCATCTCGCGCGACGCGTGCATCCTGATCGCGAACCAACCAGTAGACGATACCCAGAGCCAGAACAGCGGCTGAAAGAGCGAACAATTCTGCGGCGGTTACCTCATGCAGATCCAGCAGGATGAATTTGCGGGCAATCCCTAACAGGGCGATCAGAACTATGGTCCGCACCCGGATGACGTTCTCATGTTGGGCAAGAACGACCAACAAGGAATGCTTGAATTCAAGGGCGATGATGACAGTAAAGATCGCACCGAAAATCGTCTGAAAAACTGTCTGGTTGATAGGATCGACCCCGACGTCGACAACCAGATGCCAGACCGCCCCGATCAGATGCATCGTCGCAACGGCGCTGACCAGCATAATGAGCGCGATCAGGGTCAAGATGATCGCCTGTTCAAAGCGCTCATAGAATGTCAGGCCGCTGAACAGTCTGATGAGGCGGGACCAGTCCCTGCTGTGCCAGGAACGTTTCAGAGAAATATCATCCATAACCGTTTTCCCATCCAATAACCGAATTATACTGTTTCACGCCTTCTGTTGGGCTTTCCCACAACGGAGCGTATCGCCATGCAGGACACGACACAGATCAAAAGCGTTCACCGTCCGTTTGAACCGCATCGCTTCGTTCCTGCGGGAAGGGACTGCTTTTTACAGGACACTCCCGGCATGCTCGTTCACGGAACCTGTCTTCCGCGTATCCACGGCGGGGGTCAAGGTCATGGCCTCAGGCTTTTGACTCTCGGGCTTTCCAACGGTCAGTGATGATACAAGCGTTGAGCAGGCCTTGCCTCCGGTGCTCGACACATGAACGATCGGCGCCGACTGACCGTTCGAGGTCATCATAATTGTCTGCGTACAGGATGCGCTGGGCCCACCGATACTGACAGCTTCGACACGCTGCTCGGACATGACCTGCTTCGGCAGCCCGTGCTCAATAGCCGGAACGGCGCGTGACGTGCCCCCCGGAAATGTAACCATTTAAAAGTAGAGTCCGATCGAGAAGGATACGGACGGATGAAGCGCAGTCGTTTTACGGAAGAGCAGATCATAGGGATCCTGAAGGAACAGGAATCCGGGCTGAAGGTCTCTGATCTTTGCCGTAAGCACGGGATCAGTGACGCGACCTTCTACAAATGGAAGACCCGTTATGGTGGCCTTGAGGTATCCGAGGCCAAACGGCTGAAGGCGCTGGAAGATGAAAACAGCCGCCTGAAACGTCTTCTTGCGGATGCCATGCTGGATAATGCGGCCCTGAAGGAAATTGTTGGAAAAAAGTGGTAACGCCTGTCGCGAAACGGCAGGCGGTCCGACACATTCAGGAAGCTCTGACCCTGAGTGAACGCCGAGCCTGTGCGCTTATTGGTGTTGCCAGGCGTGTCGCGCGGTATGTTTCTACCGGAGCGGACGATGCTGCCCTGCGCCAGCGCCTACGGGAACTGGCGGACCAACGACGCCGCTTTGGCTATCGCCGCCTGGGGTATCTTCTGGCGCGGGAAGGCTTCAGTCCCAATCACAAGAAGCTGTTCCGCCTTTACCAGGAGGAAGGTCTGAAAGTCCGTCATCGGGGCGGTCGAAAGAGGGCACTGGGAACGCGCTCTCCCATGACCATCCCCCAGGAACCCGGACAGCGCTGGAGCCTGGATTTTGTCTCGGATGCCCTGATCTGTGGCCGCCGGTTCCGCATTCTGGCTGTTATCGACGATTTCAGTCGTAAGAACCTGGCACTGGTTGCCGACACATCGCTGTCAGGCAGACGTGTGGCGCGGGAACTGACGGTGCTGGTGGAGCGATATGGCAAACCTCTCATGATTGTCAGCGACAACGGGACGGAATTCACATCCCATGCCATCCTGAAATGGGCCGATGAGATGAAGATCGAATGGCATTATATCGCCCCGGGGAAACCGCAGCAGAACGGGTTTGTCGAAAGTTTCAATGGCCGATTGAGGGATGAATGCCTCAACGAAACGCTGTTCACCTCCCTCAGCCATGCGCGACAGGTTCTGGCTGACTGGCGGGAAGACTACAATACGGTGCGCCCCCATTCCCAGCTGGGTGGCAGGACACCGGATCAGGTCGCCAGACAAGGGTCTCGGGGGCATGCCCCCGAGACCCTTGTCATCCCATCAACCCAAAGCCATAAAAAACCGGAACTCTCCTTTTGAGTGGATACAAAAAAGGGGGCACGTCACTGGTGATTTCGAACTGAGTGACCGGACGCACCTGAAGGAACATCTTTTAAACGGAAAAACTCTTCTACTTGATCTCAGTAAGAGCGATTCTTTGCGAAAACTTTCTGATTGTTATCAGGATCAGCTTTCTTACATTGCTTGTAATGCGAAGGGCTATTGGGGCCTTTATGCCCCGCTCATTCGTCCTGATAGCTTTATTGCCTGGGCAAGCGATAATTTTTCAGATGATTCTAAAGCGATATAGGCATTATCCAAATTGCTTATTGTTTCGCCCAACAAGCAATATTTGGCCTTATCTTTATTGTCCGATTTAATAGTTATATATTTAACGACCTAGTATACGTCTCTCTGGTACTGGAGGAGGGGAGGGATATAGTATCAACCCTTTTTCCATATCAACATCTACGTGTGCTTCTGGATAAACAGAGAGGGCTAGTTTTAGTGGGCCTGTAATATCACGTTTGAAGTCACGCATACGCGCATATTCTGGTCCAAACTGCCCTTTGAAAGCATGCCACGAGATAGATACTGGTTCTTTGAGTATATGTAGCCTGTAAGCTAACCAAATATATGTATCTATCGCTTTTGATTTTCCGGATATTTGACGAATCGCTACTTCCCGAAGTGGTAGAGGATGGTCAATCAAGCTTTCGTAAAAACTTTCGTCTAAGCGAACAACTTCTCTCCAAAACGAAGGTTGATTTTCATCTTCCTGAATTGGAAAGATTGCATCCCGTACAAATGCTCCATTACTAACCATCTTCGCTCCATTGTGAACGCGAAAAAATGTTAGCCTGCACTGACTTATTCTTTTTGCTTGGTCTCTTACGGAATTATAAGTTTTCCCACCAACAGTAATTCCCATTACTTTAAGCCAAGCGTTCATTGAAGAGCCAAGTTCGACTTCACGGGATTGTGTTTTTACTGCTTGAGTTTGTAAATAGAGGAGAATCATACGAGCCATTGAGCCGTATGGAATACCAACGGGAGTTTTGTCGTCGTTTAAGCCGCTTTCAATAAGGAGCTTGATTCCTCCGCCTTCACGTTCCCATATGGTCTCTTCAGTCTTTTTATGAGGCAGAGCAGCCATCGCAAAGCCCGAATGAGTGATGCCAATTTGTAAAGCTTCATCACTTAATACTTCATGAGCAGCATCGACACATACACGGCTTAGCTGCCCATCGAGAGACGCCTGTCGCCGAGCTTCATGGAGTCCATGGCGTTCAAGAAGGTTGTGTATTTCACCCATGAACGTGACTTTCCATGGCCGGCGATCGGGTGTCAATTTGGACTTTGCTCGCGGCGAGTTCTCCACAGAACTCCGTTGGACTCCACTCGCCGTGGTTTGGACTCTGCTCGCGTGCTCTAGGAAGATTATTAGATATATCTATTAGATATGTGCGACGAGAGTCCAAGGGATAACCGCCATTATAGCGAGCAAAGCCCAAGAAATGGGCGAGGAGATCCCAAGGGATAACTGTTTTAAATTCAAATCGCTGTGGATTGCGGCTGTCGGCAATGAGCGAGGAAAGTCCAAGAGGGGGCGAGTAGAGTCCAAAAGGTGTGAAAGAAGATGATGCGGACAGCGAGGGGGATAGAGCGAGAAGAGTCCAAACAACTGAGTGGCACAATAAGCTGGCCGTTCGGCGGTGCAAAAATTTCTCATCGTACCGTTTGAATAGAGAACCAAACATATTGATTCTAATGGCCTAATTTCTAAATATAGGATAAAATTAGCCATAAATTCAGTGAGATATCGAAGATATTTCTGAATCCGCTCAGTGCGACAGTAAGCTTGCCGGGATAGCTGGTCAGGGACGATCAACTGCAAATGTTCGTGGCAGGTGCAACTGCCTAAGATATAATTCTCCTCGTTTTTCAAGTTCCAAAACTGCCGAAAGATGAGCAGCCCACTCGGCCTTGCGCTGGGTGAGGCTTTGAAGACTTTCTCGGGGAGAAAGACTCATCACGCCCTCGACGAGGTCCCACGTGCTCTCCGGATGGTCCCGAATTTTCCGCTGCCACCATGCCAAAGCGTCCTGAACAGAAACACGTGGTACAAAAGAAGGCTGGAAGATACTCTCTGGAGGCCGCAGCCTTGCCCTCCGACGAGATGCTGACAAAAGCGCGTCCAGTAGATCCCGGGTGAGGATTGAAGACGCTGTTTCAGCAGCAGAAGGCGAGGGGGATTGTTTTCCGCGCTCAAAAACACTTTCGCCCAGCACAGGCCGAGTTTCAAAGCACTCCACGGCACGCAAAAGCGTGTCCTTTCGAAGTAGGGCGCGTTGGATCTGCTTGGCAGCTGAATGGGCGGCAAGGTGCTCTTTCGTATCTTCCCGAAGCAGAAGAGCTGAGCGCATTTGAAGAAGGGTCGCTGCCAGAACAATATCGTTCGCAGTTTGTTCGAGCGGACGGTTTTTAAGCCGCTCTTCCACGCAGGTCAAAAACTGGTCGATCAGCTCCCTCAGCGGAAGCGTCCGAAGATCTATCGCACGACGACGGACGGCCTGCAGGAGCGCCTCCAGCGGGCCCTGCCAGGCTCCAACTTCCAAAAGCAGTCCCTTAGACATCGTAAAGCGGGCGGATGGAAAAGGTGAGGTCGGGCCATCGGGTCGCAATGGCCTGAAGGGCGGCCCAGGGCGTCCAGTCCGCCGACCAGAAAGAAACACTCCAGCGGTTGGTGCCCTTTTTCGGATGCCCGTCCATGACTTCGACCTGCTGCAGTGGCCGAGAGGTTCCCCAGTGTTCCCAGAGCCAGCTCTGTGTCGTGGGGGAAGCGGGGCCGAGGGCAAGAAGATCCAGAGGCATGGGGCAGAGGGCGTTGAGGTCAAACGGGACGGAGCTCGATCCGGCTTCCCGAGCGAGAAGACCCCTCTGGCTCTGGACAATCTGGTCGATTAATGCGGTCGTTCGGGCATCCTGGGTAAGAAAGTTCCGGCCCAGTTCTTTGGGATCGCTGACATCTGGCCCCCAGGACAGACGGCCGGTACCAGCCGCTCCCGCCCGGAACCGGCCGAGCACAGCTTCTGGGCCAGTGACGGTCAGGACATGCGCCAACCAGTCCGGCTGGGGATTGAAAAGGGGCGGAGCGGAAAGGGTCTCCGGTTCTGCAAGCCCGGATCCCAAGATTGGAAACGCCGTGCCGCTCGCCGGTGGCCTGGGGGCATGCCGGAGAAGCGTCGGACGGTTGGGAAGGCGAAAGCCGTTCTCCGGGTCCTCCTCGTCGGTCGAGACTGCTTCCATGTAGCTGTGGGCGACCGGTCGCGCTTCCAGCTCCTTTCGATAGGCCTCCAGGCGTGCGACCATCGCATCAACGTCGGCGATGATCTCAGCAAGTGTCTCGGGCACCGGTTACAGATCCAGAAGATGGGCGGGCGAGTCCAGGTCTAGGCGGGCACGGCGGACATAGCGGCGCATGCTGCGCAGGTCCCGGTGGCGGGTGTGTGCCATGATCTGCTCGTCCCGGGCATTGGCCCGGAAGGCCTCGGTGACAAAGCCCGCACGCAGCCCATGCGGGCTGAGGCGTTCCCCGGAAGGCACCTTAAGTCCGGCCACCCTGGCGCGGCGCAGCAGGATCTGCCGGACGGCATCCGGATGCAGGGCATCGCGTCCCACCTGCTCCCAGCGGTTGATCGACCGGAAGAGGGGACCGTCAATAATCTCGGCCTTCTTCAGCCATCGCTCCAGAGCCAGGACAGGGCAGGTTTCGCGATGCTTGCCGCGCGGCAAAAAAATGTCTTCGCCCCGGTGTTCGGGGTCTGTCTTGCTGCGGGCGATATGGAGCTTCAAGCCGGTTGCCACGATCCGGACGGTCTCCGTCGTCAGAGCAACCAGTTCCGAACGTCGCAGCGCCCCGGCAAAGCCGATCAGCAGAAGGGCCCGATCGCGCAGATCCGCCAGCGCTTCGGCGGTTTTGCTATGCTCGGGTGCGACGAGCTTGCGGAGTTCCTGGGAGGTGAGGGCAGCGGCCTGTTTCTGCGGCGCGCCATACATACGCCCTGCCGCGCGGAGAGTGGTGCGGATGGCCGCATGGCCGGAGCTCCACTCCAACCCCCGCATGCGATGCTGATAGCCGACGGCCGCCAGGCGACGGTTGAGAGCCGAGCGGCTGAAGTGCGGGGCCAGACTGTGCAGCCAGGCCGCGACGACAGGAGGAGCGGCCGGAAGCGGGGACGTGTCGTGTTCGTCGCACCAATGACAGAAGGCCTGCCAGTCATGGGCATAGGCCCGCAGGGTTTCGGGCGCATAGGCTGCCGCTCGGGCACTGTCCTTTGCCGCGTCCAGAGCACTCTGCAAGGCGGGGGAGGGCGCTGCGGAAAGACGCTCTGCAGGCTCTGTCGGGACTGTCATGCCGGTGATCTTCCCTCTGAAACACTCAACAAGTCTGCCGTGAGACAGCAATTAAGGCAACCCTGATCTAACACGCGGTAAGAGAACATTACCACGTGTTAGAACGACCGAAAACAGTCCTAGAAACCCGTAGAACGAGCCCAAAAGGGTTTAGAGTGGGCCTCTCAGGCCTTCGAGCAGCGGATCTAGTTCCGCCAAGGATCGCAGGCCATAGGTCACGAGGAAGGCTTCGGTCGTGGCCCAGAGCTGAGGCTGGCCGGGCACCGGCTTGCGGCCGACACTACGAATGAGGCCTTTCTCCTGCAGTAGGGCCAGGGTCTTCTGGGGCAGGGCGGCATCCCGGAAGCTTTCGATCTCGGGCCGGGTGACCGGCTGACGCGCAGCAATCAGCAGCAACACCTCGAGCACGGCGCGGGGCAGGCGTTCGGGGGGCCTCTCCAGTACACTTCTCAGGGCCTCTGCGAGATCGGGAGCGGTGCGGAACATCCACCCGTCTCCGACCGCGACGAGTTCAAACCCCAGCCCCTTGGTACGCCTCGCCACCTCGCTCAGGATCTGGGCGATCTCCACGTCCTCTCCCAAGACACGTACCAGTGTCGTCCGGGACACAGGACCGCTGCTCTGGAAGAAAAGGGCTTCGGTCAGACGGACGGGATCGGAGGAGGGAGACGTCATGGTCAAGAGCATAAGGCCGCTTCGGTGTCGTCGGCCAGAGTTCGGAACGCACTGTCAGTGGAGTTGATCCGCGACCTCGGGGATCAGGACCTGCAGGAGGTCTCTATCGAACTATAATTGTGTGATAGGACACGGGAATGCCGATCCGACCGGAACTAAAAGCGCTTTACCCTCCCAACTGGCCTGAACTGAGCCGGCAGGTGCGGTTCGAGCGGGCAGGGGGTGTCTGTCAGCGCTGCGGCCGGCCGCATGGATATCATCTTCAGGTCCTGCCGGGTGGTCGATGGAAGCATCCGGAAACAGGACACTGGTTCAATGGCCGGGGCAGGCGGGTGTCCCCTCCCGACCTGATTGAGCATCTGCAGATGCGACAGACGAAAGTGGTACTGGCAGCGGCTCATCTGAATCACGACCCCACCAGCAACCGGTGGCGCAATCTGCGTGCGCTCTGTCAGCGCTGCCATCTGCTGCACGACCGGATGTATCACCTGGCGCAACGCCGTCTGACGTTGCGACGGCGTCTGGCCCTCGGGGATCTGTTCGAAGGGCCCTATCGGATTGGAATGAATCTTAAGGAGTATGAAACATACTATGGTTAATCTTCTTCGGGAGAAGAGGGGCAGGTCTGATCTCGGCGGAAAAAGATAAAAAGCCGTCGTATATTTTGATGTTCGTTATGGACGTTGGTTTCAGGGGTAGGGACGGAAAATAGTCGAATTTAAAGCTGAACGAATTTTGTTGGTATCAGATCAATTTATGGATATACGTTCAGTATATCCCATATGGAGGATGCCATGCTTGCCCGCACAACTCTCTTTCTTTCCAACCGTTCTCAGGCTGTACGGCTTCCCAAGGCTGTTGCCTTTGACCTTAGTCTGAAGGACGTCGTGATCATTCCCGATGGCGTACGACGCATTATTGCGCCCGCGCATGCCGCATGGGATGATTTTTTTTCGTCCTCCGGCACTGAGTTACCTGAACGCAATCAACCCGCAATGCAGGAACGCGAAAGCTTTTGATGCTACGTTATCTGCTCGATACAAATTTTTGTATCCGCGTCTTGCGTGACCGTCCAAAGGGCTTACGCGAGCGTTTCAACGATAACGCCGAGGCCCTCAGTATTTCAGATGTTGTGCTTTACGAACTCCTCTATGGGGCGGAAAAATCTCAAAATCCGGCAAAAATCCGACGTGAGGTAGAGCATTTTGCTGCGCGTTTGTCTGTTTTGCCATTTGACGATGATGCGGCAGCACATACAGCAGAAATTAGGGCTGATCTGGAAGCCCATGGATGTGTTATCGGACCATACGACTTAATGATTGCGGGGCATGCCCGGAGCAAAGGACTGGTCGTTATAACCGGAAATATACGGGAATTTACTCGGGTAAATGGATTACGTTCTGAAGATTGGACGCCGGATTGACGGGAGAAAGTCGCCGCCATGGCCTCGATGGCCTGGCGCTTCCACTAGGTCGCGTTGACAAAAGATTCAATCCAAAGCCTCGCGGCGGCGAGATTGAGGAAGCTTATGAATGATAAGGCGGTTTGGGGTCGTTTGCGGGAGGGGGCGAAATCCTACGCTAAGCTGAGAACGCGCTTCCCATAATCCCTGAGCTCGCCCTTCGGTCCGACATATCTGTATAGAGTGACGCGCTCGATCCCGAGTTCCTTGCACAGATCGGAAACAGACGTGTCGCGCTGCGCCATGGCGGCCTGGGCGAGACGCACCTGTGCTTTGGTCAGGGCGAATTTTCGCCCTCCCTTTCGTCCGCGCGCTCTGGCTGCGGCAAGGCCAGCCATGGTGCGCTCGCGGATCAGATCCCGCTCGAACTCGGCCAGAGTGGCAAAGATACCGAACACCATGCGGCCGGATGCGGTCGTGGTGTCGATCTGAGCGCCTTTTCCGGTCAGCACACGCAGGCCGATCCTGCGGTCTGACAGATCCTTCACGGTGTTGACCAGGTGGGCGAGCGAGCGCCCGAGGCGATCGAGTTTCCAGACCACCAGCACATCGCCGTCGCGCAAGGATTTGAGGCATGCAGCTAAGCCGGGCCGATCATCGCGGCTACCGGATGCACGATCATCATAAATATTACCTGGCTCGATACCGGCGGCACGCAGGGCGTCGTGCTGGAGGTCGAGGGATTGGGAACCATCGGCTTTGGAGACGCGGGCATATCCGATCAGCATGTTTCTTAAACGTTGGTTTGAAGCGGTGACGAACATGAGCACATAAGCTTGCACTATTGTGTATCTTAACCAGCATCGCAATCAAACTATCTCAAACCTTACCTTGGAAAGAATAAGGAGCATGTATGCCGCGTCGCGTGACCCTGACCGATCGACAGCGCGAGGCGCTGTTTCACTTACCGGTCGATCAAGGTGATCTGCTGCGGCACTATACCCTTAGCGATGAGGATCTCGGGCATATCCGCCAGCGCCGGCGCGCCCACAACCGTTTCGGCTTCGCGCTGCAACTGTGCGTCCTGCGCTACCCGGGCCGGGTACTCACCCCTGGCGAGCTGATCCCGGCACAGGTATCGGATTTCATCGCGGCCCAGCTCGGGCTGAGCCGTGACGATCTACTCCTCTATGCCGCGCGCGAGGAGACCCGGCATGAGCATCTGGCGGACCTACGCCGGATCTACGGCTATCGCTCCTTTTCGGGGCGGGGCGCACGGGATTTGCGCGATTGGATCGCTCGGGAAGCCGAGGCGGCGACATCGAATGAGGATCTTGCCCGTCGCTTCGTTGCAGAGTGTCGCCGCACCCGCACAATCCTTCCCGGTTTCTCAACGATTGAGCGCCTTTGTGCCGATGCACTGGTCAAGGCCGAACGCAGGATCGAAGATCGTATCGCCCATCGCATAACACCAGCCCTGAGCGAGAATTTGGCTCATCTGTTAGAGAATACGGTGGATGGTCGCATCACCCGCTTCGTATGGCTGCGACAGTTCGAAGTTGGCGCAAATTCGGCGGCGGCCAATCGGCTGATGGATCGACTGGAATATCTCCACAAGTTCGATCTTCCGGCAGATTTGCTGGACGGCGTTCCCGCGCATCGTGTGACCCGCCTTCGCCGGCAGGGCGAGCGCTATTACGCCGACGGCATGCGCGATCTGCCCGAAGGCAGGCGGCTTGCAATCCTCGCTGTCTGCACCATGGAATGGCGGTCATCTCTGGCTGATGTCATCGTGGAGAACCACGATCGCATCGTAGGCCGTCTCTATCGGGTCTCCGAACGCCTTTGCAGCACCAAGATCGCCGACGAAAAGGCGGCCGTTCGGGACACGCTGAAGTCTTTTGCTGAAATCGGTGGTGCTTTGCTTGGAGCGCAGGACGATGGCGCATCCCTGGACGGGATAATCACCACCGGTCCAGGCTGGGAACGGTTCAGAACCCTTGTCGCCACGGCCTCTGCGTTGACCAATGTGCTCGCTGCCGACCCGCTCAGCCGTGTGCTGGACGGCTATCATCGCTTCCGCCTCTATGCGCCCAGGATGCTGCGCCTGCTCGACATGCAGGCGGCGCCGATTGCCAAGCCTCTTCTGACGGCTATCGCGCTGCTACAGAGCGGGATCAAATCCGATCCTCCTATGGATTTTCTACGTCCCAACTCCAAATGGCATCGCCATCTTCGCGCTGCGCCCGCCGGCGACTACCGACTTTGGGAAATCGCGGTGCTGTTCCATATCCGCGACGCTTTCCGGTCCGGCGACATATGGCTGGCAAAATCGCGCCGCTATGGCGACCTCAAGCAGATCCTGGTCCCGCCACAGGCGATAGAGCAGACCGCGCGGTTCGCTGTGCCGCTGCAACCCGGCGAATGGCTTGCCGAGCGCAGGGCTCGACTGGATACACAACTGAAGGCGCTTGGCCGCGCGGCGCGAACCGGTACGATCCCAGGCGGCATCATCGAGAACGGCAAGCTGCACATCGACAAGCTGAAGGCTGACACACCCGAAGGCACTGAGGATCTCGTACTCGATCTCTATCAACAGCTCCCGTCCACGAGGATCACCGATTTGTTGCTGGAAGTCGATGAGCGAACCGGATTCTCCGAGGCTTTCACGCATCTGCGCACTGGCGTGCCTTGCCGCGACCAGATCGGCCTGATGAACGTGTTGTTGGCGGAAGGCGTCAATCTTGGTCTACGCAAGATGGCAGCGGCGACCAATACGCACAGCTTCTGGGAATTGCTGCGGATCGCACGCTGGCATGTCGAAGGCAGCGCCTATGATCGGGCGCTCGCCATGATCGTGGAAGCCCATGCCGCTCTGCCTATGTCCGCCTTCTGGGGACAACGGAAATCCGCATCCAGCGACGGGCAGTTCTTCCTTGCTACCGAGCAGGGCGAAGCGATGAATCTGATCAACGCGAAATATGGCAACGTCCCAGGCCTCAAGGGATACAGCCATGTGTCCGATCAATATGCACCCTTCGCTACCCAGGTCATCCCGGCAACGGTCAGCGAGGCACCTTATATACTCGATGGGCTGCTCATGAATGACGCAGGCCGCCGCGTCCGCCAGCATTTTGCCGACACGGGTGGCTTTACCGATCATGTGTTCGCCGCCAGCTCCTTGCTCGGCTACAGGTTCGCACCGCGTATCCGAGATCTCTCTCAGAAAAGACTCTATGCCTTCACGCCCAACGCGACGCCCGCCAATGTGCGAGCGCTGGTTGGCGGCAAAATCAATGAACCGCTCATCGAGCGCAACTGGCCCGACATCCTGCGCGTCACGGCAACGATCGCAGCGGGCATCGTCGCCCCCAGCCAGATTCTTCGCAAGCTCGCTTCCTACCCGCGCCAGAATGAGCTGGCCCTCGCATTGCGGGAGATCGGTCGCATCGAGCGCACCCTGTTCATGATCGACTGGATTCTCGACGCCGGTCTCCAGCGCCAGGCTCAGATCGGTCTCAACAAGGGCGAGGCCCATCATGCCCTCAAGCGCGCCATCAGCTTCCATCGTCGAGGTGAGATACGCGACCGCTCAGGCGAAGGGCAGCACTATCGTATTGCCGGCATGAACCTGCTCGCCGCCATCATCATCTTCTGGAACACCATGAAACTCGGGGAGGTCGTGGACAGACGCGCCGTGGACGGCATCATCATCCCGCCTGATCTCCTCGCCCATGTCTCACCGCTGGGATGGGAACACATCAACCTCACCGGCGAATATCGCTGGCCTAAATCCTTAGCGTAGGATTTCGCCCCCTCCCGCAAACGACCCCGTACGGGCCGGCCATACAGGCACCCGGCGCACCCAGTCCGCCAAAACGGACCGCTTCATCCAGTCTCTCCCGATCCACACGCGGAAGATGGCCCGACCCAAGATCGAGAAACCGCCTGACCGCACTCACGCACCCTGCTCCCTCAGCCAAAGGAGCAGACGCTGGCTGACGGCGTGGCCCTCAGGATAAGTCGTGTCCAAAATGGCGCGCTCGAGAACCCGACGGAGAGCACGCGCCCCCCCGCAACCACTTACAGTTTCTGAAACCCCGCTAAGTCGCTGACTCAGCGGGGTTTTGCTATGCGTAAACTGAGGCCATCTTCTAGAGAATTTTTTAATTCCAGATGTTTAGGGGAAATAAGTTCAAAGCGGGGGTATCATACCGCGCAACCTCTTGCGATTATCCGCATTGACGTGAGCCGCTGTTACAATCAGGCTTAGAAACGAATGTAATTTTAGTTTCTGGATTGATGACCGACCTGATTCTAGACCTTATCCTTCGCTGGCGGGACGATCCGGCAGGGACCTATCAGAGCTGGTTTCTGTGGGACGAACGTATCAAGAATTTTCGGTCTATCCGCCGTGGTCTGCAGCAGGTCGTTGCCGAGATAGCCGAGAGCACATTCGGGGTCGCCTATCGTGGTTCCTCTCTGGAAACGGTCGTTCATTCGATTGCGGAGCAGCGCCAGATTTTCAAGGGTGCGGATCACGCCTTCCTGTGGAAGCCGAAGCTGCGCATTCCCGATATCTACGAAAATCCTGCCAACCAGAAAGCATTCGGGCTGCTTCTTGATACCTGTCTGTGCTGCAATACCGAAGAGCATGTGGTCTCGGCCATTCATGCGATTGATGCCCGCAAGATAAAGGGACTGGGGCCAGCCGTCGCCAATCTGCTGTATTTCCTGCACCCCACAATCATGCCGCCTTTCAATACGGCGATCGTGAAGGGCTATAATGCCCTGACCGGATCAAAGGTGAAGCTGGGGCGTTGGGAGGAATATCTTGCCATGCGGCAGGGCATCCTGAAGCTGAATGCGACTTATCGTTCGCTGCTGTCCAATGATCTGGGCGCCATTGGAGGACTGCTGTTTGACGTCGGAAGCGGACGCTATACGGCGCCGCCTCTCAATGATGATGAAACAGCGCGAAAACTCTGGGAAGCCGATCTTCACCAGGTGAGGGAGCAGAGCGCAAAAGAAGCCCGGATACTCGCCGCAGAGCGGGAAACGGATCACACCCATACCGAAATTCAGGGTTGGCTTCGCGATCTGGGGCTTTCCCTAGGGTATGATGTCTGGATTGCTGCCAATGATCGTGGCCGTCCATGGCAGGACGGTAAATTGGGAGATGGCTGTCTGTCGATGTTGCCGGGGTTCACGACGGAAACGCAGGGAGCGGAATCCGTGCGCCTGATCGATGTTCTGTGGCTCGGTCGGGAAAGCCACAGGATTGTGGCAGCCTTCGAGGTTGAGCATTCAACGACCATCTATTCCGGCATCGTGCGGATGCTGGATCTTGCTCTCGGGTCAGAGGCGCAGGCCCTGGAGGGACTGTTCCTTGTTGCGCCGGATAAGCGGGAAGCCGATGTGCGGGAACAACTGCGGCGACCGGCTTTCAGCAGGATTGCCGATCTGAAAGTCCGGTATCTGCCTTACGGGGCGCTTGAGAAGGATCGTAAGGCCATTGAGCGCTTTGGGCAGGGTATGAAACCCATTCAAGCTATATCCCATCTGCTGATCCCTGCGTGAAAATCTATGCTCTTGTAATGAACGGGTCATCGCTTCGTGTGGGTTCCTGTCGCGGATAGGCATGCCTTCCGAACGAAATAGGCAATCTGCTTTTATCGAAGTCTCAGGGCATTGAGCCGCAGTGCGTTTGTCACGACGGCCAGGGATGACAGGGCCATCGCGCCTCCCGCGAACATGGGCGACAGCGTAAGGCCAAAGACGGGATACAGGACACCTGCGGCAAGTGGAATGCCGATCCCATTGAACAGGAAGGAGAATGCCAGATTCTGCCGGATGTTGCGCATCGTTGCCTGTGCCAGGCGGCGGGCGCGTACCAGTCCGGCGAGGCTGCCTTGTGCCAGTGTCATCCCAGCACTTTCGATCGCGACATCGGTGCCTGTGCCCATGGCGATTCCGATATCGGCGGTGGCCAGGGCCGGCGCGTCGTTGACGCCGTCGCCCGCCATGGCGACACGGGCTCCCTTGTGTTGCATGTCACGAATGATTGCGGCCTTGTCCTCAGGCTTGAGGTCGGCATGCACCTCGTCGATCCCCGCCTGACGGGCGACGACTTCCGCAGTCCGGGCGTTGTCGCCCGTCAGCATCACGATCCGCATGCCGACTGCGTGCAGTGCCGCGATGGTCTCCTTCGCGTCGGTCTTCAACGGATCGGCCACGACCAGCAACCCAGCGGCCTGTCCGTCGATGCCGACGAACATGACGCCCGCGCCCTCCGCCCGGTGGCTGTCCGCGACAGGGATCAATGCTGACGCATCGATGCCCTGCTGCCGCATCTGGGCCTGGTTTCCGACGACGACGGCATGCCCGTCCACGGTGCCGGTCACGCCCAGGCCGGTCTGAGAGGCGAAATCCCCGACCGATGCGGCCTGAAGGCCCTGCGCCGTCATCGCGGCGACCAGCGCCTGGGCCAGCGGATGCTCGGACTGCGTTTCCAGTGATGCCGCCAACCGCAGGACGATGCTGGAATCCCATGCACCTGATGTTTCGGTCGCGATCAGCCGGGGCTTGCCTTCCGTTACGGTGCCGGTCTTGTCGATCACCAGCGTATCGACCGTATCCAGCGCCTGCAGTGCTTCGGCGTTGCGAACCAGCACGCCGGCTCGCGCCCCGCGTCCCATGCCGACCATGATCGACATCGGAGTGGCCAGGCCCAGCGCGCACGGGCAGGCGATCACCAGGACCGCAATGGCGTTCAGCAGTGCGTGTCCGAAGCGCGGTTGCGGACCGACCAGAAGCCAGACGACGAAGGTCAGCAGGGACACAAGCACGACCAGCGGCACGAACCAGCCGGAGACCCGGTCCGCCACCGCCTGGATCGGTGCCCGTGTACGCTGCGCAGCCGCCACCATGCTGACGATTCGGGCCAGCATCGTGTCCGAGCCAACGGCCTCGGCCGTCATCAGCAGGCTGCCGGTGCCGTTGATGGTTCCGCCCGTCACCTTGTCACCCGGGCCCTTGGCGACAGGTGCTGGCTCTCCTGTCAGCATGGCTTCGTCCACGCTGGAGCGCCCGTCCATGACGGTGCCGTCCACCGGGATGCTTTCCCCCGGCCGGATGCGGAGCCGATTGCCGGGCACGATCTGGGCCAGCGGTACGTCGTCCTCGCGATCCTGCGCGCCGACCCGGTGTGCGATTTTCGGTGCGAGATCCAGCAGGGCGCGAATGGCGCGACTGGTACGGGCGCGGGCGCGCAGTTCCAGGACCTGCCCGGCCAACACCAGGGCCACGATAACACCTGCGGCTTCGTAATAGACTGGGACCGACCCGTCATGCATGCGGAAGGCAGCAGGGAACAGGCCAGGGGCTACTGTCGCGGCGATGCTGTAGAGAAAGCCCGCGCCGACGCCCAGCATGATCAACGTAAACATGTTCAGATGCCGGGTGCGGAGAGACATCCAGCCGCGTTCGAGGAACGGCCAGCCGGCCCACAGCACGATTGGTGCCGTAAGCGCCAACTGAATCCAGTTCGTCAGGCCGCCATCGAAAAATGCCAGCCCTCCCATATCCGCCGCCATGGCGATGACGACGAGCGGGACCGCCAATATGCTCGCTCCCCATAGGCGCCGGCTGAAATCCACGAGTTCCGGGTTGGGCATGTCGGCGTCGGATGGCTCCTCCGGTTCCAGCGCCATGCCGCAGATGGGGCAGGAGCCGGGGTGATCCTGTCGGATCTGGGGGTGCATCGGGCAGGTCCAGATCATCCCGGCCCGCCTGGGCTGAGGCTTGATGGGCGTCGTGTCCGCCTTGTGCAGGTAATGACAGGGGGCGGCCTCGAACTTTGTCTGGCAGTGCGCGCTGCAAAAATACCAGGTCCGGCCATCATGGTCGGCATGATGCGTCGCCGTCGCGGGATCGACCGTCATGCCACACACAGGATCCTTGACCAGGTGCGCGTCAACTCCGGTCGCTGCCGGGGTGGGACCATCTCCATGGAGATGGGACGCGCAAGCTGCTGTATTGTCGTTCGTCATGAAGCCCCCTTGCTTGTGGCCGCCAGCCGCGGCGTCGAAGTATGCCATAATCGCTTGCACTTCAAGGTATGCCCCGGTAGGGTATATTGCAATGAGGCAGTCACGGGTAAAGATTTCACAGGGCCTGAAACGGGTCGAAGGTCAGGTGCGTGGCATCCAGAAAATGGTGGACGACGACCGCTATTGCGTGGATGTTCTGCTTCAGCTTCGGGCCGCCAAGGCGGCGTTGCATCGGCTCGAGGGGCTTGTTCTGCGCGAACATATCGCGGGCTGCGTTGTAGAGGCGATCGAATCCGGCGATCCGGTGGAGCGTCAGGAAAAGATCGGAGAACTGATCGAAACGGTCAGCAAGATAACGGGGTAGACGTGCAAGGGATCGGCGCGACACGGTTGGGACGGTTGCTGGCCTGCCTGCTTCTGCAGGTGGGGCTGATGCTGGCGTCCATCATGCCGGGTCATGCCGGCACGGTGTCTTCTACAGTTGCTTTGGTTACCCAGCCGATGGTCGACATGCCAGGGATGCAGATGCCATCTCATGCGGATGCGGCGACCGCACATTGCAATCATGAACCGTGCCACGATCATCACCCATGTCATCATTGCGGCGATTGCTGTGTCCAGGGTTCCTGCGTCGCCAATTGGCTGATGCCACCATCCGTGACCAGGGCGTTTGATTACGCAGGTGTTACCGCGCCTTTCGGCATGTCGCGCTCAGATCGCATGGTCGGCCGTGCGTTCGCGCCCGCCCTGCCGCCGCCCAGACAGATGGCCTGATTCTGTTCTGACAGTGTCAGGGCTGGTCATGGACCTATGACAGGTTCCGCCTTCTCTCTTTTGCGGACTATTATTCATGTCAATACGATCACTTACGGGACGGGGCGCGATCACGCGCCGCCGTTTCGTCATCGGGACGGGCCTGTGGGGGGCGGCGCTGGCCGTCCCGCAGCGCAGCGCGGGCGCCTACGCTCCGGTCTATACACCGGCGTCGGGTCGGCCCGACCCGCTGCCTGGCACCCGTTTCGACCTTACGGTCGGTTCTGTGCCGGTCAATATCACCGGTGCGCGCATGCACGCGGTGGGTGTGAACGGCTCCACGCCCGCGCCGATCCTGCGGTGGCGTCAGGGCGACACAGTCGAACTGAATGTCACCAACCGGCTGGATGAGCCCAGTTCGATCCACTGGCACGGAATCCGGGTGCCGGCCGACATGGACGGCGTGCCCGGTCTGAGCTTTGGCGGGATCGCGCCGGGTGACACGTTCACCTATCGCTTCCCGCTGCATCAGAGCGGCACTTACTGGTATCACAGCCATTCCGGCTTCCAGGAGCAGACGGGCCTGTATGGGGCTCTGATCATCGACCCGAGAGACGGTTACGCGCAGCATTTCGACCGCGATTATGTGATGGTCCTGTCCGACTGGACCGACGTCGATCCTGAGGACATCGTCTCCAACCTCAAATTCCAGAGCGATTACTACAATTTCCGCCAGCGTACGGTGGACACGTTCTTCCGTGACGCACATCGGCAGGGGCTGGGTGCGACGATCCGAGATCGCCTGCAATGGGGTGCCATGAACATGGCGCCGACCGACATTCTGGATGTGTCGGGCATCATCTACACCTACCTGATCAACGGCCAGTCGCCTGCTGCAAACTGGACGGGCCTGTTCCGACCGGGCGAGCGCATACGCCTGCGCTTCATCAATGCATCGGCGATGACGCTGTTCGACGTGCGCATTCCCGGCCTGACGATGACCGTCGTTCAGGCCGACGGTAATGACGTGGAGCCCATCCCTGTCGATGAATTCCGCATCGGACCTGCGGAAACCTACGATGTGATTGTCGAGCCCACCGCCGATGGACCGTACACGGTCTTTGCCCAGGCTGAGGATCGTACCGGATACGCACGCGGCACGCTCGCCACCCGTCCGGGCCTTGCCGGTCCGGTCCCGCCCATGGACCCGCGCCCGCTGCGCACCATGACCGACATGGGCATGGGGAATATGGACATGAAGGAGGCCAACAGACCCGGAGCCGCTGCGATGGATATGCCGGGCATGGCGGCTGCGTCGCGGCATAAAACAGAGCTGAAGCCCGGCGTCGCGGTGCAGAGTGTCGCCATGATGCCGATCAACCGGCTGGCGGAACCGGGCGACGGGCTGGAGAACAATGGTCGCCGCGTTCTGACATATGCCGATCTGCGGGCGACGATCCCGGGCGCGGACCCGCGCCCGCCATCGCGCGAGATCACCCTGCATCTGACCGGCAACATGGAACGCTTCATCTGGGGGTTTGACGGCAAGAAGTTCTCGGAAGCGGAGCCCATTCGTCTCACCCTGGGCGAGCGGGTGCGCTTCGTCCTGATCAACGACACGATGATGGAGCATCCGATCCACCTGCATGGGTTGTGGAGTGAACTGGAAAATGGGCAGGGCGAGTGCCGACCCTACAAGCACACGATTACCGTCAAGCCGGGTGAGCGGCTGAGTTACCTGGTCACGGCGGACGAACCCGGGCTGTGGGCGTATCACTGCCACCTGCTCTACCACATGGAGGTGGGCATGTTCCGCACGGTGGTGGTGTCGTGATCCGGGGTCTGATAGGTGGCACGGTCCTTGCCGCTGGACTGGCTACCGCGGTACCTGGCACGGGACGCGCCCAGTCAGTCCCGGCACGCCAGAGCGAAGGAACCCAGGAAGCGCAGACCGCCTCGGCTCCCGCGCCCGTGGTCTATATCAACGGCATCCAGCCGGTCATGGACCATAACATCTACATGCATGCGCTGCTCGACCAGTTCGAGGCGCGCTTTGGTGCCGATGGCGGGCAGTTCCGTTACGATGGGCAGGCTTGGTTCGGCACCGACTACGACAAGCTCTGGCTGAAATCCGAAGGCACGGTCGGCACAAACGGCAAGTTCGGTGATGGAGACCATGAGGCCCTTTATGATCGTGCTATCTCCCGGTATTTCGATGTCCAGACCGGCGTGCGTCTCGATATTGACAACGGCCCCACACGGGCCTGGGGCGCGATCGGGGTCGAGGGACTGGCTCTATATTTCTTCAATGTGGAGGCCACGGCCTATTTCAGCGACCGGGGTGCGGCGGGGCGTCTGCAGGGCTCATACGATATCCTGCTGACTAATCGCCTGATTCTCCAACCCCAGGTCGAGATGAACTTCTATTCCGCGTCCGATCGTGCGCGCGGCGTCGGAACCGGGCTGTCCGATATCGATACGGGATTGCGGCTTCGCTACGAATGGCATCGGAAATTCGCGCCTTATATCGGCGTGAGTTACTCCGGCACGTTCGGTCAGGCCGCCGACATGGCGCGTTCAAGGAATGAGCGTGTCCATGACCTGAATTTCACCTTCGGGATCAGGACGTGGTTCTGACCGCTCCTGCCCGATGTGAAGTCGTTGCGGGGCGCTCCGTGCGGCCCCGTTTCAGATAACAAAAGATAAAGAACTTACAAATGCTGACTATCAATTTCAGGTTCTCGGCCGCTCTGGCCGCACTTCTGGCCACGGTCTCGGTTGCGCATGCCCAGACCCCCGCTCCGGCACCGGCCCAGCCGCAGGGTCAGGATATGTCCGGGATGCAGGGCATGTCCGGCATGTCGGGGATGGACCACGACAAGATGAAAATGGACGGCATGTCCGGTTCCGGCATGGAGGGCATGGAGAAGGGCATGAAAATGAAGGGAAAGATGGGAGACTGTATGAAGATGAAGGGCATGAATATGTCGAACGGCCACGCCATGGCGCCGTCAGATCACAAGATGAAAATGGGCTGCGGTGACAAGGAAAGCGGCATGAAGATGCCGATGGGGCCGCAGGGCATGCCTGACGCGGTTCATCAGCGCTGATCGGGTCCAGACCGGAGCGGGGCGGCGCCATCAGCGTCGCCCCTGGAAAGGCCAAGGGAGGCACGTATGACAAGACTGATCTGGGGGTTCGCCGGTATCCTGCTGTTTGGGATCGGCGCAGGAGCGACCGTCGTTTTCGGTGGCCTGTATGATGTGGGCGCCACCTCGCCGCACTGGCGGCTGACCTATCGTGTTCTGGAAACGGCACGCCTCCATTCAATCCGGCATCACGCCGAGGGCATTACCGCACCTGTCGATCTTGAAACGCAGGCACGGCTCGTCGGCGGCGCATCGCATTTTTCGACGCATTGCGCCTCCTGTCATTCCGCGCCGGGCGTCGAGGCCGAGGATATGGCGGTGGGGATGTATCCGAAGCCGCCGGTTCTGAAGGATGTGGCGCAACGCTATACACCGGGCGAACTGTTCTGGATCCTCAAGCATGGCATCAAGATGTCGGGCATGCCGTCCTGGGCGGATCATGGTGATGATGATCTCTGGAACATCGTTGCGTTTCTCGGGAGCCTTCCGGGAATGAACAGTTCTGACTACCAGGCGCTGGTCGCCCAGGCAGGAGCAGCTGGCGGACATCATACGCATCACGACATGGATATGCCGATGCCCCGACCGTAGATGCCGCTGCGATAATTGATCGAGATCAAGGAAAATATGCCATACCCCCGTATAGTAATTTCTTATTCCTGACGACGTCCGGAAAATGGGTCGGTATGCGCTTTGCCGAGGATGATGACGTGTTGGAGAAACCATGAGGCGCATCTTTTCGAGCGTGAGTGTCGTGATCATGACGCTGCTCGTCAGCATGTCAGAGGGACTCGCTCAGGCTCCGGGTGAGTCTCCCACTGTTCCGGCCATGTCCAGCGGCACTATGGCGGGGCCTACGGCAGGCAGTCCGCCACCTTCTCTGGCGCTGCGGCGGGATCAGCCGGAGGACGATGGGCCTATGGCAGCGCCCCGGGATGCCGACCGGGGTGCCGAATCGTCCGGCGGAATGAAGACGCCCCCCGCTCGACCCGACTCAGGCATGTCCGACATGGGCAGCATGATGTCGATGGGTGGTGACGAGCATGCGAGCCATCACCCTGGCATGGGCGCGGCGGTCCCCCCCCGGTGCGCCATCATCCAGGCCGGCTGAGCAGGGCGATATGATGAGCCGCATGCTGCCTCAGGCTGGGCAGGCATTGAGTGCGGTTCCCGGAGCAGACAAGGCCGACGCGGGTTGTTGCGGAGCGCGCGGTCACACGCCGCTTTATACTTTCATGATGACGCATCCGAAGCTGACCGACGTCGAACGTCAGATGCTGGCCGATATTGCGGCACAGAGGCTTCAAGACGGTCTTCGCGAAGTCGGCGCTGCATCGGTCGATGCCGCTCAGTCCCTGTCGTGGGAGACGATGCGTCGGTCCAGCCAACATCTCCATGAGGGTGTTGCGTTGCTCGATAGCGGAATGGCCGCGCGCGCGGCCGCAACCGGCCTCGTGAATCCTCAAATGGTGGCATTCAACTGGTTCACGGCACAGATGGGTCTGCCGACAATCGCGGCGAGCCAGCAAAACGGCCTATTTTTCGGACTGACGCCGGCCCACCTGGTGTTCATGACGATCCTGATCCTGGTTTCGATCGCTTTGCTGATTTTGCAGATCCTGCGGTTGCACCGGGTGCAGGAGATCCTCAATGCCACCAGGGTGTCTGTGCCGCAGCCCCCCTCACCGCCTGCGCCCCCATCGCCGATGAACAACGGCCCTAAGCCACCGGTGCCACCCACTCCGGGTTCAGGCGATGGGACCGTCGTGTCGACCGTTATTCCACCTCGGCAGGGGCTCTGGCGTGGTAGCCTGAAAGTTGCTCGTGTCATCCGGGAGACCCCGGCGATCGCGACCTTCTATCTAGTGCCCGCTGATGGGGGGCGGATTCCATTCGATTTCAAACCGGGCCAATTCGTCCAGCTCACGATCGAGCCGACATCTGGCAAGCCCGCGACCCGATCCTACACGATCGCATCATCGCCGGGTCGAATCGAACATCTGGAACTGACGATCAAACGCGAAGAACAGGGCCTCGTCTCGCGTTACCTGCACGATACGGTCAAGGAAGGCGACCTTCTGAAGATTGCTGGTCCATCTGGAATGTTTACCTTTACCGGTGAGGAAGCGGACTCCATTGTCCTGCTGTCCGGTGGCGTTGGCATTACGCCGATGATGGCAGTTCTAAGATATCTGACCGACATCGTCTGGCCGGGCGACATCTACTTTGTCTATTCTGCGCATGAAAGCGCGGACTATGTCTTTCGCCAGGAAATCGAATGGCTGGAACGCCGTAACGACAAGCTGCGTGTAATTGCGACCATGCGGCGATCGCCGGGAACTGAATGGTCTGGACCAGAAGGGCGCATTACGAAGGAGTTGCTCCAGCAGTCAGTGCCTGATCTTGTAAACCGACGCATCCATGTCTGCGGGCCACCAGGTATGATGGCGAGCATGAAGACGATGCTGGCGGATCTTGGCGTACCGGCTGCCAATGTTCACAGCGAGGCATTCGGACCGGCTGCGATGAAGCCGGCACCAGCGGCCGTTGCTGCAACGCCGACACGGGGATCCTCGTCGCCAGCAACCACCCCTGCGGCGACGACCATTACTTTCTCCACATCGGGGAAATCGGCCCCGTTGCAACTGGATGAATCGGTTCTCGACGCGGCGGACGCGGCCGGCGTCACTATTCCATCCTCCTGTCGGTCCGGGATCTGCGGCATGTGCATGACACACCTGCTGCAAGGCCAGGTGACAATGGCGGTTGAGGATGGGCTCGATCCGGCCGACAAGGCCAAGGGCTTCATCCTGGCCTGCCAGGCGAAGACGACCGGTGGCCCGCTTGTGGTGGAGGCATAAATGCAGGAACGCAGCGCAATTGTCGTTGGTGCTCTGGTTGTCCTGCTGGTCTTGTTTCCGCTGGGATTTCTGGTGCATGTCGCACCGCGCTTTCCCGGAAGCTTGGCCGGCAGTCTGATTGGCATTTCCGCCGCCATCCTGATGCTGGTGCCGCTGATCTATGTGGCGGGAAAGCGGATTCCTGTCGTGCATCGTTATTTTGCACCTCGGATTGAGAGCCGCACTCTGCTGTCGGTGCATATCTATGCCGGCGTTCTGGCTCCTATTCTCGGCCTGATCCACGCGGCCCACAAATTCGACAGCCCGATGGGGATTTCCCTCACCGGCATCATGCTCGTCCTCGTCATCAGCGGCTATGTCGGACGTTACATGTTGATTCAGATCGGCCGTGGACTGCGTGGCCGCGCCCAGGAGTTGGCACAACTTCGCGCCGCACTTGCCGGTGCCGGGATGGCGCATCTGATGTCCGAGACGTCGGATGCGCCCCGCAACATCGTTCAGCGTCTTCTTTTGACATCGGCCTATCCGGGTACGCGGGGTGCATTGGATAGCGAAGCCACCATCGCCTCCGCGCTGGCAGATGTCGAGTACGCTGTCAGATCGGAGAACGTCGTGAATTCATTGTTCGGGCGATGGCGTAAGGTCCACATTGTTCTTGCGACGATCCTCTATTTTCTGCTGGTTCTTCATATCTGGTCGGGCGTGTATTACGGGTTGAGGTGGATATGAAGCCCGTCGTCCTGCTCTATACGATTTTTGCGGCCGCGGCCTTAATCGTTGGTGTGGCGGTGCCGCTTACCATGCATCATTCCGGCAGTAACGCCATTCCAGGCTGGGAAGGACTGGTGAGTCCGGGACCGGTCTCGAAGGCGCATCAGTTTATAGCGAGCCAGTGCGAGACCTGTCACAAGCCCTTTTCAGGTGTTGTGAGTAATAACTGCGTGACATGTCATTCTCTGGCGTCGTTCGCCGATAAGCAATCTACCCGGTTTCATGTTGCGGCGACGCAATGCACCTCCTGTCATGTGGAGCACGGCGAAAGGCCACACATGACCATGATGGATCACGGGGCGCTGACAAGGACGGAGTTTTGGTCAGACACTGTCGCAAAACTGCAGGCAGTGGGGATCGTCGGGGCATCATCTATGCCGGTCGGGCATCTTCCGGTTGGTAACTCCGCCCAGCGTCTGAATTGCGCAAGCTGTCACTCCAACGTCGATCCTCATCGCGCACGCTTTGGCCCTGACTGCGCGACCTGCCACGCTACAAATACGTGGTTGATCTCATCATTTGAGCATCCCGCCGATCAGACATCGACGGATTGCAACGAATGTCACAAGGCGCCGCCCAGCCATTACATGATGCATTTTAAAATGATTTCGCAGCACGTGGCACATCAGGATGCGCCAGTGGAGCATTGCTATGCGTGTCATACCACCGATGCGTGGAACAATATTCGAGGATACGGGTGGTATAAGCACCATTAATCTTGACTGAGTCACGAAAACTTACCCTACGTGTTTAGCACTACTTTGGCAGAAAATTCGGAATATGGATTCCCAACGGATGCGATCGGTGATTCACGGAAGACCAGTTGTAGTGACATGGGGGCTTGACTCATTGATGACTTCTCTTCCGAGTTTCGAACAGATGGGTGGAAGAACTCACTTATTTTCCGCATATCATGCGGATATAGCCTTGCGGTTTGCGGTGATTAAGCGCCATATTCTCCGCAAGGAGTGCAGGGAATATGGCGCGATACATTCATCAGCATGAAGACTGGCCCGGCTTTCAGTGGGACAAGGATACCATTGCCCATGAACTAGCCGCGGTGCGTCATCGGCAGGGACGCCTCCTAGGCCGTATGGAAAGTCTCGGCTTCGATTTCAGGTCGGAAGCCGTGCTCCAGACCCTGACGGAAGATGTCATCAAGTCGAGCGAGATTGAGGGCGAAAACCTCGATCGTGAGCAGGTGCGCTCTTCCATCGCCCAGCGACTGGGCATGGATATTGGCGCACTGGCACCGGTGGATCGGGATGTCGAAGGCGTCGTGGAGATGATGCTGGATGCGACCCGACATTATGCCGATCCGCTGACCGAAGAAAGACTGTTCGCCTGGCATGCGGCTTTGTTTCCAACCGGCCGAAACGGCATGTCACGTATTCTGGTCGGAGGATGGCGTGATGACAGAACCGGCCCGATGCAGGTCGTGTCAGGCCCTGTCGGACGAGAGAAGGTTCATTATGAGGCGCCAGCAGCCAGCAGGGTGCCCGCGGAGATGCAGGTCTTCCTCAACTGGTGCAATGCCGGACAAGCGCTGGATCCTGTGCTGAAGGCAGCCATCGCACATCTGTGGTTTGTTACCATTCACCCGTTTGAAGACGGAAACGGGCGCATGGCGCGGGCTATCGGCGACCTCATGCTGGCGCGCTCGGAGCAGACGGACCAGCGTTTCTACAGCCTGTCAGCCCAGATCCGTCAGGAGCGGAAGGATTACTATGGGATCCTTGAGGCCACTCAAAAAGGGGATATGGACATCACGGCCTGGCTGCTCTGGTTTCTGGGGGCTCTGGATCGGGCCTTTGATCGTGCTGATCTGGTCTTGGGAAAAGTCATCCAGAAAGCCCGTTTCTGGGACAATCTGGCCGGGCAATCGATCAATGACCGGCAACGCCTCATGCTGAACCGTCTGCTGGACGGGTTCGAGGGCAAGCTGACCTCTTCCAAATGGGCGAAGCTTGCAAAGACGTCACCGGATACAGCCCTGCGTGATATCAATGATCTCGTATCGCGCGATATTCTGGCCAGGGAGGCAGCAGGAGGCAGAAGCACGAGCTACGTACTGGTTTTCCCTGAGGTGTAGAGCATCGACCCGGGGTAACTGGAGGTGTCCCAGTGCGGTAGATTTACTGTAGCGTTGGTAGGGCTGGGCGATGAGATAAAAAATGAGATCAGGCCGAGACGGAAAAAAGTCTGTCAAAACGTCCTGTTAATCCTGCATTGTTCTCAAA
Organism: Gluconobacter sp. OJB; assembly: GCF_039638275.1. Taxonomy (NCBI): domain Bacteria; kingdom Pseudomonadati; phylum Pseudomonadota; class Alphaproteobacteria; order Acetobacterales; family Acetobacteraceae; genus Gluconobacter; species Gluconobacter sp. OJB. The sequence continues at coordinate 10,633 of NZ_JBDIWH010000003.1, read as the reverse complement.
TTGCGATTGCTGCAATTTGAGAGGCAATCCTGTCCACGATGCCAGGATCATAAAAGCTCGAAGGACCGAATTCACCGCAGCATTCATCAACGCCGGCAAAACTCACGCGGGCCGTGATCTCGCCATGCGTGACCTCCTCCGGTTCCAGACCGCCTTCCTGACCATCGGGCAACCTCACCCGGCGCACGCCATTCGGTTCCGTGTCATCGGGAACCGCCGCAAGGACGAGACGCGCAGCCGCTTCCGCCGATGCAGCCGCGACCCTGAAGGTCACTTCGTCTGAGGTCACGACACGTTCGATAAGGGTAACGTCAAAAAACGGCATGACGCCCTCCTCGGTGCGAGCCGTTTCAAGACGGTGTCCCGCGCCGTAATGGCTCTCTGTGTCCATGGTGATCTCGGACATGATTCATTTCCTGTTCGGTATTCAGATCAGATGCAGCGAGGCCTGGTCCACGGCGCTGCATTGACGCCGGGACCAGACAGTCGTCCTGAAAACGCCCTCTGAGGGCGCGGCGTCAGCCTCGTGAGAGAAAGATGTGATCGGCGTGCCCGAACACGCGCATCCACGGCGTAAGGCAACTGCCGTGGCAATCGGTGTGTGCATCATAAGTGCCCGAGGCAAACCGTGAGGTCACCGCACATAGGGGTCACGACACGAAAGTGTATTTTACGTACGCTTAGGGTGAACACCTACAGAACCGCCAGCATTGGGGTTCAAGCGACAAGCAGGGATGCAAGCACCCGAAGCGGTCGTAACGCGTCGACGTCGGGTTATTCATCGACATTCCAGCGATAGTCCCCTGTCAGAGAGATATGCTCCCAACCGAGGGGTGCAATATGCCGCGCCAGGTCATCGGAAATGCCGAGCGTTACGATGGAAGACTGAAGATAGCGCGTATTCCATAGGATAACCGCTGCCACCAGCAGGTTTAAACCTGACGCCCGATAGGCCTGATTTTCAAAACGCCGATCCCCTGTTCGCATCTGGGGTTCAACGTGACACCCATGACTATTTCACATGCTGACATCCCCCATATAGACGAGGCACAACGCATTATAATTTGTGGCATGTATCTCTTACGAAACAGTGCCAATATCTACACCCCAGTGACGCATCCGGCGCTCGCCCCGCCACAGGATGTCGAACGCTACCGATTTCGGCATAAACACGTCTTTCACAGTAGGGACTCTGCGAGAGCGTTCCATAGGTGTTCACCCCAAGCGTACGCAACACGCACTTTCGTGTAGGCGTCACCTCAAGGTTTGTTCGCCAGACAACGATTTCTCGGACATAAGCGGAACATGGGCTACGCTACACGCTTCAACCGCGCCATTGGCTCGTTGAGTGGGTGGAATTCACCTGCTGGAAGTCGCCTGGCCTGCTCCCAGAGGTAATCGCCGGTCAGACTGATGTGCGCCCAGCCCATCGGAGAAAGGTGCGCAAGCAGTGCCGCATCGAACGTCGTGCCGACAGCGTTGAGGTGCTGGGCGGCCCGGTCGAGATAGACCGTGTTCCAGTAGGAAATCGCCGCAATCAGCAGGTTCAGCCCAGATGCGCGAAATTCCTGATTTTCCAGCGAGCGATCGGTGAACCGACCCTGCCGGTTGGTATAGATGGCGGCGGCAAGCGTGTGCCTCGCCTCGCCTTTGTTGAGACCGGCCTGACAGGCACGTCGCAGTTCCGGTTGTTCAAGCCAATCGAGCGTGAACAAAGTGCGCTCGATACGGCCCAGTTCAGCCAATGCAAAATCCAGCCTGTTCTGGCGTTTGTAGGCGGCAAGTTTTCGCAAGATTACTGACGGCGCCACCGTGCCATCCTTGATTGAGGCGACAATCCTGACGATGTCATCCCAATCGGCCTCGATCGCTGCCGTTTTGATGGTGCGGCCCATCAGATTTTCGATGCCCTTGTTACTATGTCGATGGCGCAGCGATCGAACCCAGCTTGCGGTCGCCAATATCGCGCAGCCGTGGCGCGAAGCGGAACCCGAGTAGGTGGCAGAGTGCGAAAACATGATCGGTGGCGCCGCCGGTATCGGTATAGTGCTCATGCAACGGAAGGTTGCCGGCGCCCAGGACAAGCCCGTCGAGCACGTAAGGCGCTTCACCTGCCGTCGCGGACATGATCCGTGATCCGAATGATGCGAAGTGATCGGAAAGGTGAGAATAGATTTTCACGCCAGGTTCGGCGCCATATTTGGCATTGACGTCCGCCGCCCCTGAACGGCTCCGCCCCGACCGGAAGAACTGGCCATCGGACGACGAACTGGTGCCAGCGCCCCAATGCCGCGCGAAGGGTAATTCGTGATGGGCTGAGATGATCATGGCCAGCGCGGCCTGATAGTTCTCGGGTGAAAGATACCAGTTGTGGGTCCATGCGAGTTGGGCATAGCTGACGCCTTCGCTGGCATTGGCCATCCGCTCCAGCCCGAGGTTGGTGCCATCAGCCAGAATTGCGGCGAGTACCGTGCTGGGGTTGTCGTGCTCCTTGCCTGAGCGCAGGTCACGGAATGCGTTCAAAAAACCAGTGCGTTCGGCGACTTCAAGCAGCAGCTCGGTGATGCGCACGCGGGGAAGCAGGGTATCGAGCTTGCGATCGAGGGCTTCAGCTTCCGGTGGGGTGACAGGCGGCATTTGCTGAAGCTTGAGCCGGTCTCGTTCGAGCGACACTCCCTCAAGCTTGTTTGTTTTCAACTGCTTGGCAAATCGGCGCAGCCGCCAGTCAAGATTTCGTGCCCGGTCAGCGAGGTAGGATGCAGCATTTGAATCGAACGGAAGCACATCCGCCACTTTGGCGGCGTCGCGCCGACCCAGCAAAGAGGCATCGAAGCGCTGATAGTTGCGGGTTCCCTCGATCCATACATCACCGGCGCGCAAACGATCACGCAAGGTTGCCATGATCGCAATTTCATAACGTCGGCGGTCGATACGGCCGCTTTCGGTGATGAGACGCTTCCACTGCCGATTGGGGAATGGCAGTGGAACGCCATCGGGAAGGTCGCGCGACTTTCGTGTGTTCGCATCGCGAATGACATCGATGGCTTTGATCAGTGCCGTCCCCGTTCCAGACGCCTTGAAGGTGAAGGCGTCCAGAAATGCCGGGCTGAAACGCCGTAGCGTGGCGTAACGCTCGGTTGCCGTTACCAGTGCGTCCTCGCCGGCAAGATCAGCAAGGGCATCTACTTGGGCCTTTGCCGCAACAAGCCGGTGCCAGCCCACCGCTTCGTCAATCAATTCGAGCGGATCGCCGCCATTCTGGACAGCCTCATCAAGTGCTGTAATCGTGGCGCCAAACAGCCGCATGAGTTGCCCCACCGACTGAATACTATCTTGGTAGCGACGCTCGCGCCCACGCCGCGCGCGCGTGAACATGCCGCCGATAAGTCGGTCAAACATTTGGATCGCGGCATCGGCAAGTCTGGCCTCAAGGTCGATCACTGCGGCCGTCAACGTCGCCCGCCTGCGATTGACGCTGTAATCCGAAAGCAGGAATGCCGGTGCCACGCCGCCCTCGCGGACAAATTGGGCAAAGCGGAATTCCGGAATGGCGCCCCCAACTACCGGGTGGATACCTATGCCGCGAACATAGCGCAGGCGCTCAAGCAAGCCATTGATATTGGCCGCAGTCGGGGCTTCTTCGAAATTACGCAACCACGCCAGCGGTGTCATGCCGAAATCCGGGTTGTTGATTACGAGTTCGTCTAGCCGTGTCAGTTCAGCAGAGCTGAGGCCTTCGACGATTGCGGCTGCGGCAGCTTTGCGTGCGCGTGCCCGGCCAGCAAGACCGGCGCGTTCCAGTGTGTCGCCTGACGGAAGAATGAACCGCTCACCCTTCAGGCCAACCATGAGGGCGCGAACAATCGGTTCACCTCTGTCTGTATACTCGGCGGCTTGCGCGGCAAGATTCAGGGCAAGTGCCAGGTCGCCGCGTCGAAACGGGCGTATGCCAAGATAACGCGCCACGAGATCGGCATGATCGGTACGGGTTTGCGCGCGCTGACCATATGCAGAGAAGGAGGAAGGATCGACGAATAACTGTGCCGCGAGGTACTGAAGAATGACGTCGGGAAGCCCGATCTCGGGTTGCAGACCAAAGCCGGGATGTCGCATCAAAGCGATTTGTGCAGCCAGACCGAGGCGATTTGCTGGACCATAGCGGCGCCCAACCAATTCAACATCTTCCGCAGAAAGGGTATAATGCCCAATGATCGCGGTTTCTTGGACAGGAGGATCGAACAGGCGCCGGCGCTCGTCTCCGGTCAGAAGTCGGCGTCGTGCCATTTTGCTCTCCCGCTGAGGCGAATAACAAAATTGACACCAAAGCGGCTTGCACTGGAGGGAGGCCATTCGTTGCCGGTTGATCCCCGAGCAATCACCCGGCGCAGCAAGACAGTTTGGCGACATCCTTATCAAACGTTTGGGCCGCCAGTTTGAGGCCTTCCACAGTGGTCAGGTAAGGAAATATCGTTGCACCCAATTCCAGGGTGGTCATGCCGTGTTTGATCGCCAGCACCAGTGTCTGGATCGAATCCGCGCCTTCGGGTGCCATGATCTGGCCGCCCAGCAAACGGTCGTTCGCCTTGTCGGCAATCAGTTTGATGAGACCCCGCGTATCGCGTGCTGCCAGTGCCCTTGGCACAGCATCGAGCGGGAGCAGCGAAACCTTGATGTCCAGGCCTTGCGCCCGTGCTGTCGTTTCAGTGAGGCCGGCGCTGGCGACTTGCGGGTCGGTGAAGACGACGGATGGCATGGAGGAATTGTCGTAGCGGTATTGGTTGCCCGTCACCGCGTTGCGCGCGGCCAGTTTTGCGCCATAGGCGGCCATGTAGACGAACTGGTCCCGTCCCGTTACATCGCCCGCCGCGTAAATGCCTGGAACCGACGTTTCGAGGTGGTCATCGACGACGATTCCACCATTACGGGCAAGCACTATGCCGCGCTCCTCCAGCCCAAGCCCGTCGCTATTGGGTCGGCGTCCGGTGGCGATGAGCACCTGTTCCGCCGCGACGGTGTCACAATGCCCCTCGCAGGTCAATTCGACCCCGCTCTGTGTTTGGGCGATACGCTGATAGCCGACACCTGCGCAAACCCGCACGCCCTCGGCTTCCAAATAGTTTTTCAGCGCGGCACTCACTTCCGGGTCCATTTCGGGGAGCAGGCGGCTTCGGCAGCAGATGGTGACATCAACGCCCAGACGCGAAAACATCTGTCCCAGTTCTACCCCGATCACCCCGCCACCGATCACCAGCAGCGATTTGGGCAAGCGATCCAGCGCCAGCGCCGATGTGCTGGTTAGGTAGGGCACGCTGTCCATCCCCGGAATCGGCGGCACGGCGGCGTGCGCACCCATCGCCAATATGACCTTGCCGACCTTCATGGGCGCATCGCCGACAATCAGCGCACCATCGGCAAAGCGTGCCTTGCCCTCGATATAGCTCACACCGTCATAGGCGGGCAGCAGATCGACATATTTTTTTTGGCGCAGCGTCGTGACAAGATCGTCCTTCGACGCCGCCAATACGGACCAGTCATCCATCTGGACAGCGCCCCCAAGGCCGGGAAAGCGCGCGGCGGCAAGCCCACCATGCACCGCTTCGGCGGCGCGGATCAGCGTCTTGGAAGGAACGCAGCCAACATTGACACAGGTGCCGCCAATCGTGCCGTGACCGACGAGCGCCACTTTCGCGCCCAGATCGGCAGCGGCGATCGCGGCGGAGAACCCGGCAGAACCCGCGCCGATGACGGCCACGTCAAATCCTTCCTGCCCGGGGCGGTTGCAACAGTCGTTCATTGCTTATCGCTTTCTTGAGGCGCTGGCGGCGCCCCGCTCAGTTTTGAATAGCGCGCGCCGGATAACCCGCGTTGGTTGATGCAGCGGCAATCGCAGCAGCATTGGTGCGGCGCGGGTTATAGGTTGCGCGCGCGGTCTTGGCTGCGAAATCGACCGTGACCGCCGTTACCCCGGCGACGCCTTCCATCGCCTTCTTCACGGTGATCGGGCAGGTGGCGCAGGTCATGTTCTCTATGGCAAAGGTGGTTTGCTTCTGAGCGGTTGCGGTAGCCGCGGGGCGATCTTGCGCCGTGCCACTAACTGCATAGGCGACCCCGCCGCCAGCCATAGCCAGCACGGCCATAGCGATACATACTGTCTTTTTCATGGGTATTTCCTTTCAATAGAACCAGGGTGCCCACCAGTCGATGGTGAGCGCCAGGATGGCGACGGCAAGGCCCAGCCACAGCACCGCCTTGGTGGTCCAAGCCGATTGTGGACGAGCGCAGTAGGAACCGTCTTCACAGGGCGGTTTCGGCTTGAAATAGACATGCCAGAAGCCGTAGCCGAGCAGCGCGAGCGTTACGCCTGCGACATAGGGCTTGTAAGGTTCGAGCGCCGTCAGGTTGGCGATCCACGCGCCGGAAATTCCGAGCATAACCAACAGTAGCGGGACGACGCAGCAAGCCGAGGCGAGCCCCGCGCCGATCAATGCGCCCGCCGCAACCCAGTTTGCCTGCTTCGGCTCGTGGTTTTCGGTGAGGGCTGGCTGTCCCGCTTCCGGCGTTGAGACCATGGCTTGAATCCCTTGTTCCAACTGAGTGATTCGCAGTGTAGGCTCTGTAGCCACTACAGACTCAAGAGGTATTTTCATGGAGCAACAGGTCGGCATCTTGCGTGCCCAGCTTGCCCGGAAAACAGGCTGCAATCTCGAAACCATCCGCTATTACGAGAAGGTGGGATTGCTGCCGGGGCCGCCTCGCAGTTCCAACGGCTACCGCGTCTATTCGCCGGAACTGGTGCAAAGGTTGCAGTTCATCCTGCGCGCGCGCGACCTTGGCTATGCAATGGATGAGATACGGTCATTGTTGTCGCTCACCGATACCGGTGCACAAACCTGCGCGGAGGTTATGGCGAGAACCGAACTCCACCTTGAAGATGTCCGCCGCCGCATTGCAGATTTGCAGAAGATAGAGGTGACGCTGGCGACCACGTTAGCCAGATGCACTGGAGATGACGTTGCCGAATGTCCCATCCTGGAAGCACTCCAGTTTTTACCCCATCAAGGCAATTGACGCCATCTTTGAGGGATTTGATTTTGTGATGTCAGCTTGGAGTATAGCCTAACCGGACGTCAGGGCGCTACCGCGGTTTCTGTCAGATTAGGGTACTAAACGGAATTTGTTGACGAATGTCGTTGCGTATCATAGATTTCAACCTGACATTTTGATGGAGAGAGTGCGCAGTGAAGGGGCAACGGATCGGCTATGTCCGGGTCAGCACGTTCGATCAGAATGTGGATCGCCAATTGGAAGGTCAGTCGCTCGATCGGACCTTCACCGACAAGGCATCGGGCAAGGACGTCAACCGCCCCCAGCTTGAGGCTCTGCTCACTTTCGCCCGCGAAGGCGATACCGTCGTCGTCCACAGCATGGATCGGTTGGCCCGCAATCTGGATGACCTGCGCAAGCTGGTCCAGGGCCTCACCAAGCGAGGTATCCGGATCGAGTTTGAGAAGGAAAGCCTGTCCTTCTCGGGGGAGGACTCCCCGATGGCCAATCTGATGCTCTCGGTCATGGGTGCGTTTGCTGAGTTCGAGCGCGCCCTGATCCGCGAACGGCAACGCGAAGGCATTGCGATCGCTCGGCAGCGCGGCGCCTATCGGGGGCGGAAACGGTCGCTCTCGGATGAGATGATTGCCGATCTGCACCGCCGCGTTACCGCCGGTGAACGCAAGGCGACCATCGCGCGCGACATGGGCATCAGCCGCGAAACCCTCTACCAGTACCTTCGCGCCGCTGCCTGACACCAATGTTCACATTATGTCCGGAAAATCGTTGTTCAGCGTACAAAGCTTGAGGTGACGCCAACCTCACCGGCGAATATCGCTGGCCTAAATCCTTAGCGTAGGATTTCGCCCCCTCCCGCAAACGACCCCTATATGCGCGTTTCTTCTGTCGATGATCGCCAGTCAGTGGACTTGCAGCGCGATGCTCTGGTGCAGGCGGGCGTCGATGAGCGACACATCTTCCAGGACAAGGCTTCTGGAGCACGCGATGACAGACCCGGTCTTAAAAAATGTCTCTCTTATATAAAGAGTGGTGACACACTCGTTGTCTGGAAGCTGGATCGGCTGGGTCGATCTCTTCCGCATCTCCTGACAATCATAGAAGATCTGAAGGCCAAATCTGTATCCTTCCGTTCCTTAACCGAACAGATGGACACAACAACGTCTCATGGCGAGCTGATGTTCTCTTTGTTTGGCGCTTTGGCTCAATACGAACGCGCTCTGATTCATGAGCGTGTCATGGCAGGGCTTGCGGCCGCAAAACGTCGAGGCCGAATAGGCGGACGGCCCCCGTCGATCAGTCAGGAGCGTTTGGACATGGCGCTCGACACCTCAACAAGGGTGAGAGTAAGCTCTCCGTTGCGCGACGCCTCACAATCCCACGCACGACCCTGTTGAACACTCTTGAGCGGATTGGCTGGCAACCACGCTCAGAGGGTGAGGAAAGCGACGGTGATGTTGACGAGCGTACCGCAGAAAACAATCAGAAGAAGTCGCTCAACCGCCGCAGACGACAGGCCTGACGGGGATGGGTTAGACCGCAGATACTTCACCCGCGCATAGCCGGCCAAGATCAAATTGATCCCAACAATCCCGGATACCATGGCCACACGGTAGGACAATGCCGCTATTGCTGGCGTAGAAATTTGGTCTCTCCTTCTCGGTGTGTCCGCAATGGACACACCGGTAAGTCACATTCCCAGAGCACGGCGATAGATGTCCAGAAGGGTTTCCTGTTCCTCGACCTGGGCGGGCTCCATTTTTCGCAGCTTCAGGATCTGTTTGATGATCTTGACGTCGAACCCGGCCGACTTGGCTTCGCTGAAGATGTCCTTGATGTCTCCGGCCAGCGCCTTTCGTTCTTCTTCCAGGCGTTCAACCCGTTCAATGATGGATCTCAGGCGATCCGCTGCAATTCCTCCGGTCTGAACGGTGGTCTCAGCAGATGCTGTGTCCTGTTCTTCATGTGCCAACATAGAGTTCTCCTTTCACTCGCCCATTCTGCAAGCTCAATCTGCGACTGATGCGTCAATGGTAGGTTCGGTCGGTCGAAAGATCCGAGGCCAGCCCATAGAGGGTCCGGTCCAGAGCAAGCGTTCCGTCAAGGTGACGTTCGATCATGGCCCGAAGCAGGCCACCAGCCGACCGCACTTTCCCTTTTCGGGACTTCGCGGAAATCACGCAGACGGCGACGGCCGCCTCGTATCGGCCCATGACGCTGCACGCCTGACGCCAGGCATGAGACGAAATTCCCAGAGAACCTGTCAGCATCTCGACGGCCTCGATCAGCTCGGCCTCATGTGGGCGACTGCTTGTGCAGAGATCTCGCAAATCAGGAACAAGCTGGAGAAGGAAATTCGGTCCGGCCTTAAAGCCCCGAAGCGGTGAAGCCTTGGAACGGGAGGCACTGTCAGACCCAACTACCACTTCGTCTATGCCAACGCCGGCGCAGCCGGCTCCGCTTACAGTAACTTTAGTTATAGTATTTGGGTTTGTATCAGTATTATGGGGTCCATCAGTGCGCCCCATGGGGTCCATTTCCACAGGGTCAGACCCTGCAATCATGGCTTCCAGACGCTCGACCAAACCCTCCATCTGCTCAACCAGCGGCGACAGGATGTCCAGGTCGTGGTCATTGCCACGCAGCGCCAGGAGCTGATGCCCGTTCTGCTGGATGCTCATCACCGTCGGCCTGTCAGCCGTCGTCTCCAGGGCCGTGGCACAAAGGGCCGTAATGCGGCGACCTAAGACCATGGCTCTCTTGTGCAGACGCTTTCCTTCGCGTTCCCGCTCTCTGAAGGCCTCGACGCGTTGGAGCATTTCGTCGTAGCGCCGAGACAGCGGCGACAGATCGAACCCGTATCCCTCTAGGATCGCACCATTGCGGCCCTCGCGCCTTAGCCAGCGCTGCTGATTCGGGCTATCGCGCATGATGATCCAGCCCAATTCGCTGAGGCCACGAAGCCACCGTTTGACCGTGGATCTCTCGATCCCGAACCGCTCGCAGATGTCGCGATTGCGCACAGAGCAGATGGTAAGATTGTCGTCTTCCCAGTCCACCGGCTTCGTGCGGCTGATCAGAAAGCCAAGCAGATCGGACTGGCGCGGCTGAAGACCAAGCGCTCGGGGCTCCGTATGCAAGGCGCTGAGGATCTGGGCTTTGGTGGCGCCGCTGCGGGGCAGGGCCTCACACTGCATTTCGGCCAGGATCATGGCCGGGGTGATGCGCCTCAACCCGGCCTGATGGGGGTCATGCGAAAGAGAATAGGTCATGGAAAACTTCTCAGGATTTCGGGATTTCCGAAGCCCTGCTCTCCAACCCTTCAAACAAGCCCCTCCCGTTTGCAAAAACTCTTGCATTCGAAGCTGAAATGTAGGATTGAAAATTCAGCAGATGAATTTCAATCCAGTTCAATCGGTTTGGCGACCGATGGGACTACGTTCTTAGGGCCTCGTGAAAGCGGGGCCTTAAACGTATCTGGGCTCTGGCTAACTCACTCAAACAATTCCTTCTTCAAGCCCAAATAGGCGATTTGCCTTTATGCTTCTCCTGTAGCGAGAAAGAAAGGCCC
>NZ_JBDIWH010000002.1:0-152660 GCF_039638275.1 Gluconobacter sp. OJB | reverse complement strand
TCACACGACCGACCATGCAGTTCGTTCCTGTCAAATCTGTAGAGCAACAGTCTGTCCTGATGCTGCACAGCAGTCGCGATTTGCTGGTGAAGCAGAAAACCATGCTCATCAATGCTCTGCGAGGACACTTGGGTGAAATCGGTATCATTGCTCCTAAAGGTGTTGTCGGCGCCAAGTCTCTTGGAGGCCTCGTCCATGAAAATCAGGACGCATGGCCAGATGAAATGCGAACCGTCGCACATGCCTTTCTGGATCAGCTTCGCGTGATACAGACCCAGATTGAGAAACTGGATGACAAGATCCTGCAATGGCATCGCAACAGCGAAAACAGCATGCGGCTTGCCACTGTCCCAGGGATAGGTCCAGTTGTCGCGAGTGCGATCGCGGCGTCTGTTCCTGACCCAAAGCTCTTTCGGTCGGGAAGACATTTCGCTGCATGGCTTGGTTTGACACCGCGTGTGCATGGCTCGGGTGGCAAAGATACGCTCGGACGTATCACCAAGGCCGGTAACGGCTATATACGCAGGTTACTTGTCGTCGGCGTTACGGCCCTGCTGCGTGTAGATCGCAAAAAAACACCTAGCCATCTCTGGGCTCAGATGCTCCGGGAGAAAAAGCCTGGACGCGTTGTCTCAGTCGCATTGGCGAACAAGACAGCACGGATTGCATGGGCTCTTATGAGCCGCGGCGAGACATATAATGGCACTCCGGCGGTCCCATCTGCTGTTTGCTAGAACCAGAGACAAAGCCGGCCATCGTTTGATGATCTGGTAGATGTGCGGGAGTGTTGAGTTTTGATGACAGACCGGACTGCTTCGGGAACAGAATAAAACCGTGTTCACCCTTGCGCCACCAGAGCGCGTGAGATTGTTTTGGTCTTCTGTTCGCGGACTTCATCATGGCCAGCAGTCTTTAATGACTGCACGAAAAGGCCGGACACATGAGAGCACCAGTTCCGTACGTTTCAAAACGAGATTTTCCTTGCGCCATAGAGGCCGTTCACACAAGGGTGAACGCCCCCTTCAGGGCCGCCCCGATCCTGCTTTTCTTCTGCCCTTCAAACCACCCACGGGTCAGTATCGAAAAGATGGAAAAGACTGGCCTTTCCCTCCTTGCTCGCCTTCCTTTTCAAAACCTTGCGTTCCTGACGGGCCTTGCGCCTTTTCTTCTCCTCAGCCTTCCAGCAATCCCGCAGGACAGCACGCAGTTCGGGACACTGTGCGCCGATCTGACCATAAGCCTGACGCCGGAAGCGGGCCACTCCGCCGAAACGGTCGATGCCTGTCAGCAGGGTGCTCCTTCCGATCCCCGGATAGAAGATCACGCCGAGACCATCCTGCGCGGCGGGTGTTGAGGGCAGCCGGAGGAAAAGAGTGGCAAAGCCATCTGAGGTCTGAACCCATCCGGGCGCTGGCCCTGCCAGTTGCCGCAATGGCATCAGGTCAAAGTCGGGGCAGTTCTCGGCTATGGCAGCCGAGAGAGGCGGAGACCTGTGCCAGAAGCTGGCGCTACAGCCCGCCCAGTCTCTCGAAGGATCCGTTGGAAACAGGATTGAGAAAACGGTGATGAGTTCTGCCTCATAGACAAGCTGGCCGCCCTGCCATTTGGCGAAGCCCGGATCATCGAAGCAGTCGAAATATTCCATCCCCCGGATACTGACGTCGGGATACTCGTCTGACAGTCCGTCTCCGTGACGGAGGAAAGACGTACCAATCCCGTTTTCGAGGGTCATCACCAGTGTGGTGTCGGTCTCCCACGCCATCTGGTCTGGTGCACAGGTCCGGTAGGCGCGCTCTCCGGCGATCTGGCGCAGACGGTCCTGCGGGCCGGTGAGCGTGAAGACTGTTGTGACGGAAGTAGCCACGGAAAACATCCTTTTCTCTTTTCAGATGCTTTCCCGCAGGCGCAGACGGCTGGACGGGACAATGGCGCGCCCTCCAGGGCGCGGGCCGCGTGCGGCCGAACCATTGTGGCGGCCGGACGGCCTGTGGCTGACCCTGTCTCTCTCCTGTCCCACGCTCTACTCTTCACGTCCCGACCCGCCCCGGCTTCTCTCGTGCCGGCTTGCTGCGCGGTTGTCAGAAGGCGCGCAGATGCTGGCCACCCCACGGCCCGCTCTCACATCGCGCGATGACAGAGTGCAGGGATCCATTGTCATGACCCGGGATAGCCCATGCACCATCGCATTTCCAAGTCAGCCCGTTCTGGCTGTCATCCCCACGACGAGCTTCGGCTGATCGTCTGCCTGCTTTTTGAAGATGGAACCGTCTTTGTCGGACAGAGCCTTGTCCGCACGTTGCAAACCTACCTCAAGCGCACGGGGACCCTTTTCCGCTCCGTAGGATCGTTTCAGCGTTACGACCTGCACGCCTTCACGATCGGGGATGCGCCCCCGAATGATATGGTTTTTCTCTGGGCCTACCACCTGTCCCGACACGGCGTGCGCCTTCGGACCCTGAGCGACCCCGAGGCCATCGTTGATCCGCTTGCGCCGCTGGCGTTACAGAAGCGCGAATGGAGCAGTTACAGCGCCCGTACCCGGAAAGTGCTGTTCCCTGCCGTCCTGAAGCAGGCTCTCGCTTTGCGGGGAGAATGGCGCGGCACCCGTATTGTTGCCTATTGCTGCATCCTGTCTCAGGGCGCATTCGTCCTTGGCAGTACACCTCTTCTCGATGAGGAATCTTTCAGACTGGACGACTGGCTTCCCGGGGTTGGAACCCATCATCTGTGGAGCCACGTTTATGATGCGGAGGTCAACAGTCAGGCGGCATATCAGGAGGCGGAGGCCGCTTTGGGCCTCTGGCGTGAAACACTCGAAAACATGGGCGGGCGGGAGACATGGTACCGTGAGCACATGTTTTATACCGGCTTTCCGGAAACGGGAGAGCTTCACCTTCCGGATACCGAGCTTCTTCTGTCCCTGCCGCCCTCTCTTCTGGCGGGGATCTCATTCTGTCTTGAACACTGGCCCATGGGTCTCAGAGACACACGACTGCCGCTCGACAACCAGTCTGCACCCCTCGTCTTCCCCGGATTCCTCAAGTGCGAAAACGAGAACCCGAGTGACTGGGAGAGTGTGGCCCGCTCCCAGCAGGATACTCTGGAACTCATACAGACATATGTCGAGGATATGGGGGCGATGTTTGAAGGAACACTCGCCAGACAGAAAGCGCTTCATGACCAGATGAGAGTGTTGTCCAGCACTGTTCTCGAGGCCACAACGCTGATGGTCAAGCTCCATGCGGCCTCCCGCCCTGATGATATCTGATCAGCCACCCCGCACAAAGAAATTGAACTCCTCCCGGGCCTCCCCGGCCGGACACTATTCGAAAAGCGTAGCGAGGCGGGCAAGGACTTCGTCCAGCAGAGGAGCGGACAGCTCTTCCGCCCTTCGGCCGCTGCTGGCTTTGAGATCGATGACACGGGGCTGGTCACATCGCACGATTCCTGTGGTCTTCAGGCCTTCGAGCGGCACGGCGAGGCCGAGCCGTCGTGCAAAGCCGCCGCCGCTGGTGATGGGTACGGTGACTGGAAGGCCCGTAGCCTGATTGAAACTGTCAGGCGAGACGATGAGCACAGGGCGCGAGCCCTGCTGCTCATGGCCTTTGGTGGGATCGAGAGACACAACCCAGATTTCACCGCGCTTCACAGGATCTCCTTCCCGGTGGCCTCGCCCGCGACCCAGTCGCGGCTTTCAGCATCCGGCTCGGTCGGATATTCGGACACAGCGAGCAGTTCCGCCATCGTGTAACGTGGCATGCGCCTGGGCTGTACGTTTCCCTGCCTGACCCTGTCAGCTTCGACCTTGAGTGCAAAAAGTTCCCAGAAAGCCGGGTGCATCGTGCGATCACCACTTTCCCATCGCTTCCACGTCAAAGGCGTGACGTGAACGAGAGAGGCCGCGCTCACCTGCGTCAGACCGGCATCAAGGCGGGCCTGCCTGATCGTCTGAGGGGCAATACCCTCGACGTCAGACCTCATCAGGAATCAGCCATGCCCGCTTGAAGTGACCTGCCTTTTCCAGTCCGGCTTTTGTCCGGTTGAGGCTTGCGAGCAACGTGGCGTCAGCCCGTCCCTCTGGCGAGAGATCGTAGTCTTCGGGATACTCACCAATTTTATCGAGGCAGGTAGCGTCCAGTTCACAGCGACCGTCGGGAAAGATCCAGACACCTGACAGAATACGGCTTCCTCGGATGTCCTGCAGCTCGATCCGATCTGAGTAATGAGGGACGTCATCCCGCATCGCGACTTCTCCCGTTGCTTCATGACGCAGGGAATGCTCGGTTGCGATTTCGAACCCATCATCCAGCTTCACACTGCCGACGTTGCGCGTCTCACCTGTTGAGAAATGCCACCCTGACAGAGCAAGTCTGTCCACTTCGGTCTTGCCGACCGCACGAATGACCTTCGCAATATCGTCGCTCGTTGGCGCAACCCCAAGGATCGCTGCAACCTCTTTCGTGACCAGCTTGTCTTCAAGCGAGAGATAGCCTCGGGATGGCGCTGCGAGAAGAAGAACCCTGCCTTCCTCGTCCCGCTGAACGCCCTCTGTCACGCGTTTGATCGCCTCGACGGTCGCGCGACGCTGCACCTCTGCTTCGAGCTGACGCATCCGGTAGGTGTCGAATTTAGGCATCGCATTGTCCTCGTTCGTGATGCCACTATCTTAGTATCCATTGGATACTCGGTGCAATCGAAATAAAGATTTATTGCTTTTTTTATTTACGCGGCCAACCGGTGACTGTCCCGTTATGCTCGGAGCACTCTTAATGACTTAACGGTTACATCCTGATGGTACTCTGCGGTATTACGCCTGCATAAATTCAGCAAGGATTCTTCATTGCTTCAGGGAGGAGAACAACGACACCTGCGAAGGGGACACCTCAACCGTCCTGTTGATCACACGGCGCCTGACGACCACCAAGTGCAGCATCTGCCTGAAGATAAAGGGCCTCAACCACACACAGCCCCTCTTCTCTCCGGTTTTCTGCAAAAAGCCTGTCTGCGACGTTGGCGAGAAGCTTCAGGGAGGAGGTTCCAGACGAGGCGACGTGAACTGCGGGCGGGAGCGGGAGAGGCATCATGGCATATCGTTCCGAAAGCTGAGGGTACGGGATGTAATGGGGGACTGGCCAGGTACGGGCTGGTATCCCTGAACGGGCTGCGCAACGGTGCGACGAATGGCGAGCAGATCATCAAAAGAGGTGATCGCGTGCCGCACCAGGGCAGGATCAAACGCGCCACCCGCCTGCTCCTGAAGAAAGGCTTTCACCTGACGGGGCGGCCATCCTGTTTTATAGGCCCGGGCGGAGAGCAGGGCGTCGATCACATCGGCCAGGCCAATGATGCGGGCGGCCAGGGGAATGGCTTGACCCTTCAACCCGAAGGGATAACCATCCCCGTCATAGCGTTCGTGATGCAGAAGCACGGCCTCATGAACGAGGGTCGGAATATCGCCTGACAGTTGAAACAGCGCTCCGAGGCCGAGCGACGGATGCTGTCGCATCACCAGCATCTGCCGGTCGTTAAACATGCCCGGATGATTCAGGAGGCTGTCTGGCAGGAGCAGTTTGCCCGCATCGTGCAGGCGGCCTGCCAGTTCAAGGGCGCTGGACGAAAGGCCACTCCCCGCCAGATGGCCGAGCAGGCCAGCGAGGCGCCCGACCCTCTGGCCATGTCCGTCATCCCCTTTGGCAACCTGTGCCAGAAGAGAAGCCAGAGGCGGCCCCTGCCGCCGATAGGACGCAGGCAGTTTCACCACTTCTTTCAGGAGTGTCTGCAGTTCAGGCATCTTTCCTCTACCGGTTGTGTAAGATCACTCTAGGCGCGGCTCATGTGAGTCCGGTCATCCCGGATGGATCAGGCCGCGGGCGAGGCCGCCAAGGGCCAGAGCCACGCAGGTGACGAGGAGCTTGATCCCGGTCGCGCGGCACGGCCCACGTCCGGACAGGATCCCGGCCGTCCTTTCGGCGAGTTTCATAAGACCAAGGGTGACGCAGGCCAGAAGCGTCCATTGCCAGAGCGACAGCGTGACGACCGGATGGCCCAGTCCGGATAGATGCCATCCCCCCTGCCCTGCAAACTGGTCCAGCCCGAGAAATCCATCCGCCGCGTTCGTCAGAAGAAACAGACTGACCCCAGCCAGACATCTGGCGCCGCAGACCCGACGCTGTACCGTCCCGACAGCGCGAGCCGGTCCCAGGGTAGAGATGTAACGGACACTGGTGACGCACGTTGAGGTCCAGTCCGTAAACAACGGTGCGGGCACGATCAGAACCCATCCGGCAAAAGTCTGGAGAGAGAAAGCAGGCAGAGCACCAGACCGAGGCTGGCAAAGACCACTCCCCGCCTCCGCTCAAGCCCGTAGTCGCGTCCATCCTCACCGATCTCGGGAACACCCGGTCCCATCATGGTTGCAACGCAGCCACCGAACATAAAAACGGGTCCCATGACAGCGCCAAGCCTGGGAACCACAAAGGCAAACAGAAGCAGCCCCACACTTGGCCAACAGACCAGAATCTCTCCTGCGGCTTCGGCGATGCGGCGGCGCGGTGGGGCATCTTGCATCAGGTCACATTCCCAGGGCACGGCGGTAGATCTGCAAAAGGGTTTCCTGAGCCTCGACCTCTGCGGGCTCCTGCTTGCGCAGCCGGATAATCGTGCGGATGACCTTGACGTCGAACCCGGCCGACTTGGCTTCGGCAAAGATGTCCTTGATGTCACCACTCAGCGCCTTGCGCTCTTCTTCCAGGCGCTCGACCCGCTCGATGATGGACCGCAGCCGGTCGGCGGCGATGCCGCCAGCGATGACACCCTGATCGTCTTGAGCGTCGTCAGGAAAAGAAACGCGTTGCAACATGGGTCAACCTTTCAGGGATCGGGGGAGAGGCAGATGGGTGAGAGGGGGCGGGGCAGATCGCGATGCCCGTCTGCCAGGGCTTCAAGCCAACGGGACTCTCTCACTGGAAGATGCCCGTGACTTGAAATCAGACGGCGAAGGGCTGTGCGATGCTCCCCCAGACGCTCGGCCAGCACGCGCTCGGACCAGCCGATCGTGATCAGGGCACTGGTCATCGCGTAACCATTCAGCGGAGGTCGGTTGCCCACGGGAGGCACAGCCCGGGCCAGAGGGTGGCTCAGTCGACGATGCAACATCCCAAGAGCTGCAAGCCACCTGAGGAAGTCCGGATCAGGGATGCTATGCCCCGATTGCCAGCGCAGGATCCGGTCCTTTGAAACGCCGGATCGGCGGGACGCCTGACGCACGCCCCAGCCGATAACGGAGAGCTCGCCTGCGATGGACAGCGCCGCGCGTCTGTGCCCTGGACGAACGGACCGTGAATCCACATGTCCTGCCCTCGGTTGCCCACAGTGCTGTCCACTGGTTTGGGGGATAACCCGCAAACGCAACGCCTCAGCCATGCCGGGCGATATCAGTAAAGGTCCGGTCCTGTGCACCCTGGCGAATGTGTTTGGCCATATGCGGCGAGACAATCCGGTAACGGTTGGGTCGGCGCGGATCCAGTCGCTCCTCGATCAGCCCCGCCCGCTCCAGGGCCGAAAGGGACTCCCGCACCTCACCGACGGAGAGGCCGAGCCATGTCGCGATTTCGCTGGCGGTTTCATGTTCGGTCAGGGACGCAAAGACCAGATCCTCGATCGGCGAGGTCTTCACGGTTCGCGTTGCCGGCATCCAGGGCACCCGGGCATAAACACTGTGACCCAGGGCGGCGATTTCGCCAGCCTGGGCGAGCGTCGTTAAAGCCATGGGCAGGGCCCCGGCCTGCTCGGGCGTCAGGTTCGCGCGGAGTTCAAGGACATTATACGGCCCCCGGTTGAGGCAGGTCCGAACGTGCTGGAGCACGGACTGATAGACCTCACGCTGCGTTTCGGCCTTGAGCTTGCGGAAGATCCGCGCCTTGGGTTGATGACCGCCAAATTTCACTGTGATGCCCCGTCGTCTGTGACCGTAGGGACATTCTGCCGGAGACTGTTGTGAGTGCAGTCACGCGACGTCACCATTGGCCTGCCGCCTTCATGCAGTCATAGGCGTTCCGGAGATTGAACAGACCGACAGCCACCCAGACCGGAACGAAGACGAGGACATGCCAACGCGGCATGAAGGCGTTCGTCTTCAACAGGCGCATGACGTCCATCACAAGAACGGAGATGGCCAGGGAGAAAAGGATCGCCTGCGCAAGCATGGTCCAGACCATCCGGACGTCCAGCGGAAAGAGGAACCAGCCGAACCCGAGGAGCATGGTCGCCGAGAGAACCATGCTGCCAAGCATCCAGGGGGAAGACAGTGGGAGAGAAAGGGTTGGTTTGGGCAGATCTGGCTGCCCGAGAGAAAGAGAGTGCTCGGTCATACCGGGCAGTATGACGGCAGCGTTTGTGAGTGCGGTTCAGGGGATCGACCGGGAGGGGTGAAGCGACAGACCCGACTGGAGGTCCTCAGACCGTCAGCCCGAGATCTGACGCCTTGTAACGCGGCGTCGGAAGAAGCCGCACCACAGCATTTCCTTCAACATCCGAGAGATACAGCAGACCCTCTGACGAACAGCCCAGGGGACGACCATCCGCATCCAGCACAAGGTGGAGGCTCTCGATCGGGCTCACCGCGTAGGCACAATCCTCTTCCAGGAGAACGAAAGCGTAGTCTCTCCCCTGATCGGGCAGCGTTTTTAGCGTGCCTGGAACTACACCGGCAGCTCCGGTCGTCAGGCGCTCCGCCATGAACCGTGCGACTGCCTGGAGTTGCTCCTGGCTCAGGTCTTCATATGAAATAAACTCGGTGCTCAAAGTGGTCGGCTCAGCAGCCATGAAGATGTCCTCAAACTAAAAGACTAATCGGGGCATACTTTGTCAGCAGCACTGCCAACCCCGCTCAAAGCAGTGTACCGCGCTGAGTCAATGATTTCCTGTCTCACTTTAGGATCGGTCACGTCCAATTTCCGCTCTTCCGCAATACGGTTAACAATATCCTCCGAAATCGCTTTTCTTACTTCATCGCGCGTAATTTTATTTTCTGGATTTTCTTCATTCCACGTCTCACAATCATTTTTAGCGCCATTCGTTATTCCGTCTGTTCGATGTTGACCTTGCAACGAACCATCTGTGAGGTCAGTGACGGAACCAATTCGTGCGGCAACATGATCCAAGACATCATTTTTATTTTTAAGACCTTCCGACATCGCTCTCTCCCTTCCGCAATATGATGAAAGCCTATCCGGCCCATGGGAGAGACGGAAGTCAATAGCAAGGTCAGAACCCCATCGCCTCTCTCTGAGCCTGACGATTGAAAGCCGTTCCCCGTTGGAGCGCGGGACGGCGCCTGAGATTGCGCCCCCAGCCGTCCCGCCGCGCCTGAAGCGGGATCTCGTCGATGAAGCAGCTCGGGTTGGCCTGCTCGCCCCGACGAAACTCACACCAGGACACACTGACGCGCTGGCGGCCGCGGGTGAGTGCCACATAGGCCAGTCGGCGTTCTTCAGCCGGATCAATGTTCGTTCGTGACGGAAACAGCGTATCTTCCCAGCCGATCAGAAAGACATGCCCGAACTCCAGGCCCTTTGAGCCATGGATGGTCATCAGCTTGACCCGGCCGACACTGTCATCGTCCCGGCTTTCCGAACCAAGGGCCGCATGGTCGAACAGCTCCTCCACCGAGCTGAACTCGTTGGCGAGCGACAGAAGCTCGTGCAGGTTTTCCAGCGCCGTGCGTCCATCCTCCCCGGCCGCCTGGTGCATCGCGAGATACCCGCTCTCTTCGACCAGAACCCTCAGACGCTCTCCCAGACTGGGCTCGTCACTGCGGGCACCTTTCAGAATCACGTCCAGGAAGCCGCGCAGCTTGTCAGCAGCCTTGCCGGTGCGTCCCTGCACCGTGCGCTCCGCTGCCTCGTACAGCGAGATCGCCTCCTCATCGGCGACCTGCTCGAATGTCGCCATGGCCTTGGCCCCGATCCCCCGGGCGGGCTGATTGACGATCCGGCGGAAGGCCTCGTCTGACTGCCGCTCATACGGAAAACATGTCAGACGCAGGAAAGCCAGCGCGTCCTTGACCACGCCACGCTGCCAGAAGGCGGTATCATTGACCAGCTCGTAGGGGATCTTCGCGCGCAGCAGAGACTCTTCCAGCAGCCGGGACAGATGGTTGAAGCGATAGAGCACCGCCATGTCCTCGTAAGGCACGCCTTCCAGGGCACGACGTCCGATCTCCGCGGCGATCCCGGAGGCCTCGTCCTGACTGCCGGTGTGCCGCAGAATATCCACTGGCTCGCCATCTCCGGACGCGGTATACAGTGTTTTCTCCAGCCGGTTGGTGTCGTGAGAAATGACTGCGTTGGCCGCTGACAGGATATGACCGGTCGAGCGGAAGTTCTGCTCCAGGGCAATCATGCGTCCGGTCGGAAACTCCTTGAGAAAGCTTCGGATAATCCGGACATTGGCCCCACGCCAGCCGTTTATGTGGAATACAATTTTTCAATAAAAAATGTGTTCTGCAGTCGATTTTTCCGATGAACAGATGTCGACTAACGGCTGAAATCGATCAAATGAGAACTTCTCGCTCCCTAACTACGACGCCATCAATTTCCGCCCATTCGGACGGCGTGACTAC
The DNA here is from genome assembly GCF_039638275.1 of Gluconobacter sp. OJB. Lineage (NCBI taxonomy): Bacteria > Pseudomonadati > Pseudomonadota > Alphaproteobacteria > Acetobacterales > Acetobacteraceae > Gluconobacter > Gluconobacter sp. OJB. The sequence goes on along the minus strand of NZ_JBDIWH010000002.1, from coordinate 142,039 downwards.
CATTGCTGAAAGCGGCATATGGAACCGTTCTTCAAAATCTACCGCAAGACGATCGCGCCAATCCCGGATTGCGTGCCATCCCTTCTCACCAGCACCTTCTTTCGTCACCAAGACGATATCGATGTCGCGGGCCACCGCCTTGGCATCAATAGCAGAGCCAAAGAGGAAAGCTGTCTGGAGATTTGCCGTCGCTCCAGCCATGGCAGCTCGCAACCAGGGGTCGGTACACAGAACGGACCCAGATATACGCTAAGGTTTTGCCGTGCCTTCGACGGCGCGCATCTGGCGAAGCGGTCTGAGCGCGGTGGATGGCGCATCGGGATCGGTCCAGAGGTAATCGCCGGTGAGATTGATATGCTGCCAACCGAGCGGTGATAGGTGTTGCAGCAGGTCCGGCGGGACCGGCCGGCCGAGGTTGGCGAGATGCATCCGGGCGGCTTGCAGGTAGGTCGTGTTCCACAGGACGATGGCACCGGCGACGAGGTTCAGCGCGCTCGCCCGATGGCTTTGGGCTTGCAGCGCATGATCGCGGATACGGCCGATGCGATGGAAGAAGATGGCGCGTTTCAGGGCATTTTCCGCTTCTCCCTTGTTGAGTTCGCGGGTGGCGCGGCGACGCTGTTCGGGCTGCTCGATCCAGTCGAGCGTGAACAGGGTACGCTCGACGCGACCGATCTCGCGCAACGCCAGTGCCAGGCCGTTGGCGCGTGGATAGGAGCCGAGCCGTTCCAGCATGATCGAGGCGCTGACGACGCCTGTGCGGATCGAGGTTCCCAGTCGCAGCACGTCGTCCCAGTGTGCCTCGATCAGACCTTCGTCGATGCGGCCCGCGACCAGCGGCGCAATATCGGGGCCGGGTTCGATGCCGTTAAACAGGTGCAAACGGCGTGCGGCGATATTCGGGATACGCGGCGCGAACCGGAACCCAAGCAGATGACATAGCGCGAACACATGGTCGGAGACGCCCCCGCCATCGACGTGATGCTCTTCGATGTGCAGATCGGCGCCGTGGTGGAGCAGCCCGTCGAGCACCTGTGCCGCCTCGCTCGCCGAAGCGGAGATAACTGTGGAATGGAACGGCGCGTAGCGATCCGAGACGTGGCTGTAAAAGGAGACAGCCGGCTCTGTCCCCTTGTGCGGATTGACTGCGCCGGTTGCCTGGGCGCGGCGGTCGAGCGGAAAGTTCTGACCGTCTGAGCTGGACGAGGTGCCGGACCCGAACAGCGCGGCCAGCGGCGCGGTGTGTTGGGCGTCGACAAGCCGGGCGAGCGCGCGACCGTAGGTTTCCTCGCGCAGATGCCACGAGGCGAGCCAACCGAGTTGGCGCTGGGTCACGAGATTGCAGGCTTCCGCCATGCGCGTATGGCCCAGATTGGTGGCATCGGCGAGCACCGCCGTGAGGATCGCACGTGGTTCATCCGCGGCACGGCCACTTTGCAGATGCGTGAAGCACTGGCTGAACCCGGTCCATCGATCGACTTCGGCAAGAAGGTCGGTGATGCGGATCGCGGGCAGATGCGCATAGAGCGGCGCAAGGGCGGTATCGGATTCCTCGGGAGTAATCGCCTTCAAGGGCGAAATCCGCAGCCTGCCCAAGCTGAGCTGCACGTCTTCCAGCGCGTCCGTCTCCGCCTTTCGCTCGACCTCGGCCAATCGACGGGCGAGGCGGGCGCGTCGTTCGGCCAGCCAGATATCGGCCGTATCCGGTGCCGGTATCGGCAAGGGGCCGGCCGCGCGCATGTTGGCGAATACGGGGGCAGGAATGAGTTGCTGCTCGACAGCACGATAGCGTCGGCTTCCCTCGACCCACATGTCGCCGGCGCGAAGCCGGTCGCGAAGCTCGACCAGCACGCACAATTCATAGATCCTGCGATCGGGAATGCCGGTGCCGATCGCCCGACGCCAAGCTTGCCGGATGAAGCCGACTGGCGTGCCTGCAGGCAATTTGCGCAGATGACCAAAATGAAGGTCGCGCATGATCGCGACCGCTCGCGCGAGCGCATGGCAGGCTGGCACCGCCCCGAATGTGAACGAGGCGATGAACGAGGGACCGACCTGTCGGAGGACGGGGTAATTGGTCGCGGCGACCGCGACGGGATCGACCGAATCGGGGCGGATCAGCTTGCGGGCTTCATCGACCTCGCGGCCGAGATCATTCCATCCGATCGCTGCCTCGACCGCAGCGCCGATATCGCCACCTGATATCTTGGCGGCGAGCAAGGCAGCGCCGAGTTGGGCAAGCAGCCGGATTTTGCCGTTGATGGTGCGCCGGTTGCGCTTGAGTGTCGTGTCCGCGCTGTTCTGTTCGCGCCGGAACATCTGCCCAAGCAGGCGATCGAACATCAGCACCGCATCGTCGGTGAGGGTAACGATGGTTTCGAGGATGGTCGCCACCAATGTGGCGCGACGCCGCGTCGCTTGCAGCGTCCGAACATGTTGCGCGGTCAGCCGCACGCCTTCCTGGCACAGGCGTCGGAGGCGCTCGGGATGGACGCCTACGGCGATATCCGGATCGATCCCGATGGCCCGAAGCAGTGTCAGTCGCTCGATGATGGCGGCGAATGTCTTTCGGCCGGGCTTGCCGGGTGACTGCCGCACCCAGGCCAGATCGCTCAAGTTCGTGCCTGTGTGGGGCAGGAGAAGCGCATCGAGCAGCCGGCGCTGTCGAGCATCGAGTCCTCGGGTCAGATGCTCGGCGACATGGCGTTCGGCATCGAGCAACGCCTGTGCGACCATCCGCTCGACCGAACTGATGCCCGGCACAATGATGCGCCGTCGCCGGCACTCATCCAGCATCACGCGCGCCAGCCTAGCCCCGCTGGTCGTCGTCAGCGCGATCGGCAGGAGCCATTCCTGCAACGTCGTTCGCAGCGGCCGACTGAGCGGCATGAAGCCGAATGCATCGCGCAGTGCATCGAGCTGTTCGTACCGGGTCGGGCCGCGCGTCGCGTAGTCGGCCAGCACCTCGGGTCCGACCTGCAATTGCTCTGCGACGAACGCGAGCGGCGTATCAGGGATCAGTTCACCGGGTCGCAGGAAACGGCCAGGATAGCGCAGCGCGCAAAGCTGGATCGCGAAACCCAGCTGGTTATGCGGTCGCCTCCGGCGGACGATGATGGCCAAGTCGTCCCGGCTCAATGTCCAGTGCTGGACGAGCAGGGTTTCGTCGTCGGGAAGCGCGAGCAACGCCGCGCGTTGCTCGTCCGACAGGACGGCGCGACGCGGCATCGGCTTAGACCTTGGCCGGTGCGGTCCAGCCGATCCGGGCAAGCGTGCCGAGAAGGGTCGAACGCGGCACCTTGAAGGTCCGGCAGACGGACGCCTTGCTGGCCCCGCCATCCAGCGCGGCGGTGATCCGCTCGAGCGTTTCGGCGTCGATCATCGGCGGGCGGCCACCTTGGCGTCCCCGGCGTTTGGCAGCAGCCAGTCCCGCCATCACCCGTTCGCGCGTGAGCGCACGCTCATATTGTGCCAATGCACCGAACAGCGAGAACAGCAATTCGCCGTGCGGCGTGGTCGTATCCATCTGCTCGGTCAGCGACCGGAACGCGATGCCGCGCGCCTTCAGATCGGTGACGATCGTCAGCAGGTGCGGCAGCGAGCGTCCGAGCCGGTCGAGCTTCCACACGATCAGTGTGTCGCCCGCGTTCAGATAGTCGAGGCAGGCTTTCAGGCCTGGTCGGTCGTCGCGCGCGCCGGATGCCTTGTCGGTATGGAGATGCCGATGATCGACCCCGGTTGCGACGAGCGCGTCCCGCTGGAGATCGACCGTTTGGCGGTCATCGGTCGTTGACACCCGCATATATCCGACCAGCATGTACGACAAACCCTCGAAAGCATGTTTTCGAACACCCTATCAAAGCGACAGGGTTTGTCGATCGTTATGGGCTGAGGCGGGTATGGTTCGGCAAAAGCGCAGGTCCGGAGCGTCGCCTATCACCTGTTTGCCGTCACGCGTCTGCTGTCCGTATGGACGCAAGTAGAAGGCACGCTGATGCCGCAAGAAGCACCAGGTCCTTCAACAGGAACTGTCCGGTTCCGGCCGAAATCGCCGGGAACCCGCCAGCGGTCGGCTCGGCGACGCCAGGCGTGCTCAGGAAAAACGTCAGTGTCACGGCATAAGTCAGGCATGACATCGCCGCGCCGAGAGCGGAGGCCGTCTTGTTGAAAGCACCGATAATCAGCGCAGCGGCCGTCGCGAGCTCGACGGTGCCTATAAAATAGCTTCCACCCTGCACCCCAAAAACGGCCGGAATCCAGCTCATGATCGGACTGTTCTTCATCAATGGCGCGATGCCCATCGCTTCATAGCTCGTGAATTTCATGCAACCGAACCAGAGAAAGATGACCACCAGCGCCCAGCGCAGCAACGCGAGAGACCCGCGAGAGCCGGTCGTCTTTTCAGCTATGTGTAATGTCGAAAACATGGTGCCTCGCTTTCATCATGGCGCATGACCTGCCTTCATGCTTAGACAGGCGTGATATATGCGCTGCGCATACACTATACGCCGTCAATGAATGAGGCAACCCTTTGAACGTACTCTCGGACCGGCTCGTCAATCTGTTCGGCGCCCTCGCAGTGGGCATCACCGATCGAATTAAGAAGGCGGCATTCGACCCGACGATACCCGGCGGTGGCGAAACCACCGCGGCGATCGTCGTCATCGGTCACGCGACCGGTCTTTCGATCGACGAATTAGGACGGGTGCTAGGCTTGTCCCACGCGGGGACGGTGCGGCTTGTCGATCGATTGGTTGCAGCCGGGTTCGCCGTTCGATCCAAAGCGCTACGGGACCGTCGTGCAGTAGCGCTGATGCTCACTGAGGCAGGCGAGACTCGCCTATCTGCGATCCTGCAACGAAGAAACGAGACTTTATCCGAAATCCTTAGCCATGTCTCGAATGCTGACCGCCTCGTGCTGGAACGTATTGCCGAGACAATACTTGCGCAGATGTCTGACGACGCTGTCTCGGCGCTGACGATATGCCGGCTCTGCGACGAGAGGCGATGCTACAACTGTCCGATGGATGCCTTTGGAATGCTGGAGTCGTCGACGCATAGAGTCGACCCATAAGTGCGCGCAGAGACGCTTAGCGTATATCTGTGCCCGTTCTATGTCCTGACCCCATAATACAAGGCACACCCAGACCATGACACCGAGAGAAAAAGGCAACGCCGCAACGCTCGCCCTGATGGGTCCAGAGCAGTCGGAGCGCCTTGCCGCCGCCGCCGCGTCCAACACGTTCGGCTCCGACATCGCCGGATACGCCGTCGATCATGTTTTTGGCGATATCTGGACCCGCAACGGCCTCGATCAGGCGCGCAGAAGCCTCATCACCATGACGGTCATGGTGGCGTTGCGCCAGCCGCACGAATTCGGTCTGCATATGAATTTCGCGCTCGATCACGGCATGCCGCTGGATGAAATCGAGGAGGCGCTGATCCAGATGCTCCCCTATGTCGGATTTCCAGCCATCTCGGGCGTCATGCCGATCGCGACGAAAATCGTCGCCGAGCGCGGCCTCGACAAGAAGAGCAACTACGCGGGCCATCGCGGCCTGCTTTGAACAGGAGGTTCCATGAGCAAGCTTGAGGGAAAAATCGCACTCGTCACGGGCGGTAACAGCGGTCTTGGCCTCGCCACGGCCCGCCGCTTCGTCGACGAAGGCGCTTTCGTCTATATCACCGGGCGCCGACAGGCCGAACTCGACAGCGCGGTCGCCTCGCTTGGGGCCAATGCCGAAGGCATCCAGGGCGACGTCCGCGACAACGCCGATCTCGACCGCCTGTTCGACAAGATCCGACAGGACAAGGGCCGGATCGACGTCCTCGTCGCCAATTCCGGCATCGTCCTGCCTCAGACGCTCGATCACGCGACGGAAGAGAATTTCGACCGAACGTTCGATGTGAACGTGCGCGGTCTCTATTTCACCGTCGAGCGGGCGTTGCCGCTTCTGACGGAAGGAAGTTCGGTCATCATCCTGTCGTCCATCGCGGCGAACAAGGGCGTGCCGGGTTACGGAACCTACAGCGCCAGCAAGGCCGCCGTCCGCAGCTTCGTCAGAACATGGACGGCCGAACTTCTGGGGCGTGGCATCCGGGTGAACGCCATCAGCCCCGGCCCGTTCGATACTCCGATCATGGACGGACAGGCCGATACGCCGGACGGCGCAGACGCCGTGCGCGCGAAATGGGCTTCCGCTGTGCCGATGCAGCGTCTGGGCCGGCCGGAAGAACTCGCCGCGGCAGCGCTGTTCCTCGCGTCCAGCGAAAGCAGCTATATCGCGGGCATTGACCTGATCGTCGACGGCGGCGCTACTGGAGTCTGAGCACTCCGCACCGCCAGTGGGGACTCCGCGCCAAGTGGCATCCCCTCGAAGATACGAGAATTCTCATGATCTGCTTCTATTTTCACCCGACGCCCAACCCCGCCAAGGTCGCTCTGTTTCTCGAAGAGGCCGGGCTGCCCTACGAGGCCATTCCGGTCGATACCCGCAAGGGCGAACAGCATGCGGCGTGGTTTTTGAAAATCAATCCGAACGGCAAGGTCCCCGCCATCGTCGATACGAATGGCCCGGGCGGTCCGGAGACGCGGGTCTTCGATTCCACAGCCATCCTGCTCTACCTGGGCGAAAAGACGGGACAGTTCTTCGGCACCGACGCCGACAGGCCCGAACTCCTCTCGTGGCTGATGCTCGTCGCGACCGGGATCGGTCCGTATTTCGGGCAGGCCGTGCATTTCCAGTATGCCGCCCCGGAAGGCCTAGATTACGCTATCAACCGCTATCGCCGCGAGGCGGAGCGCCATCTTCAAATTCTCGACGACCGCATGAAGGACCGGACGTTCTTCGTCGGCGAGTCCTACACCATCGTCGATATGTCCGCCTGGGGATGGCTCGATCGCGTGCCGCGCGTGCTGAAGGACGACCGCGCCCTCGCGCGCTGGCCGAACCTGACCGCGTTCATGACCCGTATGGCCGGGCGTCCCGCTGTCGGGCGCGTCGGGACGCTCATGACCACACACGACTTCAAAACCGAGATGGACGAACAGGCCCGTCGCGCCCTGTTTCCCTCGAATTTCCCGCTGTAATCGCGAAAGGATTGTCCAATGGCCCCGTCCAGTCCGTATGTGCCGCCGAAAGTCTGGTCCTGGGATGCGCCCAACGGCGGCAAATTTGCCGGAACCAACCGCCCGGTTGCAGGCCCCACGCATGAGAAGGCGCTTCCTGTCGGCCGCCATCCGCTCCAGCTCTATTCGCTGGGGACGCCGAACGGCGTGAAGGTCACGGTCATGCTGGAAGAGCTGCTGGCGGCGGGTCATGCGGGCGCCGAGTATGATGCGTGGCTGATCAAGATCGGGGAGGGCGATCAGTTCGGTTCCGGTTTTACCGACGTCAACCCGAACTCCAAGATCCCAGCACTCGTGGACCATAGTCTGGCCCAGCCGCTGAATATTTTCGAGTCCGGCTCCATCCTGTTGTATCTCGCCGAGAAATTCGATGCGTTCCTGCCGACGGATATGGCGGGTCGAACGGCGTGTCTCAACTGGCTGTTCTGGCAGGTCGGAAGCGGCCCCTATATCGGTGGCGGCTTCGGGCACTTCTATGCCTATGCGCCGGAAAAAATCGAATACGCGATCAACCGCTTCACCATGGAGGCCAAGCGTCAACTCGACGTTCTCAATCGGCGACTTGCCGAAAGCCCGTTCATCGCGGGCGACGATTACACGATTGCCGATATGGCGATCTTCCCATGGTATGGCGGCCTCGTGGAGGGCTGGATGTATAACGATGCCGCCACGTTCCTGAACGTACAGGACTATCCGCATGTCCGGGCCTGGGCAGACCGGCTGCTCGAACGCCCGGCCGTGCGGCGTGGTCGAATGGTCAACCGTATGGTCGGCGAGCCGTCAAGCCAGCTGCACGAACGCCATGATGCGTCCGACTTCGAGACGAAAACGCAGGACCGGCTTGCCCAAGGCTGATGTTTCGTGGACCGGTCCCGCTGAAAACCGGCCCTCGGCCGCCATCCGGATCCGGATGGCGGTGTTCACCCTATCAGCGGTTCAGTGGCGGCAGGATCAGACGCGTCACGAGTGTCACGACGCCGCAGGCCGCCGAATACCAGACGGCGACATAAAGCGGGTCGTCGAACGGACAGGCCAGCGCGAAGGCCAGCGCGCCAAAGGCCGCGGCGGCGATCCCCACTGCCCAGGCCGTGCCGCGCGCATCCACCGGGGCGCCGCGCCGCGCGAACAGGCCGAGCGCCAGCACCGCCGGCAGGGACAATTCCACGATTTTCCGCGCGCAGACGATGCCGTGCGTCGGATCGAGCCGCTGCCAGAGCACGGCGGGACCGGCCTGAAGCACGTCCACCAGCCAGCCGAGCACGAGTGCCGCGAGGGCGAGCATGCCCACGATGCGCAGACCCCGTCGCGGTGAGCGTGTGGGATCGAGCGACAGCAGCGCCGTCGTCCCGCCGACGGCGGCAATCACGGCCAGGCTTGCGGCCTTCCACCAGAAGCTCGGCATTCCCATGGCGTGCGGCATGTCCGGACGCATCAGGCCCAGCTTCAGCACGAAGACGATCTCGATCACGCCCAGCGCCAACAGGATCGTCGCGTCCCGCCACGGCGTCCGCCGTCTGACGGGACGCAGGCCGGTCGCGAGCCGATCGATCAGGGGATCAGTCGACATCACTACCTCGCATTACTAAAGCATTCATGCGGTTTAGACCGCGATGAATGTTGACCTTGACCAGCGTGGCGGACTGTCCCGTTCGGCGTGCCGCCTCCTCGATACTCAACCCGCGCAGCTTGACGAGGCGGATGGCTTCCGCCTGCGCTGGCTTCAACTGCCCGAGCAGGCGCTCCAGCGCATAGGCCGTCGTCACCTGCTCCTCATGATCCTGCACCGGCAGGTCGTCGTCGAGCGGCGCATCATCCACCCGGCTGGCGGCCCGCAACCGGTCGATCCATTTGTATCGAGCGATCGCCGCGATCCAGGGACCGAACTTCTGGGAAGGATTGAATGTATGTCGTTTCTCGTGAACGGCCAGCAGCGTGTCCTGCACGGCGTCGTCAACCATGGATGGCGGCAAGCGCCGGAGAAAGAAGCGTCTCAGCCATGCCTGCGCCTCGGCGAGCACGCGGCGATAGGCGTCGGCATCGCCGGCCTGAGCCGCTGCCATCCAGCGGCTCCAATCCGCTTCCGTCACGAACCCTCCATCCCTGGTTACGGCGAGAGTCAGCTCCCGCCATCGTCGACCAGCGTCAGCACAGGCTGCGGGCGCCAGGACGACGCGAACAACGCGTGCAGCGCCTCGATCCGTGGTGCGTCGTATGTAGCGATATACGGATGATCCGGATAGCGGGCCGCGAAATTTTGGTGATCTGCCTCGGCCGGGTAGAATCCATGATCCTGGGCCACCTGTGTTGCGATGGGCCGCGCGAAGACATGCGCCGCGTCGAGCTGTGCGATATAGGCGTGCGCTTCCTGTAACTGTTGCGCGGAGCGGGTGTAGAGCACGGAGCGATATTGCGTGCCGTCATCCGGGAACTGACGGTTCACCTGTGTCGGGTCGAGGGCGACGGAGAAGAAGATGCGCATCAACGTGCCGTAGCTGACCTGCGTTGGATCGAAGTCGACTTCAACTGACTCTGCATGTCCCGTATCGCCGCTGCTGACGGTCTCATAATCCGCCGTGCCGCGCGCGCCGCCGTCGAAACCCGCGCGGGTCGCGGTCACGCCACGGACATGTTCGAACACGCTCTGCACGCCCCAGAAGCAGCCACCCGCGAAGACGGCGCTTGCATGGCGCGTCGCGGGCGCCGGTTCCGCCAGAACGGGCGCCGGAAGAATATGGGGACCGGGTTCGCCCATTGCCGTGTGGCAGACGGCGCCGAATGTGGTCAGCGCCATCAGGGAAACGCCGAAAAGTCCTGATCGTGTCATGATTCCAGCTCCTTCAGGCCGTATGGAATGAAAGTGCCACGCCGTTCATGCAGTAGCGCAGGCCCGTTGGCTGCGGTCCGTCATCGAACACGTGGCCGAGATGACTGCCGCAGGTCGCGCACAGCACCTCCGTGCGTTCCATGCCAAGGCTGTCATCGCCACGTTCCTGCACGGCGTGCGGCAGGGCGCTGTCGAAACTCGGCCAGCCGGTGCCGCTTTCGAACTTCGTGCGCGCGTCGAAGGCTGCCGTGTCGCATCCGGCACAGGCGAAGCGGCCGGGGCGATGCTCGGTCAGCAATGGGCTCGAATACGGCATTTCGGTGCCTGCCTCGCGCAGCACATTGTATTGCGCGGGCGTCAGCAGGCGGTGCCATTCGGCGTCGGTATGCGTGACGGGATAATGCTCGGTGGCTCGTGCGCGGCCGGATGCCGCCATGGCAACGGCGGCAAGAAAGAATTGGCGGCGCGATGTCATGCTGTGTCCCCCTTGTTTTGGGTTGTCACAGCGTTCTTCGCGAAAATTCCCTGTCCGGTTACGCGGGTAAGAAGAATTTTTTATTTCCGTCAGGATATGGCGGAAACTGTAACCTTTCGTGCCTGGCCGACGAACGCATCCGCATCAACGCCTGACCATTCAGTCGGAAAGCCCGGACATGCTCTCATCACGCCGCGTGCGACCGCGTCGCACGCCATCGCCCATTATTCGCATCACCCATTGGATCGGCGCATTGTCGATGCTCGCCATGATCGGCAGTGGCTGGCAGATCTATAATGCCTCGCCCATTCTGCCTTTCGAATTCCCGGCCTGGGCTACATTGGGTGGCTGGCTGGGCGGCGGGATCGCCTGGCATTTCGCGGCGATGTGGGTGCTGATGGCTGCCGGCGTCGTTTACATGGGGTATGGCGTGCTGTCGGGGCATTTCCGCTGCGATCTGCGGCCCGTCGGCCCGCGCGCCATCGGTCGTGATATGGCGCAGGCGTTGCGGTTCAGGTTGTCCCATGCCGCCGGTCATTACAACGCTGTCCAGCGGCTGCTTTATACCGGCGTGCTGATTGTCGCCCTGCTGACCGTTGCAAGCGGGCTGTCCATCTGGAAGCCGGTGCAGCTTGGATGGCTGACATGGCTGTTCGGCGGTTACGATGTCGCCCGCCGCATTCATTTCGCGATGATGACGCTGATCGTCGCCTTTCTCGTTATTCACATCGCGCTCGCCCTGCTCGTGCCGTCGACCCTGTTCGGCATGGTGTTCGGCCGTCGTCCCAGCGCGGCGCAGGAAGTGAGCGTTCAGGAAGGGGCTGCCCGATGAGTCACAACCGCCTCGATCGCTCGGCGATCGCCCCCGAACTGCGCCGGATCGAGCGTCGTCTGATGCTCAAAGGCGCCCTGTCGCTCGGTGGACTGTCGATGCTGTCCGGCTGTGCGCTGGACGACGAGCCGTCCGTGGAGCGCGCGCTCAGCGCGATGTCGCGTTTCACCGACCGGATGCAGGCCCTGCTGTTCAGCCGCCAGCGGCTCGCGCGGGAATTCGATGCATCCAGGATCACGCATCCTTTTCCGTTCAACGCCTATTACGACGAGAGCGAGGTTCGCACTGTCGATCCCACTGGCTGGCGCCTGGATGTCGGCGGTCTGGTGTCGGACAAACGCCCGTGGTCGCTTGCGCAGTTCCGCGCGCTGCCGCAGAAACGGCAAATTACACGCCATATCTGCGTCGAGGGATGGAGTGCGATCGGCGACTGGTCCGGTGTGCCGCTTTCGATATTCCTGCAAAAGGTCGGCGCGGATCTGCGTGCGAAATATGTCAATTTTCGCTGCTTCGACGATTATTCGACGAGCATCGACATGGCGACCGCGCTGCATCCGCAGACCATTCTGGCGCTGGACTATGGAGACCGTGCCCTTCCGCCTGCCTATGGCGCGCCGATGAAGGTCAGGATTCCAACGAAGCTCGGCTACAAAAATCCGAAATATCTCGCGTCCATCGAAGTCACCAACCGCTTTCCGGGCGGCTACTGGGAAGATCAGGGTTACGACTGGTTTGGCGGGTCATAAAAAAAGACGCGTCCCTGTAACCCGACGCCGTGCCTCATCGAAGAATAGAACAGAGAGGCGGAATGTTTCCCCCTCCACATCATCGACAGATCAGGAAATGACCATGTCTATTCGCAATATCGCCATTGCTGCCGCTTTTTCGTCCGCCGTCGTTCTGAGTGGCGCCGCTCGCGCGCAGGACGCCATGTCGCACGATGCCATGGCCCCGAACCAGATGGCGCCGAACACGATGGCACATGACAGCATGTCGAAGAATGGCATGGCGCACGACACGATGGCCCCAAATGCGATGACGCATAACGGCATGTCCCACGACGGTATGAAGAAGCATGACGGCATGAAGAAGAACGCGATGTCCCACGACAACATGAGCCATGACAACGCGATGGCCGCTCCGCAGGACGGCATGGCGAAGCCGAACTAAGCCAGGTTTCGCGAACCATCCGGTCGGCAGGCGCACTCATGAGGCTGAAAAGCGTCATATCCACTGCACTGGGCGGCATGTGGGTGCTTGTCGGAAATCGGTACAGGCTTTGGCCGCGAACCCGAACCACCCGACCGTGGTGGAATTGTTCCAAAGCCATGGTTGTTCCTCCTGCCCGCCCGCGAACGCCAATCTTCTGACATCATCCGATCGCCCCGATCTTCTGCCCTGTCATGGGAGGTAACCTATTGGGACGATTTCGGCTGGAAGAATACGTTCAGCGCACTAGCTTTCACGGCGCGCCAATGGGATTATGCTCACGCATTCCATCGGCGCGAGGTGTTCAGACCGATCCTGTCGAGGGCGGACCCAGGATCGCAGTCATGGGTATCGCCGTAACGATTTCCGGCTATGCCAGAACAGCACTCGTCGTGCTGGTGCGTTTCGATCCCAAGATTATCAGAGTGCCGATCCTGCGCGGCGAGAATGGAGGACCGGTCCTCCCGCATCGCAATATTGTACGGGAGGTCACCGTGCTGGGCACTTTTACCGGCGAATCGCATAGCTATCACATTCCAGGCGGGCGCAATTGGTCAGTTCAATAGTGACTGCGGACTGCCCGCTTCGAGGCTACCTCATAAATTTCATTATCTGCTCTCCGGCCAACGGCAATCACATAGATCACGATCCGTTCGTCGATGACCTGATAAACAAGGCGGTAGCCATCTTTCAGAAGCTTGATCTTGTAAAATCCTGATAGATCGTGATGAAGCTCGTTTCCCGGAGAGTGAGGGTTGCAGATCAGCTTTTCCAGCTTCTTTTCAAATTTCTTACGTACGCTGCCGTCAAGAGCATCCCACTCCCTGAGCGCTCTGTCATCGAATTCAAGGCTATATTCTTTCATTCGCGATGACGGCTCTTAAGCTCCGCGAAAGTCATACGATGCTTTTGGGCAGGGTTTTTGAGACGTTCGCGTACAATTTCGATGAGCTGCGCATCCTCGTCAGTCACAAACGTGCGCTTGACGGGAGAGCGCCCCGTTTCAGCAATATATGCAAGGGTGTCGCGCAGTGCGTCAGAAAGAGAAATGCCTTGAGCGGACAACTTCTCAACGGCAGCCGCTTTCAGTGCTTCATCGACCCGGAATGTGACAGCAGACATACAAAGTCTCCTTGTGTGTATGCACAAATGTATCACATTTGTTTATACGAATGAAGCAAAAGATAACCGATGCCGATGTCCGCTTTTAGGAAACCTGATCGGCCGTGAATACGGCGGAGATGAGGCCGAAGCGGCCTTCATGTGCGCGAGAACCGGACCCTTACGTCACGTAAGCGGTGCCCACGGTCCACGCCTAAACAAAAAGGCCACAGAACTCCTTTCGCAAATTTACGACCGCCCCATCGCCTTGCGCAACAGGGTCAGAGCCGCCTTGACGCGGCGATCATTCCACGTGAAGCCGGGCCGTTCCGATTGCTGCGCGCGCGCTTCCGCTGCGTAGGGGCTGGCCTCGATCGCCGGCATCGCCATCGCCGTGAGCTTGATCTTTTCCGCAAGCCCGGGAAACACGTCGATCCCGCCCGTGTCGCGCAGCACCGTGAGCGACACCACGGAGCAGTGCGGATCGTCGGTGTTGCTGCACACCCAGGCGCCGGCCGTCTCCGTCACGGGATCGTAGATCGCCTTGAATACGCCAGAGGGCACCATCACGCGGTCGGGCCCGATCACCGGGACGTCATGATCGGCAAACAGCGCGCCGGTTACAACGTAGAGTTCGCCGTCCGCGTTCGCGAGACCGCGTGTCGAGGCCTCCACACCTTCCCAGACGCCCATATTCAGCGCCGGCGTCTGCGGGACCACGTTGGAGAGCGCGAAACTTTCTTCCTGTGCGGCCAGCCCCGGCTCATCGCCGCTGGGCGTGAGATGGCCCCTTTGATAGCCCGAGCGTTTCAGATCACCGAGATTCGTCCGGGTCGCCTCATCGAGGCGGGTATCCGCAAAGAAGATCCCTTTGCGGGGCGTCCGTACCGCGACCTCGAGCGCCTCCTCGGTCAGAAATTCAGCCGACCAGATCGGCCCGTGGGTGACGGGAGACGCGTAGGACGCAAACGCGGTGCTGCACAACAGCGTGCCCTGCCCCATCGCGCCGGTAACGACCGGGGGCGTCCCCTGGTAAAATACTCCCGGACAGCCCGGCGCCTCGGCATGCGCCCCAAAAGCCCACACACTCGCCGCGACGGAAAGGGCCAGCGAAAGACAGGACCGCTTCATGAGCGCGCACTCGCTCTCGGGAGCGCGGCGGGCGGTGTCGCGCGGCCCAGATGGCGGTGCTCGCCGCAATACCAGGACGTGCTCGCCCCCATGGCAAAGCCGAACGGCGCCCCCTGCCCGCATCTCACACACACATGCGCAAAACTTGGGGCTCGGGGTTGCGGCGGACCTGAGGGCGCGTCGTGAGCCCAGTCCGGCGGCCCCTCTGGCGGTCCGTCCGGTGGAAAGAAATACTCATCGAAGCTGGGTGGTGGTGGCCGGTTCACAGATCAAATCCCAAAGCCTGCATCTCCTCGCGGGCACGATGCCACGCTCCGTCCTGCCCATGCGCCGGGTCCGTCTGCCAGTTCCATCGGCCAATGCGATGCTCCAGCGGGATTTCGTCGATGAACCCCGATGGCATCGTCGACCCGCCCTGTCGAAAATCGCACCAGGTGATCGTAACCTGTTCGATGGCACGGGTCAGCGCCACATACGCCAGACGCCGTTCCTCGTCCGGATCGCGCGTCATGCCGCCGGGAAACACATTCGCCTCCCAGGCCGGCAGAAACACGTGTCGAAACTCCAGGCCCTTGGCCTTGTGCATCGTGAGCAACTGCACGCGATCAACGCCCTTTTCGCCGGGCGCGGCACTGGCAAGCGCCGCATGCTCCATCAGATGCTCGATCCGGCGAAACCCGTCCGCGAATTCAATCAACTCGCTGAGGTTCTCGATATGGGTCTTGGCCTCCTCACTGTCATCGGCGCGCAAGGCCGCCAGATACCCGGTCTGCTCCACCAGTTCGGTCAGGCGCGCCCCGATGGTGAGACCCGTCTGTTCCCCGATCGCCCGAATAGTTCTGACAAACGTCTCCAGTGCGGCGGCGCATTTCGCCGGCAGCCGCGTGTGGGCGACCGCCTCCATCAGGGACGTACCCTGAGACTCCGCCACCAGTTCGATCGCGCCCAGCGCCTTGGTGCCGAGCCCGCGCGCAGGCTTGTTGGCGACACGCCGAAACGCCTCGTCCGACTGACGATCGTTCGGGTGGGCGGCGAGCGAAAGCAACGCCAGAACATCCTTGACGCTGGCACGCTGGTAAAATCCGACGTCACCGACAATTTCGTACGGAATGCGGGCTCGGATCATGGCCTCCTCCACGGACCGCGACAGTCTGTTCTGGCGGTAAATAACGGCGAAGTCATGCCAGGGCAGACCGGTCGCCGCACGCCGGCCGATCTCACGCGCAATGGCGTCGGCCTCGTCGCTCGCATAGGCAAAGCCCATGACCTCGATCGGCAGACCGATCCCGCGCCGGGTAAACAGCTCCTTGGGGATGCGCTGCGGATCATGCGCGATCAACGCGTTCGACGCGGACAGGATATGAGTGGTGGAGCGGAAATTCTCTTCCAGTTTGAAGGTTTTTGTATTGGGAAATTCCTTGCCGAAATCACGGATGAACCGGATCTTCGAGCCACGCCACGAATTTATGTGGAATACAATTTTTCAATAAAAAATGTGTTCTGCAGTCGATTTTTCCGATGAACAGATGTCGACTAACGGCTGAAATCGATCAAATGAGAACTTCTCGCTCCCTAACTACGACGCCATCAATTTCCGCCCATTCGGACGGCGTGACTACCATTGCTGAAAGCGGCATATGGAACCGTTCTTCAAAATCTACCGCAAGACGATCGCGCCAATCCCGGATTGCGTGCCATCCCTTCTCACCAGCACCTTCTTTCGTCACCAAGACGATATCGATGTCGCGGGCCACCGCCTTGGCATCAATAGCAGAGCCAAAGAGGAAAGCTGTCTGGAGATTTGCCGTCGCTCCAGCCATGGCAGCTCGCAACCAGACGGTCACCGCGTGAATATGACACCTTTACGCTTCATGTAGCCAAAAAGGCCGGCGAAGGGGATAATGCTGATGCCTTGGGTTTTCGCATGCTCTTTGCCCTCAATTGTAACTCCACACCACATCGAGCTATAAGCAACGATGGTTGCACCCAACCTGGCAGCCTTTTCAACAACATCCGCGCTGACCCGATATTCATCTGAATCTGGAGAATAGATCCGCTCTTCCCGCCCAGTAGGCAGAAAGACGGTCAAGATCGGATCGCCGCTATCAGTACGTGCATTGCTTTTTTGGGCAAGTTCCTGCTGTAGCCAATTCGTACTCAAATCTGTTCTCCAGTAAGTTTATGGTAGATTTTGAGAGCAGCCAAGCGTTGGGCGACGACGTGACCGCGGATGTCTTCTGGGAACGTAAATCCTGTATATAGATCGGTTTCGACCCTCTGAAACGCCTCATACATTGCAACGTGAACAAGCAAGCGGTGATACGCTTCAAGAGAATCTGTCTCTATTAGCAGATGTGTTTTTGTTCGCAAAATCATCTCAATATCGATATTATTTGAAAGTATCTTCTTTTTGGTCTGTCCCCATACTAGTCCTGCAGCATTTCGAGGAATTTCTTCTTGAGGGAAACTGAGAGGTCCTGTGTTTTGAAAAATTTCTTTGTTAATATGGACGGATCGAAGAACCGTTGATTGGCGGCGGCTGGCTCCTGATTTCAGGGTTGTGGCGTGCCGATTGACGGTTTCCGGGGTGACTTTCGCTCTGCGTTTTGAGCAGATTGCGTGCTATCGCCAGTGGGATGGTTACGCGCTCGCGTTTAACCTCTCGAGGAAGAGGAAGCGGCGCATGTTGTAGACGATATTGGCCAGACCGATCCGCATGGTGGCCCGGGTGATACCGACAGTTCGGATGAACAGTCCCGTCTGTGATTTCTGATCGGCAAAGACATGCTCGACGCGCGAGCGGATCACTGATTTCCCTGCATTGGACCGCTGGATATGGCGGGGCATGGGCTTGAGATGCGGCTTTTTCCTGTGAACTTTCGAGACGAAACCCTCTTTGTCCATGAAGTCCTCATTGGCTTTCGAACGATAGGCGGTGTCTGCCCAAACGGTTGAGGCTGTATTGGTTTTATCCAGAAGGCCCTCGCGCAGTCTGGCACCATCACTGGCAGCAGCATCCGTCGCCTTCCATTTTCGGATCAGTCGGAACTTCCGGTCAATGGAAATATGCGATTTATAGCCAAAGAAAGGAATGGCGAGATCCGTGGTCGGGAACGTCCCGTCCTCCTGCCGCTTCGCCTTCGTGAACTTCAGTGTCCAACGGGCGTGCCTGTCCTTGTGGGACAGCTTTACCGGCTTGTCTTCCCAGCCTTCGGGGATCCGTCCTGCCCGAAGATCGGCTTTCTCTCCGTTGGTATTGCGCTGCTTTGGAGCCGCTACCAATGTCGCATCCAGGATCTGGCCCGACATTGGCAGATAACCGGCGTTCCGCAGAGTTGCATCAAACCGGTCAAACAGTCTTTCAATAGCTCCCGCCTGGGTCAGACGCTCACGGAACAGCCAGACCGTTTTGGCATCGGGAACACGGTCCGACAGTCCCAGACCGAGGAAGCGCATGAAGGACAAGCGGTCGTTGATCAGATATTCCGTTCGCTCGTCGGAAAGATTGTTCAGCGTCTGGATCACCAGGATTTTGAACATCAGCACCGGATCAAACGGGGGACGGCCGCCTTTGATCCTGTCTGAATAGGCCAGAGCCTTCTCCAGATCAGGGCGGAAGACTTCAAAATCCACAGTCCGGGAAAATGCTTCGAGCTGATCGCCAAGCCCGCTTAACCGGGCCAACCGCTCTTCAACATCAAAGAAACCCGGCTGCTTCATCTTCCATCATCTCCAATCAACGCAGGAAAAATGGAATCACAGAGAAAGCCGCAAAACCAGAGGGTTTTTCGAACCCTCCATATCCAAAAGAGCTAGCAATGGATTGTAGAAATCGTTCAAGGCAGCCGCGTAACGTTCAATTTTACGTTGACGCAGTAAGGCGTTGAAAGATCGGGACGATTGGAGATAGACCACGATAACTGTGACGGTATTGGTGACGATCAAGGTGAGTGTGGCTCCAGCCGCCGGCCATATACCCTGTTCGTACCAAGCTTTATTCTCCTTCGGAGCAAGGCTCAGACCATCGTTTGCTTGGATGGTGATGACATGAGCTGGTCTGGCCTCATTAGCAATGGCATCAAAAGACACAATTACTGAAAAGATAGCAAACGCAACAGACACGATTAACCGTGAGCGCGGAAGTATGGTAAGGCAGTGTGCGATCATACAGCTTAAATAGAGCATCTCTTAAGCTCACGCTGTATTTTTCTAACACATGGATGAGCGGGCCGGAAAATCTGATCTAGGAAGAGTTTAGCTTTGATCAGACCGTTCGGAACGAATTATCAGGACTGGATACTCGTCAGAGGAAATGCGAACGACTGCCTCTTGGCCGCAAGCTGCCGCTGATTGTATCCGACAGCTTTGCCATGTCCATCACTCGAAAAGCGTCCCCCAGTATCCCAACAACCAACTTGCTCATCCACCGCAAAAAATTATCCGTCGAAGCTATTAGGCATGTCGCCATAAAAGAAATTATGTTCGCCGATAGCGAATATTCCTTGACTATCGAATTAGACGCTGACATACAGTTCCCATGCACTTGGGAAATAGGCAACATCCCACTGAACTCTGGGTGAGTAATCACCTGCGGGATTAACTTTTGGTTGATCCTCACACTTGTCAGCAGCGTGAAGGAGCCCGCGAGGGACCCTTCACAGCATCGATAAGGCGCGTCCTTGTGGTTGGACGCGAAGGGTTGGGGGGATGCTTCTTCTCTCGTTGTACTCCTGCTGGTGGAGCTGGCCCTAATTCCGGGGCGAGCGTGTAGGAGGACTACCTATGGGAAATATTCCCTCACTAAGTGCTGAGAAGAAGCGTACGAAGACTAGCCGACGGGGGACATTCATTAAGAATGCTCTGCTGAAGCCGACGACTTGGAAAGCCGCAGCGGCTGCATTGGATTTTATCCTTAAAGCAGTACGTGTGGGCACGAAGATCTGGGACATGTTTACGTAATCCCCCTTCAACTCTCCCAACAAAGGTTGCGGAGGCAGATATGTACGACAGAGCCTTAAAGACTATCAGGCAATATCATCGGCTTTCACAGTCTGATCTTGCCGAACAGATTAATATATCTCGGTCTTATTTGAACGAGATTGAGCGCAACAAAAAAGAACCAAGTTTAGAGGTTCTCAAGAGATATGCTGAGCGGTTCGAGGTACCTTTATCGTCCCTCATGCTGTTTGCAGAACAAGGGGCGGGTACGACCTTCAACAAGGCACGTGTCTTTGTCGCTGATAAAGTGTTGAAGATGCTGGAATGGGTAGCTGAGGGAGAAAATGATGAGCAAGAGAAAGCGAGCAAGACAACCGTGCATACCGATTAATCGTTGTCATTTGTACGGCCTCCAATCACCTCATGCATTGGCAAAGCGACTGGGTTGGGAGTTGAATAAACTCAGTAGTCTGGCTGCTGACGGCGGTTATCGCGTTTATAAGCTTAGGGACTCAGATCGTGAAATTCAGGAGCCGAATGCTGCGTTGCAAAGCCTTCACCGGCAATTACACCGGTATCTAGCTCGGGTCGAGGTTCCAGACTACCTTCATTCTGCGGTTAAAGGACGGTCCTATCTCTCCAATGCTCGCGCTCATATCGGCGATGGCCAACTTCTAAAGATCGATATTGCGAAATTCTACCAATCCGTTCCTCAGTACAAAGTCATGCACTTCTTTCGAGACGTAATGCGCTGCGCATCGGATGTGGCGGGCTTGCTCGCCAATCTAATCTGTCACCGCGGGGTCCTCGCGACAGGCAGCGCGGTCAGCCCGATCATCTCCTACTACACGTACAAGTCTCTATTCGATGATCTGGCAGCGGTTGCAACGGGGCATGGCCTCGTCATGACATGCTATGTAGACGACATCACCATGTCCGGTTCCGGCGCCTCTCGCGCTATTCTCCACGAAGCACGATCAATAATTTTTAAGGCAGGATTACGCCCGCATAAGGATCGATCGTTCACGGGCAACAGCGCGAAGATCGTAACGGGAGTGGTGGTAGGCCGGGATGGAATCGCTCTGCCCTTCTCACGTTGGCAAAAGATCCGCCAAGCAATACGAGAGATTACAGCTTGTGAAGACGACAAAAAGAAACTTCAGCTCTACCCAAAGCTGGTTTCGCGTCTTTATGAGGCAGCGCAAGTCGATCCTCAATGCCGTTCACGAGCCGAATTTTATCATAGCCAATGGCGAAAATTAAACCGTCAAAGCCGAATACCACAGGTTAAAATTATTGCCGGAAAACAGGCTGCCTTGGCTCAGGACCCATTGATGCCATAAGCCACTCGCCCAGCTTCGACCACCGTTGCCGACCACCCGCATTTCGTACAGCGATCGCCAAGGCCCTCTTCTGCCCCACCAGAACGACAAGCTTTCGCCCACGCGTGACGCCCGTATACAGCAGGTTCCGCGCCAGCATGGCGTAATGCTGAGTAACGATCGGGATTACGACAACCGGATATTCCGAGCCCTGGCTCTTGTGGATCGTGGTCGCATAAGCCAGCACCAACTCGTCCAGTTCACCAAACCCATAGATAACCTCTCGGCCATCAAAGGAAACTGTCAGTTCGCTCTCGTCGAGATCGATTTTAACAACGACCCCAAGATCCCCGTTGAAAACGTCTCGGTCATAATCGTTCGCGATCTGCATCACCTTATCGCCCGGACCGTAAGTCCAGCCAAACCGCTCGACCTTTACGTCGCCCGGAGGGTTCAACGCCTTCTGTAGCTCTATGTTGAGAGACCGAGCTCCAAGACCGCCACGGTTCATCGGGCACAGCACCTGCACGTCGCGCACCGGATCAACCCCGAATGCTTTAGGGAGGCGGTTTTTCACCACCGTGAGCAGTTTCCGTAACCCGATCTCCGGGTCGACCGCTTCGACAAAATAGAAGTCCGCCCCTTTTGTTGAGCTCAACTCCGGCATCCGGCCTTCATTGATCCGATGGGCGTTGGTGATGATCCGGCTATGAGCGGCCTGACGAAACACCTCGGTCAACTGCACGACCGGGATGGCACCAGACCGAATGATATCTGCCAGAACCTGACCTGGGCCGACCGACGGCAACTGATCGACGTCGCCCACGATCAGCAATGCAGCACTATCAGGAAGCGCCCGCAGCAAAGAGCGCATCAGCAACACATCCACCATACTGGCTTCGTCCATTACCAAGAGATCGCAAGTTAACGGGTTTGTCTCGTCCCTTTTGAAGCAACCCGTGGCGGGATCCGTCTCCAGGAGCCGGTGAATTGTCTTGCCCTCCAACCCGGTACTCTCCGACAGACGTTTAGCCGCCCGTCCCGTTGGCGCGCAGAGCTGCACCTCGATCCCTTTGGCGGTAACGATTTTCAGAATACTGTTGACCAGCGTTGTCTTTCCGACACCAGGACCACCGGTAATCACCAGCACCTTGCTGCGGAGAGCGAGGCTCACCGCCTCACGCTGGCTTGGCGCCAGGGCCAACCGTGTCTGCTGCTCCACCCAATCGATCGCCTTCTCCGCTATAATCTCCGGCCAGGGCGGAAGACCAATCGCGCAGGCTTTTATGCACTCGGCGATGGTCTGCTCGGCGCGATACAGGCCCATCAGGAAAATGCAGCGCTCTTCCTCCACACTGTCTGCAACGACGTTACCAGCGGCCAGCTCCAGTGTAAGGGCCGTCTCGATCAATGGAACCGCAATCTCCAGCAACGTTGCGGTATTTGTCATCAGTTCCTCCACCGGCAACCCGCAATGGCCATCGTCCAGCGCTTCACCGAGTGCATAGGATATTCCGGCTCGCGCCCGGATCATTGCCGTCGGTTCAATGCCCATTTTTCGCGCGATCTGGTCGGCGGTTTTAAATCCGATACCACGAATATCCCGTGCCAACCGGTATGGGTTTTCGCTAATCAGTTTGACCGCCTCTTGCCCGTAGGTTTTGAAGATACGCACTGCCCGCGAAGTCCCGACACCGTTGCTGTGCAGGAACAGCATAATCTCCCGGATTATTTTTTGGTCGCTCCAACCAGACACGATCCTTTCAGCACGCTTCGGGCCGATGCCCGTCACGTCCCGAAGCCTGTCTGGTTCCTGCTCGATCAGGTCAAATACTGCCTCGCCGAACGCCTTAACCAGTTTTTTCGCGTAAACCGGACCGATCCCTCGGATCATGCCCGAGCCGAGATAACGCTCAATACCCTCAATCGTGGTCGGTGGACTGGCCTTGAGGAACTCTGACCTGAATTGCAGTCCGTGGGTGTGATCATTAAACCAGTGCCCGGCCATCTGCACGAACTCACCGGCTGCAATCATCGCTGCGTGTCCGACCACTGTGACCAGGTCGCGTTGTCCTCGAACTTTGACCCTCAGGACACAAAAGCCATTCTCGGCATTATGGAAGGTCACCCGTTCCACCAGCCCAGCAAGCGTTTCTGTTTGGGATTGGTCTCCAGCCACGTCGCAGGTTACTTTGATTTTGAAGCTGGAGACGACGCCATGGCCCCACTCGTCGCCGAAATCTCGCCAGGGGTTCGACCATCCGGCGTCGGCTTATCCCGAAGTTTGTTCAACATTCCCTCCAACGCTTCAACGTCTCCGGAGACGGCATCCCGTTCTTCCGGACTTAACCAAACTTCTTCCAGTAAGCGATTGGCCGCTTGCTGAGCGGCCAAAACAACCCCTTTGGCGCTTGGTTTTGGGATATTAAAATAACAGCGTGCACAAGCCATGCGATGCGGACACGTACTCCAGAACGCATTGCTACAGTAAGAGTCACCCAAATCGTAGTACTTCCAGGGCGCCCCGTCTTTCGTTGCGCCTGCCGCAATAACTTCCTGATCAATAACAATTTCGATCATCCGTGCCGCCTGATCCGCCTTGGCAAACGCGCTGGCTAATTGCGTAGGCTTTGACCGAACATAGCTCATGGTCGATTGAACGGACGTATGGCCACACCATTTTGCCAGATCGAATATTGTCATGCCTTGTGGAACACTCGCCAGCATAGACACAGCGGAGGCCCGTCCACGGTGACTTGTAATGCGGCCTTTACTGTCCTCAAGCGGAATACCAGCCTTTTTGCACAAAAGCGGAATAACCGTTTGATTTAAAACTTCCTTCGCAATCGGTCTGTTTCGAAGTTGAAAAAGAAAATGCACATGTTCACCGGTTCGGCGATCAAGATGCTTATGGGGAGATGCACGTTTTTTCATCCAGGCTGCAATGTATTTATGAACCGCGTGACTGACCGGCTTGGTGTACGCAACCGACGTTTTGCCTTCGGGAACATCAAGCCAGCAGACCTGACCTGCCGGAACGACGTTGCCAGACTGATCGATCACATCTTCTGATTGCTCGCGCGTGCAACCGACCCGAAGTCGGGCGATCTCATTGCTCCGGAGGCCTGCATGTGTCCACACCACAGCGATGGCCTGCAACAGAGCGAATGGATAGAAACAGTCAGGAGAAAGATCCTCTGGTTCAATGTTGAGACTGGCCCAGGTCAGTTTCAACCAAGCTGCATCATCTATGGTTCTGGGGTTTACCCCAAGATATTTCGCAATATTCCTCGGTGTCGCGAGATGATAGCGCGGATTACATCTGAGCCGAGCCCATTCCCAACTCTGAATATCAGATAAAAACCGACGCATTACCTGATAATAAGCGACTTTCGTCGGCGCCTGCAGAGGCTGGCCAGCGGTGGGGATAAGCCGATAATCAAAGGTCGATCCGCCCCAACCGCCGACGTGTAACTTGTCGACGGCGGCGAGATAGTCAGCGCATACCGATACCGTCCATTGCTCTGGTCCCGTAACTTCCGGGTGCTCCCGACTCAGCCAGATCCCGATACGGGTCAGTGTGTTATAGACCGCTCGCCTCGATCCTTCCCGCAGGGTTGTTGTTTCCAGCCAGCGTCGGCACCATGTCATCCATTCGGGATTGATATTGTCAGTTTCAGTTCCGTGACGGGGTGGATATGCCCGAAAATGGATAACCTTTGATGTTAATCCCATTGCCGCCAAACCGTTTGACAAGATTCCAATCCGGTTGGCGACGTGATTTCCCGCGTAACACTCGCGTGTATATTCCAATATCTCTCTGTTGAAACTTTCAAGTTTTGGGTTCTCGCCTTGCAGCGCAACTGCCGCAAATATTGATGGTACCAGCGGGCGCACCGTCTGACAGACAAAGCCGACACGGGTCAGGGCCGAGAACAGTCGCTCACATTCTGTGTCAACGATCTCCGCCCCAAAAACCAAGCGGGCGACAACAGCCGTCGCGACATTCCGTTGGATTTTGTACAGGCTTCGAAAACCACAAAGAAGATAAGCTACCGCAATGATCTGCGGTACAATTCCAGTTTTTTTCAGAACAGGGCTGTTATTAATAATCTCAACCCAGAGGTCTTCACTCCAGCCCCAATACGGCACTTCCTGACGTGCGACTTCCAGGAGTAAATATTTCAGGGCACGGTGACTGTTAGCGCGGTCAAGGTTACTGCGATACAGGACGTCCGTCAGAGGCTTGCGAAGACGTGGCGCCTGCCGTCTCGTAATAATAAGATGTTCTTCTTTCCAACGTCGGACAAGTTTTAACTCGTCTTCCGATAAGGTTACCCGTCTGTCGTACTCTTCGAGATTAATATGGAATTTGTATTCGGATGGGACGTGAGGAACGTGAGATTCTGCCACTTTTCTATCCTCCGAAGACCCTGTTACCAAGCTTCATATCCATCTGTTCGACTGAGTTTGCGATCTTGCGAAGCAGATCTTCACCGGAAAGATGGATATAGAGTGTCGTGCTTTGAACATTGCGATGCCCGGCATAGGTCGCAATATCGTGTAGACGCCAGCCAGCACGGGCCAGATGCGTCAATCTCAGGTGACGCAATGTGTGCGTACTGAACAATGGCATATCAGCCTGGAGAGCAAGACGTCTGACAGTTTTGCTCCATGACCACTTCGTAATAGGCTGCCGAAAGTTCCGATCTGACTCAGAGAGAAACAGGGCCGCTGAATGGGTCGCCGCGTTGCGCCTCTGATGCAGATATACCGCCAACACAGGACAGAGCGCCGCTGAATAACAAACCACACGTGGACGGGCGCTTTTACTTGTTTCAGCCCGGATGGTGAGCAGACGTCTCGCAGGGTCGATATCCGAGACGCGCAAATTGACTAATTCTTCTCGGCGCAATGCGCCGTAATACGCCAGTGCAAACATGAGACGGTTTCTCACCGTTTCCTGTGCGACCACTTCTTGCAAGCGTCCCCATTCTGGATCGGACGGCAAATGGGGCAACAGCTTGGAACGACGTACCAAACCATATCGAAATCCGACATGTTCAGAGAATGGACCCCGTCCTGCAACAGCCTGCCCGCGCGGCACTGGGTTTCGATGAATGATCCCTTCAAAAACCAGATGGTCATACCACAGGCGAACGGCGGACAAACGCTGATGCAGCGTAGCATTGCTGACTGGCGGGCGAACGGAAAGAAGGGGAACCGCCTCCCCACGCAGATACCGTACGAATAGAGAGACCTGAGCCAAAGTCGCGGCCTCAGCCGGTATGCCTACTGCTGTGCAAAAAGACAGATACTGATCCAGACCTCTGGCGTAGGCATCAATGGTCGCGGGTGAGCGCCCGAGATTATCGAGTAGCGAGAGCCACAAGCATCCTTGCTGGTTCTCGGAAACCTGCGGATAACGTGACCAGTCTGGAACGGGCATGACACACCCTTTCTTGCTGCTACGGCATCACTCTAAATCAATGCATTCCAATTAACTTATAAAATCGACTGCGCATCGTCGCCGACAACGAAGAGCTCGTTGTGGTCTTTGGACAGGCATTTCAGCCAGAGAAACTGGAGCCGGTTGACGTCCTGGAACTCATCGGCCAGCACGCAGTCAAACCGGTCCGCCCAGTCCCTTCTGTAGCGTTCGTCGCGGAGCATGGTCACGGTAGGCCACAGCAGCAGGTCTGCAAAATCCGCGCGATTGCTTTCGCGCAGCATCGCCTGATACGCAGGATAGAGCACGGCCGCATCCCGCCAGACCATGATGTCATCGCCTTCGGTGATGGCATCCGTCGCAATCCGTCCCTCGACCCAGGCCACGGCATCCGGGGGAAGCACCATGTTTTCCTTGAGCATGGCGATGCGCGAGCTGATGGACTTCACACGCTTGCGAAACGTCTCTCCGTCATCGGCATTCATGACGCCTGCTTCAATCGCCTTTTCCAGGAGCCTGCGCACGATCTTCGTGCTGTCTTCGCTGTCACAGACGTCGAACCCCGGACGCAGCCCGGCAATGTCGGGATCGGTCCGCAGCTGACGGCGTCCGTGCGCATGGAAGGTGCCCACCCAGTACGGGGCCTGCGCGATGTTCAGGGCCGCCGCGATCCGCGTCTTCATCTCCCCGGCTGCCTTGTTGGTAAAGGTCACGGCCAGAATGCGATCTGGCGACATCCGGCGTTTGACGACACGGTCGACAATACCGGCCACAAGCGTCTTGGTCTTGCCGGTCCCGGCACCCGCGAGAACAACAACCGGTCCTGTCTGACGCACGGCGTCTGCCTGGGAAGGGGTCAGTCCGGAGAGATGATTATGCACGACCACGTCCCTGCTCCCGGGTGCCATGAAGAACCTCGCACCGCGTCGCACGGCGGCCATCAAGGCTGAGGATGACGTCCGGCTCCACCATCAGGTCAAACTCCTGCCCGAAGTCCCATGTCCCGTCCGCCAGAACCGTCCCCCCGACCACGAGACCGCGCAGCACGTCACCGCCGAACGCGATCTCGGCGTAGGTCTGCGGGAAGGGCGGCTGATTGTGCAGCAGGGCCCAGGTATGCCACACGCGGGTTGTCTCGGCATCGGCATGCCGGGCGGCGGTCAGTTCTGCGACATGTCCCAGAAGTGTGACGGCATCCGGACGGTCAGGATGACGCGTGCTTCCGGGAACAGTGCCAATCAGGACAAGCTGCTGCTCCCCCGCCTGGCAGGTCAGGAACCCACTGTCTCCGGTCGGAGACTGAACAAACAGGACGATGCGTCCGGAGAGATCCCAGCCTGCCGCACTCCAGCGTCCGCCAACCACGAGACCCTGACGCCGCTCCGTCTGAGGACCATACGCCACCAGAGCCCAGGGAATACGACAGCCGAGGTCTGGCATCAGACGCAGATAATGGTCCGCATCCGGGTGCGCCAGGAAGGCCGCTCTCAGGGCGTCGTTCTTCTCATGTCCGGGAAACAGAGCCTCCATTTCCCGTCGTGCCTTGTCATTCGTCATCAGTCTCTCCTCAGGCGGCGCGGGCGGCGGCCACAACAGTCTTCAGGGCGTCGTTGAAATCTTTGCAGCCACCGTGGGGAATACGGCGGATCACGCGGACACCGGCTTCGCGGCCCAGCTCTGCAAGGCGCGCGGCATAGCGGTTGCCGGCTTCATCATTATCGGTTGCGGCCACCAGAACGGCAGCCGGATCTTTTGCCATTTCAGCCAGCTCGGCCGTGAGGGCTTCGACCGTCTCCGGCCCCATGCCACCTGCGGTCGAGCAGTACAGGGTTTCGCGCGTGCGCTCGCTGTCGAGGGCGGCGTAGGACAGGGTATCAATGGCGGATTCACTCACCACCAGCCGACGGACCGTGCGGCCAAGGCCGGGCTGGAACCGGAAAAGCGTTTTGACCGTACCCGACAGACAGATGCCCTTGGTGTCCGGACCGCGCAGTTCCGCACCGCAGACCGCTCCCGCGGCATCCCGGTGGCAGAACCAGGCGGCGTGATAGCCGTCCCGGATGCAGCCGGTCATGATGGCCCGACGCAGCACCCATTCCGGAAGGCAGCGCTCCTCGGTGAGATAGGCCCAGACCTTCGTGCCGGATTTGAGCTCCTTCCTGGCCTGCCAGCGCTCGGCCGGAGCAACGTCTGGCGTTTTGGCCTGACGCTCGCGGACGTATTCTGCCCCCTTCGGTTCAATGCCCACCAGCTGACACAGCTCACGGCAGGCATCCCGAAACTTCAGACCGGGCGTCAGGCGCTGGATCAGGGAGAACACATCCCCCTTTTCGTCCGATCCCGTATCCCACCAGCCACGGCCTTCATGGTTGACGATAATCGTCTCGCCCTTGCCCGCACGGTATTTCAGAGCGTTCCGCGTGCTTTCGGGCTTGTCGAGGAGATAGCCATGGCGCTCAAGCAGCAGAGCACAGGAGACGCCTTTGACAATGTCGGTCCGGTCGTCATCAGACAGTCTGAACGGCTCAAAGCGTGCCATGATCGTCATCCTTTCTCGCTTCGGGGCGGCGCAACGGTCAGAACCGGCCTCAACGCCCCTGTGATCTGGGTTTAATTTAGGAAAAATCCGCAAATATTGCAAGGAAAAATGGATATTTACTGCGGTTTTTATGGTTTTTATTTGTCGTGACTTACCCATATACAAACATCGTCACCACACACTTAACGAATACTTAAACAAGCCTTTCGTTCGACCCGTGCCGGAGGCAAAAGGGGCGAAAGCAAGCGCAGCGACGCCTTTCGTCCCGACACTGCCAGGTCCGTCACAAACGCAGCGCAGGACACGATGCCTTCTCAGGGGACCCGGCTGCACGGAGCAACCGAAGGGCGCGGAGGAAGCTGGGGTGGAAGGTCGTCTTGTCCGGAGTGAGGCTTGTGGCACTCCACACCTTCAGGCACAGTCCCGGTCCGAAAAAGGGTTTGGAATCACCCTGTCCTCTCGAGCAACGCGCGCACGATCCGGAAGATGGGCCGATCCTTCAAGCTCGCGCGCAATGGCGTCGATCTGAGCCTTCAGGGCCTGAATATCCTGCAGGCCGATCCGGTCCCTTCGGATTTCGAGGCGTCCGTACAGGGCGATCCGCTCAGTGCCGTTCTCAATCGTCAGGTCATCGATCCGAACACTTTCGCCTGCGTCCAGGAAAGGAATAAAACTCATGGTGTAATCTCCAGCACAGGGCTTCCGGAAGCAGGCCGGATGCGAACAGCATAAGGACTTTTCAGGGGGCGAGGCAGCTTCATGGCCGTCTGACGGATCTCATCAGGCAGGGATGGAAAGGGATTTACCCCCGTCGCCTGGGTTAACGCGCCGATGCTGATGATCGTACAGGTTGGCTGGCTGCTATTTTGACAGAAATACGCGCCTGCTTCGTCCTCGGCGGGATCGTAAACAGCCTTCCAGGTCGCAGAGGGCACAAAAACCCGATGCGATCCGATGGTCTTGACCGACGCTCCAAATGCCGGACCGGTCACGACGTAAAGCTCGCCTTCGCGCTGCGCGAGACGACGCACCGCCATTTCCACGCCCGTCCAGATGCCTTCATTCAGTTCCGGGGTCTGGGGAACAACATTGGCGAGCGAAAAACTCTGCTCCTGCGCCCGAAGACTGGGTTCATCCCCCGAACAGGCCATATGGCCGCGGTCATAATCCGACGCGCGGTAGTCGCTCAGCTCGGCCCGGTCCTCAAAGGTCAGACGGGGATCGGCATGAAAGAACCGGACGACCCGGCCGATCTGCATGCTGCGTTCCAGGTCTTCCTCGGTCAGATGTTCTGCTGTCCACAGGGGGCCATGACTGATGCCCGAATGCAGGACAGCAAAGGCGTCATTGCACAGAAGCACGGTCTGCTGCCCAAGCGCCTCGTTGGTCAGAACCGGAAGCTGGCCGTCTCCGCCAAACTCGGCACACCCGGCCGGTGCTGCCTGACTTGCGGTGGCCCAGAGCAGGGCGCTCAGGGCAAGCCCCGCTCTGTGGTGTCGCATCGCCATTCCCTTTCCTCCCGGATGCCTGTGGTGTGCATGCCAGGATGACACGGCCTGTTGTGAGTGAAGGATCAGGGCTGTCAATGGGAGACACCCAGCAGTGTGCGTTGCGCCGAACGATGGGCGGCGCTGGCGTCACGGCGCATTGCAGCCCGTAGCGCCGCGCCAAGACGGACGTCATTCGCGTCGTCAGCCAGAAGATCCGCTTCCGCGTAAAAACGCCGTGCGCGGCCAATGGTCGGGCCTGCGGAGGCGGCGCGGTGAAAGACGGGCGCCTCAAGCGCAGGAAGAAAACTGGACAAAGCTGTGAGGGTCTGGACCTGCACGATGCGGTTCCTTTCTTGTATTTTTTTGCCGGATGCGGGCCGCGCTGCGGCCCTGATGTCAGTGGAGGAAGGAGAGGATCAGCGGGCCTGATCTCAGTCTTCCGTCCCAGGCAGGGAAGCGCGCTTGACGGCCCGACCGTCGCTCGCAAGGCATCGCTTTCCGTCGTGCATGTAATGGTTGCGGCGAACCTTTCGATACACGGCTCCCAGCTCTGCCCCAGCCATGCGAAAGGCTTCTCCGAGTTCAAGATCTGCAAAGAGAACCGTGTCCGGCCCAAAAATCTCTGCCTTTTTACGGGCTGCTGTCAGATCTGTTTTCCTGCGCTTGGACATGCTCTGCCTCTCTCGGTTTATGTCGTTCCCGATCGGCAGCCTCGTGGGGCGGGCGGCGTGGCAAGGGCGGCGCTGTGCGCCGGGAGCGGAGCGACGCACCCTTGCTGCGACGCCTGCCCCACGAGAGCCCCTTCCCTCCCTCCTCTTTCTCTTTCGCGCGCGTCTCTTTTCTGCCCTCAGAGGTATCCGCGAGGGCCGAAGTAGGCAGTTATCTTATTGTTTTTGTTGACTTTTATTTATGGCGCGCTTTACGCTTGCCGCACAACGACAGGAGGACACCGATGAGTGCACAGACAGATCAGACCGCCACGGTGATCCGCTTTCCGCAGGAGCGGCGTCGTACGCCGACCCTGGACGCGCTCACCGACGCAATCCTGCCCGAGACGCAATTGCGGTCGCTTGCCGAAATCCGGGCCGTGACGCCGCCCCGACAGGTTGAGCGCCTCCGCGCGTTCGGACGCGAGAGGGCGCGACAGATTTTCGGAGCCACCCCCTTGCCCGACACGCGGGAGGGTCGTCAGCGCATGGCGTCTGACTGGCTGACGCTTCTGGTCGGTCGGGCACTGGGCCGGGTTTCCGACGCACGGTCCCTCACGGAACAGGCGGAGCGGCGCGAGATCGAAGATCCGCAGCGCGATGGCATCTATGACGATCTTGCGCAGGCGCTGCGCGCCGAGATCGTCGCCTGGGAGACGGCCCAGAATATTCTGGGCGGATGGGAGGTCGTTCAGGGACTGATCGACGATCCGGACTCCTGCGCCGTCACGGACAGCGCAACGGGTCAGAGCAGACCCATCTGAACAGGCTGCTGCCGGGACAGGGTCGCAGCCAACGCCGGAGCCAGTGAGGTGCGGCCGGCATGATCGGCCGGCACGCCGTGACGGTCGATCAGCCTGCGCAACAGCGCCTGTTCGCCTCGGAGCGTTTCCTGCCGCAGTTCAGCGCGGTACAGGTCGAGCACCTGATGCTCGACCAGAAGAGCCGCGATCCGGCTTTCCACGTCTGACCAGGTCCAGGCGGGATCGCCGATCCCGCCACACGCAATGATCTGATCGAGGAAGGCGAGACGCCCCTGCGTCGAGCTGAAATACCGGCCCGCAAAGCCGTTCCGGTTAAAGCAGGTGATAAACCCCCACATCTGGCTGACGCGCTGGTACAGCGCCTTGCTGAACCCCTCCTCCGGCAATCCTTTCGCAACAAAGGCGAGGATTGCATTGGCCAGTTTCGCCTTCTCCTGTGGTGAGCTCCACTGGGTGGCGGTCAGGCCCTCGGCCTCAATGCGGACGCGCCGCAGGTGTGGCAACAGCAGGCTCATGCGTAAGCCTCCTGCGCGAGCGCGGACAGAGCTTCCGCGACAGCGCCGGCAAGATCGGGCCGCCGCGCAATCAGCCAGCCCGTCAGTGCGGTGCGATCCGCCGCGTCCACAAGGGAGACGACGCGGTCAACGTCGCAGCGTCTCAGCTGCTCCACACTGTCAGCGGCCACCGCCACGGCCGAGGCCCAGATCTGGTCGCGCGACTGCGGACCCGCAGACACCGTGTCAGGCGTAGCTTCGGACATTTTTCTTCTCCTGAAGGATTTCAAGGACGGCCGGTCAGGCCAGAAATTCGAGGGTTTCCGGGGTGATGGTCATGCGCAGTGTGTCGCCTGAGGCCTGCCTGAGGGCCTGCCGCACAAGCGTCGCCTCCAGGAACTCGCATCCGTCATCCCCGCCAAAAGCCTGGCGTTTGACGTCATGAGCCCTGCCCGCGTTCTGTGCCGGGTCCGCTTCGCGTGCATACGCGCACAGATTGGGCTTCTGACCGTCATCGGACGGCAGAAGGGGAAGCCCGTTCGACATCATGTAGATCCCGTGATCTCCAACCAGCCACAGACCCGCAGGGATCTTTGCAGGATCGACGTCGTCCTGACGGCCCCATTCGCGCGCGCCATGCCCGGGCTTGCGCAGGCTCTTGTCAAAGAGCTGCGTCAGCGTGGCACGGCGCTCGGACGCGGCCTCTGCATGGGCGAGAAGGCGCTCGATCAGCGCGCGGTCGAAAGTGACGATCATGGGATATTTCCTCGGATCAGAAATGAAAAAACCCCGCACGATGGCGGGGCATGGGGGCGTTCGGAGACGTGGAGGCTTCAGCCCCGACCGTGGGTCGTGTGGGAGGCGGAAGCGAGATAATGATGGGGCACCGGGCCCGCCAGAAAGCTCGGCAGGCACGTAAAGGCGAAGACCAGGGCGAGAAAACCGAAGACCCCACCGGCCAGTCCGGCAACGTCCTTGATGTCCTGAAGGGTCTGCTGGGAAATCTGCATGAAAGGTCACTCCTGTTGCCGTCATCTCTTTTCTCTGATGACCTCTCCGGCCCAGGCACAGGATGGCTGCGATGGCACAGGCGCCGCGCAGCGGCGGGATCTCCACGACCCGGAGCCCGCCAGGGCGAGGACGCGTGGAGACCCACCCTTTGCCAGCGCAGACAGCCTGTGCTGCCTCTCTCTCCTTCTGCTTCTTTCCCTCTTTCTTCTTCCTGCTCTCCCTCCACCCGGCTTGCGCGGGTGACGATACGGGGTTCAGGTGTGTCCATTTTGGCGCACGGATGTCTCCTGCCCGGCCTCATCCACCAGCTGATAGGCCGTCAGGGTCAGATGGCCCGTCCAGCGATGTCTCAGGACGATCATGGGAACACCCTCGACCGTGCCATGCTCGCCGCGGCGGCTCGCCTCGGCGATCTGGGCGCGCGTGACGCGTGGCGGCTGCGTCCGGGTTCGGAAGTCCGTCTCCGCCGCCTGTCGGTCCGAATAGGGGCCGTGCCAGTGCTGGGCGGCCTCTTTCGGCCAGAACGACGTCACGCGCAGATAGACACGCCCATCCGGTGCAACGCCAAGATGGACCTTGCGACGATCCAGAAGGCAGGTCTCGATCTGGAGAAGGCTTTCATCGACCATGGAAAACTCGCTCATCTTTTGAACCGTAGGATCTGGCAGGGGAGACCTGGTCCGCTCCCCTGCATTGGCCTCAGGCCGCCAGTTGGTCCGCCTGTGAGGCCGCACTCAGGACGGCGGCGGCCAGGGCAGGATGCTGGTGGGCGCGATAGCGCGACACCAGAGCGTCCCGGGTCTCGCTGCTCAAAGCGGCCGCAGGCGCGCCTCTGGTTTCGAGACTGGCTGCGACTTCCGCGGCCCATCCCTTGAAGCCAAGATGGCCGTCGTCAGACAGGCGTTCGGCCTCGGTGAGCGAAGCCTCGCGCGGCTCTGCACCGTCCATGCGGAACGGCGTGTACCGTGTTCCCCATGAGGCCACACCTGCCGTGCCCTCGTGGGGAACCGGGTCTGCAATCGTGGTTTCCAGCCATTCGGAGGTGCCAAGCGCCTCGGAATCGTAAGCCGCGTCGAAGCCGCGCGGCTTACGGCTGCCACGATTGACCGTGACCATGATCTTGAACGACCGACCAGGGTGCTGAAGGGCGGTATCGCGGCCGAAACTCAGGATGAGCGGCTTGAGGCCATCCACCGACTTTGCCTCGACAACGCGCCGCTCTCCCAGATGGGACATGAGCGCCATCGTGGTGCTGGTGAAATAGCCCTCGCGCTTTGCGGTGGCAGGCGTCGCACTGAGTGTAAAGAAAGCCATGTCGATCTCCAGATATGACAAAGGCCGCCTCGCGGCGGCCTGGAAGAACTGTGAAGGGGCGAGGTGGGGTCAGAAGACGTATTCGGCGCTGCCGAACACCTCCTGCCAGGGGCTCCGGCTCTTGGAGTGACAATCCGTCACGTCGTCATAGAACCCGGATCTGAAGCGCTTTCTGATGTCGGAAACGGTCTGGTGTTCCGTATCGTCCAGCGGAGCGTCGCAGCTGATCGACACCGACCCGTAGGAGGTTTTGCGCACCCGGAATGTGTGGTTTGGCAGGGCGGCTTTCAGCAGGCGGCGGATGTTCTTTCCTGCCAGCACCCCGCTCTGGTCCGATCCCTGCTCCAGATGGGCGTACTCGGGATCGGTGCGCAGGCGTTCGATTTCGGCCGCGTGCGCTGCCTCGGCCTGATCTTTCTGCGCCTGCTGTTCAGCACGGCACGCTTCGGCATGAGCGTGCAGCTGCGCAATTTCCTCAGGCTCAGCCTTGGGCTCGTCGTGGAAGATCGTCCACTGCACACCGTGCAGAATGCTCTCGGGCAGCCTCTTGCTGATACTCCCGCAGGCGAAGACGATGTCAAAGCTGGCATTGCCCCCCGCAGCGATGAAGCCGCCAGCAAGGCGTCGGATCGTCTCGGGACGCGGCGTGCCATGGACCGCATACACGACGCCCCGGCCTCTGTTGTACAGGATGGTGCTGACGCGGGTGCCCACGGTGACAGTCGGGTGTTCGGACATGCTGATCTCCTTCTCTTGATATCTCTTCAACTGTCCTCTCCGGGGTCAGGGCCTGGCTGGCGGGGCAAGGGCGACGCGTCAGCGGCGGTCCCGCAGGCGTCCGCCGAGGACACCACCCCTTGCGGCGACAGACAGGCTCTGGCACCCGCGCCCTCTCCTCTTTCTCTCTCTTTTCTCTTCGCTTTTCGTCCTCGTGCGGGCAGGCTCTTCCCCCGTGAAACAAGGCATCATCTCACTGCACGAAAAAGGGCGGAGCCATGCTGACTCCGCCCTTGAAAATCGTAACCGGTTCGTCCAAGTTCAGAGGTGAGCCGTGAGGGGCTTCGGGAAAAAACACCTCACGGCCCGGTTTACCTTAAGTGATTTACTCGGAGAGGCTCTTCAGTGCGGTGGCAACCGCCTGAAGGGTCTTCTTCGTTTTACGAAGGATCTTCGTAAACCACTTACGGTCCACCACGATCACGAAGATCATGGTTTCCCCTTTCACTCTGACGACTGTGGGCAAAGCGACCCCCGACCCACATCCGGTTACGATTTTCGAGGGCCGCGACGTCTGAACCGTAACCTGAACAGACGTTTCGTCACGCGGACTCATCAGGCAGCCCCGATCTCCTGTTGTGCCAGATCAGGCGTTACGCGCAAGCCTGGCCCGGAACCCTAGTCCGGCCCCGACCCTACCAATGTCACAGTCCTGCGTTCGGCAACGGATTTCAGCGCCTGCACAAGAGGGCTCAGTGTTTTGATTTCCTCTGACAGATCCTCCGTCCGGTCTGAGGCCGCCATTTCCAGACAGAGTACGTCGTGCGCCGTCGCGGCCATCCCGACGTCGATACGCACAGTCTCATGATCTCCACTGGCGATGCTGTCGGCCATGTCGACCAGATCGAGAGAGGCAAGACAGTCACCTGTTTCAAGATCGATGACACAGGCGCCACCACCATAACCGTCGAGGCGGGGCTTGCTACAGTCATAGCTCCACACCACACACCACCTTCTCCCTGCACAGAGCTTTTGACGGGCACACGCCTGAACAAATTCAATCAGTCCAGCGACATTACTACCACCGTCGTCATGAACCCACAGAGGTGCCGTTCCATCTGTCGAGGAATCCTCAATTTCCGCTCCAAAATGGTAGTGTTCATCGTGATGCGGCTGTCGCTCCTCCCACTGAGCGTTGTGGGCGTCCCGGAGCGCAAGCGCACACGCGCGTGCTTCTACGCTTCGGAATGGAATCAAGGCTGAGAATTTTGAATAGTAGTCTGCCATAGGGGCGCTTTCTTCTGTCTTCTTACAAAAAAGGCGGCACTCAGAAGAGCACCGCCTGATGTCAGGTTTCTTCCTGGCCGCGTGTGGCCTCAGATCCGAAGGATTTCCAGCCGCCCTCCCATGGCGGCCTGCATGGCCATCAGTTCCTGCGGCACTGCGAGGTCCGGTTTTGCTGCCGGCTCATCCTCAGGGACGTCCGGATCGCCAGCGTCTTCTCCGCCGTCCTCGTCGATCCCGTCTTCCAGATCCTCCGGATCAGCGCACTCCAGGCCGTCTTCATCCCCGGCTTCCAGATCGTCTTTCAGGGCGGCCCACTTCGCGCGGCGGTCCTGCCTGTTTCGAACCTCCTCGGTCCAGACGCCTGTCGCCTGCGCAAAGCCTGCGGCCTCCGGAACCCAGTGCCCGTCTCCCACGGCGTTCAGCAAAGCGGCCCGCATCTCCTTGCCTGTGTTGAGTGGTACGAGCCCATGCGCCTGAACCGCTTTGGTGATGCCGGGCTTGCTGTAGGTCTTCAGGAAGCCCTCATCGGCCATGCTCGGCATGTGGGCATCCGCGTCGAACAGACAGCCCAGCAGTTCCGCTGCCATGCCGGAGCCGGAGTGCATGCTGACCTCGCAGTTCATGAAGCTTCCGAGGCTTTCCAGCGCGTGGCGGCGGATGAGCGCCTCATCACGCACCAGTTCGCCTTCCGGAAACAGCGCTTCCATGGCGGTCTTCACCGCGTTCTCCTGAGGCGAACTGCTGTCGCAGCCGTAAATATGGACGTTGTTGGCATTCAGCGCGAGCAGCAGGCCGGCCACCAGATCCCACGGATCCGCGTCTTCGCTTTTCGCCTGCAGGGCCTTCTTCAGCGCGAGAGTCCGCACGGAGCCGATCATCTTCAGACCCGTGCCGGAGATGTCAGCGCGCTCCTTCTTTGGGGGTGGCGTCTGCTCCACCACGCGCGGTTCGGAGCGGACGGTCTCTTCACCCGTGTAGCGGAACTTCCGCTCTTCGACTTTCAGGGTACTCCGATTGAGCCAGTATCCGACAACATCGGTCTCCTGCTGGCCCATCCAGTTCGTGACGAAGTTATAGCCCTGAGGGCGGAGGGGAGACCCATACGCGTCCGTCTCGATCGCGAGCGTTCCTTCGGGGCGATGCTCGGCGATCCAGTCTTCCTGCGCCGCCCGAAACGCCGTGGCATCCGTGACGTAGCGATTGTCCTCACTGCCCTGCCCGAACAGATCTTCGGTCCAGACGACGCCATGCTTTTGTGCCAGCGCATCGTCAAACCGGGCATCACGCGCATACCACTCGTCCTGACGCAGGTGCCAGGTGAAGTCACGCCAGTCCACGGTATCATCCGGATCCTCGGCGTTGAGACGATATCCGGCCGGGTCCTCTCCCTCCTCCACACTCTCGGCGAACATCTCAGCCCAGGCAGCGGCCTGATCCTCCAGAGACGACAGGGCCAGTGTCCGACGCTCTTTCAGGTCGGGGCCGCGGCCAATCTCGATGGCGTGCAGGATTGGCGGATGCAGCTTCGCGAGAAGGGTTAGCCCCTTGAGATAGGCCGGTGTCACCATGAGGGCCACGCAAAGCTGCTGGTCGGTATAGCCAAGCTCCTCACGCATCCGGGTCACGGCACGCCACTGGTCCGGCTCGGTCATGCCTTCGCGGATCATGTTCTCACTGGCTGCCGCCAGATCCTCCAGACCGTTGTCGACCTTCGTGACATGGACCTGAATTTCCGTCAGACCCGCATAAATCGCCGCTTCCGTGCGTCGATGGCCCGCGATGATCATCAGGCTGCCGTCCCCCAGCTCACGCACGCGCGGCGGATGGACAAGCCCGACTGCGCGGATATTCAACGCCAACTGGCGAATGCTCGCCTGACCGGGCTTCGTCTGACGGGGATTGTTCGGGTTCGCGATCAGGGTGTTGGGATCGACAAGGCGCAGTTCGTCCATGATGGGCTCCAGTGATGTCGTAAGGGTGTCAAAAAGGTCTCGTGGGGGAGACGTCAGGCGGTCAGGCTGTGCGCGAGGTGGGAGACCACACGCTCGATATGCTCGACCTCAAGCTGCCGCGTTTCCAGCGTCAGCGTGGCCGTGCCGTACGACCCGTCTTCATCAGTGTCGTAATCGGTCTGCACGCGGCGGATAACGGTTTCGACGCAGTGCCAGACCACAAGGTCCAAGCTGTTCGGAAACAGAGGGGCAATCGTCTGGTCAGGTCCAAGCGCTGCAACGGCCTTCTCAAGGGACAGGTCTTCGAACAGATCCGGACTGTCGTCCGCTGTCACATGAAGCGTTGTCCACCAGCCTTCCTTGGCCTCGTACTCAACTTTGACCGTCTTCACGCCATGCGCTCGCATCGCCTCAAGGATCAGCGTCAGGTTTACTCTGAGCGCCACTTCGGCCGCGGGTTGTCCTGCCGGGTCTGACACGCCTCTCTCCTTTTTTCTGTCGTGATGATCTCGGCGCGGGCACGGGGCGTGGCTTCGCGCAAGGCCGCGCGTCAGCGCGCCCGGCCTGAGCCTTGCGCGGAGCCGCGACCTGTGGCGGCTCCCTCTCTCATTTCCGCTTGTTTTCCAGCCCCCTTCTCATCTCCCTGAGGCAGG
This sequence comes from Gluconobacter sp. OJB, assembly GCF_039638275.1. Taxonomy (NCBI): domain Bacteria; kingdom Pseudomonadati; phylum Pseudomonadota; class Alphaproteobacteria; order Acetobacterales; family Acetobacteraceae; genus Gluconobacter; species Gluconobacter sp. OJB. The sequence continues at coordinate 102,701 of NZ_JBDIWH010000002.1, read as the reverse complement.
CAAGGCGGTGGCGGTTCAGTCGTAAAAGGGCAGCGTCTCGTCGATCGACCCGTCCCGATCGAAGTGGATGTAGTGGCAGTCCTGCTCTCGCGCCTGAACCATCAGGGCGGCCAGTTCGGGAGATACGTCCTGCGGGACGTCCTCCGCCTCGGTGGGAACATAAATCATCCAGCCATAAGGCCCGCCAAGACAGCTTCGCCCTGCTGTGCCCCCGCTGCTGAGATAAAGCTCGCACGCATCGCGTTCTGCGGCCGGAAGATGCCCGGTACTGAGATCCAGGTGCCGGCAGACGACGCCTGCGGACGTCGGCAGAACGTCGCTCATGCCCGGGCCTCCGGCCGGACAATGAACGGGGTCAGACAGGTCGCCCCTGTCCAGCGATGAAAGGCCAGAATCATCTCGCCATACTCGTGCGTCTTCGAAAGTGTCCCGTTCAGACGCCTGCGTCTGACATCCTCGGGTGTCAGCACAGGCAGCGCATGGCGGTCCACGAAGTCGGCCTCGGCCTGAGCGGCATCCGCATACGGGCCATGCCAGTCATTCCGGTTGACCGGATAGGCGTCCACGGTGCGCAGCAGCACCTCACCGCTCGGGTACGTGAAAATTTCCACATTCAGGCCGCACAGGACTTTGGAAGTGGTGGTCTGGTCCGTCCGGCTCATGCTGCGCACTCCACGAATGGGGTCAGACCTTTCATGATGGAGTGGCGCTCGTGACATGGTCCATAAACTGTCGCCCGGTTATAGACAGGCGCGTCGTCCAGATTGGAGTATGCCAGAAAGATGGCCGCATCCTTCGGGTCACGCAGCAGGTTCAGCCAGGACCACACCGGGGTTTCGCCTGTCATCTCCGGGGCCTTGATGGCGGACAGCTCGTCCACACGCTTCTGGAGCCACGCTGAAACCGGCCCCTTGCGAAGCGCGAATTTTCCCGTGCAGGTCATGCCGCGGTCAAGAAGCGCCTGCGCGCCCACAGCATCCCGCAGAACAGTCCGGCACTTGCGAATATAGGTTTCTGCCTGCGTCTCGCTGGCACCGGAGAAGCGCATCCCCCCGCCCTCACAGGAGGCAGCATACTGCACCACCTGACGCATGATCTCCCAGTTCTGTCCCGCCCCAATCAGGGACCAGCTTCTCGCGCGCAGCGAGCCGCGCCCCTCATAGACATTATTATCGCCCCCCAGTTCCATCAGCAGATACTGATCGGCATAAAAGCTGCTATCCGCAACATGAGGGCGCAGGGTCGCTGCCGGAAGTCGCACGGCGGCGAGGTCATAGACGATACGATAGGACATGCTCTCTTCCTCTGATCTCTCTTTCAACCTCTCCGCGGATGCAGGGGCTGCCCGGTGCGGCAAGGCCGCGCGCCAGCGCGCCCGGCCTGAGCCTTGCCGCACCGGGCGGGCCATGCCCGCCCCTTTTCCTCTTCTTATGCTGCCGCTTCTTCTTCCTCGCCTTCTCCCCCATTATCGTTGACGCTCAGGCTCTCCATCGCGGCCAGAGCCTCGGCAGCCTCGGCCTCCCGCCGCGCTGTATCCTCGGCCAGATCCGCCTCCAGAGACGCCATTTCCTCCTCCTTCTCCTCCAGAAGTGCGGCCTCGCGGAACGGCATCCCGTCACGGGCGCGGTAGCCGGGCAGCTTGCGCTCCGTCTCGGCAACCACACGCTGCGCATCCGCAAGCTCGCTGTCGAACCGCAGCAAAGTGTTCTCGATGCGGGCGATGAATCCGAGCGGCGCGGTGTCGTGATCAAAGTCGATCCCGATCATCCGGTCCTCGGCCACGATGGCGATGGTCGCGTCCCATTCCGTCTCACCCATGAACGTCGAGCTCCAGGTCTCACACACCAGCTCGAACCCGCCGATCTCGCCCAGTCTCCACCGACCCTTTGTCTCTGCGCGTTTGGCCGTGCGCGCCTGACCCATCAGCCACCTGCCGGCATCCTGACGTTCGGTCATCACATCCGACTTGCGCACAAGCTCGAACGCCTCGCCCCGTGTGGACTGGCGTTTCGCGATATCCGCCCGGATTTTCAGAATAACGGCTTCGGCCACCCTCTGATCGCGTTCGGCTCGCTCGATCGCGCGACGCACGTTGAACTGGTCGTCGTAGTGGGCGGCCTTGAGACGACGCAGACGAGCCAGCTCCGCTTCCAGTCCTGCCTTTTTCATCAAGCGTTCGTCACCCGAGGCCAGTGCCTTCGCCATGGCAAACTGGTTCGCACTCTCGCCGATATCCTCCAGACGGCGGATCGACCGGTCTCCCGACATGGCCAGACACAGGAAGCGCTGCTTGCGCTCCAGAAGCTGCCAGTTCGTGGCATCCACCGAGCCCTTCAGGGCGTAGGCGTAAATCTGGATGACAGGGTTCTGGTTGCCCTGGCGTTCGATCCGCCCCTCACGCTGGATGATGTCGGCCACCAGCCAGGGCACATCCAGATGGTGCAGGGCAATCAGACGCTGCTGTGCGTTCACGCCCGTGCCCATTGTTGCACTCGAGCCGATCAGGATGCGTTTGCGCCCGGAATTGAGATCCCGGAACAGCCCCTGCTTGGCGGCACTCTTCTTGTAGTGCTGCATGAAGGCGATCTGCTCGCGCGGCACACCCATCCGCATCAGCTCGTCGCGGATCCACAGATAGGCCGAGAAGCCCCGTTTCTCCAGCGCGGCTTCCGTACCCAGATCCGAGAAGATCATCTGCACGGCCCCGGGCAGATCATACGGCTTGCCGGTATCGGGATCGGTGTAGCGGTTTTCGCTCGTCGCCTTCCAGATGTCGAAGACCTTCGCGATCATGACATTCAGCTTGTTGCTGTTGTCGTTGGCCTCCCAGGGCCGGACAAACCGCAGATCAATCGCTGCGTGACGCGCATCGTTGATCACGGACAGGATGATGTCCTGCCCTTTTTCAGGCTTGCCCTTGCGCTCCTCAATCACCTTGATCCGCGCTTCCAGTTCCTTCTGGTAATCGCGGAAGGCGGGTCCACTGTCTGCGACGACGATCTGTCGGCTGCCCGTGGCGATTTCAGGCAGCTTCACGTACTGGCGCAGGTCGTCCTGCTGAACGACGTCCGCAAAATGCCGGTACATGGCCATCAGATCGGCCACGTTCACGAACTCCGCAAACCGCGTCACAGGCTTGTACAGCCCGCTCGGCTGAAGCTCGAGTTCCGTGCGGGTCTCCCCGAAATTGGCGGCCCAGGCGTCGAACTCGTGCAGACCACGCTCGATCAGGGCGTCGATCTGCTGGAAGCGCTGCACATTGTACATCTCGCCCAGGGTGTTCGTAATCGGCGAGCCCGAGGCCATGACCAGCTCGCGACCGGGGTTGAGACGGCTCAGATAGCGGGCCTTGACGTACAGGTCCCAGGCACGCCCGCTGCCGTTCGGATCGACCCCTTTGAGGCTGGACTGGTTCGTACCGAAGCTGAGCTTGCGGAACTGCTGCGCCTCGTCCACGAGGATCTGGTCGATCCCGATCTCGCCGAGATGCACCAGATCGTCCTTGCGGCTGGCCAGCCCCTCCAGTTTGGCCTCCATCCCTTCCTTCATGCGCTCGATGCGCTTGCGCGACACGCGATCGTCCTTGTCCACGTCGCACAGCAGGCTCTCGTAAGACGCGATCTGCGCCTCGATCATCGCCTGCTCGAACTTGGTCTCGACCGGAATGAACTTGAAGGCATCATGCGTAATGATGATCGCGTCCCACTGACCCGTGGCCGCACGGGCCAGGAAGCGCTGGCGCTTCGCCTTCACGAAGTTCGTGTCATCCGCAACCAGGATCTTCGCGGTCGGATAGAGCATCAGGAACTCGCGGGCCATCTGCGCCAGACAGTGTCCCGGCACCACAACCATGGCCTTCGAGATCAGGCCAAGACGGCGCTGCTCCATGATCGCCGCACACATCGAGAAGGTTTTCCCCGAGCCAACGGCATGCGCCATGTAAGTGTTGCCCGTGGCGATGATGCGCCAGACCACCCGCTTCTGGTGGGCGCGCAGCTGAATCGTGGTGCTGGCCCCGGGCAACTGCAGATGCGAGCCGTCAAAGGCGCGGGGGACGAGGTTGTTGTAGGTGTCGTTATACAGCCGCACCAAACGCTCGGCGCGCTCTGGATCCTGCCACACCCAGGTTTGGAAGGCTGTCTTGATGGCGGCGAGCTTTTCCTTGGCGGCCTCGGTCTCCTGCGCATTCAGCTGCCGGTGCTCACCGTTCTCGTCGCGCCAGGTGTCCCAGATCTGCGGAATGGCCTGATTGAGCGCATCCTCGATCAGTTCCCCTGCGGGACGGCGTTCGGTGCCCCAGACGGACGTCGCTTCGGCCTTGCCCCGGAACGGTCCCTTGTCCAGGGTCCAGGACGCCACCTCCCTGGTGTGCCACACGCCGGCTTCGACCCCGATCACCTCGGCGATGAAGCCCTCGATGTCGGCGGTCGGGATCCACGGCGCCCCCAGACGGGCCGTAATGTCACTCGGCCGCAGGTCCTCGGGCTGGGCCTCTTCCAGCGCGGCCACGGTGCGGGCGAAGCGGGGATCGGTCTCAGCGGCCTTGCGGGCCTCCGCCAGCTTCGTGCGCACCGCCCCTGACAGGGCTTCGTCGGCCGGCACCCAGACGTCGCGTCCGGGCTGGCTGCGTCCGGCATCGAGGTAAATGGCACTGCCCAGCTCGGCGATGACCTCGTCCTCGGGTCGCCCCAGCAGCTCGGCAATGCGCGGGATCTCCACCACACCCGTCTCGTGCAGGCAGACCGCAAGCGCGTCATGGGCGCTGTGCACCTCCGGCTCCAGCGTCGCCTGGATCACACGCTCAGAGAACAGTGGTCCCTGTGTGCCGACCTGCTGGTCCTCGTCGTACTCCTCGATCGAACTGACCAGCCAGACGTCCGGATCGTCGTAGAAGGGTTGGAGGTTCGGGCGCCGCTGCGTGGTGCTCTCGTCCCCGGTTCTGGGATCAGTGCGCGTGCTGGTCAGCGTCAGGTTGATCGGCCCGAACTGTCGCACGAACGTCTGATAGGCGCGCTTGAGGTCCGCCTGGAGCGCACTGTAAGGCAGGTTCTCCACCTGGGCGCGCAGGACCGCACGGGCAGCATCGCGGACCGGGATCAGGCCTTCGATGATGCGCGCGTGCTTCTGGAAAATACCGTCCTTCTGCTCGCCTTTCTTCACCTTCACCGCCACCGACTGGCCGTCGATGATCTGGTGCAGCGCGCCCTTCTCGATCAGGTAGCTGCCTTCCTTGAGGCTCGCCCCCTCCCCTGCCGTGCCGACATCTGCACGCCGGCTTTCCCGCAGCGCCTCGACATCGAGCGTCTGCGGCACCGGGAAGCGGGCCAGCGCGGCGAGACGGGAGAGCGCGCTCGGAAGCGCATCCTCAAGCATCAGCATCGGGTTTGCAGTGCAGGTGTATTCCGGCCCGAACTGTCCGCTCGTCCAGCCGTGCCGACCCAGCACCTGCTGACCGTTCTCCGCAAAATAGCGGTTGATGCTGAGCGGTCCCTCCCCCTCGTCGGTGTCGGACAGGTCCGCAACGTCCAGCCAGGCGGTCTCGCCCGGGCTGTCTCCGATCTCGCGACGGCGCAGGACCAGCACGTCCACGACCACGTCAGTTCCGGCATCATCGCGCATCGCGCCAGCCGGCAGGCGTACCGCACCAACCAGATCCGCCGTTTCGAACAGGTGCCGGCGCGCAGTGGCGTCGCGCTTGTCCATCGTCCAGCGTGACGTCACGAACAGACCCATGGCACCGGGACGCAGGCGGGAGACGGAGCGTGCGATGAAGTAGTCATGCAGCGACAGACCAAGCCGCCCCAGTTCGTCCGTGCCGCGCACCGTGCGGTTGCTGAACGGCGGGTTGCCGATGGCGAGGTCGAACTGCTCGGCAATCTTCGCCGTCGTGAAGTCTTCAGACCGGACCCACTGGTTCGGAAACAGCTTGCGGGCGATGCGGGCGGTCAGCGGATCGTTCTCGATCGCCGTCCAGGCCGTCTTTGGGGCAAGTTTCTCCGGGATCGCGCCCATGAACAGACCCGTGCCACAGCCCGGCTCCAGCGCACGTCCGCCACGGAACCCCATCTGCGCGACGAGATCCCACAGCGCATGGACGATCAGTTCCGGCGTGTAATGGGCGTACTGCGTGGCCCGGGCCAGACCGGATCGCTCCTCCTTGCTGGTGAGCTGCTCCAGGAGCACGCCGATGTCCTCCCAGCCCTCCCGAAATGCTTCACCGGCTCGCGGAAACAGGCTGTTGGCCAGCTCGCCGGCACCAAATCCCGTGAACTTCGCCAGCACCGCCTGTTCCTGAGGCGTTGCATTGCGACCTTCGGCCTCAAGTTCGGACAGCAGTCGGATCGCCGTCAGGTTGTCCCGCGCCCGTGCCTTCCATCCCTGGGCGAGCCCACGCGTCCCGCGGAGGCAGAAGTCGACCTTCGGCGCGATAACCGGAGTGCTGACAGCCTGCGCAACGACCTTCGCGGCCTCTTCAAGAGCCTTGTCGCCAGGCAGCTCACCCCAGAAAAGATTGGCGTTCGCGCCCCCAAGGGCGGATGTGTCGAAGAAGCTCAGCTGTGCCTTGCTCATGGGAAAACTCCGGACAAGCGGCCGCGCCCGGTGCTGCGCGCGGCAGACCGGGGGGCCAGAAAAACGGGATGATGGAATTGCGGGGGCGAGCCGCGCCCGGCTCAGGCGCGCGGCATCAGGGGATCAGAGCGGTCCGAACCGAAGGCTGATCTGCTGGCGTTCACTGTCGGAAAGGCGCGCCAGGGCCTCGCGATGGTATTCGGAGCCGCAGCGCGCCTTCTGTGACACCCGCCACCAGGCGTGCTGGTCCGAACAGGTGACGCCTCGGATCTGGGTGTCCATGTTTTCGGGACCGCAGCCTTCGAGGATGGTCCAGCCCTCCTGATGGGCCTGAACCAGACTGAACTGCGATTGTGTGTCCGGGGACGTAAGGGCCAAGCTCGGCATCGTCATCTTTCTCCTTTCCTGACCCTCTCCGGCAACCGCGGCGTCGTGCTGGGGGGCAAGGGCGACGCGTCAGCGTCGGGACCGCCCGGCCCGCAGCGCCAGCGAGGACACGGACGGACCCACCCCTTGCCGCACAGGGCGATCCCGTGGTGCCCCCTTCTCCCTTTCCCTCTCTTTGTTCTTTTTCTTTTGTTTTCGCCGCTTCTGCAGGACAGAAAAAAACCGTGCAGCAAGTGTGAAGACGCTGTTATCCGGAGTAATGTATTGTCGTGGCTGACTTGCAGTCACCGTTCACAGAAACGATTTACAGCTCACCATCATTACACTGAGGGATTTCATGACTGACCTGACACCCGCCACAGAGCCCCCTCACTCTGACCTGCGTTCCCTGACGGCCGAAATCGTGGCCGCCTATCTTTCAAGAAACGATGTCGCACCCGACATGCTCCCGGGCCTGATCCGTTCCGTTCATACGGCCCTGACCGGTCCGGCGGTCTCCGAGGCCGCGGTCGAAGAGGCTCCGGTTCCCGTGGTCAATCCGAAGAAGTCGGTTTTCCCGGACTACATCATCTGTCTGGAAGACGGGAAAAAGCTGAAGATGCTCCGCCGTCATCTCAAAACGGCGTACAACATGACGCCTGATGAATACCGGGCCCGCTGGGGTCTGCCCCCGGAGTATCCGATGGTCGCTCCCGGCTATTCCGCACAGCGCGCAGCTCTTGCCCGGGAAATCGGCCTGGGCTCCAGAACCCGCGCTTCTGCGCCTCAGGAAGAAGACCTCCCTCCGGTAAAGAAGCTCCCCGAAAAACGGCGGGGCCGTCCGGCCCGCGCCTGAAACTAGAGGGGCCCTCCTCCGTTACCGAAGGCACCGGCCGGGAGAGTCCAGTTTTCTGTCAGAACCGTCTGTAACGGGCGGTCTGACAGGCAGGCTGCGACCAGATCGGGCCGCGACCGGGCCGCTTCATAAACCGTCCCTTCGGATGACAGCTGCGCGAGCCCCCTGTCACGTTTGATCGTGCAGCCGAAGTCTTTTTCATATCCAACCAGTTTCGCAAACCGGTTCGCATCCATCCATTTCAGGGTGGCGAACTGGTCTGCATTGCCGAAGATGCAGAACGCGCAGGACAGGCGCGAAAATCCAACCTGATATGGATAGGCTGGCATGACGCGCCAGCGCTCCAGGATCGCCCAGACCTCTGCTTCGGACCACTGATGTACCGGCCTCCAGTGATCGACATGGCGACGACGACGCGTCCCGTTTCTCGTGTCGGTACGGTGAGGCTCAAAGGCCGCATATCGAGCCCGTGCGGGACTCTCTTCAGCACGCTCGCCTGTCACGACCAGGGTACGGCGGTTGAGGAACCGGTCCTGTCCGCGAACGGCACGATCGGCTACGTCGACTTTGAGGCTTGCCGAACACCAGCGCACGGAGAGGCTGGCCGAGACCTGGGGAAAGCGCAGCCGGGTTCCGTTCTGGCCCTCCCCGCCGGCGACGACGCGCCCCTCCGGGGTCTCGAAGACCACGGGCGCGGTCGGCATATCGTGGCGCAGCATCTCGCGCTCGAAGCCACCCTCGCGCCAGGACCGATAGAGTGGCAGTCCGAAGTCGCGAGCCAGGGCTTCGACATACGGAGCAGTGGAGGGCCAGTCCATGAAGGATCCCCCCTCCCCGTCCACATCGTGGTGCCACAGCTCGATGCGTTCGGCCGGAGCACCGGCTTCCAGCAGGGCGAGCAGACAGGCCGTGCCATCCTTGCCCCCGGACACTGCGACAATGATGCTGTCATAGGACGCGAGATCCGGGCTCATGATGTCCACCGACTGACCGGGGCGCCTGTCCGCACAGAGCGGCACATCAGGGCGTGGGCGATCGGGCGCTCCCGCAGCAGCAGCGGCTTTTCATGGCGACCATCCCAGGTCAGTCCCTCACAACGTGTCAGCAGTCCCATTTGGACGGCGGCTTCGTCGCGACAGGCGCACACACGCTCATTGCCACCGGAGCTGCGGCGGCACGGCTCATCCGCAGGAGCGCCGCAGCCCGTGCAGGCAATCGTCAGTGCCGGATCACCGTCTTCCCAGTGCGTGTTGCAGCGGCGGCAGGTTGTGGGTTCCTGCGTGTCGGTCCAGCGCATCGGAGGCCGGCCACGGGGGGTTGGGACATAGGGAAACTGGTAGCGTCGCATGATGCTCGATCCATCTCTGGTTCTTCAAACATCCTTGCGACGGCCTGTTGGTCGCCCGCGCTGCAACAGTGCCGCGCAGCGGCAGGATCGGCGTCACCCGCACCCACGCGCAGGCGGCGCAGCCGGCGAGCATGGGGAGGACTGACGCCGACCCACCTGTTGCAGTGCGGGCGGCTGACAGGCAGCGGTTCTCTCATACGCCTATCCTACCTCTCCTTTTTTCCTCGTCTATTCTTCGTCTGTCAGTGCTGGTGAGGTAAGGGGGATACTTTCAGCAAGCTGTGGACAGCCAATGTTTCCGCGGTATTTACGGTCGGTCTACCGTTTACCGTCCATGACAGGACGAACGCATCAAGCGTCCGGGTCTACGGTCAGTCTACCAAGGGCAGGCACTGAAACACGGGGCAGGGAGTGTTCCCCACCCTCCACGTTCAGAACGTCGGGAGAAAGGAATACGGTCGGTCTACCGTTTACCGTCCATGACAGGACGAACGCATCAAGCATCCGGGTCTACGGTCAGTCTACCAAGGGCAGGCACTGAAACGTGGGGCAGGGAGTGTTCCCCACCCTCCACGTTCAGAACGTCGGGAGAAAGGAATACGGTCGGTCTACCGTTTACCGTCCATGACAGGACGAACGCATCAAGCATCCGGGTCTACGGTCAGTCTACCAAGGGCAGGCACTGAAACGTGGGGCAGGGAGCGTTCCCCACCCTCCACGTTCAGAACGTCGGGAGAAAGGAATACGGTCGGTCTACCGTTTACCGTCCATGACAGGACGAACGCATCAAGCATCCGGGTCTACGGTCAGTCTACCAAGGGCAGGCACTGAAACGCGGGGCAGGGAGTGTTCCCCACCCTCCACGTTCAGAACGTCGGGAGAAAGGAATACGGTCGGTCTACCGTTTGCCGTCCATGACAGGACGAACGCATCAAGCATCCGGGTCTACGGTCAGTCTACCAAGGGCAGGCACTGAAACGTGGGGCAGGGAGTGTTTCCCACCCTCCACGTTCAGAACGTCGGCAAAAAGGAATACGGTCGGTCTACCGTTTAATAGGGTAGGAAAAGGGAGCTTCCCTATTTGAACAAGAATCCCCCGTTACGGGCATTTTCATTTGATCATGGACGATTGTCACGCTCCAGTGCCGCTATAGCTAACTCAAACGTCTCCGCAACTTTCAAACCTAATTTGTCTGCGAGCTCATAAAACCGTTCTGCGTGTTCATTTGTAGTCTTCACACTCACTACGCGATGTCGTCCAGTTCGATACGCTCTTGGTTTCCTCGTGCCTTGATTAGATTGAGCCTTGCCTGCGGAGTTTTCGGGCTCGGATACACTTTCTCTACTGACAAATCGGGATCCTTCCGAGATCCGGTCAATCTCCTCAGGCGCGGGCCTTGTATCTTTGTTTTTCGGTGCGGGCTTGAATTTGGAAAGATCCATAGCTCCACCCTTTTGCGGATCCGAAAAGATGCTTGTGCGTGACTTCATCGATCTACGTCCTGTTCGCTGGATAGTAATTCTATCACTTCCCTAGCAAGGGCTTCGATATTCGCTGCGGCACTTGGAAGATTGCGCGCATTTTTGGGATCGAGAGTACGAATAGTACCTCCGAAAGAAAAAATCGCTCTGTATGCATCACGCTCATGAACTTGAACCGAGAACACGGGTACGCCGTTCTCCCGGAATTCCGCTTCAATAGCAGATAAAGTCCTCGGTCGTATTGCTGCGCTTGTGCAGGTAAATAAGATGGCACAGGGAATGTTGATTCTAAATGCCTCTTCCTGCTGCCTGACCTCTCTAACAGCAGAAACAGCTTCAACAGCGTCGAGGGCTGAACCTCTCGTAGGGATGATTACAAGATCCGCACGGCTCATTGCATAAGGTACCATTCTTGACGCGGTACCTTCGAGATCTACTATTACAAACGAACTCTCCTCTGCCTCGTGGTCAATCGTCTTTATGATAGTCCGCTCGGTGACGTCTTCAATCACCTTTAACGTCTCCGGTTTTCCAGGAAGTGATGCCCAACGAGCAACCGGCTTATTTGGATCAGCGTCAATTAGAGTTACGGAGGCACCGTTATGTGCGAACTCCGATGCCAAGAGAATAGCTGTCGTAGATTTCCCTGCCCCACCTTTCGGAGAAGCGAAGACGATAGTTGGCATTAAGGTTCTCCAAAATAGTATACTGCATGGAAACGGAAGACCTTCGGTATACCCCCCCATTCCGCTTGCAGACGAACATTACGCCTCCTCTTAGCTGCCTTGCCCGGGTAGGTCAACGGTATACCAATGGTAATCCCGTCTTTATGAGAGTGTTTTTGGCTTAACTGGGGGAGGGGAGGGAAACAAGGTTGCGCCTGTTCGGTCGACGTCAACTTTCGCAGCAGGATAAACTGCTAATGCCAGTCCCAAATTATCTAAAAAGCCTGTGCGGAAATGGTCCATACGGGCAACGCCTGGTCCAAATTGTAATTTTAAGGCCGCCCAAGTAACGGGTGTCGGTTTTTTTAAGACGTGTAAGCGATACGCTAGCCAGCAATAAATATCCAAAGCTTGGGAATGACCATTTAGATGCCTAATGGCGGCCTCTTCTATCGGAACCGGGTGGCGTTTTAATTGCTGAAAAAAATTCTCGGACAATTTTACTGCGTCAAGGAATGACGTTGGTTTCCCTGTCGCATCGTCGTACTCAGTGATCATTCCTGAGTCGATGATATTTTGATTTAGGAATCCTGTGCTATCGGCAGTTTTTATATGAAAGCTTAGACGACAACGCGCAATCCGTTCGGCTTGATCACGAACGTCTGCCACTGCCTTTCCTCCGATGGGAATGCCCATGCGGTTCAACCATGATCGGAGGCTTTTCCCTATCTCGATTTCCCGGCTATTTGTCTTGAGTGCCTCGGTCTGAAGATAAAGCATAATCAAACGGGCTTTACTTCCATAGGGAACTCCTACGTACTCAGGCTCGGCATCTTTTCCCGGTCTCCGTCCCGGTTCAACGAGCAGCGTTACGTGATCGCTCTTTACTTGCCATGCAGCGCTCGACTTAAGTCTTCTATGCGGCAATGCAGCTTGGGCCCAACCAGAATACAAGAAGCCAATGCCAAGTTCTTCGCTCGACATATACCCACTCGCGATGTCGATCACGCGTCGATCTATATCGAGCTGAAGCGCGCCTTGGCGCCCTATCTGCTCTATAATTCGATGAACTTCAGCCATGCCTATCTCTCCGACGTGGAGAGTATGACTAAAGCTAGTTAATCTGTCTCCGTGAACTTTACCGGGGAACGGAAATGCTTTGGCACGGCTGTGCACTTTAGAGGGAAGAAGCTTAGTAGAAGATATTAGTTTATATATTAGTTTGTCCCGTTAAAGTGCACAGGACAACACGGAAGAGTCCCGTTTTTAGCGTATCACTCTCCGGAAAAGTGCACACTTCCGACGCTAAAGTGCACACCTTGCCCGCAAAAGTGCACGGGATAGCCAAGATATCTTACCAGTTCCGAGCGATTCTCCTGCCCTCGCGGATGGCTCCGCTAAAGTGCACACTTGCGAGGCTTAAAAGAGGATCGAAAAGATCGGGGATTTCATCGCAAATCCCGGTAAAGTGCACATTCGGATTCATCCTCGGACCAATCAGAACCGATTGCGCCCTGGATGCTTGGTCATGGCGTCCTCGACCTCGATATATTTTTCCACCACGCCGAAGGTCTGGTGGCGCGAGAAACGCTTGAGCGAGACCAGATCCGTACCGTCACGAGCTCCTGTGGTGATCGCTCCGCGTCGCAGGCTGTGCCCGCTGAAATCACCTGTCACTCCCGCATCCAGGCAGCGCTTCTGAATGATGCGGGCCACAGACCGGTCAGACAGCGCCTCTGAACCCATGGCGGGCAGGGCAGGGGGCTGACCGGCCTCGGCAGCAGGCGGGAGCCACACGCGCCGGAAAACCGGTCCCTTGGCCTCGGCCAGTTTCGCCTTCCGAAGCCACGCTTCATAGGCCCGGACCGGACACAGGGCAGTAATCCCCCTCGGGATCGCCACCTCGACACCCTGACTGGTGCGATCGCCCTTTGAGCGGTCCAGCCGGATCCGCATTCCGTCATCATCGAGCGCCACGTTGTCCAGGCACAGCGCCGCCACTTCGGACCGTCGGAGGGCGCCGGCAAAGCCGAGCAGAAGAATGGCCTTGTCGCGGAGGCCCACCAGCTCATCCGTATCGATCTGCTCGATGACCTCGCTCAGCAGATCCCAGGTCAGCCCCTTGACCTGACGGGACGCACTTTCCGTTGACGTCCTGCGGATGCCCGCAACCGTTTCGGACACAAGAGCATGGGAGGTCGGGACGGGAACCTGGGCAACATGGTGCAGATAGCGCAGTGCAGCACGGTGCAGATCCACCGTCGCGGGTCGCTTCTTCTGCAGCGCAAGATCAGCCAGATAGGCGGCGACATCCTCGCTGCGGGCGGGCAGGGCAGGGAGCCCATGTCCTGCCGCCCATGCGCACCAGGAGCGCACGGCCGATCGATAGGTGCGACGTGTGTTTACTGCCTTCGCCGCCCGGGAATAGGTCTTTGAGGCGCGCTCCGCCGTCACCAGCGTCCCGTCATAGTCGGGCAGGGCCTCGTCGGTCAGGGCATCGAACCACTGCAGGACCGCGCCAGACTGCTGACCCAGAGGAGAGGCCAGCGGCGCCAGCGTGGCCGCCTGCGATCCCGCCTTGCGCCGTCTGGCGGCCTTCGGCCTGAGCCAGGCGACGAACACCGGTTCGGGTTCGAGATCCAGAGCGATCGCCAGTTCGTGCCCGGAGGGCAGGGCGGTCAGATGGGCGCTGGCGATGGCCAATGCCTCCTCGGCCGTCTCGACATCGGTGGACAGGACCGTGTCTTCGGCAAATTCGTTATCGCGGTATTCGATGCCCCGAATGACCAGAGAGAGACGGGGGGAGAAGCGACCGGTCGAGAGCAGGGCCACCGCTTCTGTCAGATCGCCGGCAGGAAGCTGCTGCCGGGTCTTCTGGTCCAGCCGGTCCAGGACGGCCTCACGGGCAGCCTTTGCCGAGCCTGCGATGTGAAGATGGCTGAGCATGTACGCCTCCGCGAAACCAGAACCTGGCTTCTGATAGCACGAAGCCGGGGTAGGGCAGAGAGGAGAACAAACACTGTCCAACGCAGGCCGGAAATGTGTTAACGAAGACTGAATGCCGATCCGACCGGAACTGAAAGCGCTTTACCCTCCCAACTGGCCCGAGCTGAGCCGACAGGTGCGGTTCGAGCGGGCAGGGGGTCTCTGTCAGCGCTGCGGCCGGCCGCATGGACATCACCTTCAGGTGCTGCCGGGTGGCCGGTGGAAGCATCCGGAGACGGGGCACTGGTTCAATGGCCGGGGCAGGCGGATCTCGCCTCCGGACCTGATCGAGCATCTGCAAATGCGACAGACGAAGGTGGTTCTGGCAGCGGCCCATTTGAATCATGATCCCACCAGCAACCGGCTGCGCAATCTGCGCGCGCTGTGTCAGCGCTGCCATCTGCTGCACGACCGGATGTATCATCTGGCTCAACGACGCCTGACCTTGCGACGGCGCCTGGCGCTCGGGGATCTGTTCGAAGGTCTGTATCGGGCCGGGGTCCCGCCTCTGGGCCTGTAACGGGTCAGATCAGGCAGCCGTCTGGAATGCGACGGGCCTTCAGCCGGCGGGGGAAGGGGGCTGTTTCCTATCGCTCACCGATCAGATGTTCAATGTGCGTAACGTGCCCGGCCCTGATGCCAACGCGCGTCTGCGCCTGCCGCACGAATTTCCGGTTCAGCTCGCGGGCCAGCGTTTCGCCGTCCCTGATCGGCACAACACTGTAGGTTCTGATTGCCCAGGAAATGTCGCACTGCCAGTCGGTATGGCGGCTGCGCGTATGCCATTGCTTCATGGCCTGGTCTCCGCACCGCGCCGCTTCGGTGTGGCTCCAGCCATTCACCTCTGCCATCCAGGCCAAAGCAGCATCCTGCCTGCCCTCGGTCATGGTCTTTCCCCAGTGACGCACGCCATGACAGTCAGGGCAGAGGGAAATCACCCCTTTGAGGGTCTGGATCCGCCGCTCGTCGTCATACGCCCACCCTTCGTCAGCCTCGACCGGCCATTGGGGACCCCGTCCTCCGCACACCCGGCAACGGGATCCGGATCGCGCATAGGCATCCTTCCGGATCCGGTTCCAGTCTTCGGGCGCCAGGAAGGCGCGAAGATTAAAGCCCCACAGAGCCTGGGGCACCATCCACGGACGGATGTAGGGGGCCTTGCGGTCCGGCCGATACCGGTAAGGCACGAAAGGCAATAGAGCGTCGAGCTTGTCCCGGTGCGCCATCCAGCACTTCTGCTCCCCGTTGAACGTGGCACCGCCCCGGGCTGCTTCCTTACGGCGCTCAAACGGGACGCAAAGAGGAATGAGTGTCGTCAAGGCAATCACCACAAAAGGGACGGCCGAGCGTGGCCGCCGTGGAAAGAGGGAATGTCGAGGCGCTCGGGATATATCCCGTCAATGCTGATGGGACGACCCCGGATCACCCTCCCGCTTCGGGGCCACGCTCGCGTTTCCCTCAGTCGCGTCAGCAGAACTGTCCTTCGGCCGCGGGCTTTCCGAAGAGGCCGTGCGGCTGCGCGCCTCCGCCACGAGGCGTTTGACGCGCTCGACTGCCATTGCACCACCATGCTCCATCGTGTTCATCGGCTTTCTCCGTTCAGAATGTCAGCTCCAGGTCGGGCACCTGCCCTGTGAAGGACACTAGCTGGCCCGTTTGTGAGTGCAGACCGGAAGAGCCCGATTTCCATAGCGCTGCCTGCGTCATTGTAGTAATGTCGCTACATAAGAAACAGGAGGCTCCCGAGATGACTGTCACCACATTTTCCAGTCGTGAGTTCAACCAGGACACGTCCCGGGCGAAAAAGGCTGCCGTTGAGGGGCCTGTCTTCATCACCGACCGCGGCAAGCCGGCGCATGTTCTGCTGAGCATCGACGACTATCGCCGGCTGACCCACAGACCGCGAAAGATCGCGGATGCACTCGCCCTGCCTGGTGCCGAAGATATCGACTTCGATCCGACGCCCATGACCCTCGGCCTGCGTCCCGCGGACTTTGGCTGATGTTCCTGCTGGACACGAACGTTGTTTCCGAACTGCGAAAGGTGCGGGCGGGCAGGGCCGACCCTAATGTCGCCAGATGGGCAGAGCAGGTGGAGGCCGAGACCCTTTTCCTGTCTGCCGTCACCGTCATGGAGCTGGATGTCGGTGTCATGCGGATCGAGCGCAGGGATCCCGCCCAGGGAAGCGTTCTGCGGAACTGGCTGGAGAACTACGTGCTACCCGAGTTTTCGAAGCGGGTACTTCCCATCGATCTGGCGGTCGCCCGCCGCTGCGCTCACCTGCATGTTCCGGATCCGGGCCCGGAGCGCGACACCCTTATCGCCGCGACCGGCCTGGTACATGGCATGACGGTTGTGACACGGAATACGAATGATTTCCGGTATTCGGGGGTGCCACTCCTCAATCCATGGAAAGCACAGCATGACTGATCACCGGCAAGACTGCAGCATGGCCGATTGTGAAGCCCTGTTCGTCGAGGGACTGAGGCAGTTCGTGGATGCCTGCGCGTATATCAACGCCGCCCTCCCGAACGAAGCGGAAGACGCCCCTTGGACAGTAACGATGCATCGTCTTGCAGCGAGCGCTGCTGAGGCAGCGGAGAACCTTGAAAATCCCTCCGCAAGTGAGATTGCCCTATGGGCAGATGAAGCAATGAAAGTCCGCTAAGGGGGGAAACCGGAATGTCCGGTTCTAGAAATGTGTGAAAGAATCCGGACGTCGATAATCTATGTTTTACTACCAAGACGATCCTGCCTTTTTGTCTCAAAATCGGATGCGTCGTGACGTTCATGAAGCTGGCTTGAGAAGTCTCCGGATGTTCGGTTGACCATACGGCCACGCTGAACGGCAGGCCGTTCCAGAAGTCGATCTGCCCATGCCCTGAGATGGGGATAGTCCTGAACGCTCAGGAATGTGGCAGCATCATTATAGAGCCACCCCTCTACCAGGCCACCGTACCACGGGAAAATGGCCATATCGGCAATTGTATAGTCTTCGCCAGCTATGAAAGGGCTTTCCGCTAGACGCCGATCAAGCACATCCAGTTGCCGTTTGGCTTCCATGGCAAATCGATTGATCGCATATTCGATTTTCTCTGGCGCATAAGCATAGAAGTGCCCTAATCCGCCACCGATATAGGGCGCACTGCCCACCTGCCAGAAAAGCCAGTTCAGGCATGCTGTCCGATGGGCAATATCCTTGGGAATGAAAGCACCGAATTTTTCGGCCAGATACAGCAGGATTGACCCGGACTCAAAAATGGCCAGAGGCTGATCGCCGCTATGATCGACAAGGGCCGGAATCTTTGAATTCGGATTGATCTCCGTAAAGCCCGAGCCGAACTGATCCCCTTCGCCAATGCGAATAAGCCATGCGTCATATTCGGCTTGTGTATGACCCGCAGCAAGCAGCTCCTCAAGGAGGATCGTGACTTTCACACCATTGGGAGTGCCCAGAGAATAGAGCTGGAGCGGGTGACGGCCAACGGGAAGGATCTGCTTGTGGGTGGCGCCGGCAGTCGGGCGGTTCGTACTGGCGAATTTTCCGCCGCTTGGTGCAGTCCATGTCCAGACTTTGGGGGGTGTATAATCGGAGGGTTCACTCATGAAACTGTTCCTTTTGACACTGGAAAGACACTGGTCGGGTACATGGCCTGACGCACATCTTCGTCTATCACGGTCTTGAATGCGTGCCCGTTCATGATGGCATGAGCACGATCGACTGCCGGACGAGCATTCATCCTGTCCATGAAACGGCTTAGATTGGGCCAGCGTTCAAGCGGCCGCTCATCACCTTTCATGATCCGTGCTGCCCGTTCCAGCCAGCCCCATGCCGACATGTCCACAATCGTATAATGATCGCCGACAATGAAAGATCGCCCTTCCAGGTGATCGTTCAGGACCTGATAATGCCGTTCCGCTTCACGACGATATCGATGGACCGCATAGTCCAGACCTTCCGGTGCCGCATGCTGGAAATGCACAGCCTGTCCTGAGAACGGACCAAGACCCGTTGCAACAAACATCAGCCACGACAGAAGCTGGGGACGATCCTCCGCCGTTCCAAGGAACTGTCCCGTTTTCTCAGCCAGATAGAGAAGGATGGCCGTTGAATCGAACAGGATTGCGGGACTGCCTTGTGGACCATCCGTGTCTACGAGAGCAGGTACTTTGCCATTGGGATTGATGGCCCGAAATGCGGGATCATGCTGGGCACCGCGATAGATATCGACCGGGACGGCTTCGAAAGTCATGCCTGTTTCAGTCAGGAACAGTGCAATCTTTGCCGGGTTCGGACCGGGGCCATAGTAGAAGTGAATCATGGGCTACTCCCTTGGGGTCAGTGCAGGAAAAGCTTTTGCCTGATGGCGACCGGGCTGGCCCTACCAAGAGCTGATAGGGCCATATCCGGACGCCAAAAGGCTCATAATCAGTTTGCCGAAGCCTGTGTTGCTTTTCGAAGTGCTGGCAGCATGTCTTGCGGCTCCGGACGGCGTGTGTAGTCCGGATTGACTTCGGCATAGAGGATCACGCCATCCTGCCCGATGACGAAACGGCCGGGCATCGGCAGGGTCCAGCTCTCATCACCATTGAAAGACGGAAGATCGTTTTTCAGGCTGGTGTAGAGATCCACGAGATAGTCCGGCAGTGCAAACCGCAGACCGAATGCCGCTGCAACGTCATTATGGACATCCGACAGGATGGGAAAATCGAGATGGTTCTGACGGACTGACTTGCGGCTGTTCACGGCCGTCTGCGGTGAGATGGCAATCAGACTTGCGCCGAGTTCGCGGAAAGACGGAAGTGCAGCCTCAAGAGCCTGAAGCTCCATATTGCAGTAGGGGCACCACACACCGCGATAAAAGCTGATGACCAATGGGCCTTTTGACAACAGATCTGCGGAGGATACCGGATTGCCTTCCGGATCATTCAAGGCGAAAGGCGGAGCTTTGTCGCCAGCTTTAAGCGCTTTTTCTGCTGCACCTGAAGCGATCAATTCAGCGGTTGCACGATGCATGACTTCAATCACGGACGCGGGAACATTGTAAGGCGGCTTGCCCGCTTCGAAGTCAGCTTTGAAAGCATCGAGTTTTGCTTGAAGAGACATGGGTATTTCCTTTGAAATGAAGCGACACCTGACGATAGGGCCGCTGGTTTTTTCAGGGATGATGGCACGAAGGACTATTGGTCATTCCCCGCCGGAATGGCCGTCAGTCTGAAGTCGGGGCCTTGGGATAATCGGTGTATCCTTGTATCCCGCCGCCGTAGAAAGTTGTGCGATCGTATGGAGTGAGCGGCAGGTTGTGGCGCAGACGATCCGGCAGGTCGGGGTTACTGATGAAAGACCGGCCAAACGCCACCGCGTCGGCATCACCTGCCTGAAGAATTGCTTCTGCGCTCTCACCAGTGAAGCCGCCTGCAGCAATGATGGTGCCATGGAAATGCTGGCGCAGTTGCTTTGCCGCTACCGGCTTTGATTCCGAGATCAGTTCCGTTCCCTTGATGCGGGGTTCGACGACATGCAGATAGGCAATGCCCAGAGCGCCAAGTTTTGCAGCGACATACCCGAAGGTCTCCTGCGGAGTACTATCTGACATGGAGCCATAAGTGCCACTCGGGCTAAGCCGGACGCCGACGCGATTTGCTCCCCACACATCAATGGCAGCCTGCGTGATCTCCAGCAGGAACCGCGCGCGGTTTTCGATCGGGCCGCCATACTCATCCGTGCGGTGATTGGTCCCGTCCTGCAGAAACTGGTCCGGGAGGTAACCATTCGCACCATGGATTTCCACCCCATCGAAACCGGCGGCTTTAGCGCGGGCTGCACCTTGACGGTACTGGTCGATCACAGCCGGAATTTCATTAAGCTCCAGCGCATGGGGCATCGAAAACGGTCGGGGCCCATTGGGCGTATAGGCGTCACCCTCGGCCTGAATGGCTGACGGCGCGACCGGGGCTTTACCGTTTGGCTGAAGGTCTGGGTGAGACTGCCGTCCAACATGCCAGAGTTGCATGACGATTTTCCCACCGCCTGCATGCACGGCGTCTGTGACAGCGCGCCATCCTTCGATCTGCGCATCCTCGTAAATGCCAGGGGCGCCAGCATAACCGTAGCCTTCCCGGGCCACCGGGGTTGCTTCGGAAATGATGAGGCCGCCTTGCGACGTTCTCTGAGTGTAATACTCGCGGATCAGCGTGCCTGCTTTGTCGCCGGGTTCTGACCGCAAACGTGTCAGCGGGGCCATGACGATACGATGATCGAGCGACAGCGGCCCTGCCTTGAACGGGGTAAACAGTTTGGACATGATTTTTCCTTGGAAGGATCTGTCTCAGTCCTTGGGGACCAGAGCTTCGATACGGGCAATGCCGCGTTGCACGGCAGGTCGGCTTTCGATATCCGCATACCAGCGGGCCACATGAGGCGTGTTCTCAAACGTGATATTGGGAAAACCGCGACGCCACAGCCAGCCGAAATGGGCGATATCGGCGATGGAAAACTCGTCTCCAGCCACGTACCGGTTTTTCTCCAGAAGCGTATCGAGGACATGGAGCGTGCGGTTTGCCTCGGTGGAGAAACGCTCTAGAGCAATCGGTTCGGGCGTTGCCGCAAACCGCTGAAAAAAGCCGGATTGTCCGAAGGCCGGGCTGAGGCCAGAGGCATGGAAGAACAACTGCTCGAAAACAAGCGCACGAGCTTCACCATGAGCGGGAAGAAGTCGGCCTGTTTTCTCCGCCAGGAAAACGAGAATGGCGGCTGACTCTGTTAGAGAAAATGCCTGTCCCGTCTCATCCGTTTCCAAGAGAACTGGCACCTTGCCATTAGGGTTCAGGGCTAGAAATTCCGGGGTCTTCTGCTCCCCTTTGCGGACGTTCACGCCATGAAGCGTGTAGGGAAGATCAAGCTCTTCCAGTGCAATTGTCACCTTGACGCTGTTGGGTGTTGCGAAAGCGTAGACGTCAAACATCGGCGGTTTCTCCCTGTCTTGTAGAAGACAGGCCGGACATGACATGCCCCAGAAGGGTAGAGGCAGCGTGCAGCAGGCTGCCTGTCAGCTGAAAAGCCAGAAGACTGTCTGCAACGACCAGTCCAGACGTAGCGCGTATGAATGAACCGGACATCTCTGGGCTCCTTTGAAACCCGGCCTGTCCGGGTTGATGCACCAGAGATGCCTCTTCCATGCTCGACAGGGCAGAGCTCTTGAGGCGATAAGGATCATTCCCTGGAGGAATATCATGGACCGGTATCAGGCAATGGCCACGTTCATACGCGTGGTAGACACGGGATCGTTCTCGAGCGCCGCACGACAACTCGGAGTGGGGCAGCCCGCAGTTTCGAAGACCATCGCGCAGCTTGAGGCGCGCCTTCAGGTCAGTCTGCTCATCCGTTCCACACACGGCCTGACACCGACCGAGGCCGGACAGAACTTTTACGAACGGGCAAGGAACGCCATTCAGGAGGCCGATGAAGCGGAGCTTGCTGCCAAAGGTGCGGGCGCAGGCCTTTCAGGGCGATTGCGGGTGTCGGCGGCAACGACGTTTGCAAGACTGCACATCATTCCTGAACTACCGCGGTTTCTAGCGGAACATCCGCAACTGACCGTCGAGATTATTCTTGATGACCGGATGATCGATCTCGTGGCGGAAGGCGTCGATATTTCCTTGCGGATGGGGACACTCGCGGATTCCACGGCAATCGCCCGCAAGATCGCCACAGGACGACGCTCGGCCCTCGCTACGCCTGCCTACCTCAAACGGGCAGCTGCCCTCCGCTCTCCCGCGGATCTGGCGAACCATGAGGCGATCATTTACAGCCAGTTACCAAGCGCCTGGTCCTTCCTGCGAGAAGGGGCCACGGTGTCGGTCTCTGTCAGCGGACGACTTAAGATCAGCGCTGCGGAAGGGCTCAGGGCCGCCGTTCTGGCAGATATGGGACTGACAATCGCGTCCGACTGGATGTTTGCACCAGAACTCGACACTGGCACCGTCGTTCGCGTTCTTGAAGCGTGGTCCCTGCCGACAATCGATCTCTGGGCCGTCTTTCCCGCAGGACGGATGATGACTGCCAAAGCCCGTCAGTTCGCCGATTTCGTGGAAGGCATTATGCAGGCATCCAAGCCGCCACCGCGGGAGACCTCCGTGTCTTACGTTAAGAAAAAATCGGTAATGTCCGGTATCGGGAAAGCGGGGCGCCTTGTCCTATGACCAACATGAGGCGTAAGCAGCAGGTCCGCTTACGCCTTGATTGTGTTGAAAAAGCCTTGCTGTGATTGCGGATGAAAGCACCGTGGGGTTAGCCTGATTGGCCTCTTCACCTCACTCTGCCGCCATCGCTACCCGCGGTGGGACGAGCTTGGCCATCTTGCGGAGGTTTTGGGCGGTTGCGGCGAGGAGAAACTCATCATGAGCGCCCTTTGGACCGCGCAATCGCAGGCGGTCCAGTTTTAGAATTCTCTTGAGATGGGCGAACAGCATCTCGACCTTCTTTCGCTGTCGACGCGCCGTGACATAGGCGTCCGTCAACGCGAGGTCGCGGGCCATATCCCGGGCGCCTTCATGGATCGAGCGCATGATTTTGCGGGCTGGCGTATTCGGCGTGCAGCGCTGTCGAAATGCGCAGCCGTCGCAATCGTGCTTGCTGGCACGGTAGCGAATGAACCCGTCCTGATCGACCTGTGAGCGAGACACCGCAGAGTTGCGTTGCGATGAACGCAATTCTTTGTTGGCCGGGCAAATATATCGATCGTGCTCGTGGTCAAACCTGAAATCAGACCGGGCAAACGTCCCGTCGCTGCGGGCAGATTTGTCGAACACCGGGATATGAGGTTCGATACCGCGTTCGTCGACCAGCCACGCCAGGTTCGGCGCATCGCCATAGGCGGTGTCGGCGGCCAGTCGCGCCGGCCAGACACCGAACCGCTCCTGCACGCGATCGACCATGTGGCGTTGGGCGGTGACTTCGGCCTGACGCACAGCAGTTGTGGCTTCCACATCCATGATTACGGCGTGATCCAGATCGATCAGGTAGTTCGTGCTGTAGGCAAAGAACGCTCGTTCCGGCGTGGCGGCCGTGAAGCGGGCGGCCGGATCCGTCGGCGCCAGCTTCTTCGGCACGACGGGTGTTGAGCCGCCGAAGGCTGCGTCGTCCAGCGTTTCAAGATATTCCTGCACCGCGCGGCCAGCGGCATCGGGCGGTAGTCCCTCGTCTCCGGGGACGGCCCGCTGCCGATTGACATCGGCCCGGATCAGGCTGGCGTCGACACCAAAGCTCTCGCCGCCTACCAGGTTCTCGGCAATGCAACGGCGAACGGTCGTCTCGAAAACCTGCCGAAGCAGGTCGCTCTCCCGAAAACGGCCATGCCGGTTCTTGGAAAACGTCGAGTGATCCGGCACTGCGCCGTCCAAACCAAGACGGCAGAACCACCGATAGGCGAGGTTCAGGTGAACCTCCTCGCACAGGCGACGCTCGGAACGGATTCCCATACAGTAGCCGATGATCAGCATACGGATTAGCAGTTCAGGATCGATAGAGGGGCGACCTGTATCGCTGTAGAACGGCTTCAAGTGATTACGAACCGCAGTCAGATCTGCGAAACGATCAATCAGCCGCATCATGTGGCGTTCAGGAACATGTTGCTCAAGCCTGAACTCGTAGAACAGCGCCTCCTGCATCACGATCCGCTCGCCCATCATCCGCATCGCCCTCCAGCCTGTGACGATACTGAATCAGCAGGAAACAATTACCGCAAGACGGAGTTTTTCAACACAATCGCCTTCATGTCGGACGTAAAGGATCTATCTTTATATTCTTGAAAGCGGATGTTCCCGGGTGATCACAATTCAAGATTGGATAAGGGCCCAACCACTTGAACGATGAGTAAAAATCTTCTGGAAAATCGTTGTTGGCATAAGTGAATGAAGCCTTACCGGAATCGCGAAGTAACTCCATAACATATTCGCACCGAATTATCAGGATCAGGATTTATAGCCAGAACATGATGGCTGTCGTGCAGAAATAATCGAGAAGAAGCGGCGCCCGGCATCTGTCATATCTGCGGGCTTTCCGGCCTGACATTCTGGTTCCCTCCCCTTTTTTACCACAATGGATATAAATATGACGGGTGCCTTGTGAAGTTGCTCACTTATCGAATTGCAGAAAAGCTTTGGAGAATACCGACCATCTTCCGCCTGTTTTGATCAGATTAAGATATTCACAACAGTCAGAGCCAATGGCATCATTTTCGGTAATAATGCGCACGACCGCCGTGACAGGAGTAATGTCGAGTATATCGATATGAGATGTGATTTCCGGGGAAGCTCCGTGGGCCCTGATAAATTCGGCCGCCAGATTGCCAGTGCCCCCCACAAGCTCACCGTCGACGATACCATGCGTCACGACATCTTTATGAAATATGCCGGACATGCTGTCGGCATTGCCAGTGCGCAAGGCCTCGACATATCTTTCAAGGAGCCCTCGAACATCTTTATATTCACTTACCGGTATATTTTTCTTGTTCATGATCAGCCCTTTTTTGTCCCAATGCCTAACGATAAACGTGAAATTTTAGATCTGTTGCGAAAAGGTATCAAGATACGCCTTGCATGTTGTCCCTCTCTCTGCATTCGATCTCGGTGACACGCACCTTATCCGAAATGACCCGGTAAGAGATTTCCAGCTATGAAAGACATATTCAGCCTGGCGCTCATATGTGAGATTGCCGCCGAATTTCGTGCCGTGGATATCTCTTTTGATGCCGACGCCTTCATCGCGCGTTCAATGGAGGGCCTGAACAAACTGGAACTCACCGGTCGTGCTGCACATATCGCGGACGCCATGCGTGTATATCTGCCTGTGCGGTTTGCTGAAGCCGCCGCTGTCATTGACGCATCTCTTGGTCCAGAATTGCCGCCGACCGGTAAAATTGGTGGTGCGGCGCTTCGTTACATGCCGCATGTCCTTTTTGTTCGAAAATATGGCCTTGACGACTATGAGGCAGCCATGCGGGTTCAGGCTGAACTCACCAAGAGGTTTACTGCTGAATTCAGTATCCGAGCCTTTCTGGTGAAGTATCCGGAACGAGCCTACGAGCAGATGCTGGTATGGGCTGATGACGACAACGCGCATCTGCGTCGATTGGCTTCGGAGGGGATGCGCCCGCGCCTGCCATGGGCGCCTCGTTTGCGCGCGTTTCAGCACAATCCGCGCCCTGTAATTGAATTGCTTGAACGTCTCAGAGACGACCCTGTGCCCTATGTGCGACGTTCGGTCGCGAACAATCTGAACGATATCGCTAAAGATCATCCTGAATTGGTTATCGAGACCTGCCGCCGTTGGGCGCAAGAAGCGCCTGAGGGACGTACCTGGATTGTCCGCCATGCTCTTCGCTCGCTCGTCGCCACTGGCAATCAGGATGCAATACGCATATTGGGAGGTGCAGCAAATCCTTCGATACGTTTATCAGGCGTCGCGATCGCCCCGCAGCGTGTCACACTGGGTGGAAACACGCGCGTTTCTTTTGAAGTCGTGAGCACTGCACAACAGAGCCAGCGCTTGCTAATCGGCTATACCGTGCATTTTGTGAAAGCCAACGGAAGTTCACGCGCAAAGTTTTTCAGGCTTCGCACCCTTACGATACACTCCGGAGAAAAGATCGCGCTCAGTGCTACGGTGTCTTTGGCGACTATGACCACACGTCGTCATTTTCCAGGCAACCACCGTATTGACGCCATCATCAATGGCGAAGCCCATCCCCTCGGGAACTTCGAAGTAATAACTTCAATGTCCGTCCCTGCGTGATGCAATTTACCGGGAAGAAGATTCGTTTGAATGACCGGTATATGAGGGTACATCGGTAAACCGGACGTTCTGCTTACCCCCCAAGTCAGCCGCGAGCCTCAGAATGGTTACAGACCTGCGTAAGTTGAAACGGCAATCGCGAAGAGGGCCAGAGACGATCAGGCTGTCTTTCTGGAAGCAGACGTTGTCCTTGCATGAGCATCATTGGAACACGCCTCGAAAAGACCTTTGTGGGTCTTTTTTGTGCTTCACCCCTATGTCCGATAAAGTAAAAAAATGGACATAGATTTTATGGCGGAAAACTGCGGATTTTTGGTATTCCTTGAGGTTTCTGAACGGCTGTTTGTCTAAATGCCCATCACGCCCTTCATGTCTCCGAACTATACGCCGTTGACGTATGAGCCAATGACGTATAGATTTTTGTGAATGTCAAAGCTGCAGACCGTTGTCGAACTGCCTGAATTCATAAAGCGGGCAAAAGCCCTGATGTCAGACGACGACCGGACGGCTCTGATCGACATGCTCGCTGCGATGCCAGATTCTGGCATTTCTTTAGGTGGCGGTCTGCGAAAGGTCCGCTTTTCCCGCGAGGGTGGTGGGAAGAGGGGAGGGTACAGAACTCTCTACGTTTTTGGCGGAAGACAGATGCCTCTGTTCCTGCTGACCGTTTTTGCCAAAAACGAGAAAGACAATCTGACGCGATCTGAACAGGCCGCCCTGGTAGACTTGAGCAAGACGCTTGTTGCGAAATACGGAGAACCATCATGAGCGCTTATGACAGCATTCTGCAGGGGCTGAATGAGGCTCTCGCCTATGCGGAAGCTCCGGTCGAGGACAGCGTGACCCACCAGGTCCGCGTTCCGTCGGTTGACGTAGCGGCCATCAGAACCCGGACCGGACTCTCTCAGGCACAGTTTGCCAGAAGTATCGGGGTCGCCAAGGGGACCCTTCTGAACTGGGAGCATGGCCGTCGTCAGCCAACCGGACCAGCCCAGGTTTTGCTGGCGATGTTGGAGAAGCGGCCGTCGTTGGTGAGTGATCTGCTTTCCGCGGCTCGCTGAGAAAACATAAGTCCCGATACGCTTATTAAAATGGCCGCTATGGGGGGGACAGCGGAACATCTGTTGTACAACGGAAGCCGAAAAAAGCTGACGTTGTTGGCAATCCAGCATCACGATGCTGCCCAATCATGAAAATCAGATAGGTTCCCGATCGCAATCACTGACTGAGTGAGGAACCCCGCGGCAGCATGCGTCCAAGCACTTTGTCTTTCAGGACAAACTGATGAAAAAGCGCCGCCGCGCCATGGCCTGTCGCAAGACCCATAATCAACCAGGCGTTCCAGTAATGTAGCGTCTGAAACCACGTCACGGTTTCCGCCGGGAACCGCGCGAACGGGGATGGAATCAGGAGGCCGAAAAAACTCATCGTCTGCCCGGCACCCCATCGCCAGAGATAGCCCAGCAAGATTTCCGCCAGAAGCAGCACATAGAGCGTGTACTCTGCTCCAAGGGCGAATACCCGGTCCACAGGCACGAGAAGGTCCGACAGATGCCGGCCTTTCGTCAGACGCCAGACAATGCGGAACACCATAATTGCGGTCAGCAGGATGCCGGCTGTCAGATGCGCGACCACCATCAGATGATGGACGGGTTTTGTTGGCCAGTTCCAGGTTTCGCCAAGAGCAAACTGAAGCAGCACCAGAAAGGCCGTCATCCAGTGAAGGATGATCGTCGGCCTGTCGTAACGCAGCAGGCTATCTGTGATGTCCGGCGTTGAATAAGGCATATACGTCTCGGCAAAAAAGAACCCTGAATCCACTTCCGTATCATGCTTACCTGACAGGATTCTGAACAGAACAGATTTTCCTAAAACATAAATAATATTGAAAATAACTCGCAATATCAGAATGAAATATCTGTTGTCGCGGCAAATGATGCATCTTAACCTTTATTTGTATTCACCAGAAGCAGCAGGTCATCTTATGTCGCGTCTCCATCCTTTGGCCGAACGTCATGCCGTCGAGAAACTGGGATGGCTGCGTGCGGCTGTTCTCGGCGCCAATGACGGAACGCTGTCGACCGGCAGCCTCATCGTCGGCGTTGCCAGTTCTCATGCGACACGCGGCAGCATTCTCGTCGCGGGACTGTCCGCGCTTGTCGCGGGCGCCCTGTCCATGGCGGCGGGCGAGTATGTCTCGGTCAGTTCCCAGGCCGATTCCGAACACGCCGACATCGCCCGCGAGAAACAGGAACTGGTCACGGACTGGGAGGGCGAAGTCACCGAACTGGCCGGGATTTATCAGAAGAGAGGGCTGGATAAAGACCTCTCGCGCAAGGTCGCCGTTGCCCTCATGAAGCATGATGCGCTCGGTGCCCATGCAAGGGATGAACTGGGTCTGTCCGAAGCCACGGCGGCACGCCCCATACAGGCGGCATTCGCCTCGGCAACCGCCTTTTCATCCGGAGCACTACTGCCTGTGCTGG
Organism: Gluconobacter sp. OJB; assembly: GCF_039638275.1. NCBI lineage: Bacteria > Pseudomonadati > Pseudomonadota > Alphaproteobacteria > Acetobacterales > Acetobacteraceae > Gluconobacter > Gluconobacter sp. OJB. The sequence goes on along the minus strand of NZ_JBDIWH010000002.1, from coordinate 74,149 downwards.
CGGCGGTTCTGACGCCCGTGGCGTGGGTGTCCTGGGGCGTGTCCCTGACGTCCGTCGTGGTTCTCGCTGTTCTGGGGGTCGTTGGCGCGATTGCCGGCGGCGCAGCGCCTCTGCGCCCAGCACTGCGTGTGACGTTCTGGGGTATTGTGGCAATGATCGTCACGGGCGGGATCGGCCGCCTGTTCGGCGTGTGAAGCCGCGTTCCAAGCTCTGAACGAGGCATGTCCTGGGTAGTCTTGACTTCATCCCATATATCCGTGATCGTCGATTTATGGATACAGAATCCGCACTCTCGGCCCTCAACGCGCTGTCCCAGTCCACGCGGCTGGAGATCTTCCGCCTGCTGGTGCGCCACGAACCGGACGGGCTGCCCGCCGGGGACGTCGCGCGGCACCTCGATGTCCCGCAGAACACCATATCGGCCCATCTCGCCACCCTGACGCGCGCTGGCCTGCTGACCTCGCAGCGCCATAGCCGGCTGATCGTCTATCGTGCGTGTCTTCCGCGCCTGCGCGACCTGATGCTTTTCCTCGTCAGGGACTGCTGTGCGGGCAGCCCCGAACTCTGCGCGCCCCTGATCGCGAACCTGTCTTCCTGCAGCCCGAGCCCGGCCTCCTGCCCATGACCGTCACCATCTACCACAATCCGGCCTGCGGCACGTCGCGCAACGTGCTGGCACTGATCCGCAATAGCGGCGAGGAGCCCAGGATCATCGAATATCTGAAAACGCCACCCAGCCGCGCGGAACTGGTCGATCTGATCGCCCGTATGGGGGTTCCGGTGCGCGCGATCCTGCGGGAAAAGGGCACGCCCTTTCACGAACTCGGCCTCGACAACCCGGCCCTGAGCGATGATACGCTGATCGACGCCATGATCGCACACCCGATCCTGATCAACCGGCCCATCGCCGCAACGCCACTCGGTGTTGCGCTCTGCCGTCCGTCCGAAACGGTGCTGGATATTCTTCCCTCCCCACAGCGCGGCGCATTCGCCAGGGAGGACGGCGAGAAGATCGTGGATGAGGCCGGAAAGCGGATCGTCTGATGCTGGCCCTCGCCATTTTCATTGCAACGCTGGTCTTCGTCATCTGGCAGCCACGGGGTCTCGGCATCGGCTGGAGTGCGATGGCCGGTGCCGCCGTGGCACTGGCGACCGATGTCATCCACTGGCACGATATTCCTGTCGTCTGGCACATCGTCTGGGACGCCACCTTCACCTTTGTCGCGCTGATCATCATCTCGCTGCTTCTGGATGGGGCCGGGTTCTTCCATTGGGCGGCCCTGCATGTGGTGCGCTGGGGCAAAGGGCGAGGCCGGACGCTGTTTCCCCTCATCGTGCTACTGGGGGCGGCCATCGCGGCCGTGTTCGCCAATGACGGTGCGGCCCTGCTGCTCACGCCCATCGTCATTGCCATCCTCACACAACTCCGTCTGAACCATGGCGCGGCGCTGGCCTTCATCATCGCGACCGGCTTTGTCGCGGATACCACCAGCCTGCCGCTGGTGATTTCCAATCTGGTGAACATCGTCAGCGCCAATTTTTTCGACATTCCCTTTGACCGCTACGCCGCGATCATGGTCCCCGTCGATCTGGCTGCCCTTGGCGCGACACTTGCCGTCCTGTGGCTCTATTACCAGCGGCAGGTGCCTGCGACCTATCCCGTCGCCGAACTGCCCGCACCTGCCACGGCCATTCGTGACCCTCATGTATTCCGGGCGGCATTTCCACTGCTGGCCCTGGTTCTGGCGGCCTATTTCCTGACGGCGCCGTTTCATATCCCGGTCTGTGTCGTGGCCTGCCTGGCCGCCGGAATCCTGTTGCTCGTCGCCGGATATGGTCGGGTCATCCCTGTTCGCAAGGTGCTGCGGGGCGCCCCGTGGCAGATCGTGATCTTCTCCCTGGGCATGTATCTGGTGGTCTACGGGCTGCGCAATGCTGGGCTGACTGACTACCTTGCGACCGCACTGGTCTGGCTCGGTCATCAAGGGACGTTCACGGCCACCATCGGCACCGGCTTTCTAGCGGCTGTTCTGTCGTCCATCATGAACAATATGCCGAGTGTGCTGGTCGGGGCGCTGGCGATCCAACAGGCTCACGACATCACGCCACTGACACGCGACCTGATGATCTATGCCAACGTCATCGGCTGCGACCTCGGGCCGAAATTCACGCCGATTGGTAGTCTCGCAACACTGCTGTGGCTGCATGTGCTGGCATCCAAGAACCATCGGGTCACATGGGGGCAGTATATGAAGGTCGGACTGGCGATTACGCCGCCCGTCCTGCTGGCAACACTCGCGGCGCTGGCCCTATGGCTGCCCCGGATCAGTCACCCGTAATACACGACAGGACCGATATATATGACCGAACCTGAGCTGCCAGCCTTGCATCCGGAGTATCTCGAACGGGTCGATCTCGCGCGGCTGGAACCGCAACCGCGTGTGGACCATCCGCCGCGTATCCTGCTGCTCTACGGCTCTTTGCGTCCCCGATCCTTCAGTCGGTTGCTGGTGCTTGAGGCGGAACGCATCCTGAAGGTGCTGGGGGCCGAGACACGGGTGTTCGACCCGACCGGCCTGCCGATAGCGGATTCCGTGCCTGCCACGCATCCGAAAGTGCAGGAACTGCGGGAACTGTCGATCTGGTCGGAAGGCCAGGTCTGGTGCAGCCCCGAACGGCACGGCAACATAACCGCTGTGTTCAAAAACCAGATCGACTGGTTGCCATTGTCCGAAGGCTCGATCCGTCCGACGCAGGGCCGCACGCTGGCGGTCATGCAGGTCTCAGGCGGATCGCAAAGCTTCAATTCCGTCAATGCCCTGCGGGTTCTGGGCCGATGGATGCGGATGTTCACCATCCCCAACCAGTCCAGCGTGCCAATGGCCTATACCCAGTTCGGTGACGACGACCGGATGAAACCGTCTCCCCTCTATGACCGCATGGTGGATGTCATGGAGGAACTGATGAAGTTCACATGGCTATTGCGGGACCGGGCCGACTACCTTGTCGATCGCTACAGCGAGCGCAGATCAGAACACTGCCTGCCTGAAAAGCTGTGAGCCGGGAAATGGCGGAACAGTTCGATGTGTTTAGTCCCAGGATTTGATGGATAGAGCGTCAGAGTTCCTGGTCCGTTCAGACGTAATCTTTGATCTAACTGACCTGCAATCGAACTGTCACCAGGACGCCTCTGTCCGTTCCAGGTATAGGCGAACTCACCACCATGTCTGCATGCAGCTGCTGAGCTATCTGTCGCGCAATCGCCATGCCGAGGCCGCTGCCTTCGGCATCGGTCTCTCCTCTGACGAAAGGCTTTTCCATATCCCGCAAAACTTCAGATGGCAGCGTTTCGCAATCATTGCAGATCAGGACTTTATGATCTTGCGTGATGATCACACTGACGGCTTGCACAGATGAACCATGAAGAACGGCGTTTTCGAGAAGATTGCGAAACAGGATACCTGTTGCATCCATATCGCCCCGGATCATGAGATGAGATGCTCCAGAAAATTCAATCGTCTGGTTTTTTTCCCGCTCAAGTTCTTCTGCCAGAAATCGAATGACAGGCACCAGATCGAACATGCTCCCGGTGAGTGCGATCCCTGATGTCGCTCGTGAAAGCTGAAGCAGCTTTTCCATCATCCGGCCAATTCTGCGGGCCTGCTGCATGATGATCGTTGCACGCTCTTCATAGTCCGACCCTACAAGAAAATTCCTGAGAACCTGAACCTGTGCAAGAAGCGCTCCTACTGGATTACGCAACTCATGGGCCGCGTTGGCCGCAAAAGCGCGCTCTGTCGAAAGCGCCATTTTCAGACGTTCAAGCAGGAGATTGACGGCCGAGTGAATGGACACCAGTTCTTCGGGGAGATCCAATGGGGGAACGGGTGCCAGATTCGATCCTCCCCGGCTCCTGATTTCCTGCTGAAGGCTGGTCAGAGGACGCATGGCGCGACGGACACGCCAGCGGACCAAAATCCAGATCGCCGGGAAAAATATTACCATTGGCAGAACTGAAATCAGAATAGCCCGCCTGACAGCTTCATTTCTGTGAAAAGTCGGCTCACCCACCAGAATGTAATGGCGACCAGACGCTGATGGTACGACATACACTCTGAATAATGAGATGTTGTAAAATCCTGACTTCAGACGTGGTACGAATAGCGTCTCCGGCGCATTCTGTGACCTGACCTCAAGGCGACCGTCCGGTGTGGTGATCTGGTAGGCCAACGTTCGCCGGTTCACCCCGGGGAGTTGCGCGATCTGACCACCTGGGGTGGCAGAAGCCCTGTCGGTTCTGTCCAGTTCACTGATGACAAACTCCAGACGCTCGGCCACTTCCTGTAACGAGTTGTCAAGACGCTCCGTAACTTCATAGCGGGTAAAGGCCGCAACAAGAATACTGAGAAGCACCAGGGCACCAAGCACGATGATCAGTGTTCCGGACACGATACGGGACGCCAGACTCCAGCGCTTCATCGGGACGTGTTCTCCGCGAGACAATAGCCTCTCCCCCTGACCGTCATGATCAGACCCGGTCCGGTTTTCTTCCTTATCCTGCTGACGAAAACTTCAATGGCGTTGCTTTCCACATCGTCACTGAGACCATAAAGGGCGTCTTCAATCTGCTCACGACTGCAGACTGCTCCAGGCCGGCGCGCAAGAAGTTCGACAATAGCCCATTCACGCGCAGACAGATCGACTGTCTGTCCATCGCGTTCAAGCTGACGGCGCGCGAGGTCGATCCTGATAGTACCAATCATGACCACATTGTCTGGCAGGGCCGCATAACGTCTGGCAACAGCGTCAATACGGGCGACGAGTTCGTCGAGATCATAAGGTTTGACAATATAATCATCCGCGCCTTCTGACAGCCCCGCGATCCTGTCACTGACCTGATCCTGAGCTGTCGTGATCAGGATGGCCAGAGATGAACAGTCCCGCCGGATTTCCCGCAGCAGGGCCCGACCATTACCGTCTGGAAGACCAAGATCCAGAAGCAGGAAATCATAAGAAGAGGCGATCAGGGCTGCACGGGCATCGGTCAGGGTCTTGAACCAGTCGACGACGTGTCCGGCCTGGCGCACACGGTCTCTTACTGCCGAGCCCAGTGCAGGTTCGTCTTCGATAATCAGGATTTTCATGCAATGCGATTTTTCATGATACGCGCGTAGAGAGAGGGCAGCACAAGCAGGGTAAGGAGTGTCGAGGAGATCAGACCACCAATAACGACCGTAGCCAGAGGGCGTTCAACTTCGGCGCCGGCACTGGTTGAGACTGCCATGGGAATGAAACCAAGACTGGCGACCAGAGCTGTCGCCATGACCGGCCGGAAACGTTCTTCCGCGGCTTCATATGCGGCACGAGCAGCATTCAGGCCCGCCACGCGCAGCGAATTAATGGCGGTGATGAGTACCACGCCATTCAGAACCGCCACACCAAACAGCGCAATAAACCCGATCCCCGCGGAGACGCTGAATGGCAGGCCACGCAGAGCGAGGGCCAGGATGCCACCTGTCGTGGCAACTGGCAGATTGACGAAAACAAGTCCGGCCAGCCAGACGGAATTCAGCGCAATGACAAGCAGGGCAAAAATCAATACCAATGCGATCGGCACGACAACTCCCAGACGTGCCATGGCTGATTTCAGGTTCTGGAACTGACCCGCCCACACGATGCGATAACCGGGAGGCATGGTGATTTTTCTGCTGACTGCCTTCTGTGCTTCGGTAACAAAGGAGCTGAGGTCTCGTCCACGAACATTGGCCTGTACGATCAGACGACGGCGGATATTATCCCGGCTGATACGGGGAGGACCGTCCTGTACCGTGACCTCCGCGATTTCTGAAAGCAGGACCGCTCCTCGGCCATCGGCACGGCGTACCCTTAGGCGGGCAATCTGGTCACGTGTGCCTGCCTGGGCTGGATCGAAACGGACCTGCGTGCTGATCAGGGCGTTACCAACTGTTACGGGCCGTCCAATATGACCACCGACCGCTTCGACCACGTTCAGAAGTTCCTGCTGGGAAATACCCAGCCGTGCCGCCTTTCGACGATTAATGTCGATATGGATGAAAGAAACGGTACCATCTCCCTGTGGAGCCACGTCGGCCGCACCGGGAATGGTTTTCATGATGCTTGCTACCCTGTCCCCCAGACGCGCCAGCGTAGCGAGATCATCCCCATAGATCGAAACGGCAATCTGGGTCCTGACACCGGACAGGAGGTCATCCATCCGCATCTGCACTGGCTGGCTCCATGACTGCTCCATTCCAGGCAGTTCAGTGCCCAGCACCTGACTCATTGCCGTAACGAGTCCCTCCTGTGTATGCGCTGTGGTCCACTGTGATGGTGGCTTCAGAAAAATGAAACTGTCTGTCTCGTTAACACCCATCGGATCAGTCGGAATGGCTGATGTTCCTGTATTGCTGACAACGCTGGTAACCTCGGGAAAGCGACGCAGAATACGCTCCTGAAGGCTAACCTCCTTCAGGGCCTCGGGCAGCGAAATGCTGGGCAGTCGTGTCGTAGTTACCGTCAGGGCCCCCTCATCGAGAGACGGAATGAATTCGCCACCCAGATGCAGACCGGTCCAGACAGAAAAAGCAAAAATCGCGAAAGTTGTGCCAAACAAGGTCCGTGGTCGGTTTTCACACCAGTTTAGCATGGGACCATAACCACGACGAAGAAAAGCAACCAGACGGGTATCGTCATGATGGTTGGCAGACCTCATCGCCAAAGCCCCAATCACCGGTATCCCGACAATACAGTAAAACAGAGAGGCCAGCAGGGCCATGATGACCGTCTGCGCCATGGGGCGAAACATTTTTCCCTCGATATCCTGCAATGTCAGGATCGGCAGGTAGACCATCACAATAACAAGAATGCCGAAACTTACGGGACGGAGGACTTCGGTTGCCGCTGAGACTGCGAGGGAAGCCAGCGGCGTAGTCTGTCCACTGGCCCGGTCACGCGCACGATGGGTCATGAGATTTTCAACCACGACGAGCGAACTGTCGACGATCATGCCGAAGTCGATGGCGCCGAGGCTGAGCAGATGGAGGGTTCGAAAAACCCTCTGGTTTTGAGACTCTCTGTGTGATTCCATCACTCCTGCATTGATTGACGGAATGGATGATGAAGCAGCCGGGTTTCTTTGATGTTGCAGAGCGCTTTGCTCGATTGAGCGGGTTAGGTGACCAACTCGAAGCGTTTTCCCAGACTGTGGATTTTGAGGCGTTTCGCCCTGATCTGGCCAAGGCTCTGTCTTACGCCGATGGCAGTAAAGGCGGACGACCGCCATTTGATCCGGTGCTGATGTTCAAAATACTGGTGATCCAGACGCTGAACAATTTGTCTGATGAACGGACGGAATATCTGATCAACGACCGCCTCTCCTTTATGCGCTTTCTTGGTCTGGGACTTTCAGATCGGGTGCCTGATGCCAAAACAGTCTGGCTGTTCCGTGAACGCCTGACACAGGCGAGAGCCATTGAAAGACTGTTTGACCGGTTTGATGCAACTCTGCGAAACGCCGGTTATCTGCCGATGTCAGGCCAGATCCTGGATGCCACGCTCGTAGCGGCTCCGAAGCAGCGCAATACCAACGCTGAGAAAGCGGATCTCCGGGCAGGACGTATTCCTGAAGACTGGCAGGACAAGCCATCCAAATTGTCCCACAAGGATCGCCATGCGCGCTGGACGCTGAAGTTCACGAAAGCGAAGCGGCAGGATGATGGAACCATGCCGTCGAGTGATCTCGCCATCCCGTTCTTTGGATACAAATCCCACATTTCCATCGACCGGAAGTTTCGGTTCATCCGGAAATGGAAGACGACGGATGCCGCCGCCAATGATGGCGCGCGATTGAGAGAAGGGCTGCTGGATAAAACCAATACGGCCTCAGGCGTCTGGGCGGATACCGCCTATCGCTCCAAAGCCAATGAAGACTTCATGGAAAAGCAGGGTTTTGTCTCAAAGGTTCACAGGAAGAAGCCGCATCTCAAACCTATGCCTCGGCATATCCAGAAATCGAATGCCGGAAAGTCCGTGATCCGATCCCGTGTTGAGCACGTCTTTGCCGATCAGAAATCGCAAATGGGTCTGTTCGTCCGAACTGTCGGTATCACCCGGGCCACCATGCGGATCGGCCTGGCCAATATCGTCTACAATATGCGCCGCTTCCTCCTCCTGGAGCGGATCAGCGCGAATGCATAGCAATCCAGCGGGGAGCAGTCCCCGATCTGCTCAAAACGCAGACCGAAAACGAACCCAAAAGTAGTCAATCAAATCGCCAAAAGCCTGAAATCATCAGCCAAGCGTATCAATTAACGGTTCTTCGATCCCTCCAACTTCAGTGTCCAGCGCGCATGACGGTCCTTATGCGACAGCTTTGCGGGTTTTTTTGTGCCCAACCCCCTATGTCCGATAATAAGAATTAACGGACATAGGGGGGTGAAGAAGGGGTAATTTTTAGAAAAGGCGGAGAATTACCTTTTATATGAATTGAGGTTCTTCGGCATCACGCATTCCGCCCCGGAACAAACTCTTTGGGTGTCGGCAAGCATCTAGATGACGTGATGGCAGGCAGATTGATCCAAGGTATAACGCGTGCTGCTTCTTCGTTCGCAGAGTTACGACGACTTCTCGATGAAGCCGGTTGAAATCAGCCTGTGCTTAAATTCGCTCTCTGTATCTTCTGCGCTGACCTGAACGAGCACGTAGCTGTCGCGTTCTTCAAAGTTGAATTCAACTCCGGCCCACTGGGCATCATTATACTCTTGTTCGATTTCATCGTTCGTTTTGTCTCCAAGCGGAATTTCTTTTTCAAATATGCGGAGCACGGCTGTTCGACCTTTCTGATGATGGGTTGATTTCGGGTCTTCTAAATTTTCTGTGGAGGACACGGCTAAACTCACTAAAGGCGTTATGGCCTCAGCTTCCTGAAAGCCTGCCTCGAGGTTATTGATGGCTTCAATGATCTCATGTTTCTTTAATGTTGTGTATGTGTCGGTTGATTTCGGATAGCGAAACGCGAATTTCGTAGCCCGAGATGCACCATCCGCGACAATCTTAACAAGTTCGTCGAGCTGCTTAAATTCTAGCATTCCGACCTTGTATGCCTCAGAAACCAGCGCCCTGAGGTCATGTCCATATGGGCCACGTTCTAAAGCCTTTAGAGATAGGCCACGCACACAGAGGAAGGCCTTAAGATGACATTCAATGGCATGCGATAGGGCAGTACAGAGTGGCAAAAGTAGGGAGCCAGTCTCCACAGAATAGTGCGGGCTTTCTGCCAGAACCTTAGCTGCTAAAGAGAACTGGCACGCAGCGGTTTTCATCATCCTACTATCCTCGGGACCGGAGCTATTTACTCCGGTATTGGGAGGGGTCTCTTGCGTCACGTTCATTTCTTTCTCTGTCGACTATGTGTCACTTATAAGGATCGCTTACTGGTTAAAGATGTAACGACTGGTTGCGCGCTTAGTTTTGGTTATTGCCGCTTTGTCGCGCTGCGCGTATTCTCTTGGCTAGGCGAGAGATATAGTGCGCCTTCCGGCCTGTGAAACAACGGAAAAGTCTCTCAAACAGACTGTCATAACGTCCCGTTCGGAGTGTGACGCAAATCAGGCCCTGTGACTCAGTCTTCCGGTCGAGGATTTCAGATGACGATTTCTCTTGAAGCGCTCAAAAAGCAGGCCCGACAGGAAAGCCGGTCTGGCATATTGTCTTACACGCAGGCGCTCGAACAACTCTCCAAACGGCACGGGTTCCGGACGTTTGCTGCCCTGAAGGCCAGTCTCTCCAGGTCAGTGCCCGTGGATCTTCTTCAGCACTCAGACACTAAGAAAATACTTACGTCTCCTTGCGGGCTGAAGTGGACGCTGGTCGAGCCGGTTTTCGTCGGAGACTTAGAGGATGCTCCTCCATTTTCTATGGATCAGATCGAGCCGATAGGCGACCGGATGATTAAGACCACTCATTCCATTCCCCTGCCCAAAGAGCTTGTCGAGTATCTGGAGCCCTTATGGAACGCCAATGTCGCGGACGTTTCTAAGAACGACGCCTCGTAGAGTACGTGCCTGCTCCCCCGTTCGCCGAAAGACTGACCCAGTTCAGTCTTGAGCTGGGGCGTCTGGATCAGGCGCTAAGAGGGGCATCAGTGGCGCCCGCTGTTATCTTCAGACAACGCTTGGCCGCCATCCGGCGCCACGGCGCTGTCGATGGCTGGGTAATTGATCCCTGGTATCTCGTCGCTGAACTCCACGGTCTCGTTCCGAGAGTAATCGGGCAGGACAGCTTTGAGCGCGGCACGACCGTGGATGCTGCCTCTCATGCCTTTACGATCTGGCGTTGGTATGCTCGCCCAGATGAGATGCAGGCGAGCGCCATTGCCGAAGCTGAAGCGTTTCTGAGCGAGCAGTCGTCAGGCTGGGGACCTCTCCTCGATGCAGGGATCGCTTTTCATCGCTGGTTGGAGTCCGGTCGTCCCCGTGCTTCCTTCTGTGCAGCGTTAGGCCGCTACTGGCACTCCCATGATATTCTCGGGACGCCTTTGATCCTGACAGGCATTGAGTCACTCACGCCAGGAACCCCTTGGGAGATCGAGTCCTGGCTGTGCTGGTGGCTTGATGCTCTTCTGGCCGAAGTCCGCGAGGCGCACGACCTCCTACGTCAGTTGGAGCGAGCCAGAAGGCAGGCGCTTGAAAGATGCGGCGCGCAACGTCGGCATTCGCGCGCACCCCAGGCGATCAACGTGCTGGCGATCCAGCCGCTCGTGTCCGCGTCCATGCTGGCGGATCGTCTCGGCATGTCGATGAAAAGCGCGCTGCAGCTTCTCAGCGTGTTCCAGGACCGGGGCATTGTTGTGGAAGTCACGCACCGGGCGGCTCATCGCCTGTTCGGTCTTGCTGGAATGGAATCCCTCAGCGACGTTGTGACACCGCCCAAGCGACCCACTCCCGGCCGAAAGCGCGGGCGACCGCGCAAGAATGATCCGTTCACGGCGCACTCTGTCCTGGCGGACGAGATGACGCAGCTCCCGCCGCTAACCCGGCTGGATCCGGTTCAATTCGATTATGAGGATCTGGCTGCAGCCATGGATCAGGCAGATGAAGCCATGATGCGAAGTTCCCGGCTAATCGCCCGCCTCAAGGGAAAGACGGCCAGCTAGATCGCTCATCTGTTCAGAGAACCTGAAGGGATGACTCTTTCAGCGGTCTCTGCAGTTTCAGGGCGTCCGGTGTGGGGGCCGTCAGCCAGGTCTCGATCTCTTCCCGGTCTTCCAGAATGACGGGCATGGCTTTGGGATGGTAGGGCGCGACCACTGCGTTTGCTTCTGTTGTCAGGAAGCCGAAAAGATCGGCCGTGACCTCGCCTTCCTTGAGTTTGCGCACCGAGGTCCAGGACGTCCAGATCCCGGCAAAAAAGCGGAGAGGCTTCGCCTCATCGGCGGCAAACCACACTGAACGAAACGATCCGTCCCCCTGACGCGCCTGTTCCGAGAAGGCCGTAAACGGCACCACGCAGCGATGCGGAACGCCCAGCCAGCGTCGCCAGTGCGGAGACGCCGTATTGCGGATGTTCGTTACCCCCCGGTCGACCTTATGGCCTTTCAGGGCAAAGGCCGGCGACGGCATGCCCCATCGGGCCAGAACCAGTTCCCGGCCGTTCTGCCCGTTGCGCACAATCGGCGCCGCGTAATCCGGATAGACATCCGGCATGAGGGGAAGATTGCCCGTATGGTCATTGAGAACCTCCGCAAGAGCGCGGATTTCATCCTGTGAGGATGTCTGGGCATAGAGGTTACACATGACTGCTCTTCTGTTTTGAAGCCGAATGTCCCATGCAGGACAGACTATCAAAGAAGAAACACCGACCGCTGTGCCTCTGTTTCCTTTTCAGAAGAAATAGAGTGTCTTTTGTTGTTGGTGCGGTGGAGTTGTGGGCAGAGCAGCGCCCCTGGGTCAGCTCGCAAGAGCTGTCCCGGGGGCGTGAGTGACCGCCTGCAGGCGGCTGTCCACAAATCCACGGCCAGGAACAGCCTGTCTGGCTAATTATTCCTATGCCCTGTCGCTGAACGAAGGCTGTTACTTCGAGTTGGTCTTTTGCACTCGGCAGCCTTCACCCGACGGAAAGGGCTTAAGAGCAATCTCGAAGCCGAGAGCCTGTACGGCGGGCGCCAGACGCATCTGATAGCCTTCACCAGCAAGTTGCAGCGCTGTGCTTCCAAACGCCTTTTCAAAGGCTCCAGGCGGATAGCTTGCTTCTCCGGCCTTCACGATTTTCTTGGCGATCTCGTTTACTTCACTGTCAGAAATATGGCTCATTGACGACATCTGCGTCTCCTCTGATACAGTATGAGCGGTTTGCTCGCTTTACATCGGACCTACCGCTCGTCGGTGAGTCCGCGGCGGCACACGTGCTGTCGAACATGTTGGAGACCCCTCCTACGGATGTTGCGAACAGTCCTTGTGGCTGCCTCCAATGAGGATATCTGCGTCCAATGTGAGTGCGACCCGAACCCACTCTTAGGGGGCGAAAAGCCAGTTTCGTCATGCCATGCTGCGACCGCAATCCAGTTCTTGTGATGATGCGATAGCCTCATGCCGCACTCACACAGGTCATCGGTACAGTCTGTCTGTAGCAACTCAGCGACTGAGATGCCCTAACGGAGATGACCATGACCACACCGACAAACACCGCACGTTCCGAAGCCTCTCACCTTCTGTCCCGCGCTCTTCTGAACATCCGTGCCAAAGCTCAGAGCGTGCTCGGATCCAGCGAAGCGCTTTCCCCTGATCATCGTCATGTACTCTCGGCCATTGAGGCTGCTGCCGACGCTGTGCACAATCTTCCGCACCTGCTGGCGGAGCAGACAGAATCAAACGAGGTCGCCCTTATCAGCGAAGTGACGACCGCAAAGGAATCTCTGACAACGCTCAAAATGGGCTGATAAGCGGCCCTTTTGAACCTATTGGGCGGAGAGATGACGCTGTCTTACATAGCGATCCCTCTTAAAAATTAACTTGCGTCCCGCGTTCGTTTGTTCTCTTTCTGTTCTCGTTAAGGAGAACAGTCATGACTTCGAACGCGCTGGCGCGTCTGCGCGAGCAGGTCCGATGCCTGGAGCGTCGAAGCCTGCCTCACTCTATTTTCCGGGTGCTGCCAACAGGCCTGCAGCCGGTCGATGACCATCTAGGCGGTGGCCTCAAAACCGCTAGCCTGCATGACATTCTGGTGCCCGATCCGCTTGAAATTGGTTCCAGCCTCGCCCTGCTTCTGCCTCTGCTCGCGCGCAGTGGCCAGCCTGTTTTCTGGCTGGGGGCGGTCCCCCCTCAGCTCCATGCCTGGGGACTGCACCAGACCGGGATCTCGCTCCGACACCTGATCTGCGTTGAGAGCGATGACGCCAGTGTTCTGGCTGTGGCCGAGGATATCCTGCGCGGTCCCGAGCGAGCCCTTGTCGTGATAGCTGGTCCGCATATCCCCTCCCTGACAGAAGTGCGTCGCCTGAATCTGGCTGCCGAAAGCAGCGGGAATACTGGCTTCTTCCTGCGCTCTGTCAGCGTCTCCCGCTCATCCGGAAAGGACCCCTGTGCCTGCGCCACACGCTGGCAGGTTACTTCTCATCCTTCAGCCCCTCTCTGTTTGCCGGGACTGGTTCTGCCGCTTCCCGGCCCCCGCCGTCTTTCCGTCTCGCTGTTGCGGGTGCGTGGAGGACGTCCTGCCCACTGGCTTCTCGACTGTCCTGACCATGCGCCGCTTCCTCGCCCTGTGGCTTCCTTTCTGGCGCACCGAGCGCCTTCAGCTCTGCCAGCAGGATCATTACCCCCCCGATCGCCCGCTTGTCGTGCACGCGCCTGAGCACAACCGCCAGACGCTCACGGCCGTCAATCCGGTGGCGCTGGCAGCGGGCCTGAGACCAGGCCAATCGCTGGCCCAGGCACGGAGCCTTGTGCCGGACCTCCTGTGCGTCGAGCAGGACACTGACGCCGATGATGCGGCTCTTCACGAGCTCTGTTGCTGGCTGCTGTGGCTGTCGCCCCTGCCCGCTCTGGATGCGCCGGATGGCCTGTACAGTGACACAACTGGCTGTGCCCATCTTTATGGTGGTGAAGAGGCCATGCTGTCTCTTGTCCGGACGCGCCTTTCCGAGAAAGGTCATGCCTGTTCTCTGGCCCTGAGCGACAGCGCGGCGGCCTCGCGCGCTCTGGCACGCTCGCGCCTCGACGGCGCCTGCGTCATCCCGCCTGGTCAGCAGAAACAGGCTCTGGACCGGCTGCCCTGTTCGGCCCTGCCAATTGCCCCGGAGACAGCATCCCGTCTCAATCGTCTGGGACTGACAACCATTGGTGCGCTTGCAGCCCTTCCCCGCGCGCCTCTGGCCAAGCGGTTCGGCGCGGAGCTTCTCACCTGTCTGGATGAAGCCGTTGGCTTTCAGGCAAGACCGCTGAGCGTGGTTCAGGTGCGAGACCGGATCTCCCTGTCGCGCTCGCTTGTCGAGCCTATCGGCACAGCCGAGGCGATTGCGACCGTCATCGACGCTCTCGTGCCGGAAGCCTGCGTCCTGCTGTCACGTCGCGGCGAAGGCGCACGGCAGATCGATTTTCTCTGTGTCCGTGTGGATAACACGGTCCAGGCCATCCGTGTCGGCACGTCCGATCCGACCTCGGATATGCCCCGCATCCTCCGTCTCCTCAAGGATCAGATTTCCCGGATTGAGCCCGGCTTTGGTATTGAGGCTGTTACTTTGACGATCAGCGCCAGCGAGCCCATGGAGGCCGGCCCGGCTCGCCCGGTGCTCTCAGACCCAGAGGACTGTCAGGCGGACACACTGCCTGCGAGCCTCATCGACCGGCTGATCAACCGCCCCGGGATCACCTCCGTCTATCAGCTCTCGCCCCGGTTTTCCGCCTGGCCGGAAGACGGACAGTCTCGCGTTTCCCCGGACGACATGGCAAAACAGCCTCTCGCGAGCCAGATGCTCTGGGCGCGGCCGAACATTCTGTTCGATCTGCCCGTCCGGGTGCAGGTCACTGCCCTGCTCCCGGACGGTGCGCCCCGCCAGTTCGTCCTGAAGCGGCAGACGCATCGCATTGCGGCAGCCGATGGCCCCGAACGTCTGCTGGGTGAGTGGTGGCAGACGGCCGAAAGCTATGGCGCGATCCGTGACTACTGGCAGGTCGAGACCACGACCGGCCTGCGCCTGTGGCTGTTTCGCAAAGGCGACGGAACCCACGACTGGTCCGGGTCGGGCGCGTGGTTTCTTCAGGGGGTATTCTGATGGAGCCCCGTGATGATCTGATCCCGGCCAGCACCTCGGACGTGGCCGAAGTCCTGATGCACGCGCTGTGCTATGACGGACGCAGGCGGACGCATGACGCCGCCGAACTGATGGCCCGTCTCGTGGCCGAGCGTCTGGTCGCCTATCTGGAACGCTCCGGATTTGTCGTGATGCGCGCGCCGGCCAGCAACGCGCCTGACAGCAGGCGGCACCCGCATCCACACAGGCGCTGAGCCATGAGCGCGCCTTACGTCGAATTGCAGGTGACGTCTTCGTTTTCGTTCCTGCGCTCAGGCAGCCAGCCGGATGAACTGATGTTCCAGGCGAAAGCTCTGGGCTATGACACGATCGGTTTGGCCGACTGGAACACTGTTGCCGGGGTCATCCGCGCCCATCTGGCAGCGCGGGAGGCCGGTCTCCGTCTCCTGCCCGGATGCCGTCTGGCTTTGCGCGATGGAAGCACGCTCCTGGCCTACCCCCGCAATCGCGCAGGCTGGGCGGGTCTGTGCCAGCTTCTGACGCTTGGTCATCATCGGGGCGAGCGGGACGTGTTCCTTCTGGGATGGGAGGATCTCGTCGCAGCGGCACCGGACCTCCTCCTGATCCTCTTGCCGCCCGAGGACCTGGCAGCGCTTCCCGGGCACGTTCAGAGCCTGCTGGAGCTGCCCGGGCAAGGGGCAGGCGAAGAAGAGATCCGGTTTATCGCGCTGACAATGCTCCGGGAGCCCGGGGATCTGGCGCGTCTTCATGCGATTGCCGCCTTCTGCACATCGCAAGGTCTAGCCTGCGTTGTGACGGGACATGTGCTCTACCACGATGCGCGCCGGCACGTTCTTCAGGACGTGGTCACAGCAATCCGGGAAGGCTGTACCGTCGATGATCTCGGCCACCGCCGTCACGTTCACGCTGATCGCCATCTGAAAGCGCCTGAAGAACAGGCGCGCCTGTTCACTGCCTTCCCGGACGCTCTGGCCAACACGCGGCGAATTGCCGAGGCCTGTGCTTTTAATCTCGATGACCTGACGTACCAGTATCCGGCCGAAACCGAGCGCACAGGCGAAACCGCGCAGGACACCCTGACACGTCTGGTCCAGGCCGCGCTACCGCGTCGCTACCCGGCCGGGGCACCGCCTGAGGTCGAGACGCAGATTGCCCACGAGCTGAAGCTGATCGGCTCTCTGGCCTACGCGCCGTATTTTCTGACCGTGAACACCATTGTCCGTCATGCCCGCTCGCTTGGGATTGTCTGTCAGGGGCGGGGATCTGCCGCAAACTCGGCCGTCTGCTATGTTCTGGGCATCACGAGTATTGATCCGGTCCGCTCGGGCCTGCTGTTCGAGCGGTTCATCTCGGCCGAACGGCAGGAGCCCCCGGATATTGACGTGGATTTCGAGAGCGACCGCCGTGAAGAGGTCATCCAGTGGATCTACCGGCATTACGGCCGCCACCGCGCGGCCCTGTGCGCGACCGTGCAGCGCTATCAGCCCAAAGGCGCGTTGCGGGAAGTCGGCAAGGTTCTGGGGCTCCCGGAAGATCTGACCGGCCAGCTTTCAAAACATATCGCCTCGTCGTTAGCCGATCCCGATCTGTGCAAGGCGCGTGCGGCCGATCTTGGCCTGAACCTGAAGGAGAGACGCCTCAGCCTGACATTTCATCTTGCCCGCCAGCTTCTCGGCTTCCCGCGTCAGCTTGGGACGCATCCGGGCGGATTTGTGCTGACCGAGGATCGCCTGGACCAGCTTGTTCCCCTGATGCCGACCGCCATGGACGGACGGCAGATCATCGTTTGGGACAAAGACGATATCGACATTTTGCGTTTTATGAAGGTCGATGTCTTGGGTCTGGGAATGCTCGGCTGTCTGCGTCGCGGGTTCGAATTGCTGCACACCGTGTATCAGACCCGTATGGATCTCGCTTCGATCCCGGCCGAGGATCCACAGACCTATCGCATGATCCAGAAAGCGGACACGCTCGGGACATTCCAGATCGAAAGCCGGGCCCAGATGTCGATGCTCCCGCGCATGAAGCCCCGGACTTTCTATGATCTGGTGATTCAGGTCGCGATTGTTCGGCCGGGACCAATCCAGGGCGATATGGTCCATCCCTATCTCCGCCGAAGAGAGAAACTGGAGCCTGTCACCTATCCGTCCGAGACCCTGCGCGGCATTCTGGGGAAAACACTGGGCGTGCCGCTGTTCCAGGAGCAGGCAATGCAGGTGGCCATCCATTGTGCGGGCTTTACGCCAGGCGAGGCGGACCAGCTCCGCCGTGCGATGGCGACGTTCAAAATGACAGGTGGGGTCTCGCCGTTCCGCGACAAGCTGGTGAACGGAATGCTGGCCAACGGGTATGAGCAGGGCTTTGCCGAACAGACGTTCAGCCAGCTCGAAGGGTTTGGCAGCTACGGCTTCCCCGAAAGCCATGCCGCCTCGTTCGCCCTGATTGCTTACGCCTCGGCCTGGATGAAATGCCATTATCCGGATGTGTTCTGTGTCGCCCTGCTGAACAGTCAGCCCATGGGATTTTATGCGCCGTCCCAGATTGTTCAGGACGCGCAACGCCATGGCGTCGAGGTCCGGCCGATCTGTATCAATGCCTCCCGATGGGATTGCACCCTGGAGCGGGGCCGGAATGGACGGTACGCGGCGGTCCGGCTTGGGTTCAGGATGGTGCGCGGGCTGGCGAACGCCCATGGTGCCGCCCTGATCGCGTCTCGGATGCCGGATTATGAGAGTATTGACGATGTGTGGCGCCGTGCCGATGTGCCGGTCTCGGCCCTGGAATGTCTGGCAGAAGCAGACGCCTTCCGGGTATTCGGACAGATGCGCCGTGCTGCGCTCTGGTCAATCAAGGGGCTCGCGGACACGGCGCTGCCGCTGTTTGAAGCGGCGGATCGGGGTCGGAACTTTCCGCTGCCGGAGGTGATCGAGCCGGAGATTGTCCTGCCGCAGATGTCAGAGCGGGCGTCGGTGCATGAGGATTACCGGGCGACAGGACTTAGTCTGAACGGGCATCCCGTCGCGTTTCTCCGAGCGGGCCTGCGAAAAGAGGGGATCGTTCGTTGCGGGGATCTTCCTTATCTGCGGGATGGACGCCGGATCCAGCTCACCGGATTGGTGTTGATGCGGCAAAGGCCAGGGACAGCCAACGGCACCATGTTTGTCACGATCGAGGACGAAACCGGTACGGCCAATCTGATTGTCTGGAAGGGCGTGCAGGAGAAATTCCGCTGTCCTCTTCTCGCGTCCCGTCTTCTGGCCTGTAAAGGCCGACTTCAGAAGGAAGGCGATGTGATCCATGTCGTTGTACTCAGTCTGGAAGACCGCACGCCATTGCTTCAGGGGGCGGAGCTGCTGAAGGCACGGGACTTCCGTTGAGGAAGCACGTCAATTCGGCCACCTTTATTTTACGAATAACAAAAAATCTTGTTGATGTTTAGTCTGTGGAATTGTGGGCAGAGCCGCGCCCTGTGGTCAGCCTGCAGGGCTGTCCAGCAGGACGCGAGCGGTCGCGGAGCGACTGTCCATAAATCCACAGATGTCGCTCAGTTCCGCGAGTATTATGCAATATTCAGTGTAAATATCTGGCGGCAATCGAATCAATGTTAACATAATACATGACTCCTATCACCAGCAAGTCAATTAAAGCAGACATAGATACCACTAGAAGAACCTGACCTATGACAGCATAATACCATTTACATGTTACGATATGACCGTATCTAATTATTAGTTTATCGACGATGTAATTCGATAGTAGCATGCTACCCAAAAACAACGCAGCCGACGCTATTACCGCAATATATTCCAACATTATCGCCCCCCCCTCGAAAGAGCTGCCTTATTGGCGGCAACAGCCTTCTGCGA
Organism: Gluconobacter sp. OJB; assembly: GCF_039638275.1. NCBI lineage: Bacteria > Pseudomonadati > Pseudomonadota > Alphaproteobacteria > Acetobacterales > Acetobacteraceae > Gluconobacter > Gluconobacter sp. OJB. The sequence continues at coordinate 54,997 of NZ_JBDIWH010000002.1, read as the reverse complement.
ACTGATCGAGTTCAAATCATCCGCCGTTGCATCCGCCCGAACCGTGGCCCTGCCCGTCTGAACCTGCTGCAACCCGGTCGTCGCCTCCTGTGCCATGTTATCCAGGCTGATCGCGCCAGCGGCTTCCGCAGCCTTCGGTGCAACGGCCTTTTCATAGATGATTGGTGCGCCATCGGCCGTCGTGGTTGGGGCACCCGGAGCGGGTGCTGCAGCCTCAACAGGCGCAGGCGCAACAGCAACCGGCGTGATGCTCACAGGCTGGTCGGGCTGTGCTGCTGTCACCTCCGCCTGAAGAGACGGTACAGCCGGTGCTGCGACAACAGGCGTGCTGTACGCCGTGCGGTTAATGATCAGGTGATCGGGGCCGGTGGAATCTGTCGGATCCTTGTCATAGATGTCGACCAGCTTGTCGTTACTGCCAAAGCAGAACAGAACCGTATGCAACTGCGGACGGGTGCCAGCCTTCACCGGTGCCCAGATGACCTGCGCCAACCCAAGGGTTGCAACACTGGTGACAACTTCACCCGCCTTCATGGCAGCGCGGCCGCCAGCCGTCAGGCCGGTCGTGTAAATCTTGTAGATATCGCAGGACCGACCGTTTTTCTGGATCGTACCCTCAGCCTTACCGACCGTGCTGACAACGCCAAACCGGTCCGTGTTCTGATTGAACTGACTGAGCAGCACGGGCTCAGGCGCGGGCATCCCGCTGCTGCAGGCCGCCAGAAGCAGAAGGGCAGAGCTGGAGAAAAGTGTTTTTGAAATGGCTTTCAGTGTCATGACGGACCTGTCGATCACGGTCCCCGCCTGACAAACGGGGACACAGTATGTTGCGTTAGGAAAAGTAATAACCGATTGCTCTTATACGTCAATAAGCGATTTCGGTTATTATCAAATTGACACTGTGCCCCCCTGCCGTGTAGCGAGGGTTCATGGGAAGACCACCACTCGATATCAAACTCACATCCGTGCGCCTGAATTCCTCCGCGCGAGAGCGGATCGTCCGTCTTGTCGGACAAGGAGGCATGGCGGAGTTTATCCGGGAGGCCGTTGAGAAAGAGTTAAAGCGTCGCGAGCAGTCTCTTCGACGTCAGGGCGATCCGCCTTCAGATCCCTGACGGCTTCTGCCAGCCCTGCCCCCAGAAGCAGAAAGGCAATCCCGCCAAGCGGCATGTTCAGAAAAGCGCTCTGTGACGACAGAGGCCACTCATGCAGAACAGCGGCCCCGAAGAGACCGACACGCCAGGCAATCTCCGGTGCGGCAAGAACGACCTGCCTCCTGGCAGTTCGTCCCAGAACACGCCACCAGCTTCCGATCATCGCGACGAACAGGACGGCTCCCGGAAATCCACTGTTAGTGGCGGCTTCGAGCACATGATTATGGGTGTGCTGAACACACACAGCCACCCCGCCTCCATCCGGTTGGAGATGGCTCGGACCCGGCTTCAGAAACACCTCAGAACGGCAGTAGTGCCGGAACGCATCGTCCCCTAACCCCATGACCGGATGCGCTTCGATCATCACGGCCGCGCGGTTGTAAATCTGCCCATACGGAGAGCTGGCGAAGTGGGTAAGCTGGGTGTGTGTCTTTGTCACCAGATGACCGAAAGCGTCCGGGGACACGAACGCCAGAAGTCCAATGAGAACCGGACTGGCAACCAGAAGCGCGAGTGCAGGGCGCCGCAGGGTCGGGAGCACCATGGCACAGACCCCTGTTCCGAGAAGAAATGTTGCCAGGGACATCCGCTGGCCAGCCAGCACCAGCAAACCGAGAACCGGCAGAAGAGCTGCACCCGTCAGAAGCGCTTTTTGCCAGGAGCGTGTCGCCCGCTGTCCCAACAGCGCCCCCACAAACAGGGCAGCCGGAAGACCTAGCAGTGCGAAAGGCGCAGACACGCGCGGCTTGTCGTAAGGCCCGGTGAGTGTCCCATCCCCAAATCGCGGATTGCCAAACAGGTTATGGCCCGTGACCGCCTGAAGCAGCATTTGCGCTCCCAGATACAGCACGCAGGCGACAACCAGACGGCGACACCATGTCCGGGTCCAGGAATCCTGCAACGTCCAGAACGCCAGAGCGAACGCCGCGACCGGAAAGCGGATGGCCAACAGCGCCTGGGTGAAACTGGCAGTCGCCTCTGCTGGAACTGGCACCTGACGTGGCAGGGAACACAGGACCAGCCATGCCCACCAGACAAGGGCCGGCCAGACGAAACCCTGACGACACCAGCGCCACTCGCGGGTCAGGGCGCTCCGAAGCAGAAATCCGACCGCGAGCCCATCCAGACAGCCCTCGGCGAGACCGCGCCCATGCACCAGAAACAGCGGCAGAACCAGAGTGGTCAGTGTGCCGAGACGATCCAGAACGCGCAGAAGAGTGGGCTTTTCAAACATCATCCTGTCAGATCCAGCTCGCTCGCATTTTCGGTCCCTGCACGCTTACTGCGGCCATTGAGACACCGGCCTCGGCCAGCATTCCCACTTCCCGGGTGCGATGATCCCGCAGTGCATACAGGCTGCGATCAAGGAACAGGGTGTTTCGTGCCCCGCGTTCGATCAGGGCGCGGAAATAGGCATCCCGGAACCGGATGACAGCGCCCCGCTCCAGCCGGGACGCCATGACGATGACGGCGACGGCCGCCTGCAACCGGCCGAGGACGACGCAAGCCTGCGACCAGGCATGACAGGTTACACCCACCTGCCCTGACAGATACTCGGCGGCCTCGATCAGCTGCTCGGCACTCGGTCGACCGGTGGAACAAGGATCCCGCAGACTGCTGCAGATTTCGAGATAGAACGTCGCCGTGCCCTTGAAACCGCGCAACGCTGTCCGGTCATACACGCTCGAACGGTTGGTTCCGGAACTCGGCCCTTCACACCGCATGGGTTCAATGCGAATGCCGCCATCGGCGGCTACGTGGTCTACTTTTTTAGAAGTTTGAATGTTTTTAGTATCTGTATAGTGGGCCCCGTTTTGAGGACCCATGGGCCTCATTTCTGCTGGATACGACGTTGAAAAAACAGCGTTTTCCACAGGCGCGTTATCCGGCCCGGATTCAGGCTCGGCGCACTGCCCGGCCAGAGCCGCAGAAAGGGCCAGCATCTCCCGGTACAGCCCCTCCAGAGTGCCGAGCTGGACCGTCCTCAGACGGCTGCGCATGATCCCCACTGCTTGCTCAAGGATGGGCTCCAGTCCGAGAGTTTCTGCCTGTGCGCGGACCGTGTCGTTCAGGCTGGCAATGTTGTCACGCAAAAAGGAGACGCGCTGGCGCAGTCGCCGCTGTTCCGCGCTCAGGGCCAGCAGATCCGGCCAGCGATAGCGCAGGGACGCTAGATTGAAGCCAACCTGTGTCTGGCCCTCCTCCGCCTGCCATCGTCGGCCACGCTGTCCGTTGCGTCCGTCCTGCGGCACCAGAAGCCGCGCTTCCGCCAGCTCCCGGATGTGCCGCTGCAGCGTGCTGCGCGACAGTCCTGTCCAGGACATGAGCGTGGTGTTGTGCGCATAGATGAAGGGTGTCTCAAGCGCCGTCCAGGCGTCCGGAGCGGTCTTCTCTACCATGATAATCAGCGTCGAGGCTGCTCCCCGGCTGACAGGCAGGACACCGCGGAGGGATTTCAGCATGTTCAGCATATCCCGCTTGCCGGGCTCGGCCGGGACGGGGGTGGTCAGTTCGTCGCGTGCGGCCAGCATGGCCTCACTGATCCGGCGTCGGCCACGTCGTGTGCACGGGGCCTGCGCCCTCTGCGTCTGTGCAGAATGCTCCATTGATCGGTCCGGTCTGGGGGTGAAGGGACCACCTCACGGCCGGACACCAGACAAAACGCTCCCGTTCGCAATTTAGTGCTTGCGTTTCGAAAAGAGCTGACGCTAGATGAAGTTAACGAATTCGACATCTAACGAGTGTTTTGCCGGAGCCCTGGCTCTTCCGATTTGGCGATCGGAGGAGGCGGGGTTTTTGGTTTGTGGGCGCTACGTCATCGGGGGTCCTCTGGATCGACTCGCTGGCGCCGCCCACAGGGACGTCTCCAGACATCCGGGCATCGTGCCTCCGTTCGGGCGCTGGAACAACCTCGAAAGCGCGCTGACAGCGAAAAAATTGAGTAAAAACGGGCGTTTAGTGTGTCCATTTTGGCGCGCTATTTTCAACTTGTGACGGCCTCCGAAGCCCCGCTGCCCATCCGGCTGGCCACCGTCTGCTGGTACTGCCCCACCGTCCAGCTGCTCATGTTGTTGGCTGCCAGAGCCTTGGCCGACACGAACTGGCTGAGAGGCGCGTTGGGATTCGAAGCCGTCGCAATGGCCGATCCTGCTTTGGTGCCGAACATGTAGGCCCCATACACCTGTGTCCCTGTCGCAGGCGCCCCCGTTGCCCGACTCACCGTAGAGGCATAGTCGCTGATGATGGCGCTCGCGACTTTCGCCTGGGCGACAGGATCGGACCGGTCTGCCGTACTCAGCCCAAGTCTGGAGGCATACTGGTTCCAGGTGCCGTCTGTGACCTGCCACACCCCCTGTGCGCTCGAGGACGTATTCCCGACATTCTGGAAATGGCTCTCGATCTGCCCGAACGCCGCCAGCGTGTCCGGATTGATCCCGGCCGCCTGCGCCGCAGCCACCGCGTCCGCCCCATAGGTCTGGGCCATCAGTGTTGCAGAGGCTTCCGCCGTACCCCATGCGCCCTGATACGAGGATGTGGCGGTGGGTCCGCCAGTCGTCGTAGAGGACGATGGCCGTGTGAAGACGGGCGATCCAGGTTCCGGATTGACTGGGACGATCTGCTCAGGAACCGCCCCGCGAGCCAGACTGACGGTGCCCGCGGTTGCGACTGCCAGGAGAAGTAAGGGGCGTGCGGCGTTCACTTACTTGGCCGGATAATCGAACAGGACCATGCCGGCCGCATTCTCACCCGTGACAACGCAGTTTCGGGACGCGCCGTCCACGAGCGGACGATAGGCCACGACATCGGCCTCCGGAATCCAGGCAAAGGTCGTTCCCGAGCGCAGAACCTGCCGCCAGCCCTGAAAGACCGTGTCCGTCACGGCGATCTGCGGAGCGGCTGTTCCAACATGGACCGCACCACGACGCGGCTCGGCAAAAAGCGGCTCGAAGTCGTGGGCGGGACTGCGACAGGTCACGGGAACCGGCGTGGCGTGCAGCGTCTGCGGGGCCTGCGTGACTGTCGGGGGCGGACCCCAGTTGCGAGAACCGAGTTCCGACTGACGCTCCTGCGACAGCCTGTCCAGCTGCTCCGGCGTCAGATGCTGCGCTGAGGCCTGGGACACCAGAGGGGCCGCCAGCGAGACACAGACGGCGAGCCAGAAGCGAAAGCGCATGGTGCAGAATCCTTTAGAAAGTACCTCCCCATAGTCTGACCGATCCGAATGTGAGTGCGAACACGACCCTGATTGACGCGCCCGGATCGCACTCACATGGGCGCCTGGCATGATGTCCGCAGGAGGATCAAACCCATGCGCTCTTTCATCCCGATGCTGATGCTCGGGCTCCCCGCTGTTGCTCTCGGAGCCTCGACCTGCCCCGCCGCGGAGCCAATCCGTGCTGCTGGTGGCCCGCCCCCTTCAAGGCCAGTACCTGTTATGCCGGAGATGGGGCCAACGATGGCCGCCGCCGACATTGCAGCCTCACCCGCTTTGACCCGCCTTGCGAGCCAGGGGGCGCAACTCTATCGGCTGAAATCCGAGCACGGTCTTGAGGCGGTCTTCGCACGGAGCGGCACGCAGTTCCGTGTCTTTTACCTCACACCCGATCATCTGGCCGAAATCGGAGGGGTCATGTGGGATGCGACCGGTCATAACATCACGCGCGACCAGGTCTCATCGATCCCGGGTGCAATCCCAACCGTGCAATGGAATCCCTCGGGCTCCGGTCCGGGCTCAAGGCCGGGCGCAGCATCAGGAACGACTGCACCTCCTGCAGTGGATCCTGTTGAGCGCGTGAAAGCGGTTGCCTTCGGGCTTGAAGGACAGGACACGGCACCCCGCGTCTATATGTTTATCGATCCGCTGTGTCCGTTCTCAACCCGTGCCTACGCGGCCCTGAAGCCTGCTGTTGCTTCCGGCCGGCTACAGCTTGCGATCGTCCCGGTCTCGATCAACGATCATGAGAACAAGGGGGCCAGTACGCCGGCTGCGCAACAGATGCTCTCTGCAAAACCGCATGACATGGCTACACTGTGGAACCAGATCGATGATCTTGGTCACGCTGTTCCAGGGCACGCGACCTCAGACACGGCGGGCGCCAGCCTGATGCTGAATCTCTCTGCCGCTCATGCGATCGGTCTGAGAGGAACGCCAACCTTCGTGTGGAAGGATCGAAATGGCATTCCACATGTCGAGGCAGGACTGCCAGACGATCTTGATGCGTTTCTCGCGAGCCTTCACGCATGAGCCTTCGTCCGACAGTGAAGCAGCGGGCCGGACGAGCCGCGTTATGGCTCGTCCTTCCGTTTATCTGTGCGCTGAGGCCGGGTCTGCGCACGGCGCAGCAGGGTCTTCGGATCCTTCAGGACGTTCCCGTGATCCAGCCCGTGGACCAGACGACGTTCGAGGACCAGCCTGCCCTGTCCCCGCAAATGGCTGCAATCCGTAAGCGAACCCGGACCCTGGGGCGACTGTATGGCACGCTCTGTCTGCTGGCGAGCCTCTGGTGGGTGATGATCCTCATGTGGAGCGGTGGTGCCGCTTTCAGCGCGTCCTGCGTGGAAGCGCTCGCCTGTGCGATTGTTCTGGGAAGCCAGTTTGTTATTCAGGGTTTCTCAAACTGGCAGGCCCGGACGGGACGCGCCGGAAAACTCTCGGAGTATCTTTCGGACGGGCGGCTGCTCTGGCCTCGGTGAGGCCAGTCTCCGGGACGTCTCAGAACGTTCCGGCCTGGGCGGCTTTGCGGTCAATCGACCAGGCGGCCTTTTCATAATCAGGGCGATCACCCTGATCGACCGGGTCATTAGGTTTGACAATGGTGCCGGCGCGGGTGGCCAGCGCCGGACGCCAGGTCACGGGCGCAGAGCCATAGGGCGCATAAGGATCGTAAAGCGGCTGCTTCACCTTGGGTGGTGATGGCACATTGTAAGACGAGAGCGAACGGATGTTGCCGTGAGCGCAGGCTGACAGGCTGCACAATAAAGCCAGGCCAGCGAGACTCTGCTTCAGAGTGACAACGCTCAAGAGCCGTTACCCTTTGCTTTTAGTTTGGCTTCGAGTACGGCAACACGCGCTTCGGCCTTCTCGGCGCGACCTCGCCACAAGTCGCGAGTTTCGCGTCCCCAAGTCCGCCACTCGTTACGGTTCCGTTCCATTTCATCAAGGCCACGATTAGCTACCCTGAGTTCTTCGGCTAGTGCATCATACCGCCTGACAAGGTCGTTATGAAGATCTACGACCTGATTATAGGCTGCCAGGGGAACCGACTTGCCGGCAGCCTGTGCCATTCTTTCGGTAGCCTGCGTAATGCGGCAGAGCTGACCAAACTCCAGAATGTCTGCCATTATCCGTTTTCCTTAATCCTCGGCGCGGCCAGAGATCTGCATGAGAGCTCTGGTGGTAGAGTCTACTGGCTCTGTAGCGCCCTTGTCGACGGTATTCTGGGTATTTCCGATTGCACTCACATCCGACACGGTCTGTTGGGCAATATTTGCCACCTTATCTGTAGGGGCGGCGATCCCCCGGCCGGTTGATTTGTCATTAAAGTCATCACTGTCCACACGACCGATACTCGTCATGCCCGCCATCGCAGGGATGTGGTGTGGCAGGGTCGAAATCAGCCTGAAACACATGACGGCGATGCTCATCTCCATCGTGACGAACATGCAGAGCAGGACGATCAGGCCAATAAAATTGTCCAGAAGCCAGCCACGCTCAAAGACGAACCCGGTGGCAATCGAGAATGCCTTCATGACCAGCCAGGAGATCGAGGCGAAGATCGTGTAACTGAGCACGAGACCCGCAATCATCATTACCGGGCGAAAGAGAATTGTGAACAGCACTTCATAGCCACGGTTTCCGCGGCCATGAAGGCCCTCTCCCTGAAAGACCAGATGGGCCAGCATCCACAGCGGAACGCCCACCACGGCTTCGACCACGACGATGTACCATCCCGCCACACCTGCCATCCAGTAAGCAAACGGGGTCATCGGGAGGACGTAAGCAAGCGTAATGCCGGGCGCAAGCAGGAAAAAGGCAGCCGCAAAGACAGGTGTAAGCAGAGCTTTGATCAGACCGCTCAGTGCGAAGCTGCCCGCGGATGCAATGGCAGCCGGGACATCCCCGGTGGCAAGATTGGCCGCTGTCGCGAGCCCCGCCCCCGTCTTGCTACTGAGCACCGCAGCACCCCCAATAATCGCGAGCGCGGTGTGAATCAGAAGATGGCCAAGCCCGATCATTGCCCCCAGAGGATCGGTCCAGTCACTCCCGGATGTTGGCGACAGGAGATGATTGACGATCAGCGTCATGACCCCGTTCGTAATGCCGAGTGCCTGTAGAACACGGTCTAGAGCGGATTGCCCGGAACTGGGTAAAGCTGCGTTGTTAAAGAGCCTCGTCGCCCCATTGGGCGCACTGGCGCTGTCCGACGTGGCCAGCTTCTGCTCTTCCGCAGCCTGATACTGCTCGATCGCGGTGATCGGACCCGCAAGGTCCCTGGAGAGGAATGACCCCAATCCCTGCCAGCTTGGCAGAGTCACCGAGGGGACGATGGAGGACATGGACAGCACCTCTGCATTGAGGCGCGAGATCTCAAGGTAGTAAGCCCCCAGCCCGCTCCAGCCGAGGTTTTTCATAGCCACATAGCCGGCATCACTTGAGCCGTTACCATCTGAGGAATACTGCGCACGGATCTTGCTGATCATTGCCGTGGCCGCTTCACTCAGCGCGGAGGAATAGGCCGTATTCTGTGCAGTCAGAACCGCATCCATGGAGCGAAGGGCCGTCACATCCCGCGTCTGCCAGATCGTATCCGCGAGAGACGACATGGGCGTGCGCACCGCGCTGATCAGATCCTGAAGCGCTTTGACCTGTTTGGTGCCAACATCTGTCAGATCAAGATTTGACCCGAGCATCTGCTGCTCAACCTGCTGCGGGATCGTCACCGAGATGCTGCCGCAGGTTGCCGCAGCCGTCGCCTCGCCTACGGCAAGGCTGTAATCGACCGTCACTGGCGAACCATTGCCTGGGTTTGAAACCTTTGGTTCAGGCATAAGGTCAGAATTGTTCGAGGCTTTGTTGACCAGGGCGCGGCAGAGTTCGCTTTCCATCACCGCCATGACAACCTGCCTGGTCCCAGGAATGATCGGTTCTGCAAGCGGCAAAGCGTCCGGGCCGATGGACTTGGCCACAACATCCGTCAGATTGCGGGCCATCCCGATCGCCGTCTTCGCACCCTGCACGACGAGCGCCTGCCCCACCGAGAAGCCACCATTTGCAGGGATCGGCACCATCAGCCCGAGGGCCACAACAACGCGCAGCGGCACCCAGCCGGAGAAGCTTGCAGAGAAAATCTTTCCGCTTTCCGCTGTCTTATGAACCTGCAGGATGGAGGCATAGCTGATCCAGAACGCCGCAATCAGCATCGCATAGGCCGATATATACTGCAGCATTGTGCCCGTGGCTGTCTCTGTGCCCCCTGACATCGGGAAGAGACTGTCGAGCACACGGGCGGACCAGTCATCGCCCGCGCTCAGATTGCTCCAGCTCACGCTGTCTGCCGTGGTTCCGGCAGAGGCGGTTCCCATAGTGACCGTGAGGGCAACGACTGTCATGGTGACCGTCCGGAAATGCCGGGACGCTCGAAGGAACTGCATGAACTGGTGCATCGTGTTCAGACCTCAGGGCTCGGGCTGTTATCGCGACTTTGCTCCTGACCCTGCTTTCGATCTTTGGTAAAAAAATCATGGAAACGGTCCACCAGACGCTGCAGAGCCGCGCCAACTTCCTTCAGAAAGTCTTTGCCCGGCTCCTGGCCCGGAAGAGATTCCAGCTTCTTGCCAACACTGGCAGCGGTTTCCTCTGCGCTCTGCACAGTGGGTTCACTCAAAGCATCCCGCCTGGAGGCTTCAACACCCAAGATCTCGACTTCCTTGCCCAGTCTCTGAGACGATTTGCGCAGTTTTTCCCAAGACTCTGCAAAGCCGGGCGTTTTCTCGAGGGACGCGGTGAGCTGCGCGCGAAGCGCCTTATGACTCCCCTCCTCGGTCATGCCTGCAATGACAGAACGCTCTGACTGGCCGGGCTCTGATGCGGCTTTACTGAAGACTTCAAAGAACTCATGGCCCACACGCTTGAGCGTGCCAAGATCTTCCTCGACCTCACGGGCCGCCGCCTGGACTTTCCGGGCCCGGTCCAGGATCTGGCGCTCGTCGCTCTTGCCTACCAGACCACTCATAAAGTCGGCCAGTCCACGACGATTGGTCGCCGTGGCGGTGGTTGGCGCAACTTTCGCATCAGGCTGGTTTAGTTTGCTCTCCGCCTTCGGTTTGTTGTCCTCGACCGCTTGATCAGCGTCAGGGTGAGGTGTCCGGGCGCCGGCATTAGCGCGTGTAGGTGGCTTCTTAGCGTCGTGAGGCTCTTCTTTTTCCGCTTGGTCGGCGTTGCCCTGATCCTCATGCTGCATCGCACGATCTTCTTGTGCAGGATTTTGCGACACCGGGTCTTTCACGTCTCCCGGCTGCTCAGAAGGGCGAAGATCTCCCTGGAACTCCTCATCGTCCCGAAAAGGACCTGCCTCTTCTTCAAGAGACTGTAGATATCCTTCGTCCTCAAACGGGTCATTCGAGGGCAGGCGCGGCTCAAGGATCTCGTGCTGTGTCCGGGGCGCCTGCTGAGGCTCGTGGGAGGTGTGTTCACTTTCCACGACAGGAGGCTCAGGCTCCGTTACGGTTGGTTGGGTCATGTCAGCAGAAGCCGGTTGCTGTACTTCAGGAGAGGCTTCCCTCACAGGCGCGGGCTGTGGCGTCGATGTCTCCACGGGGTCCGGCTGTTGTGCATCTGGTCGAGGTGACGGCTCCGGCTCGGTCTGTCGCGCGCGGGCAGGAGTGGCCGACAGAGCCATGGTGATGCGATAGTCCAGAACGGCAGCCAGCCGTGCAGCGGCAACAGACGCCTGGTCTTCCGGAGACATTTCGGACATCTCCAGCGCTGTTTTACGGAGATCACGGACAAGATCCCGATCTTCAAGGGAGCCAGCCTGCGCCAGCATCGCTTTGAGTTCTTCGTTCTCCAGCCCCGGCAGATCTGTGCCATGAGCCTTCAGGCCGGCCGCCAAAATGGGAGGGATCTGCGGCTCTGCGCCGGTTCCACTCCAGGCTTTCCAGTCCTGGACAAGCCACGCCACCTGAACGGTGAACTTGGGATCGCTTTCCAGTCCCGGGTTTTCCCGCAGACGCGCGGTCAGGTCAGAGAGATTTTGTGCAAGCCCGCGCTCTGCTGCGGGGATGGTCGACTGCTGAGCATCAAGGGCCTGCAGGACGTAGCCTAACGGTCCTTGCTGAGTGAGAGTACCCGACATGGTCATTCCTATTCGAGATGTTCAGGGGAGTGTTGGGGTAGGAACCGGCAGAGGAGACACAGCCCGAAGCCGTTGTTCAGCAGACGTCGCGAGCCTGTTGGCTTCCATCAGCGCCCGGGTCTGGTCCAGTTTGAACTGCTGCCAGGCAATCCAGTTACGCTGCGCGTCCAGCAGAGCGATCTGGACAAGAACCGACTTGTCGGAGGGCATCGCCTGCAGGTCTGCCTGCCAGTCTGTGCCACTGTACTTCCGGTTGATTTCCAGCTCGGTGGCTTCGCTTTCCGAGCCAACTGAGGTGTTGGTATAGCCCTCACGGACCGCCTCAGCTTTCTGGGCGGCACTCAGGGTCACGGTGTTCGCGTGCCACCCGATAATGTCGTCTCCGACGTGGTGGGCGAGCGAAATGGCAGCATTGTAGGCACGGCGGCCCGGGAGGGCAGACTGTCCATCTACCGAGGTGAGAGCACTCCCTCTCAGTGCTGCCGGAGCAACCGGCTGGATCAGTGTCGTGACGTAGTCATTGGCACGGTCGATCGAGGCCTGATCCTGATATGCCGGTGGCGTTAGGAGGCTGGTGGCGTCCTGATCTGCATTCTGCTGATCGGTAGAGGCAAGCGAGCAAATTCCAGCGTCCGCTTCTGCATCTGAGCAGTAAAGCGTAAAATGGCGGTTGTTGTTGGCCTGCGCGCCCTGCCCTGCACCTTCCCAGGACGGCGTTCCTTTCCCGGCCTGCGTGCGCTTGTCCTTGCCGCTATCGAGTGCAGTCGCGACGGCGGCGCCGTTTCGCGCCGCAACAACGGCAGCCTGACCGCCTTCAAGATTAAGGCAATCCTGCCGGTTGGTCGCATGGTTGTCGCGCTGCTGAGCCGCCCGGACGTCTCGGGCAAGTTCGGCCTGAACCATGTTGTTGGCGTCTGCGATCTGTTCCTGTGCCCCCACCTGCGCCTTCATGTAATTGCTCAGCTGGGTGAAGCCATCTCCAAGACTGCCATTGATGAGGCCAAGCGTACTGTTCAGGACTTTCTGGGCCGTCGTGATGACACTGTTCATCGCGCCCTGAAGCGTGCTGATCGCGCCCACAATCGCGGCTGAATCAAAAAAGGCATAAGCCGGCTTCGGGGCCGCGACGGTTGCAAGGGTGAGAACCAGAAGGCTGGCGCCTCCGAGGCGTCCGGCTCTTTCAAGAAGGCGCTTCATTGCGTCACCCGGGATATGCCAGTGCTCGAGCCAATCGCCTCAAAACTGTACCCGGACGGAAGCTGACTCTGACCAGAGACATCCCAGCTTTGGCTGCCGGTCGTATTCGTCCCGGCATTGATCAGGCTGTCGCCCCCGCCGCCGAAACTCAGGTTGGGGCAAAAGCTCCCTGCCCCAAGGCCAAGATTGAAGTTCGTATCCAGACCCGTCACAGAGAGACCGCAATGGGCAGAACTCTGGAGACTGTCCCATTCTGAGGAGAGCTGGGAGCAGATCTTGCCCATCGCCGCCTCGGCAAGTGATGCGACATTCAGTTTACTCGTTACGACATCCAGTCCGACACCGTTGAAGAAGTTTCCCAGGCAGGTGAATTTCGTCACGGACTTAGGCTGATGAATCGTTGCGTCGTCTGCCTTCAGGTCTGCAGCAAGCCCGGTCGCGCCTGCCTGCACGAGTGTCTGGCAGCCGGAGGAAGAGTCTTCTGCGAAAGCAGGTGTCACCAGACTGAAGCTAAACGCGGCGATCAGCGGTACAACGGTCAGACGTGCGCTCTCTCGACACACTCTCATTGTGCAGCACCCCGAGGCGTCACCGAAGGCAAACTGCTCTGTTGTGAGACAGGCTTTACGAGAGGTCCAAGGATCTGCCTCGCGCTCTCTGCTGTCAGCCATCCGTCCCGGGGCTTTTCCTGCTCTCTCGTCTCACCAGACACCTCGACCCTCCAAAGCGGTTTCCATCCTGAGAGATAATAGAGGTGGGGGATGTGAGTGCGTGCCCGGTCTGTCGCGGTGGCAGGAACGGGTTGGCAACCGAAAAACGTCTTTGCGAGACATTCCGAAGCCGGAACGGGAAGCTACAAAAATCAGATCGTGAGCCATGCAAAAATGGAATGGGGGTATTCCCCAGACGCGGACGCGGCCATTTTCCGGACTCCGCTGCCTTCTCCACGCACTGTTGCAAAAATACACGGTTCCCCAAAAACGACCCGTTGTTGGTAACATTTTGCGACGCGAGCGGTTAGGCTGTTTGACGATAGATTAACGCTTCGACGGATGTAAAGAATATCATGCAGGCAAGCATTGCAGAAATGGAGTTTCAAGGCGGAATGGTTCCACCGTGGATCGGTTTGCCGTTTAACAAGTTCTTCCGTCCTGTTGGGATCTTAAAAGAGTTAACAACAAGTAAAGAAATATCGTTAAAGCCGACGAAAACCAGAAGGCTATGGTCTCACGACGAGACGATGGAGCTGACGGTATCCTATCCGACGGACACCACGATCAAGGTCATTGCCGCGAAACTCGGGAGAAGTCCGCAGGCGGTTGCGAACAAGGCGAAGCGACTGGGATTGCGCCGTCCGCTGACGCTGAAGCGCCAACGTGCTGCGCAAGCTCGAAAAAATACCGACATCGTTAATGAGCGACACCACAGTCCTGCATCAGCAATACCGGGCGTCTTTCCTAAAACAGCGTCTGGAAGAGCCATCTGGAACACCCAGTCCCTGCATCTGCTGGCTGATCTGTGGAAGAGGCTCTATTCGCCTGCCTTTATCGCTGAATACTTCGGACTGAAGTATAATACCGTGTGCATGGCCGCTAAAAGGGCTGGGCTTCCAAGCCGGGCCGGTTTCACACTGTTACGCTCTTCTCCGACTGAAAACCCGTTTGCTGTTGCCGAAAATGCAACACTTGCCAGCCAGATGATCGCAAGGACCTTTGGCATCACGAACACAGTGTTTTTCCAGCATCCGAAGGATCGCCGCCAGCAACATTACAGCTACCTCGGCAGTCGTCTTGTCGAGCGCCGCGCATCGGGATGCTTTCACTGATGCGTAATGCGTCCGCTGCCATCAGCCGGAGACTTCTCGATCCGGAGTTCCTCCAACGCATCGTCAAGCGCGTTCTCATTGCCTTTTCGGGCAGTTTGGTCCTCAACGTCATTCTGGGACTGGCCCTTACCGTATCGGTAATGAAAACACCGCACGTCCGTTACATTTATCATGACTCGCTTGGGAAACCCCGGGAGCTGATCGTCACGGACCAGCCGTATTTTTCTGACTCCGAGGTCATCAACTGGGCAGCGAGTAAAGTCACCAATCTCTATACGATGGATTTCGTAAGTTACGCCAAGCATCTGGATGCCTCTGCGAAAGACTTCGACCTTCCCGCATGGAACGCCTGGGCTCAGTCCTTTTCCGGGCCGGGAAATATTGATTTCATCAAGGCCAAACGTGTCTTCCTGACCGCCACGCCGAAAAGTGCGCCATCGATACGATCCGAAGGAAAAACGAGAAGCGGCGATTACGAGTGGCACGTCTCATTTCCAATGCTGCTCAAATGGGAGAATGCCTCCGGCTCGACCACCAACCTTCTGTCGGTGGATGTGACGATCAGGCGCACCAACAGCCCCGAGCATCCTGACGGGCTTGTCATCACAGAACTCAACGCGCCTCGCGCCGCCGATAACGGGGGCTGAATGACCATCACAGTTAGAGCGGTCATCGGGCTTCTGCTGCTAGCAGGTCCCGAAACGGTGGTCTGCGCACAGACCACGCGGGACAGCAACGGCGCACCTCGGGTCGATCCCATTTATGAAGGCTTGCCGCCGCCTCCCAGCGCGATGCAACACTTCTATGACCGGGTCGATCAGGGCCAGAAGAACCTGGACGCAGCAGAAGATCCTCACCGTCTGGCCACCCCTGTGTCGCGGTCTGTGCGTATTTCCCTCGCCCCGGGTGCTCAGACCAATATCATCAGGATAGCGCAGGACTATCCCGCGGCGATCACGTTTCTCGATGAGACGGGTCAGGCATGGCCGATTGCCTGGGATATTGCCACCAATAAAAGCGGTGGCTGCGACGCTCATGGTCAGGGTCAGAACTCGGCCGTGCGCAGTGTCGGAATCAATGCCTGCGTTCCGGAGGCGGGCTCGAACGTCCTGCAGCTGACGCCCGTGTCGCGCTATGCTCATGGTGGTGTCCTGGTCAATCTCAAGGGCGCGCCAAAGCCGATCTCTTTCATGATCATCAGTGGAACGGGCGCCTATGACGCGGACCTGACGGTGCGGGTTGCCGCACGCGGTCCAAACGCGAAGGATGCGCCCAATTCCGAGCCCGACGCGCCAGCGACGGGTGATCGCAACCTCGAAGCCATGCTCGACGGCGCGGCACCGGCCGATGCCGTTCCGCTGCGTGTTTCCGGCGTCAGCCCGGACCGGATCCGGGCTTGGAAGCTCGGCGACAAGATGTACCTCCGCACGGATTACACGCCGATTTCTCCCGCCCCAAGCGCCCATGAGACCGAGTACGGCATCGGAATTTACGAAATCCCCGAGACATCAAACGTGCTCCTGTCTTCAGGCGCCCGGATCGTCTCTGCGACACTATCGGAGGACGGCCCGTGAGCGAAGCTCATCCAGAACCGGCCGCATCTGCAAGCGGCCTTGCCACCAGTTTCAAGGCGTCTCGTCGCCCGGCCTTCGCGGCCGCAGGCCTTCTCGTTTTTGCCGCGGGGGGATGGTACATGATGAGCCACGGCTCGACGCCAAAACCGAAGTCGGCGGCTTTGCAGACCCCAACTCTTGCGCCGCCAGCCGGCGGAAACAACCACTCCGACAAGCTCGACAACGCAACGCTTGAGAAGGAAAAGGCTGATGCCGACGCGGCCAAGGCCAGTGGACGATCTTTTGCAAGCGCGCTGACGACAAACAGGCCATTGGGGGACGATAAAGCCCCTCTGCTGGGTCGGATGCCTGGCACTGGTTCTGCATCAACTGCCGGCGTAATGCCCCCCGGAACGCCTCGGCCAGCGCCACCTCCGCCTCCTGCGATTAATCAGTTCACCCGCGCGCCGGAAGGCACAAAGGCTGCGTCTGACCGGCCCGCGAGCCGGGAGCGACTGCCAGGAGAACTCTCCGAAGCACAGGAGGTCGAGCTGTTGGCTGCGTGGAGCGGCAGGTCCGCTTCACTGGACATGGAACTTCCAGCAGAAACCGCGGCAACAGGTGGCCACAGGCAGGACAGCACGTCTTTCACTCAGGAGCCACAAGCGACCTCCTCAGGTGGAACCGGGTCACAGCAAAATGTGGCAACAGTGAAGCCGGCAACTCACAGGCTCCTTGCTGCCGGAAGAGGCGTCTATGGCCACTTTGTTCTTGGAATTAACAGCGACTATCCCGGAACACCGGTTCTCATCGAGATTGATTCAGGACCACTCACTCACGACAGGCTGTCGGGATCTTTCGAGCGTAAGGACGAGCGCCTGGTCATCAAGTTCGATAAACTCATGATCGGTGACAGCGATCCTCTGCCGGTTTCAGCCTATGCAGTCGCACCCGACACCATGGAAACCGGCCTGGCCTCGGAAGTTCACGAGCATCTCCCAACGCGTATCTTTCTTCCGGCCGCAGCGGCTTTTGTCGAAGGTCTCGGCAACGCGATGCAGAACTCAAACACAAACAGTGTGACCAGCGGGCTGGGCGTGAGTTCGTTCACGCATCTGACCCTGCCCCAACAGCTTGGTGTTGCTGCCGGACGGGCTGGACAGGAAATGGGCCAGATCCTGCAAAAGCAAACGCCTCAGAACCCCACAGTCCTTATTCATAAAGATGATCCTATCGGGGTTATTTTCGCAGAGCCGGTGGACGCCCCCTGACTGCACTCACAACGGCCTTTGGCATCCTGCAAGGACGACACAGGAGGGACCATTAGCATGCGAGGAAACGCAATGCGCCGTGAGGACACAGGGGAGGTTGTGGAGATGCTGCGACCGCAAAAGCGCTCCACGGACGGGACCGGCAAACAGGCCGGGGACGGCCCGATGCCACAGGAGGCAGAGCTGTCAGACAACCGGGCAGATGCGCCAGAGGAAACGACAGCGAGCCGCCGCAAGCCTCTGAATGCGCAGGGTGGCAAGGAAGATCGTGCTCCGCGCGCGCCACGAAGCAGACTTCTGGTCGGTACTGCTTTGGCGGTGCTTGGGGTTGGAGGTCTGCTTGGCGGTGCTGTCGCGGTCGGTGCACATTTTGGCGTCCCGATCCCGTTTGTAAATGACAGACCACGCGCATCGATCACCACCACACCAGCTGCACCAGCGGTCCCATCGGCTCAAAAATCGGCCTTTACGTTGGCACCACCAGCGCTTGGCACGCCCGACGTCCCGGAAAAGCGGGGCCAGCAACCCTCTCTCGCTCAGAACGACGACCCGTTCGGCGGCGAGGGAATGACAGCCCCGGTTGATCCCCCAGCCACAGCAAAGCCGGCTGAGATCAAAGCGGCTCCAGCTGTTCCCGTACCGCCCGCCGTCGCGGATGGAACTCCGAACGCCCCAACGGTCCCACCGAGCCAGGCCGTCCCCGCGCCTCAGGCTCAGTCGGCTGTGTCTGGCGCTCCGGCTGCGGCCCCCGTGCCTTCCGTCGCATCCCCTTCACCGGACGCCGCCCTCGAGCTGGAAATGGCCAAACAGCTGAAAGCGCTGGATGATCATGTGGCGGCCTTGCAGAAAAACGTCGACGCCATGCAGGACAATGTGACGGCGACGCTGAACCGCGGTCTAGGCGAGTTCAAGGGACGCCTTGACGAGCTTCAGCATCACGAAGACCAGACAGATCGCGCGCTCCAGGCAAGCCAGTCCGCTCTGGCCCATCCTGCTCGTGATCACAGCAGTGCTGCACCAGTTGCGCCGCGGGCCGTAAGTGTTGCGCAGCCTCACCCGTCAGCGGAACCGAGTGCGCCGAAAGCCGCACCTGTACATCTCCCCCAGTTCACGGTGCAGGCGGGAGCGCCAGGGATTGCCATTCTTCAGGACGAACAGGGCAACGCAAGCCGCGTCGAAGCGGGTTCTGTCATCCCCGGATGGGGGCCGGTCATCACGATTACCTCTTCAGGATCGAGATGGGTCGTTCGCACCCCAAAAGGTCTGATCCACTAAGATGGAAGGGCTTTTCGACTTCGCTCAGGATCTTGGTGCCGCACTGTCCTGGCTGCTTCCGTTCCTTTGCTACGTCGGCGGAGGCTGCTTTCTCCTGAGCGGCGTCATGGGCATCTTTCAGCGCTCATCCATCAGTAACGGGCTGCTCTCCAAGGGCGTGGTTCCGGAGATGATGATCCTTGTTGGTGCGACTTTCCTGTCGTTTCCCGAGTTTCTCAATATGGGAAACCGCACCCTTGGCTTTGAGGGTAATGCCGGCATCGGTGCATCATCGAAAGTCAGCTTTTCCTCGGATGCCCTGATGACAGCGGCACAAGGTGGCCCGCTGGCCGCCCTGACAGCCATCCTCAATGTCTTTCACGTCTACTTCGCAGCCTACGGCGCACTGATCGTCTATTTCGCGATCGTGCGCCAGATGGGCCGGGCGAAAGGCGCGAACAACAGTTCCACCGGCCTCAACATGGTCATGGGAATAGCGGGATTCCTCGTGATGAACGCAGACGTCCTTGGTCCTGCACTCCTCAAAGAACTGAAGCTTGTGCAGTGACCCTACACCCCCACCCCACAGTCGACGCCCCGAGCGTCTATTCCGGAGTCATTATGACACAGACCTCCCGCACACACCTGAAGCGCTCCCTATTGGTCGCGGCCCCTGCACTTTCCGCATTGTCGTCTCTTGCTCTCGCCTCCGCAGCACATGCTCAGGCCATTGACGACATCACGCGGGACGCGACCCAAAAGGGGATGAACGCCTTTGGTATGGCGCTTAACGCCTTCTGCTTTATTGGTGGTGGCCTTCTGCTCGCCATGGCCATCTTCGGCTGGTGGCAGCATCAGCGCAATCCGAACGCCGGATCGAAGCCTGGCATGATCATCGCTGGCTTCATTTGCGGCGGCGTTCTCCTGGCATTCCCGTTCCTTGCCAAGACCGCGTCCTTTACGATGTTTGGTACCGCGCCGAGCGTCACTGGCGAACAGCAGCAGATGAAGTTCGACAAGTAAGATGCCTTCGTCGCGCCCATTGGCTTCGGCCGCCCCTGAAAGGTTAACGGTTGAAGATCTGACAGCACCGATGAGCGAGCATTGCACCTGCTGCGAGCACATGCTCGCAGCAGTTACCGTGTCAGGCAGACCCCTCTGTCTGACCTGTGCGCCAGCATTCGCGCTCGATGAGCCCGGTATAGACGATGTCGCGACGCTGATCTGGCTCCCGCATCTGGATCAGGGCGCTCTGGGGCGTTGTGTCACAGCACTTCATGTGGCCGCGAAAGCAGCGGGACACACCGTTTACGATCAGGGGCTTTCAGGCGAGGCGCTGAGCGCAAAGCGCGCCTTCGAGGCTCTTCTGTCCTGCCGCCTCGGGGCACTGGAGAAGATCGGGACGGACCGCCCGTCTTTGTACCGATCCGCTCTGAAAAGCCTCTCCCGTAACCCTTTCCCGGAAGCTCACGAAACCGGGCTTCGGATCCTCATGCGGGGAACGTGGTTTCCAGACAATCCGCGCCGCTATCTCGACGCGGCTCAAGAATGGGCAGTGTCACGCTGATGCTACGTAAAAAACCAGCGCACTCAGAGGGGCAGGAAGCACCGCGTCCCGCGCGGTCCAGAGCCTCCCTCTTCGATGGTGTCCTCCGGGCGATTGCCGCTGCATCAACCTTCCTGCATCGGGACGTGACGTCGTTCTGCGATCTGGCAACCTGCGATCAACGCGGCCTGATCACGTTTCAGGGCGATTACGCCACCGTCATCCGTCTGCGCGGGATGCGGCGGATCGCCAACGGGGCAGAAATCGCCGCGGCATCCTCACGACTTCGTCTGGCTTTGGGAAGTCAGTTCAGTCGACCCGGCCATGCTTTGCAGTTCTGCTATGTCGCCGATCCTGAGGGTGTCAGTGAGAGCATCCGGCGAAACCTCGATGAACGACGGACCGTTGCAGGTGCGCTGAACGCCGATTTTGAAGACATCTTCACGGAACGACAGAAGGTGCTTCCACCTTTCATGCGTCAGGAACGCACGTACCTCGTTCTCTGGACAAGACCTGCATGCCTGTCATCGCAGGAGGTCTCCCAGGCCAAACGCGAGCGGGCCAGCAATCTCAAGGGCCTCCCACCCCTGGGTGATGCTCAGAACCCGCTTCTGGGAAGCCTTGAACTCGGGACGATCCATCAGACGTTCGTGCAGGGGACCTGTGATGCTCTGAGCGCAGAAGCGGTGCAGGTCGATATTCTCAGCCCCGAGGAGGGTCTGCAGGCCATTCGGCATGAACTCTACCCCGATACGATCGGCTCTGCCTGGACACCGTCCACGCCGCTTCGCAAGCCGGGCGGAACCGTTCCTGAGACGGATGCTCCGGCTGACGCGGCCGATGTTCTCTGGCCTCCGCTGCGCGAACAGCTCTTCCGTGACGATGCCAGCACGCCTGACTTCTCCACGGCCCGCATGGGTGTCTCCGACTGGAGCCCGATCGAACTGACGCGTGTTCCCGAAATGCCGGTACCAGGCGTGAGCAATAAACCGGTCCCGACATTTACCGAGCTTGCAGGGCGTCTGTCAGGTCGCCGCATGCCGTGGCGGGCAACGGCTTTGATTGAAGGCGTGCGACCGGGCTACATGCTCTGGAAGGATACGATTGCCCAGTTCCTGAAATTCGGCTCCAACACCCCCATCAACTCAGGGTTCGAAGAGCTGAAGACCATGCGCAGCCGCCAGAGCGACAGCATCGTCAAGCTGCGCATGGCCTTCGCGACACGCTCGTCAGCCGGTGATACAGAAGCGCTCCGCACCCGCGCCTCCAGGCTCGAGCAGGCCATTCAATCATGGGACAGTGCTCAGGCCAGCCGCGTGTGTGGGGACCCGCTTGCGGGTGTTCTGTCTTCCGTCCCCGGGTTGGCCCTAGCCTCAACCGCACCGCCAACTCCAGGCCCGCTGTCCCAGATTCTGACGATGATGCCATGGGCCAGACCGGGGATGCCCTGGTCCGATGGTGCAATGCTGTTCCGCGCGAACGATGGCACCGTGGTTCCCTATGACCCGGCCGGATCGGGGCGCGAGGCGGTGCTTGACCTGTTCGTGGCACCTTCGCGTCGCGGTAAGTCCATGCTTGCCAACGCCCTGCTTCTCGCAACAGTTTTAAGCCCCGCTGCCATGACGTCTCACGGCGCGCGGCTTCCACTGATTGGCAAGATGGACGTCGGAGATTCCTCCTCCGGCTTTATCGATATGGTCAGGGCCGGACTGAGACAGGAAGAACGTCACCTCGCGCTTCACATTCCGTTTCAGCTCATTGACGAACACGCCTACAACATTTTCGATACCGAAACCTGTTGTCGCACGCCGCTGCCCTATCACCGCACGTTTCTGACGAATTTTCTCGCGCAGATCTGTAAACCGCTCGACGGCTCTGACTTCGAGAGCATGAACCAGCTGATCGACGCACTCATTACGGCCGCGTATGAGTATTTCTCGGACACTGGTCCCTCCGTCCGTCCCAAGATGTATCGCGAAGGGGTCGATCGCCTCGGCATTGACATGGCCCTCGCGCATCACAGGCTTTCCGCAACACGGGCGACGACCTGGTGGGAAGTCGCTGACATGCTGGCAAACGCCGGCGACATGCGTATGGCGCACCGCGCCACCCAGTTTGCCGTACCGGTCATCAGCGACCTGGTCGAAGTGGTGCGTGAAGAGCGCATCCGGCTGGAGTTCGAGAAGGCAAACCCGACAGGCGGGACAGAGTCCTCCATCGACGTTTTCAGGCGGTACCTCAATCATTTCGTCGCCAAGTTTCCAAGCCTGACAAAGCCGACACGCCTGGATCTTGGGGATGCGCGGATTGTCGTCATCGACATTGACCGGGTCGCGCCGGAAGGACAGGGCGAAGCGCAGCGCCAGACGGACCTGATGTATCTCCTCGGATTTCAGATCGTCTCGCGGAACTTCTTCCTTCATCCGGATGATGCGCAATACGTCCCGCTCCATGTCCGTCCATATCATCGCAAGCGCTTCGAGGAGTTCCGGGAAAGCTTCAAGCGGATTGAGTGTGACGAATTCCAGAGAACCGCAGGCGCGCCCTTCATCCAGAAGCAGTTTGAGGAGGCCGCACGACGGGGCGCCAAGCTCAATGTGAAAATCGGCCTTGCCAGTCAGAAGCTCGCAGATTTTGGAGACTATCTCATTTCTCACTCAACCGGACGCTTCATTCTGGGTGCTGGCGACGAAGAAGAAGCCAATGAGATCTGCCAGCGTTTTCGCCTGAGTTCAGCCGCCCAGGCGATTGTCCGCAATGGACTGAACGGCCCCCGTGCCGATGGAAGCGGTGCCCCGCTCATCTGGCAGACGCGCGTGAACCACGAACTGTACGAACTGTTCGTTCTCAATCTTATGGGGCCGATTGAACTGTGGGCGCTGTCTACCAGCCCCAAGGACACCGCCCTGAGACGCCGTCTCTATGACGCACTCGGGACGACAGAAGCACGTCGACGCCTCGCAAAGGTCTTTCCCAGGGGATCGGCCGAGCAGGAAATTGAGCGCCGCGAAGACGTCCGGATGAAAGCCGGCCAGGATGCAAGCACCGCCCTTGGCGGCGTGATCGAGGACATTGCCAGAGAACTCAGGGATGGCGTCGGGCTGGGAACGGTCATCCGGATGTCTTCTGAGGACGAGGTGTCCGCACTCACAAAGGAGTCCGCCACACTGTCAGCATGAAGAACGCTCTTTTCATGCTTCCCCTCGTTGGCCTTGCAGCGCTCAGCGGGTGTGCAGGTGCTAACACCGAGACCCCGGTGACAGTCGATGTCCCGGGGATGCCATCACCCGAGCTGGCCCTGCAAAAAAGCCTTGATCGCATCAACGGCTTTTTAGGGAGCCTGAACCAGAGGATCGACACGCCGGCTCGACAGACAACCGCGCTTGCTGTCACGCCCTCACACCCGATCACTCTTGCGCCACAGCCCTCCTCCCTGCCGGTCACACCCCCTGCAACCGCTGCGCACGAAGCAAACCCGCTTCCCGGCAAGGCGGGCCTGACATGGTTCGCGTATGGGGAAGGTTATGCTCGAATACATTGTGCCAATGGAGCGCTGTGTATCCTGCGCCTGCAGCCGGGAGAGATCGTCGAAGAAGACGCTCTTTCCGTTGAGCCCAGGGCTGGGTGGCGGACAGATCTGGTGCGGGGAACCCGGGGTATTCACGCCGCGTGGGCTGTAGCGCTGACCCCTGGTCCTTCAGCCCAACAGTCGGTCCTGCACCTCGCGACCAGCCGACGCGCATACGTTGCACTGCTCGATCCGACTGGTCCTTCCATGAAAAGCGTAGCCTTCAGCTATGCGTCCGCAGATCCGCAGATCCAACCTGAACCTCCCCCGTCACCGGAGGCTTTGGCCCGGCTGAATACGCCGGATTTCAACTTCCAGATGACCGGTGCCAGTCCCTCGTGGAAGCCGCTGCGTATCTACCGTGAGGGCGCTCACACATACATCCAGTTCCCTCCGGGCGGGATCAATCATGCGCCCCGTCTGGTCGTACTGGCGCCTTCGACCGTAGGCACCCAGCCATATCGAACCGTTGGCGACTCTTATGTCGTCGACCTTCCCGTGAGCGACGCCCTGCTGATCGGCAGTGAGCCGGACTCCCCTACAATTCGCATTTCTCATGGAGGGAAGGCATGACGCGCCGTCCTTATGCTCTCACCGCGGCGTCGCTGCTCGCTTTCCTGAGCGCTTGTGCAGAAGTTCCGCCATCGCAAACGTCCCATATCAGCGGAGCCGGCTTTCGAGACACGTCCGCCCTCACCGTCTTTATCGCGGACATTCTTGCCCATAGTCTCGATGCCGGGCGGACAGTCCTGCGCCTCGCGCCCTATACCGGCCCGGATGACGCTCACGCCCAGACCCTGCTGACGGACACCCTGCGCGAGCGGGGCTTCGCGCTCTCACCACAGGGCATGCCCTATCCGGGGGCGCAGACCGTGCGCTATGCCGTCTCTCCCCTGGGGGCAGATCTTCTGGTGGAACTGGATGTCGAAGATGCTGTTGCAACCTGCCTTTACGGACATGACAGCACCGGAGCATTGAGGCGCAAGGGGAGCTGTAGCCTCCGGAGCGGTGCGTCCCTGACGCTCCGGATCCCTGAACAGGACGTTCTGGTTTCAGGGCCGCCTGCCCCTGAAAAGCCTCAGCAGACCCGACCATCCGGTCCAGTCCAGCTCGCCCCACAAAGCCCGGTCATTCAACCCCATCCGGACGCTGTCGTCGCCAAACCACTGCCTGCGCTGGCACCCGTCGTTCCGGAGCATCCGGCACTGGTGAAGCTTCAGCCCCCTGCGGAAGTCTGGACGCTCGTGGAGGGGCAACCCATCCGGGACCAGATGATGGCCTGGGCCGATCGCGCTGGATGGAAGATCAGCTGGCCAGCCTCTTTGAACTGGATGGTGCCAGCCATGACCACCTTCAACGGCGATTTCAAGACCGTCATGTCGTCCGTCATCCAGACAGTGTCGGACGAAGGGAAGTCCATTCGGGCAGAGTTCCACACCCCTAACCGATACCTCGTTGTAACCTCGCCAGGAGGCGGCCGATGAAACTACGCACCACAGTCCTGGCAACACTGGCAGCCGGTACACTTCTCTCCGGATGCCAGGATTTTCAGGATGCCCAGCATCGCGAAACCGATGTCATGAATACGGCCGAGCGTCAGCACGTCCCGAACATCCCGGTCATTTCAGAGAGCGACAAGCCCTGGCTCCTTGGAGATGCGATTAAGGATGTCGATCCCATTCCGGACCTCCTGAAACATCCGGCCGCCATAACGATTGCACGTCCGACCTCTCTGAGGGATGCCGCCATTCTGGCCAGCCGTCTGACAAGCGTTCCTGTCAGGATCATGCCGGATGCAGAAGATGCGGACGATGGTGGGGAAATTGGTACGGAGACAGCCCGATCCGTCAGTTTCAACGGCACAAATCTCCCCCCGCCGCCAGTGATGTCAGCCATGTCGGCCGCCCTGGGAAGCAAGGGGAGGAGCGCGAAGCAGGGCTGGAGCGGGAGCGGTGACTGGCTGAAGTATGACGGCACACGCGAAGGCGTGTTCCAGGCTCTCGCCACGCGCTTTGGGGTCTGGCAGCGCTTTGTCGACGGCCATGTCGAGTTTTACCGCACGCTCACCAAGACCTTTACGGTCCCTGCCTTTGCGGGTGACACACAGGCGAACACGTCCATCATAGCCTATACGGGGGGCGGCTCAGGATCCTCAGGGTCATCCTCGGGAGGTTCGGGGGCGAGCGGGGCGTCTTCCGGCTCAGGAAGCTCGTCGGGTCAGTCTTCAGGACAATCTTCTGGCATCGCCTCGGTATCGAGCACCAGCAAGACCAATCGCTGGAAGACCATCGAACACACGGCGCAGATCGTATCGGGAGGGGCAAGCGTCGTCGCGGATGAAGGCCTGGGCACACTGTCGGCCACCGGAACGCCTGACCAGATTGCACGTGTCGATGACTGGATGAAGAACCTGAACGACGGCCTGATGAAACAGGTCGCGGTCGAAGTCCACGTCTATACCGTCAAAGTCTCCCATGAGAGCAATTACGGATGGAGCCCGCAGCTTGCCCTCAAGAACTACGGCAAGGCGTTCGGAATGGCAGCGATGCCTGCTGCGATCCCGGCCCTGCAGAGTGCGGACACCCCCTTCAGCTTCGGCGCATCCATTCTCGACACGGCGACCGGAGCAACAGGACAGTTCTCCGGGACCAAGTTTGTCGTCCAGGCGCTTCAGCAACTCGGAAACGTCACCGAACAGTATGATCGGGGCGTGGTGACGACCAACGGCGTTACGGCTCCGTTCCAGAACGGTATCAACACGACGTATCTTGCCAATACGACGACCACACTCGCGACCAATGCCGGATCTGCCAACTCGCTGTCTCCAGGGGTTATCATGTCAGGCTTCATGGGGTCGGTGACGCCGAAGATCGTCGATAACCGTATTCTCCTGAGGGTGAATTTCCTCCTTCAGACACTCCTGTCGATTCAGACGATCACGTCCAATGGCTCCAGCCTTCAGGCGCCCAAGAGCTCGAATACGTCGCTTGATGACACAGTGGCTCTGCAGAATGGTTCAACCCTCGTCCTGAGCGGATATGTCGACGACGCAACGTCCCGAACACGCAACGGTGTCGGGTCAGCCCTGAACTGGGTCACAGGTGGCGGCGGCGACGCCCAGGTTTCCAAAACACATGTTGTCGTCACGGTCGAGGCTCGCACCCTATGAAACACCTCATCACAGCAGCGATTGTTTTTACTCTGCCTGGCCTGGCGCACGCTGCAGCGCTCGATTGCGCAAAGCACCTCAACGAACCTGCCGCAGGTGAGGTTCTGAGCATGGCGCAGATTGACCAGAACAACGCCTGTCTGACGTATCTTCAACAGGCAAAGGCAGCGTCCGACCTGACAACGGCCATCGCTGCGAACGAGCGCAAGCAGAATGAGAAGCAGGTCCAGGGACAGGCGCCCCGGGCGGCGCTTGATACGATGCAGGGACCGCCGCTTTCGCCACCCCCACGTGAGGCACCGAATGAGGATCACCCCCTCCCCAGAAGTCTGCCGAAGCCTCCCACCTATGACGCTTTGCTGGTTGATCCCTACAATCACACGGCGTCTGCCATTCTCCGGTTTGCAGACGGGAGCACCTCTGAAGTCTCAAAAGGGGTTACGCTCCCGGACGGAAGCGTCGTGCTCGCGGTGACGTCTTCAGGCGTCCAGATCTCTTCAAACGGGAACAGAAGCCGCCTGAACGCAACCGGCAGCCAGCCGAGCGGCACGCAGATCATCGCCATTCCGGGCGCGTCAAACACGCTCCCCCCACCGACCTACTCGCGCTGAGGGTCCGATGGCATTCTTTATCCGCAACGAGAGACGGGTCTGGGTCGGCGATCTGAGATGGCGCAGCTTCGAGCGCGCCCCGTCCCTGCTGACTGTCCACAAGGTGGCTGCCGAATTCAGCAGCAATTACTATGTGCAAAGCCGGACTTACCCTCAGCACGTTGGGTTCCTGTCCGCTGAGACCGTCGATACCAAAGAGCCATTTCACAGCCTCGCGCTGGCCATCAGCGAGAAATTCGGGGGGCGATATTACGGCGAATACGAGGTGGGGGTTGACCAGTTCTGGGTCATTGCCACCGACGAAGAAGGGCTCCCTTTGCCGGGGTCAGACGGCGTCTATCGTGAAGAGGCGATCGAAGCTGTTCGCTCAACCTTCTCCGGCTATCCGTTCGACCAGAGAGATCTTCTCTCGTCCCGCGAATTTGAAGCGCTTTTAGAGGATCTTCCGGACGCACCTCTCAAGGTCCGGTCAACCTCGCTGGCCCCCCTCTATACGTCTGCGGCCATTGTCGTCGGCCTTTTCTTTCTCACCGGGATCGCATGGTATTTCTACCATCAGCATGTTCTGGACCAACGTCGGGAGCTTGCTCGAAAAGCCCTGATAGAGAGCGCGAAACGCGTTCCAAAAGTCATCGCAAAGCGTGAGCCCCCTCCGTCGGAATGGATCGACGGATGCCTCTCGATGATCCCCATCTCTCCGTTCGCGGCCGGATGGACCCTGGATCATGCGTCCTGCAAAGGCGACATTATCGATCTGCATTGGTACCGAACCGGAGGCGATATGGCTGATGCCCCTGACGGTGAGCTTATGGACAACGGAAACGCCATCGTGACGCACCGTCCTCTGTCCTACAGCTTCAGGAAACGTCAGGACACGATAGCGGATTATAATGAACGAACGCTTCTCGGCATCCTGCAGCGCAACGGGGTTACACCTGCGCTCAATTCGTCAAAGCTTAATCTTCTGGTGGACGGAAGACAGGTGCCCACAGAAACGACCCGAATGTCCTTCACGCTGCAGACTGATCCCCGGGACATTCCATGGGACGCCTTCGGGAACCTCAGGGTCACATCCCTTTCACGGACGGTCCTGCCCGCCCAGTCGGCGTCGCAGACGGGTCCCTGGCAGATTCAGGTTTCATTCACGCACACGCTTGCGCCTCTCACTACGACGCCGAAGCAATCCCCGCGGACCCCAAACTAGGCCACAGGAGCGCGGCCGACTGTCGCCCGGACCGCACCTTGTGCAGCGCCAGACCTGAGAGACCATACAAATGCTCGCTTTTCTCAAAAAGACCACGCCGAAGAAGGCCGGGACATCGTCGAATGTCCTGACAATTCCAACAGGATTGCGAAGCCAGATCCATCTCGATCCGGTGAACCAGACTGTTTATGTGAACCAGAGACTGCAGCGTTCAACAGACGCTCTCGACTGGATTGCCAATACGCGCCGCCACCCTCAGCTCGATTGCCTGAAGGTTGTCTGGGAGCCGATCAGTGACGTCACAGCCCGCATTCAGAGTGCGCATGAAACGGGGAGCCATTCGGATACTGACGACGGGGAAGACGCCGAAGTCCGGGATGAAGCACTGGCTCTTCTTCGCGAAGGGGCAGAAAGCGATGTGTCTGACATCCACATCCACCGGAAGGAGCGCCACACCGAGGTGCAGTTTCGAATCAACGGCTCACTCGTGGTTGCGCATGAGCTGACGAACGATCACGCGGATCGTCTGCTGCGGGCCATGTATACAATGGCGACCTCCCGTGACAGTGCCTACAGCGACCTGTCGTTCCAGGACGCGGCCATTGCTGGCGATATTCTCAAGGGAACGGGACTCGCCAACGTCCGTATTGTGAAAGGACCGTGCCTGCCGGTGTCCGAAGGCGGGAAATTCATGGTCATCCGTCTTCAATACGTGAAATCCGGAGGTAATCGACGAAGCCAGCCGCAGCGGCAGACCGCGTTCCGAACCCCGCGCAGACCTGAAGGTAAGCTCAAACTGCTCGACTACGGGTTCACGCAAAGCCAGGTCGACCGTATCCTGAATATCGCCGTCTCGCCTTCAGGCGTGCTGATTTGCACCGGCCCCACCGGCTCCGGGAAGACGACCCTGCTCTACGAGCTAGCGTTGCACAAAGCCCGAACCCAGCCTGAAAGGCGCCAGGTCGAGATCGCCCAGCCTGCTGAGTATCCCATGCACTGGGGTATTCAGCTCGACATCTCGAATGCCCTGACATCCGAAGAAGCGGGTCGTGAGTTCCGTGCACGCCTGCGGACCGCGCTACGTATGGATCCGGATGACCTGTCCATCGCAGAAATGCGCGATAGCGAAGTCGCGCTGACCACGTTTGATTCCGCGCAGACAGGCCATTTCGTGATGAGTACGCTCCATGTGGACGATCCGTTCGATTACCCTCTGCGGTTTCAAAACATGGATTTCGAACGCCTGAGTTTCCGCACGACCTGCAATGCCTCCATCGTCCGGGGCGTCGTCGCGCAACGTCTGCTTCCAGTCCTTTGCAAACACTGTTCGCTTCCATGGACCGTCGCTGACGAGAGACTGCCACGCAGGACCTGCGAAGCTGTCCCGACATGGGGCGAGGATCTCAGCGCGGTCCGCAGAAAAGGGCCAGGATGCCCTCATTGCTTCGGTACTGGCATCTCCGGTCGAACCACGGTTGCCGAGGTTGTCGAAACGGACGAACAGTTGATGTCTGACTTCGTCAATCATGGCGTAGCCATCGCCCGGCATCGGTTCAGAGCCCGGCCCGATGCCGATCCGTCGATGGTCGAGACAGCAATGGGCCGTGTCTTCCAGGGGCTTGTCGATCCATTCGCCGTGACGGCAACCGTTGATCGGATCCGAACGC
This sequence comes from Gluconobacter sp. OJB, assembly GCF_039638275.1. Taxonomy (NCBI): domain Bacteria; kingdom Pseudomonadati; phylum Pseudomonadota; class Alphaproteobacteria; order Acetobacterales; family Acetobacteraceae; genus Gluconobacter; species Gluconobacter sp. OJB. The sequence continues at coordinate 24,623 of NZ_JBDIWH010000002.1, read as the reverse complement.
GTGACGCCGTCATGAGCGAACGACTGTCAGGGGCAAAACTGCCATGAGCCTTCGGATTGTCTACACGTCTGCGGCGGCTGAAAAGCCGCGGCTCACCCAGGACCTTGCACAGTGGATGGATATTCACGTCGCCTTTACATGGCGGACAAGGGCACGGCTGTATCGGATGATAGCCATCAGGCTCAGGCAGAAGTCAGAGCTGGAACGCATCATGCTCCTGTATATCCGTCAGCAGGAGCGCAGAAAAAAAACCTCCGTGCCGAGGATTCTGAACAAGGTGCTGCATCGGATGGCCGCCCAGGGCATGAGCTTTGCCGAGGCGCTGAGGCCTTTCATCCCGCATGACGAATACATGATGATCCTCTCCGGCGAGAAAGGAGACGACATCGCCTCCGCGATGGATCTGTTGTGCGATATCAAAACCCGCGTAGGTCGCATCATGCGGGCGGCGAGGAGTGCGATTGGCCAGCCTCTGATGTATGTCGGAATCATCTTCGCGTTCCTTTATACGATCGCGAAAATGGTCATTCCCTCGTTACTCATGAACGGCGGCATGAAGATGAAAGCGAGTACGTCACAGGATATGCTTGTTTTCGCCAGTAGTCTCGCGACCGGCCTGAATGGTGTCCTGATCCTCAGTGGCCTGGTTGGGGCATTGATACTGCTCTGGCTCAGTCTCACAAAGCTGACAGGGCCTCTTCGGGTTTTTCTCGAGCGCGCAGCACCCTGGTCCATCTATCGCAATATTCAGGGTTACATCTGGATCTCGAGTTTTATTGCGCTGGTTCGGGCCGGGATGACAGATACCGAAGCCCTCACCCATCAGATGCAGGTTGCCACACCCTGGCTTCGTGAACGCCTCGAAGCCATTCTTGACCGTCTGGGTCCAAGGGGCATGTCCCTGCCCGAAGCCATGGAAGATTCCGGGTTCGCCTTCCCGTCCCCCGAAGTCATTGACGACATTGAGGCAAGCTGGGGCGGCACAGGAGCTTATGACCGTCTTCTGCAGTCAAGTCGGGCCTGGGCTGATGAGATCGAGTTCACGACGCTGGAGCAGGCGGCCGCGGCGAAAGGCTTCGCGAATGCAATGATGATGCTGATTGCCGGTGCGTTGATCGTCGCCTCGAACAACATCGGTTCCGGCATGAGCGATATCGGGCCGATGTAACTGATATCGCGGCTGTGTCCGCACTCACAAAGACCCGTTCGATAATGCTCCCAGGACCATATCAGGGAGAATTATCATGGATCAGATTGTCTCACTCCTCATCAAGGCCGGGGCGGTGCTTCTTGCGCTGATCGCCGTCCTTGTTGGGGGCTACGCCGTGTTTGCAAAGAACAACGGCAGCACCGCGGCATCACAACAGAGCCAGCTTGCCACCAACATCACCAGTTACATCAATGGCGGCATGACCACGCGCAACTACACAGGGCTCGACAATTCCGTAGCCATCAAGGCGGGGCTTGTTCCCAAGTCGATGCAAAATGGTGATGGATCGACCATTCTTGGCCCGTGGGGCAACTCCCAGGTGACTATTGCCCCATGGAATCAAGGTCATTCCGAAGCGTGGACGAATGTCGATGGTGATGCGTGTGCCACCTTTGCGCGAAGCCAGAACGCTGATCGCGTAGCCATTAACGGCTCCGAAGTCGCAATGTCCGACCCTCAGGCCGCAGTGAATATCGCGAATAACTGCAATGCAACGTCTGGGGTTTCGCAGGTCAGTGTCACCTTCGAATACTCGAACTGAGCCCGTATGGCCTACGTCTTTCTGGCATTGGCTCTGGTGATCATGGCCGCAAGTTCAATGGATGGCCTTCGGGTCATCCAACGACAGAATCTGCCGTCCCCCCTGGTGTCAACGACCGAGACTGCGCAGGCCTGGCTTGCCTACAAAGCGGCCCTGCTTCTCTACCTCGAAAACCATCCGGCAACCCGATCCTCTGTACCTCTCAGCGCGTTGACCCTTGGCAGCAACGCTGCCCTGGTCACAACCGCGCAAAACAGCATCACGGGTACGGGTCAGTCGGTCTCGGTCATTGCCTGGATGCCTATGGAAGCCGCCGATATTTCACGGGCAATCCTGCTGGCGAATGGCGATCTTTCCCTTGGAACAGCGCGAAGCGGGCACTGGTTCACCCCAGCGTCGGGTGACATGGGAGCCCTTCCGGTCGCAGTGCCAGATGGCGACGCCGTTTCCTACATCAGCCTGAGCGGCACGGGATATCAATGAACACAATCGTCGCGCTGATGATCGCCACGGTCATCGGAATCATGATCCTGCCGCGCTATTACTCCATGGTGGAGAATGGCACGCGTCAGGGTAGTCTTGCCGTGACCGCCGGACAGTTTCAGGATCTCATCCGGGCAGCCGGACAATATGAAAACGCGCACACCAGCGAGCTGACGGCTGCTGTTCCGGTTGGCGGAACCACGCAGATTGCACTGTCAACGCTCATCAGCGAACACGACCTTCCGCCTGCGTTCACGGCGACAAACCCGGACGGACAGATCTGGAGTGTTTACATCCAGCAGCCGACCTCTGGTGTGCTGAGTGCCGTCATCGAAAGCAGTGGCGGTACGTCCTATATTCCAAAGGACGAAGTCTCTGTCGCGTCTATGACGGGGCATCAGGGTGGCTTTGTTCCCTATGATGGCATGCTTGGTGGACTGACGGCCGACACGGCTTACGGCGCAAGCGGAACCTGGCGTTTCAATATGGCGGGCCTCCCCAACCCTGGCCCCGGGCATCTTGTCGGTCTGGTCTCTGCCGGTGCGGGGTCATCGGACGCTGGCGTGACGACGAACGACTACCTGTATCGCACCGCCGTGGCTGGGCACCCAGAGCTCAACACGATGCGAACCCCGCTGGATATGGGCGGCAACAGCATCAATAACGCCAATGATGTCAACGCAACGCGCGGCGTGTTCGCAGGAGGCAATCCGAACGGCGGCTATGGCGGGGTGAAGGTGGCGAGTGCCTACCTGTACGGCGACGACAATAATGCTGCCGTCAGAACACCAGGCGCTGTCTTTCTGCAGCATTATGATGGGTCATCGGCTGATCTATGGGCCGGCCAAGGGCATTTTGGTTCTAACATCGGGACGCGCGGATATGACCCTTATGTGGGTCTGCCGACCGGCTGGGGTGGGGGCGTCCATAGCTGGGATGGCTATTTCGAAGGCGGCCTCGGCGTTGGGACAGGCGGAAATGTCAGCACCTATGTGAACAATCAGGGATATGTCAGCATCGGCGACCGCCTCGAAGTTCAGAACTCGGTGCGTGTGATGCAGAACGGCTGTGCCTTCAACGTCGGCAATGCGTGTTTCTATGGCGACAATGACAATCTGGCCATCCGGGCACCTGGAGCAGCCTATGTGCAGCATGCCGACGGCAGCGCGGCCGATCTTGGAGCGGGGAATGTTTCAGCCACCACTGTTCGGCTGGGAACCGATAATGGCAATGCGTGGCCAGGAAACGGGTGCAGTCCGAACGGCGCGTTAGCGACCAAAAATGATAACTCTGGACTGCTTCTGGTGTGTCAAAGCGGTGTCTGGCGTGCACCACAGGCCCAGATCTCAGGTTATGTGCCGACCACAACAAATGGTTTTGCCGGTTACAACCGGACGAACAGCATCACGGGCGGTTACAGCTGCCCTGCCGGCACAGAAAACCTCGGGATCGAGACCATCTGGTACGGCAATTATGGATACTCAACCCTTCATCTGTGCAGCGCCCAATGAGCGACGCCCTCACGCTGCCCAAGACCGTGATCACGCCCGACGTTTCGGGCGTGAAGAGCGGAACGTATGACTTTACGCCGGAACTCTTCATGTCCTTGCGCACAACCCTGCGTCGATACAAGCATCGACGTTCCTCCAAGATGCCTAATTACGGTGTAAGAACGATTGGTGGGCATCGGGTCAAGCATGTGATTCCTCTTGGAACACACTGTCTGCCAGCAACCATTCTCCGGAACGCCGACCTGCGCACGGGCGCACTGCCCTTCGACTGGGTCCATGCAACCCCCGGAATGATCCGGCACTGTCTTGAAACCGATTTTGCGGACTTTCTCCCAAAACCGGGCGAAAACGGTCACGCTGCCTTCCGTGATCGCTTCGGGGTGAAGGACATGTTCCCGCATAAGGATCCGCAGACCCCTGAAGATCGCAGATACTATACGCGGTGCATTGACCGGCACCGGCGTTTGATGAGGTCAAGAAACGGAAAGCTGTTTGTGATGATCTCCCGGCCTTCCAATCCCATTGGCTGGCATTTCAGGGAGCTGGTTGACCTGATCAGCCGCCTCACGCCCAACGCCGAGCTTCTGGCAATTCAGCTTCTCCCGCAGCGCGATAATGGTGAAAGCGTGGGACTTGAACTGTCTCAGGAACAGAATGGATCACGCCTGTATGACTTCAGGCCCGTGTCCGACGAGAGCGCTCTTGGCTATTTCCCTGACGTTCTCGACGAACTCATGATCCTGCGGCTGATTTACCAGTATCACCTGCATCCGGTCGCTCTCCCATGACAGCGCTTCCGCCCTGTGCCGCACTGGCCGCCCAAGCCTATAGCGTGCCGGTCGAATCCATTGAGCGTGTCATAGATCATGCGTCGGGGCCGGGCCTTGGGGCGATGAAAATCGACCCTCGGTGGTTGCCGATCCTCCAGCGCGCCGGATTTGATCCTGAGGAGGTCCGGTCCAACGCCTGCATGAACATTGCGGCCGGAGCATGGATCCTTGCATGGGCTGGCGCAGCCCGCTCGTCGCCCAGGGGTTCGGAGCAGGACAAGCCGGTGTCCCCCCCTGCCGCCGGTTTTACGGGCTCTCTTGGGGCCTGTGTTACGCATGCTGCCAGGCAGTATCATCTGCCTGAACTCCTCTACCGGGCCATTCTGCTCACTGAGGGTGGTCGGGTCGGACATATCAGCCGGAACACGAACGGCACCTATGACATGGGTCCTGCCCAGGTCAATTCGATGCACCTGCCAGAACTCGCCCGCATGGGGATTACGCGCGAGCAGATCATCAACGATGGCTGCCTGAATATTCATATTGGCGCCTGGGTTCTGGCTGGCGCTCTTGGGGGGCACACCCCAGACAACGCCGCAGAATTCTGGAGGCGGGTCGGCAATTACAATTCCAGTACCCCCAAGTACAATGTCGCCTATCAGCGGAAGGTCTGGAAAAACGTCCAGATCGCTGCGCACTCACAAACGTCTCCGCCATCATAGGCGGCATGTGGCAAATCCCTCTCTGCCGACCCTTCGGCCTTACCCTTCTGCTGCTGTCAGGACTCTGTGCCTGCAGCAAACAGGCCGCTGCGCCTGTGCATCCCTACGATCAGGACATGAATCATATTCTGTCCGCACTCGACCAGATTGGTGCCGTCCGTTTTCCTCTGGTACGGGCGGGCTCCGTTCTTCCGGCCGAGATGAACCGACCTGTCAGATGGCAGTGGCAGGGACCGCTCGATGAGGGCATCCGGCTGATTGCCACGCGGGTCGGCTATCAGACCGATATCCCGCCATGCGCCGCACCGCCGATCATAGAAGTAAATCAGAAGACGACCACGTTCGGTCGCCTGCTGGACGAGATGGCTGCCGCATCATCCGGTCATGCCGACATCTGGGTTGATATCCCTCACCACGTCATAAGGATTACCTGGAATGCGTAAGCCTCGGCACTCTGCCTGTCGGGCAGCCCTCCTTGCGGCATCACTCTGTGCGTACAGCGCCTCTGCACACGCTGAGCCCCCTCAGGATCTTCCTGTCCCGGAGATACCCGACGGCAACCCGGAAGCGGGCGATGCAATCGATACGCCTGTCACCGGGGCAGCCGAAGCCCCGGATATCCCTGACGTGGACAGGCCGTCGTCGCTCGAGGCGATGATGGCCGTGCGTCCCGGCTACTCTCCCAAACAGGAAAGCGGGAATGGGCGCGACAGCGCCGTGCGCAGTGCGGCGTGGGCCTATGGCGCTCAGGGTGGACGAGCCGCAGAGTCCTACGCGATCAATGAACTCCTGCGCCGATATTCCCATGTTCTGGACCAAAAGGTGGATTTCCGCACGCTGGTGCTCCCCGCCGGCAACGGTCAGACCCTTATCCGACCGCCCGTTGTCACGGAGGCGCAAATGGCGGTCGCTCTCGATCCAAGTGGCCAGACAGCCCGTGAAACAGGCACGATTTATCAGATTACGCGCCGCGCGCAGCTTGTGACGGCAGTACCGCAATGGCGCACATGGCTTGTCCGCACTGTCTCCCCCCCTTCCCCGCCAGCCGACGCGGTCCGGCCACGCACACCGCATGAAGTTGAGGTGTGGAGATCCGGGGTGGCGTATGGCTGGGCAGCCGGACAACGGCAGGCAGTCGAGATCTTTCTCGATGATCTGTCGCGCATGGAACGCGATGTCATGGGCATGGCCCGTTACAGGGTTCTGTTAAGGGCCGGAAAGGTGGCAGCCCCGGAGGTTTCCCAGCTGCACCGCGACGTACAGGGCGGCGCAGATCTGATGCGTCTCGATGACCGGGAGCTTCGCATCCGCAGTCAGCCTGGTCTCGATGCGAACCGCGCGCACTGGCACGTTTCAGAAGGAGGTCAGTAATGCCCGTTAACCCGGCTCCCAACACGCGATCCCACGATCCCGAGCGCATTGCCAGCCTGCTGATCGGCGTCTGCGTCGGCATTGCTCTGTTTTCGTTCCTGCTCTGGTTGAAGTTCCATACCCAGATCGTCGAAGCCGTCCTCTTCGTGCAGGGCTATGAGCTGAGGCTGATTGGACTGTTCACGCACCGTTATGATGCGGTCCTTGTCAATCTTGGGGACGCCGTCCCTGAGCGTGTCTCTGCATCGACACTCTGGGAACTTTGCACGCTGACAGGGTCAGTGCTCCGATGGCCCGCTCTTGTTCTGCTTGTCATTCTCGCCGCCCTCTGCCTGACCCGCGCGCCGCTGGAACGTCACCGCAAACGGTTCGGTCTCGAGGGCATGCAGAAAGCACTCGCGGAGATCCACCCCTTGGGCGCAGCGTGGCTTGGCAAAGGGTTGAAGCTGGTGCGCCCCTCACCTCCTGAAGCGCCATTGGCGCCTCTCGATCCTGCGCTGAACCTTGAAGAATGGCGCGCACGATACGTGCGAGGCAACTCAGCTGCCCAGCTCCGTGAGACAACTCTTCAGGCGCTGGAGGCGCAACTTGGTCGTCCCTGGCGCGGGCCCCTGGAGGCGTCGGTCGCTGAAAAATGCTTGTTCGTCGCTTTCTCGTTCTTCATCCAACGCCGGAAAGATGAGGCACAGAGTGTCCTGGAGAACCTCTCTGTGCAGCTGAAAGGCACTTTGAAAGACGGAGCGCCATCAAACTTCGCGAAAGTGTCGAAATCCTTTGTGGCTACCCTTGATAAGCAGCTGAAGAAGGAGAGCTTCCGCTCGACGCTGAAGATCGCTGAGCAACATGCCTTTACGCGACCAGCACTCCTGTCGCTTCTCCAGGAGGCACGCCTCAAGGCCGGCGTCGTCAACCCAGGGCTTTTCGCAGCCATCCAGTTCCTGGACCGCGACCTCTGGCTCGTTCTCTCCGCAGCGTCCTATCCGCGTGACGGACTCCCACCTTATGTCATGGCGATTGCCTCCTGCCCGGAAGCGGCAGCAGCACTGGCACACTGGAAAGCAGAGTGCCTTGCCGGACGCCCTCTGACGACACCCCAGATCTCCAGCCTTCTCAAGACTTTCGGCAGACCATGACTGATTCCGTAATTTTTAACCTCATGCCTGATTTCATCCGTGCGCGCATTGCGGCTTACACGCTCCGGGACTGGGTGGCAGAGCATTATGCCGTACCAGCCCTTCAGCTCGACCGGGCGATGACACTGACGCTTGTTCAGCTCGAACATGCAGCGTCTCGCAAGACCTTTTACGGGTACGACGTTTCCACGGCTCCTGTGTCCCTTCTTGAACCAATTTCGCGTTACATGAACGCGCTGCTGGGTGGGGTGTCGCCCGGAGAAGACCGCGAGAGCTTTCCCAAGGATCTGGTCCGGACACACCAGAGAGTGATCCATGAGTTCGAAACACTGAACCGTCTTGGGAACAAGGCACGGTGAGCATGCTATGGCCACACGACGGGGAGCCCTTGCGGGGCAATACGCTGGACCAGTTCCTGATCTGGTGTTCCGAGGCCGAGTGCTCCCGGATCGAAATCCAGACAGATACGCCCGTGATGGTGCGCCTCCATGGCGAAAACCATCAGGTCACGCGTGATGGCAGTCTGCCAGGGGAAGTCGAGGATGCGGTCAACTACATCTTCCGGTCAGCGACGGGAGTAACCAACCTCAAAAACGGTGATCCGATCGACGTCGGGCATACAATCTGGCCTGATCGCAAAAAAAGGCGATATCCCTTTCGGCTGAATGCCGTCAGCTCGCAGGTCGGGGCGGATGCGGGCATTTCGCTGACCTTCCGGCCCCTGGTTGACATCCCCCGCCCGCTGGAGGACCAGCACGTAGAGCCTCAACTGCTGGACGCGCTCCATGGAGAACAGGGCATTTTCCTGATCTGCGGCGCCACGGGCTCAGGGAAATCAACGCTGATTGGCGGCATCAACCGGGCCCGACTTGAAGATCCGGATATCCACTGCAACCTGATCGAAGCGTCAGCCCCCCTTGAGATCCTCTATGATCGCGTCGAACGTCGCAACTCAGCGGTCACGCAACTCGAGATTCCCCGGAACCTCCGGAGTTTTTCCGAATTTGTCCGCGCGTCCATGCGTCGCGAGCCAACCGACATCGTCGTGGGCGAGTGCCGTGATCCCCAGACCATGGAAGCGTCGATCCAGGCCGGGATCTCTGGCCATCGCCTCCTGAGCTCTCTTCATACGAACAGCTGCTCTTCCACTGTCCGACGTGTTCAGGCGCTCTGCCCCGCTGATCAGCGGGACAGCCTGACAATTTCGTTCGTCGAGAACCTCCGTCTTCTGGTGAACCAGAGGCTGCTGAAGTCGACCGACGGCAAGAGGACACCCATTCGGGAGTTCCTGCCCGTGACCCGCGCCATTCGAACCCGCCTGCTGGATGCCCCGCGGGATCGCTGGCCGAACATCACGCAGGCCGCTGTCGAAGAGCACGGACAGACTTTCGCTCAATCCATCGCTGCGGCTGTGAAGCAGGGCAGAATCACAGAAGCCGTCGCCGCCGCTGCCATGAAGGAAGAAAACTGATGTGGCGCTTTACCGCGGACCCGGTCCGCCTTCTCATTATCGACGCCCGTGCGCTTGCGCCGTTCGCTCTGTGGATCGCTCACATGCGCGAATGGACGTTTATCCTTGCCATAATCGGGGTCCTGTTCTTCAGCATTCTGGCATGGCTCGGCCTGACGCTTCCCGTGGCCGTGCGCATGCTCCGGGTCATTCTGTATGGCCCGGTTCGCCCTCGTCTTCCCTCCTGGAAAAAGCGTGATTACGCATGAGCGATCTTGATGACCTGGTGCGGTGCTGCACGACCCTGATTGAGACGCAGGGATACCGCTTCGAGACGGGCATCCCAGGTGTGGGTGCCCTGCCGGCGTGGCGTGTTGCCCAGACAAACGTGCTTCTGCCGGTATTGCTCCGGCTCGCTGAGGAGTTCTGGAGATCTGAAACAAAAGGAGCCGGCTTCGGCCTCAAGCTCGAGCCAGACACACTAAGCGTGACGGGCTACACACTGACGGGGCTCTACCACGTCCCGCTGTCGATCGCTCTTCTGGCGCTCAACGCTGTGCTCAGAACCATTGCCGATGCTGAAGGACGCATCACCCTCGAAGCTCTGACGACCTACACACAAACGGTCACGGGCTGATCCGCACTCACAAACGCCTGTCAGATACTGCACAGGCGTCTAACTTGCTGAGGTCCGCGATGATCATTTCCGTTCCACCTGACACACAGTCTGTTTCTATTCGTCGTGAAGGGGAACGGACCATCATCGTTCTCGACCACGACACGCTTTCAGAGGGGGCTGACAGTCCGCGCGCCCTCCCGGTAGAAGAGATCGCCACTGAACGGCAACCACAAAGAGCCAGACGTATCCCCCTTCCGATGATCGCTGGCGTCTGCCTGATTGTTCTCGGTGCCGCTGTTGGCCACCGGCTGTGGTCGCCCGCGAAAAGCAGTGGTCCACATACAACCGACACCTTGCAGATGCCGCTACTCCGCGCCCCTGAATCCGCGACACGCCGTTCCATCCCCGCCGCGCCTGAAGCCGCCCCGGTACCCAACGCAGCGTTCGGGCTGGAATAATCATGGCGACGATCAGACGCCGCATAGACGGTCCGCAGGATTTTCACGAACAAAAGGGTGGGCTGGCATTCCGCGACACCCGAAGCGTTCCTCACCAGGTCGCGGAAATCCTGCGATCCGGGCTCTCGTCCATCGGGCTCGTTGCAATAGCCGGCGTGGCCGTCACTGTTCCCGCGCTGACAACCGCCATCGTACCATTGGCCGTCGCCTATGCCGGCTATGTCCTGACGCGGCCGGTGACGTTGCCTCTTCGCTTGCCGGCCAACGCAAAGGGAAAGGACTACGGCAATCCTCAGCCGGACCCAAAACGACCTGGCGTCGAAATCCCGGGCAAGCCTTCTGGAGACTGGCTGATAGGCTGGGATGAAGTCACGGCCCAACAGGTCTGGCTGTCCGGCAATGATATGACGATGCATGCCATTCTGCCCGGCTCCACCGGGTCCGGCAAAACGCAGTTCATTTACAGTCTTCTGTGCAATGCCCTGGCACAGGGCGGCGGGTTTACGATTGTCGACGGCAAAGCCTCAAACAACCTTGCCTTCTCCGTTGCAGCCATGGCGAGACGATGGGGCCGAGAGGCAGACCTGCGCTTCATCAATATGATGGTGTCAGCCGGCGACAGGAAGACCAACACCTGGAACCCCTTTTCCTCTGTCAATGCTGAGGGCATGACCGAGCTTCTGCTCACGCTCTTTCTGCCGGAAGACAAAAAAGGCGGAGGGGGTAACTCCGCGCATTTCCGCGACAGGGCCGAAGCGCTTATTCGCGGCATGTCCTATGTCTTCGTCTGGGTCCGGGACAACCTTGGCATTCCGATCATGTCCGAGACGATCCGCACGATGTTCTCTGACATCGTGAAACTGCGCGATCTCTACCAGGATCAGATCTTCACCTACTATGATGCGGATGCAGCTGAGACGCGAAAAGTCGAACTGCCGCCCGAGTTTGACCGGACCCTGCTGAACCCGGTCCGCGACTACGTGACAGAGACGGGTGGCTTTTCGAACACCAAAAGCGTGGGAGACCAGGACAAGGTTCGCGAGCAGCATTCCTATGTGGTGGGTGGCTTCGGCAAAACCTTTACCCAGATGAGTTCCACGCTGGGGCATATCTTCCGGTGCAATATCGGCGATGTGGACTTCCGGGACGTCATCTTCAATCGGCGCATCCTGGTCGTTCTTCTCCCCTCGCTCGAAAACCACCCGGACACGAACGCTGCCCTGGGCAAGGCCGTCATCACGGCGCTTCGTTACGCACTTGCGGCGGCACTCGGCACCTCGATTGAGGGCGACTATGAGGACCGCGTCGTGAATCGCGCGTCGTCCTCCACGGTGCCCTATCCTCTGGTTCTGGACGAAGTCGGTCAGTTCGCGACACGCGGGATCGACGCCATGATGGCGTTGGGTCGCGAGCTGAACATTTCCCTGCTGATCTCGTTTCAGGAAGTGGGTACCCTCTACGCCACGCTCGGTAAGGATTTGACCGTTCCGCTTCTCGGCAATCCCAAGCTGAAGATCTTTGAAAATATCGAGGATTCTGGTCCAACCCGGGAGTGGATCGAACAGTCAGGTGGAACGATGCCTGTCAGCGTCCTCCCCGGCTTCGACAGTTCCAACCCTCTGGGCGTCTATGCGGACCAGCAGCGCGCAGACATCCGGGACGTCAAGCGGATCTCCTGGAGCGATGTGCAGAACCTCCGACAGGGGCAGGCGATCATTCTCTTCCGAGGAAAGCGCATCTACACGCGACTGTTCTATGCCGGCATCAAGCCAGAGGGCGTGAACAGGGTGTTCCCCACAGTTTCAGCGGCTCCCGCTCTTGAAGCTCCTGTCTCGGAGGAACCGACCACGGAAGCAGATGACGTGGCTCGGCGTCTTCAGGAGGGGCGCGATCGGATCGAAAAGGGCGATCTCCGGCCGTTGACCGGAGTTCTGGGAGATCTGTATCAGCGGCTCGGCGTCGTTCTCAATACGGAAGGCACGCCCCTACAGGACGCGCAGGAACTCCTGAACCTGCTTTTTTCTGACGAGACTTCGGCAGAAGACAAACCTTTTGCAAAGCTGTTTGAGACCCTCGTTCCTCCGTCCGCTCAGTTGCCCCGCACGACGGAATCACTTCATCCGGATCTTGACCGAGCACTCCTGACCGAGCTGGTGACGTTCGAGACGGCGCTTGGACTGGATGAGCGGGCGGCCGTCGAGGCAGTCACGCACGCCCTGAATCTCTATGCGCGTGGCAAAGAACTCGCATAGCACCTGAGGCGGCATGTGCCGTGCCGCCTCCTTCTTCAAACCTACATCCCCCGGCCTGCGCCACGAACCCGCGTGCGATCGCGCTCCCGCTCTTCTGCCTGTGCGGCGGCGCGAGCCCGCTGCAGCCGGTCTTTGGCCTGTTGCGTCCTCCGACGTTCCTGCAGATCTTCAACCCGCCGCGCTGCATTCAGGGCGTCCTGCGCGGCATAGCCGGCCTTGCGCAGCTTGCGACTGACATCGTCCCACTGCGCGCGCGGGACATCCCGGATCGGGGCTTCCTCAACCTGCCGTCGAACCTGACCGCCCGGTGACTGCCCCTTCTGCCGGGTCCGCTCATTGACGTGGTTCTGCCGGATCCAGCGCGTATTGGCTTCTTCGTGCGCAAGACGGGCTTTTGCCAGATCGACGGCCAGCGACTTGTAGGGATGACGCCCCATGTCCGACGCCAGACGGTCATACAGATCGTTGACCGTCACCGGCCGGATGTCACCCAGAGCCCGCGAAAACGTCTCGGCCTCCCGGAGAGACCCTTCCGACACGGCCGTCCAGCAACGATGAACATGCCGGCTTTCGGCAACATAGGAGGTAAAGCCGGTCATGGCCGAAGATCCACGCGGCATGGCGTTGATATGCTCATCGGACGTCACACCCTGCGCCGCATCGACCGTCATGGCATGACCAAAGCCAAGACGGACGCGTCCGGTCTTCGGGTCGGCCAGCCGGGTCCAGGGCACCAGCCCTTCCCGTCCCTTCGCATTCTGTAACACCAGCCCCTCATCGGACCAGCCTTTGACGGTCGTGAAGTCGCCATTCGAACCCAGATCACGCCAGCGGCGCCCATGGGCCGTGTCCATCCGGACACTCGTTTTCGCAAACAGCCGAACCCTGTCACCGACAGCGAGAGGCAGCTCATAGGTGACGCCACGCTGATCGATCGCGGCCTTGACGATCTCCTCCTGCCCGATCTCGCCACGCTTGCGCAGCCGGTCCCGGACGGCACGACTGAGATCCATGACGTCTTCGTTCGTTGGCGCCGACATGGTGATACCCCGCTCCGATCCGGCCTGCGTCAGCATATCGCGGCGGCGAAGATACAGGTCAGCGATCTGCTCAACAACCTGGTCATGGTCGCCCCCCACAAGTCGGATTGTGCCGTCCTTGCGCTTCATATCGATGGCTTCACGCGCCCGGGCAATATCGGCTTTCTTCTGTTCGTCCTCGGTCTGGCTTAGATCGCGGCCGGGACTGCGGAACATGCTGGCGATCTGCCGACCACGCGCGGACTTCTGGCGGATCGTGCTCAACAGCTCCGGACGCGCTTCTTTGGGCATAACACGCAAAAGCAGTTCCACAGCGTCACCGGCCTCGATCGCCTGGGCCTGTTCCCGGTCGCCCACCACCCGAAGGGCAAACCCCTTTTCCTGCTGAAGCTGGAGGATCTCAAGCAGCTGACGCGGGGAGACCTGACTGACTTCATCAAGGACCAGAACCGACTGGCGATCGAGCTCGATCTTCCCCTGCGCCAGACCGTCCAGGAGCGGTGTCATCGCGTAGGTCTGGGAAATGCCCGCATCCTTCAGCGCATCGGCCTGACGCCAGGCAATGGCCGCGCCAATGACGGTGCGACCATCCTCTTGCCAGGCATCGACCAGAGGCTTCAGAAGCGTCGTTTTGCCGGAGCCCGCGACACCGATCAGGAAGCCTAGACCGCCCGCCTGACCAAGCGCATTGATGGCCGCAAGCTGCGCGGCGCCGTGGGCCGGCTCGCGCGTGAAGTCGAGACCCGACCGGGCGACGGCTGCGGCGATCTGCTCGTCACTGAGCGCACCGTCCCGCGTGCGCGCCGACAGGCCGGCAAGACGGGCCATGTCCTTTTCGAGGGCGATCTGGGCACTTGTCGCGACCCGGAGGCGGCCGTCCTGCTCGCGCTCCAGAAAGCGAACCTGTTGGCCGTCGATCTCAATGCCGCGCTCCTGGATCAAATCGGCAATCCGCTCGACGTCCTGCATGCCTTCAATGCCAGCCGCAATGAGACCCCGTGCGGCATGGGTCCGGAACGTGTCCCGGTCGAGAACAGCAGCTGTCCGAAACTCCTCAGCCAATTTCTTCGCCGCAATCGCATAAGCCAGTTCGTAGCGCTCAGCGCGCCCTAATGGCTGGACTTTCTCATTGGTCAGGACAGTATCGTGATACCACCCGATGTCGTGAGCCTGCTCAAGCCAGAACTCCCTGTCGTTGCTGCCATTGTACTTCTTTGAGCGGTAAGCGAGATTTGCGTTGTGAAGGATTGAAAACTTCCGCTCGGCCGACAGATCGTTCCAGTCTAGGCCCTGCCGTTTGGCATAGGCTTTTCCCATTTTCTCCGCCTGGGAATGCCGCTTTGAAAAAAGCTCACAGGCTTCTCTCGGCACACCATCAATCGCGATTGCGCGGCCGCTCTCGTCGACATGCACCGCGATACCGAGCTTGCGAAGTTCGCTTGCAAGTTCCGCCTGGAAATACGCCCCGAACATGAAAGACGTCGCACTGGTAATGCGAGCACTGTCCAGCGAACCCAAATGGCCGCTTTCGGTCGCCACGGCATTCAAAAGCAGATTGTGAATATGCGCCTGTGGATCCCCCGGCACCGGAACTTCCACCGCCGCCGTGGGGCCTTTTGCGCCATCCTGAATCTTCATGACCGGTCGTGCCGTGTAGTGCCGGAACGATACCCACGCGACTTCCCCCCGTTCCAGCGTGGCTGTCTTTCCTGACCCTCTGCGCGCCACGCCAACCTCTTTGGCAATAAACGCCATAGCCTTGTCGTTGGCCTTGTGAATTGCGCTCCAGATGAGCGCCCGCTCGGCATCCGTCGACGCAAATTCAGCGGCAAGCGTCACTGATTTATCGGGTGACGCTGTGAAGTCGATGGCCGAGTGCTCACGCTTCCGGCCTGTGTTGGCCCATTTTTCACCTGTGTCAGCGCGCTTCGCTTCGAACAGATTGGCCAGCGCCTGGTCTGTCGGCACCTTCATGACGTCAATGCCGAGCGCATCAGCGATCCGGGGGCCTATATCTGGCGACCACATTCCCCGCCCATCACGTCCGGTATAGTAAGTTGTCAGCCTGTCACCTGTATCACGGGTCGGATCACTCCGTTCCCGTTCAAAGCGGGCATCCTTCTCCGGCTCGGACTGATTCTCTCTCAGATAGGCGACGATTAGCTTGCCGGCACCTGCCGCAGAAATCTTCCGGTAAGTGATCATCTTTCAGCCGACGCAGAGAAGGTGGAAGCTTCAAGCCGGCCAAGCTGCGCCGAAATTGTCTCAAGAGCGGCACCCTGCTGTTCCATGGCCTGGGCCATGCGCGCGACGACCTCGACCAGGCCCTCGCCTTCTTCTGCTTTCTCTGGAGGGCTGACCATCTGGTGGATTTGGGCGAGCGTCTCCCCGATCTGATCCAGCCGTTGCAAAACGAGGAGCTGAAACGGCGCTTCGCGATCTACCGGTTGCGGGAGGTCAAATACTTTTTCGTCTGGCATGCATCGTCTCCGTGGGCAAAGGAGACATTTTGCTCGAGGTGGTTGTGAGTGCTCGCCGACAGAAACTGTCGCTCCGAGCCCACATCGTCTCGGAGACTATCTGCCTAGCCGTCGCATCCCACCAGGAGCGCAATCTGACGTCTGATGGCAGCAAGCTGATCGGATCTCACTTTGCTGCCTGTCACGGTGACACGTTGCTTGGATGTGGTGGTGAGCAGAGCACTGACCGCCCAACAGGGCTTGGTGCAGCCGTTATCAGCCGTTGGGTCGATCCGTACCGCCAGATCCGGAATGACGAGGTTCTCATCGTCAGTCATCGGCACGAGCATCACGTTCGGCCATTCAGGCGGAAAGAGGTCGTCTTCGACAACAACAGCCGGCCGACGCTTGTTGGGCTCCTTCGGCAGCGCATCTCCACGCCAGTCTGCCAGCACAATTTCTCCAGGCGAGAAGATCGCTGCCATGGCGACCGGCCGATCAGGAGCCATGGGTTCCTCCAGCCTCTTCAAAAAGCGCCTGGGCGGAAGGCGTCGCAGCGACGTAGCGGGCAACACGCGCACTGTCCCTGCGGATCCGGTCTCGGCGCGCACTCTTTGCCCCTGTCTCCAGCAGATCACGAATGAGCTGGCTCAGAGGGATACCGCGTGCCGTTGCTTCCTGCTCCAGGTCAGTGCGCAGCCGCTCGTCCAGACGGATCGAAAGGGGGGATGCCATGACACACTCCATACATTCAGAACGTCGTTAACGTAGCGCAATTTCGTAGTGCAAAACAATATATTTGGCAGGGCAGAATGCGCCGAGATGCCTTCGGCCTCGGCCCGCCCCTGCCCCGCCGGATGCAACACCCGCAGGGTGGCGCGAAGCGCAAACTGAAAGTTTGCATTTGTGTATGGAAAAAGAAAAAACCTGCAACGATCTTGCCTCGATCTTAGAACGACAGCGCAGCGATAACGGCACGATCTTTGACACGATGCGAGGGTAATGCTAGGCGTAGCTCAACGAGGAAGGACGCAGACATGAGTGCAGCGATGGCAGTGGGGGGAACCGACGGCGCAATGTTCACCGCATTGCTGGGCTGTCAGCGCGGAACATGGGCGCACTCTCCGCTTTTCCAGTGGATGACCAATAACTATGAGGCGATGACGCAGGCCATCACGGGCAAAAAGGTCCGCTGGCAGAAGATGAGCGAGGCTGCGGAATCCGCTGGCCTTACGAATGTGAATGGAGAGCCGCCAAAGCCTGCGACTGTCCGCAGTACGTGGTACCGTGTCCGCAAGGCTGTCGGTGCGATGCAAAGGCAAAAAGAAGAAGCCCGCAACACAGCTTTGGCAGCTCGTGCCGCAGCCCGAGCGGCCTCTCAGGCACAAAAGCAGGATGACGCTGAAGGACGGGAGACACTGAACCGTCGCATAGCGGAAGCCGATGCGGACCTTCGCGAAAAGCAGTTACAGGACGCCCGCGATCGCAGCCGGTCAGTCCTGTATCCTGAAACGGTCCCGCAGGTACGGACTGAAGCCGCCCCGCCAGAAGAACGTGAGGCCGCTCCTGCCTTGAAAATCGGACGGGTGGCCGAGTTTGTTGTCATGAGAAAGCAGGCTCCACGCTATGGCAGGGACCGGGACATTCCTCTACCACCGCCCTATGTTGGTCCACGTCCCGCAGGAATGCCGAAGGATCTGCCACTTGAAGCCCTCATGCCACTTGAGGCTTCTGGGCGAACTCCCGAGGGCAAACTCGACTTCGAACAAATGCCGGGTCTGCCGCGCCGTTCCTTCTTTGACAGAGACCGGGAATGGGCACTTGCCTGCCTACCCATGATTGAGGTCATCCCCCCGCGCGAACGGAGCAAACCTCTCAAAGCGATGTTTTGTCTTTTGAAAATGAAGATCGGACGCTAATCCGCGCCCACCTGAGCTGTCTGCACTCACAACGGGATCTGGGAAAATGATCGAGCCGTCTTTGGCGGATCATTCAATGTCAGGAAACCAATGTGACCGAAAAACCAAAACGCCTTTCAACGCCTGAGCTGCATGAAGCGATTATAAAGTCTCTCGAACTACGCTCCCTGATCAAGGCCGGACGTGGAAATCTTGGTGGAACGACTTGCCTCGCTCCGCTTGCGGAGCGAGCCATTTTTCAGGGGCGGCCTCTTCTTCTGGGGGACGGAGATGTTCGTAACCCCGGCATTTCCCTGTTCAAAGAGATTTATAAAACTCACGGGCTTCCTTGCCCGTCAAACGAGGAAGCCGGCCACCTGAAAGAATGGTTTGCCAACAGCTTCAACGAAGCGGCCATGCGCAAGTCGTCCCTGATGATCGACATCGGGGGGGGCGACAGAACCTTGGAGGAATGGGCCGCCGAAGATGACATCATCGGTGCGGCGGATGCCGTCGGTGTTCCGGTCACAGGCCTGTTCATGTGTGGCTCCCAGCCCGGTGACATCGCCTACCTTGAAAAGCTGTGGGCCAGCGGCCAGTTCCGGCCCCGCCGTGGCATCATCGTCCTCAACGAATGGACCGTTCCGGCCGGGCATAAGCCGGACACTGTTTTCAACCCGATCATGAATGATGAGCGCCTTATGAACGTGGCGGGGATGGAAACTGAATTTCTGCGGATTCCAAAGCTATCCTGCATGAAAGAAGTACTGGCGAGTGGCCTGACTTTCCATGACGCCGCCGCGGGTAAGCCGGGACAGGACGGAACGCCCCTCGGTCCGATGCGTCAGTGGCTTGTCAAAAACTGGCTGGAGAAAATCGAGGAAAACATCTCGGATGCAGGTATCGAAGACTGGCTGCCATGAGACGGAGCCGCAAATCCGAGCCGGATCTGCTCGACCGGCTGAAAACAGGCGCCAATCCCTTTGGAGGGATTGGCAACCGGAGATTTCTCGACCTCCTTGCAGACGGAGAGCAACACTTCGTCTGTTACAATGCGGTGGGGGAAGCTGAGCATCTTGATGTGACCGATCTCGGCGTCACCATCCGCTCCCTCTCCACCATCCGGTTTCCGGTGGGGGTATCGTTCTGGGAGTGGGAGCCCAATGGAACGGAGCGGCTTCCGCCGCTTCGAAAAAACAGCGTGCCGACCCGTTGTGGATTTCTGGTGATCGCGGATCAGTCAGGGCAGCGCGGGATGTTGCATTATGCAGACTACCGTCCGCGCATGAAACTACACGGCAGGCCCATGGCAACAGTCTATCCGGTTTCTTTGACGTTCGATCTCCGGGATGACTGCGCTCCACCGGACACGCCACTCTTTTTTGGCGATGAAAGCCATTACACCCACCAGCCTGATCTTCCTCCCGAGGCTCTGACGGCGTTTGACGTCGAGGCGAGCCCGAAGGATGCGGCGGCGCTGATGAGCCATTTTGGAGCGATGCCCTCCCCGCTCTACAAGAACAATCCTGAACTCGCCTTCCCTCAGGATGTGTCTTTGTTCTCGTCGAAAGACTGGGAGCTTTTCCAGTCCTTGGCCGATGACCTGATTCATGAGGCCACACCGTTTATGTGCATGCAGTTGGTCATTCGGGCATCGCATGTCCGCAGTTGGGCTATCGAACAAGGCACCGGGGCGGGGCTTCGGAAGGTTACCCTGTACGATACCGAGGTCCTGACATGAGTGAACTCACAGACAACGGGACGCTTGACGGACTGGCCGAGGCGGGTCGGCTGATGGAGGAAGCCGCCCGGCTTGATGGCATTGATGAGCATTCTCCTCTTGGGCGATGGATCAGAGCCCAACGCAAGGGAATGGACGCCTTTGCGCGGGTTGTTCTGTCGTGTGCCTCTGAGATGCAGGATTTCAGAGGAGAAGCCCGCGACATCATCGAGATGGCGAAGCAGGAACAGACTACCCTGCGGGACCAGTTCATCGAAAGCCGTCAGCAGGTCGAAAAGCTGGGGGAAGTCGCGGCGCGGAATGTCGAGAAACAGGAACTGTTTCGAGACCGCGAATTGCAGGCTACCCTCGGGCGGATCGTCTCTGGCGTGACCTCGGAGCTGCGCAAGGAAGTTTTCGACCAGTTGCGGACGGAAATTCCGACGCATGAGCGCCAGTTCTACAAGGAAGCCCGGTGGCGCGCCTATGTGCGGATGACACTTGCAGGAGCGGTCCTCATGGGCCTCGGCTTTGCGTCTGGCTACACGTATGACGGCTATGCGGCGAGTGTTGGCCGTTATTGCGCAGAGCATCAGGCGTTCGACACGAAGGGCGCGTCATGGTGTCAGATCAACCCGCCGCCGATCCTACCAAAGTCCTGAGCGGACTCTTGCACACCCGCACCAGGGCGAAGCCCTGACGCAGCATACGTCACAGCCGCGCTTGCGCGGTTGTGTCCATTTTGGCGCGGTCTGACCGGACAACAAAAAAGGCGGCTCCCAGGGGAACCGCCTTTTGCGTGTGTGGACCTGGCCGAGGCCGATCAGGCGAGGCCGTTCGAGGCGGCCCGGATCTCGGCAGGGGTGGCACCAGCGGCGCGCGCGTCGTCTGCGGCCTTCTCAATGCTGGCATCGAAGCGGGTATTTTCCAGAAAGGTCATGAGGGCGTCCGCGATGGCGAAGCCACGCGCAAGGTGCTCCAGCCTCCTCAGGGGGAGGCTCTTGGCGCTGGCGTCGGGGACATAGGGGGCGAGTGCGTGAGACATGGGACAGGCTCCACGACCGGGCGGGGCCGGTCGCTCTTCGATGTGCAGAGGGACAGGAAGAGGCCGCGCCCTGTGGGCGCGGCGGGCCTGACTTAGAAGCCCATGGCGTCGGCCTGAACGGCGGCGACGTCACGGGAGAGGCTGCGGCCATTGTCGCGGGTGTAAGGCTTCCACGCCTGACCCATCAGTTCCTCATAGGCGGCACATGCGCCGGAAGCGACGCAGGCCAGCGCGTAAGCCTTCGCGCCGTTTTCGGCAGCGATGCGGCGCAGGCCGTCCACGCGGTTATCTGCCCCATCCACGCCCATGCGGTCTTCGTCGCGGTCGCCGTTGGCGTAGCTGTCTGCGGCATCCTTGGCGATCATGCGGCGGTTTTCATAGAAATTCGCGGCGCCATAGGCGGACCGGATGAGACCATCCACCACGCGGTCAAGGTGCATCCGCAGACCGTTGAAATTCTGCTCGCCCCGGATATAGGTCACGAGGATGGGAAACATCAGGTCGTATTGCTCGCGCACCATGTTGGACCCTGCCCCGGTCAGCTCGTCAACGTCACCGGCTTCGACACCGAACGCCAGCACGATTTTTGCCATCTGGTCTTCAGACGGAACGAGGCGGAGAATGTCTGCCAGCCCCGGAGAGGCAAGAGCCTTGGTGCGACGTTGGGCTTCACTGAAGCGACGGACAGCGGCGGGGGAGTAGTTGCCCTGAGAAGCGTTCTGGGACATTGTGTTGGATGCGTCGGACATGAAATGTACCTTTCTAGTCTAGCGAAGTCCCGGCTTGGTGTTCCAGCACTAACCGGGGCGCTTTGTCTTGAGGGCCAATCCCTCTCGACAAGTAAAAGATAGCCTTTTTGGCCTTTTCTTACAAGAGAAAAAACGCAGAAAACCGTCATAAAACGCGCTTTATTTTTGCATGACAAGTAAAAAGATTTCTTGATTACTTCATGAAGACCTGTCGTTTTCCTAGACCCATCCTGCCCGTGCGGCGAGCACATTGACGGCGACGAGAGTGGAACGACGGTGGCGTTTTCCTGAGCCCATCCTGCCACTGGCCAGGACGGTCGACGGGACAGGCCGTCAAGCCCGGAGCGTCCTGAGCAAGGGTGGCTGGTCTGCGGCTGATGCGGGGTCGCGTGCGGCCCTGCAGCAGATGCGGGCCTGACACCTGCCGCCGAGGGTCGCGGAGAGGCTTTACGGACTGGCACGGCGACTGTCAGACTGAATGCTGGATGCGAGGACGCTGTCGTGGAACGTGCCTCCCCGGACGGTCCGCAGGACTGGCCGGGGAGGTTGAGGAGCCGTCTCACGAACCGATCACCCAGTCCGAGACCGTTCGCTCAGAGGAAAGAATGCGGGTGAACCGTTACCCGGAAGGGCCGAGACGCAGGGTCCAGACGCCCGGTTGAGGGCGGCTGGACCCTGTGGCTCGGTCGAACTTGGCGACGCAGGAGCCTAGTGAGATAGAGTGAACGAACCCTTCAGGGCCGCCCCCAATCCTCTTTTGCTTTCTTTGCTCACTGCCCTGTTTTTTTCCCGGAAAAGTCCCGCGTGAGGAAAAACGCCACAAACCCGACGGCAAGCACCAGCAGACCTCCCCGGGTTGGATGCAGAAATCCCTGCCAGATCAGGAGAAGAACGGCCACCTGAATGACCAGAGCGCCGATGCGGATCGCGTTGTTTCGTGACATGGGCACAGTCTAGCTTTTTCTGCTGTCCTGGCGCAGCCCCCCTGTGGGGGGCGAGCACTGGGGGCATCAAAACTCGCGCCGGCGAGGCGCGTCCGCCTGATTGAACTAAACGAGCGGACAAAAAAAAGCGGCCCGGAGGCCGCCTGTGTCGTTTTGTCAGGAAGGACTATGCCGCTTCTGTCGTGGTCTGGCGGTCGGGAGTAACCGGCTAGCAATCCAGCCGAAAAGAGCGCAGCCACCTGCGAACGCGGCGAGCATCATCAGCAGGTTTGGGAAAAACTCATTCATCATGTTCGGTCTCCGTTGGCGTGACCTCAGTGTTCGGAATATAGCCCAGAAGCGTCCACGCGGCAATTTCAAAAGCGGCGGCGGCGAGCGCGGCTGCCAGACGCTGCCACATTGGAACGGCCGCTCCCGTGAAGAGCGGAGCCACAATCCCCGCCCCGAGGATTGCCAGCGCAAGGCTCTGGCAGCCACTTGCGAAAAGCTTCACGCGCTCGGTTGTGTGCTGCGTGGACGTGGGAGGTCTGGGAGGCAGTGTCGGCAGCATCATGGAAAAGTCTCTTCGGTGGTCATAGCGCCGGTTCCTGTGAGGAGAGTGAACGGGGACGGTCCTTTGGCAGGACCGTGCAGTGAACTGCGCACCTTAGAATGGCGCCTGATCGTCCAGTTCCTCATCCGATTGGCCCCAGCCGCCTCCTTCGCTTCCGCGGTTGCTGTCAATCAGCACCAGTTCACCCCGGAAACGGTCAATAACAACCTCTGTGGTGTAGTGCTCCTGACCGCCCTGATCTGTCCATTTACGGGTGCGGAGTTCGCCTTCGATATAGACTTTGCGGCCTTTGCGGAGGAAGCGCTCTGCGACGTCACCAGCCCGCTCATTGAAGATGACGACACGGTGCCATTCGGTGCGCTCACGGCGTTCGCCGCTCTGGCGGTCGTTCCATGTGTCAGACGTGGCGAGGGTAAAGCTCACGACCTTGGACCCGGACTGCATATTGCGGACTTCCGGGTCTTTACCAAGGTTGCCAACGAGAATGACTTTGTTAACGGAACCAGCCATGAGAGCCTCCAAGAATTAGGGAACGTATCGACTGGACTTGTTCGGCGTTATTGCCTCTGTCCATGAATAGATAATAGGTTTTTACTTGGTGCCAGTCAACGAAAAACGGCAGAAAACCGCCATTTCCGAGGAAATAAAGCCCAAGAAAAAGCTGTTTTACTTGTTGATTACTCAATGAATATTTGATGTTTTCCTAGACCCATCCTGCCCGTGCGGCGAGCACATTGACGGCGACGAGAGTGGAAGGGCTGCGTCGTTTTCCTGAGCCCATCCTGCCACCGGCCAAGACGGGCGACGGGACAGGCCGTCAGGCCCGGAGCGTCCTGAGCAAGGGTGGCTGGCCTGCGGCTGATGCGGGGTCGCGTGCGGCCCTGCAGCAGATGCGGGCCTGACACCCGCCGCCGAGGGATGTGCAGTGGCTTTACGGACTGGCACGACGACTGTCAGACTGAACGCTGGATGCGAGGACGCTGCCGTGGAACGTGCCTCCCCGGACGGTCCGCAGGACTGGCCGGGGAGGTTGAGGAGCCGTCTCACGAACAGATCACCCAGACAGGACCGTCCGTCATCGGAAAAGAACGCGGGTGAACCGTTACCCGGACGGGCCGAGACGCAGGGGCCAGACGCCCGGTTGAGGGCGGCTGGATCCTGTGGCTCGGTCGAACTTGGCGACGCAGGAGCCTAGTGAGATTGATGCGGTGAACGGCCTCTATGCCTCACTTCAGTGCTAGGGTGCTGTTGCCAGTCAGGGCATCCGGAGAAGAACAATGACAGACATTGCAGTTATCGGTCTTGATCTCGCCAAATCTGTTTTTCAAATCCATGCTGTGAATCAGCAGGGATTGCCTGTCCTCAAGCGCCAAGTTCGACGCGGCGAGCTCCTGAAGTTTTTCCAGAAACTTTCGCCATGCCTCATTGGCATGGAAGCGTGCGGCTCAGCCCATTATTGGGCACGCGAGTTTGAAGCTCTGGGACATACCGTCCGACTGATGCCACCCAACTACGTTAAGCCTTATCTCAAACGCGGTAAAACCGATGCTCGCGATGCCGAGGCTATTTGTGAAGCCGTCACACGACCGACCATGCAGTTCGTTCCTGTCAAATCTGTAGAGCAACAGTCTGTCCTGATGCTGCACAGCAGTCGCGATTTGCTGGTGAAGCAGAAAACCATGCTCATCAATGCTC
>NZ_JBDIWH010000001.1:2817500-2819765 GCF_039638275.1 Gluconobacter sp. OJB | reverse complement strand
CGGATCACATAAACGATCCCGCTCAAAACACGCCGGTCATCCACACGGGGCACTCCATGCGGCAGAGGAAAAAACGGCTCAATCCGCTCCATCTGGCGTTCAGACAGCAAAAATACGTCACTCACAGCCTTACCTCCATCGGTAAGCCTGTGAATCACAACGTCTCGCTCAGTTCAATAAATTAATAGGTCCTGAGCCTAGCGCGTCGAGCAGAATATGTTCAGGTTTAATGCGAGTGCCCACTTCATTATCACAGAAAATGCAAAGCACCTTGTCTTGTAATAACCTCTGCCGAATCATTATTAGCTCCAGTTACCCGTTGTGACGCGATAATTACGCCAGCGCCAACGTCACGGACGATTACAGCTTTTTCTGCCTTCAAAAGAACTGTTCGCGTCGGTGTGTGTAGTGAGCGGCAACAATATCGCACTATAGAGAGAAATCGGTCATGCTTAACAAACTGAGTATGTTTTATACACGTACACTCAATTAAACGTTTAGCTCCTAATTATTCCGTAACCAAATACCGGATTCCGGCAAGTTTCTGGGACGGCCTCGAACAGGTTCAATATCTTAGCGAGCGTCGTCCATTTGAGTGTCCGGTTTACCGATAGCCTTATCAAAAGCAGACCTTCCGTTCCCCCCCCATTACCGTCATCTCGAGATAGCATTGTCTCAGGAGTTTCTGCATGCCCGAGGACAGTGTCCCCTCCCCGCTCTTTCTCCTGCGCGCGATTATGCCCCGGCATGTCGGAGCACGCCTGCGTACAGGACAGTTGGTTGCGGGTATCAGGCACCCCGATTTGAACCTACTGGTACCAAGTCATTGAAATAATGGGGAGTTTGATAGGGGTGTGGTGTTGGACGCAACAAAAAACCCCGCCAAGTCAGGGACTTAGCGGGGTTTTGAGGGTGTTTTTGGTTGCGGGGGCAGGATTTGAACCTGCGGCCTTCAGGTTATGAGCCTGACGAGCTACCGGGCTGCTCCACCCCGCGGTGGTGTGATTGATGTTGGTTTTTTGGGTTATGTGAGTGGGCTGGGGGACCTGGCGGCGACCGACTTTTCCGCACCTTAAGGTGCAGTATCATAGGCGCTGAGGGATTTCACGGCCGAGTTCGGGATGGGATCGGGTGTAGGGCCCTCGCAATGGCCACCAGGTCTTCCAGCCCACCCTGTCTTTTGAGAGAGGGTGGAGGTTGGTGCGGTGTGAAGAGAGTGTGGCTGATTTCTGTGCATGTGTTTTGATGTGAGAAGTATGAGCGATTAGGACCGGTTAGCTGCATGCATTACTGCACTTTCACACCCGGCCTATCAACGTGATGGTCTTTCACGGCTCTATGAGACCTAGTTTTGAGGTGGGTTTCCCGCTTAGATGCTTTCAGCGGTTATCCCGTCCATACTTAGCTACCCGGCTGTGCCACTGGCGTGACAACCGGTGCACCAGAGGTATGTTCATCCCGGTCCTCTCGTACTAGGGACAAATCCTCTCAAGTCTCTTACACCCACGGCAGATAGGGACCGAACTGTCTCACGACGTTCTAAACCCAGCTCACGTACCACTTTAATCGGCGAACAGCCGAACCCTTGGGACCTGCTCCAGCCCCAGGATGTGATGAGCCGACATCGAGGTGCCAAACCTCCCCGTCGATGTGGACTCTTGGGGGAGATCAGCCTGTTATCCCTAGAGTACCTTTTATCCGTTGAGCGATGGCCCGTCCACGTGGGACCACCGGATCACTATGGCCGACTTTCGTCTCTGATCGAGCTGTCACTCTCACAGTCAGGCGGGCTTATGCCATTGCACTCGACAGCCGGTTTCCGACCGGCCTGAGCCCACCATCGCGCGCCTCCGTTACACTTTGGGAGGCGACCGCCCCAGTCAAACTGCCCACCATGCAGGGTCCCGGACCAGGCTTACTGGTCTCGGTTAGACATCAGAAAAATTCAGGGTCGTATTTCAAGGATGGCTCCACCTGAGCTGGCGCCCGGGCTTCAAAGCCTCCGACCTATCCTACACAGAATGTCTCTGATGCCACTGCAAAGCTGCAGTAAAGGTTCATAGGGTCTTTCCGTCTGACCGCGGGTACCCCGCATCTTCACGGGGAATTCAATTTCGCTGAGTCGATGCTGGAGACAGTGGGGAAGTCGTTACGCCATTCGTGCAGGTCGGAACTTACCCGACAAGGAATTTCGCTACCTTAGGACCGTTATAGTTACGGCCGCCGTTTACCGGGGCTTCAATTCAGTGCTTGCACACCTCCTCT
>NZ_JBDIWH010000001.1:2405000-2812500 GCF_039638275.1 Gluconobacter sp. OJB | reverse complement strand
GCGCCAGTCGACCAGATTGCGAATAATGGCCTCACGCCCGCTACGCCCGATGATGTCACCCAGAAACAGCAGTCTCAACAGTCAGTCTTTCATAATGGTTTTGGGATATCGGTCCGGATGATTCCGCATTCAGTCACGATCGTTCTTAATGGAATGTCGTAAGGCCCTGTGGGTACGGAATCGATCTGCTGACCGGAAAAGCCGAAGCCGATCGCCGGAACATTCAGTGCGGCCAGAGTGCGATCATAATAACCGCCGCCATATCCAAGCCTGTAACCGAAACGGTCAAATGCCAGAAATGGAACGAGAATCAGATCTGGAACATCAATGTCCCCTTCGGGATGTGACGTTCCAAAACGACCTGAAATCATGACAGACGCCGACGACCAGCGCCTGAATATCAGAGGAGAGCCTTTGGAGGTGGTTTCCGGCAACAGAACCTGACGCCCGACTTCCGACACAGCATGACACAACGGGCGAAGATCGACTTCTCCAGCCAAAGGCCAAACAGCAGCAATTTTTCGAGCCGGCTGCGCAAGAATTTCTTTCAGGAGAAAAGCGCGCAGCCTTTCCTCGTCAGCGGAAGAAAGCGTCCGCCGGCACTCGGCCATTTTGCGGCGCAGGCTTTTTTTGAGAGTATCGATTTCGGAAGTATGTGGAGCCGCCAAAGCCGTTGGTCTTTTCAGCCCTCCTAGACCTGCAAGTGCAGGTGGGCACCGGTTAACGTGACCAGAGCCACGACAGAGCCAGTTCCCGTAGGAATGCTTATCGGCCCGGGGGATGATTTGCCTGACGCACCAGGCAGCTCCAAAAGCTATATTAGACTGTCCGGCCCGATGTTCAATGCAAACCTTGAAAAATCAGGAGGCACGTTCAAGTTCTGCAGCAAGAAGCTCTGCCTGCCCCGCCAGTCGGGCCAGACGCTCCTGGCGCGCGCCCTCCCGCTGAAGCAGATGTCCGGCCTGCTGGATCTGCGCTTCGGCCTGAGGCGAAATCTGCCGGTGTTTCAGCTCAAAGATTTCATCAGCCATCAGAAGTGCAGCCATCATGAGCGTCTTGGATTCGCTTGCAGCCCCACCCAGACTCCGGGCCCGCTGAAGCCAGCCTTCGACATGACGGGCCATGTCATAGAGATGGGCTTCTTCGCCATCCTGACATCCGACACTATAGACGTAGCCATTAAGACGAATGGATACCTGCCCCATCGGTCAGCCCTCTTTCCTGTTCAGCACGCCTTGGATGCGGGCACACAATGCATCGATATTGGCCGCAAATTCCGAAAGATCCGGCGCAGAATGAAGGGCGCGCTCACAGGCTTCCTTTGCTAGAACATGACGTTCGGAAGCAGCGGCAATCCGCATCATCGCTTCCTCAAGACGCTCAACCGCCTTATCGTCCTGCGTAATACCTGTCTCGTTTACCGCCACGATCTTCCCGTTCATGTAATCATTGCGCCAGTCAGATGCCCAATACAGACCCACTCCGGCCCGTTCCTCAGGAAAGACCCGATCCCGTTGCGGGGTCAAGGACGTCCCTACCCATTCACTATCCTGTTTTCGTCATTTCGTCGCGCCATGAGATGGATCGGATTGTTCGGCTTAAAGGGAAGCATTTCCTTGCCCTTTCCGTCGAAAGCGCAGGCAGCAGCTTTGGCGTTCCCTGGTGGCTGAACATCATGAACGACCATGCAGGACTGTCTATTCTGGATTGCGGCGACTCCCCGGCGGTGGCACGGCAGGCGCTGGATGCCGGGATTGGCTGGGCGATATGCCGGGTCAATGCGGCACAGTTTCGCACTTTGGAGTCCTATGATCAGTACCGCGGACGGATCCTGACACTCAGACCGCCTAGCTCCCGCGCCGACAATCTGCGAGAACATTCCCATGACAGCCTGTGATCTTTACCCCGTTTTACCCGCTGGTTTTGATATGGATGCCGCTTTGGAGGTGCTCCGCGATATTCTGCCGCTGCCTGAAGTCACCGCTCTTCGGTTGCCCTGCGGCTGGACGCCGGAGAAAGCGCAGCTTTCAAGACTGGTGGACCTGCTTCACGCCAATGGTGTCGCCATGATCCCTGAAGTCGGCGTTCCGCTTTCCAATACGCCGGAATCCCTTCTGGGACTCTGCGATGGGCTTCATGTCGCCTGTGTGGAAGATCTGGTCACCCTTCGCAAAACTGTCGGGAGCGATATGCCGATCGGCTGTGCTTGTGACAACCGTGATGATGCCATGAAAGCTGGCGAATCGGGCGCCGATTATGTCGCGTTTCCTGCGGGTGATCTGGAACTGATGAAATGGTGGAGTTCCGTCATGGAGCTTCCGGGCATCACGGAGAACGTCACGACTACGGCGGATGCGTCCTCCGCGATTGCTGCTGGTGCCGATTTCCTTGCCATCCCCCTTCAGTTTGATGGCAAGGACAAAGAGCGGTTTTCAGCGATGGCCGTGCTTGCGGCCGGTTGAAACCTTTTCAGTCGGGATCGGCAGAAGCGCGTCCTGAGTGAAGTAAAGAACACCATTGGATTGCGGGAAAGACTTGCCCCACAGACGGTTGGTCTCCCTCGCTGTATTTTCGAGCAGCAGTTCACCGGTACGCGGAGAAACTTCCACGCCCAGAAGATCGCCGTACAGGGTCTTCAAGCCGATCGCATGTCCATGATTACGGTGGATTGCCCGGCGTAAAGCGGCTTCGTTCCATTTTCCATAAGCAATCGTGTAGCCCAGAATATGGACGAGCTGCCCACGATTGGCCGGAGCCAGAAGCCCACCGGGCCAACGCGCACTCAGACGCTCAAAGGCTGCATTGGGAATCGCAAAAAGCGTGTACGGCCCCGGACCGCTGATCCAAGGCTCCAGCTTCGCCACCTGAATCGCTTTGACGTAGTCGCTGAGTTCCAGAGAACCCGCGATATTTTCATCAAGCGGGCGATCCTCATAAGAAAGCATCGGAGGCGAGTGATAGGCGATCGGGCTGTTAGGCGTCCCGTCCGCACTTGGCTGATAAGCGCCATCGGTGCTTCCCGGCATGGCGGAAGCGCGGGCGCTGATCTGGGTCTCGAAACTATCCTGATAGTTCTTCGTCCAGTCTGTGCCCTGCCAGTCAGGATCGCCACAGGCGGACAGCGTGGCCCCGAGAAGGAGCCCCACGCCGAGTTTCAGCCCCTTCCCCCAACCCGGAAACCGTCCTGAAGGGAAAATATCGAGTCGCACATCCATGCCTGATCGCACCATCCTGTGAGCTGGAGAGACGACCATAGAGCAGGTCGGGTGATTCAGCACCCGTCCCCGCGCATGGTCCATCCGACGACCCGACCGCTGACCAGCTCGAATGTCGTCTGACAGCTCGTGTTGTAATAGGTCGACGGAAAACCGCCACCCCATCCCCCCATGCCGCCCCAGCCGCCACCCCAGCCGCCCATACCACCCCAGCCACCGCCCCAGCCGCCCATACCGCCGCCCCAGCCATCCCAGCCCCAGCCACCACCAGGAGAATACTGCGTCTGGTTATCGATATAGGCGAGGAAGGTGTGGCCCTGTGCATCGTAGTTACGTGTCGGCACACCGAACTGGCGCAGAACATCGACCTCTGAACGGCCCACCATCGAATCCAGCACCTTGCGCTGCTGAAGGGTCGGGACTTCACAGGCGGAAAGGCCCAGCAGCACCAGGACGGACAGCACGCCAATTTTTTTCATCATCATCTTCCCCGACTGTGCCGCTGCAACGCGGTCATGTTCCTCTTTCGACACGTTCTAGCCCTTCTGACGCAAAAGAAGGATTAAAACTCCTGCAAGTTCCGAAAAGATCAGGCCAACCACAAAATGTCACTGATCCTCGGCGCACCTGTCGCCAACATGACCAGCCGGTCAAACCCGAGCGCAATCCCCGAACAGGCTGGCAGGTCCGGCAACGCCGCCAGAAAGGCTTCGTCCACCGGCCAGTCCTGATCCGGTGACAGACCGATACGGCGCTTGCGATCCGTTACAAAACGCTCCCGCTGCTCGACCGGGTCCGTCAGTTCTTCAAACGCATTCGCCAGTTCCAGCCCCCCCACATACAGCTCGAACCGTAGCGCCGCGCGCCCATCCGTCGGGTCCCGTCGCGCAAGAGCGGCCTGTTCAGCGGGCCAGTGCGTCAGGAATGTGGGACGTTCGCGCCCGATCACAGGTTCGACACGCTCCAGCAGAAGCCGGAAAAACAGATCCTCCCACGTCTCCCCATTCCGCAGGCCAACACGCGCCTGTTCGGCAAGGGCTTCGGCGTTTCCAGCCGTTCCCAGCAGATCCGCTCCCACATAGCGCGCAAACGCAGCCTGCATCGTCAGACGCTCAAAGGGGAGTGACAGATCGATGACATCCATCCCCCGATGCACCACAGAGGGCAGAAGCGCCCGGAGAAAATCTTCCGTTTCATCCATCAGGGACGACAGATCCGCACTCGGACGATACCATTCCAGCATGGTGAACTCTGGCGCATGTGTGTTGCTCGCCTCACCATTGCGCCAGACGCGTGCAAGCTGGAACACGGCCCTTCCCGTCGCCGCCACAATCCGCTTCATCGCAAATTCCGGACTCGTATGCAGAAAACGCGGCTCGCGGAAGCCGTCGGGGCGTTCAAGCTCCGTTCTGAAACACCGCAGATGGACCTCTTCTCCCGGAACCGGAACGGCACAGGGCGTCTCGACTTCCAGATAGCCCCGTTCTTCAAAGAAGCTCCGAACGGATTTCACCATCTGCGAACGCCGTTCAAGCAGCGGCAGGCGCTCGGCGATCCGGGCCGAATCAGCGGCTAATCCAGCGGATAATACGGTCATGGCGTCTATCGCTCCTGTTGCAAAACGGGGACCCGCACCGCTAGAGGCATCACATGCACGATATGGTCAAGACAGCCCAAAAGCATTCCGCAAAACGCGCCACCCTTCGCACACCGTCGGACCTGATCGACGCGGGGCTGGCGAACGAGGCGGACCGTTCAGCGCTCGAAGCGGTGGGCGAACGCTTCACGATGGCCATTCCGCCTGCTTTTCAGGACCTGATCACCCATCCGGACGACCCAATCGCCAGACAGGTCATCCCCGATGCGCGTGAACTCGTCACGCTGCCGCACGAAGATACGGACCCGATCGGTGATGATGCGCTCTCGCCAGTCCCCGGAATTGTGCATCGCTATGCCGACCGTGCCCTGCTCAAGCCGCTTCTGGTCTGCCCACTTTATTGCCGCTTCTGCTTCCGTCGCGAACATGTCGGACCTGGCGGCGGCCTTCTGAACGATGCGGAACTCGAAACCGCGCTGGACTGGGTTCGGCAGCATCCCGATATCCGCGAGATCATTCTCACGGGTGGCGATCCGCTCATGCTGGCGCCCCGCCGACTGAAGTACATCGTGCAGTCCCTGTCCGACATTCCCCATATCGAAACCATCCGCATCCATTCCCGCGTGCCGGTCGCCGACCCGGCCCGCATGACGGACGAGCTTCTGGATGCCATGGAAACCGACCGCGCCATGTGGCTCGTGGTCCATGCCAACCACGCCAGCGAACTAACCCCGCAGGCCACGAAAGCCATCCGGACCGTTCTGTCACGCGCCATTCCGGTCCTGTCACAGTCCGTTCTGCTGCGCGGGGTCAACGATACGGTGGAAAGTCTGGAAGCCCTTTTGCGTGCGTTCCTGAAAGCGCGGGTCAAACCCTATTATCTGCATCATCTGGATGCTGCCGCCGGAACCGGGCATTTCCATGTCCCGGTCGAAGAGGGGCAGGCGTTGCTGCGACAGCTCCGCGGGCGTGTGACCGGTCTCGCCTGGCCAACCTATGTTCTGGACATTCCGGGCGGCCGGGGCAAAGTCCCGATCGGCCCGGAATATCTCAAGCCCGGCTCTCCGGGGACGGTTTCAACACCGGACGGAGAGACGTGCGACTTCATCTGAGACGAAAGAAACGCTTACTTCGCTTCGAACATATGCGTGGCGTGCGTGATCGCACCGCCTGCGCGGATGGCAGCGGCCACGAGGGCGATTTCGGAAAGATGGGCGTCCGTTGCGCCCGCTTCGCGCGCCGCTTTCACATGAAGTTCAATGCAATACGGGCACTGGGTCGTCAGGGCGACCGCCACTGCCGCAAGCTGCTTGGTCAGGGCGCTGACAGCCCCTTCCTCGAAAGCCGCGCGATCAAACTGCCAGAAAGCGTCCATGCCCTTGGAGGCATTGGCTTCGAGATGGGAAATGCGCGAGAGGTTCTTCATATCGTACATGCGTCTTCTCCTTGCGTTTCGCCCTGACCCTCAGGACGCACACACAGTCTGACATGACTTGCCCGACGCGCGGCCCCAAGCCCCTTTTCCTTCACACTTTCCTGAAGTCCACGCAGCCCACACATCCCTTGCGCCTTGCTTAGAGGCCCCGTGCGGCGCTAGAAGCCCACAGACGTGACAGAAAATCCCTCCTTCAGGGTCATCAGGACACAAGCATGAAACAGCAAGCCAACCTTATCCGGGCCGGCCAGGTCATCGAGCACGACGGTCGCCGCTGGACGGTTCTCAAGCAGCAGATCATCACCCCGGGCAAGGGTGGCGCCTTCATTCAGGTCGAAATGCGCGACCTCAAGACGGGCAACAAGACCAACGAGCGCTGGAGAACAGCAGATTCCGTCGAGCGCCTGATGACGGAAGACAAGGACTACACCTATTCCTACATGGATGGTGACAATGTCGTCCTGATGGACCCGGAAACGTTCGAGCAGCTGATCCTCGCCAAGGACATCTTCGGCGACCAGTTCGCATTCCTTCAGGACAACATGGCGCTGAACGTCAAGCTGGTCGAAGGCGACCCGGTGGGCGTGGAACTGCCGCCGCATGTAACGCTGGAAATCACGGAAGCCGACCCTGTGGTCAAGGGCCAGACGGCCAGCTCGTCCTACAAGCCCGCCGTGCTGTCGAATGGCGTCAAGACGCTGGTCCCGCCGTTCATCGAAGCCGGTGAGCGTATTGTTGTCCGCACGGAAGACGCGTCCTACGTCGAACGCGCGAAGGACTGATCCATCATGCGTCTCTCCCCGCACATGGCCGTCATGCAGGGTGCTGCGCAGAAGGCCTCGCGCCGTCTGCTCCGTGACTTTGCAGAGGTCGAACAGCTTCAGGTCAGCATCAAGGGCCCGGGAGATTTCGTCTCCCAGGCCGACCTGCGCGCCGAAACCATTCTCCGCGAAGAACTGAGCCGTGCGCGGCCGGGCTACGCCTTCCTGATGGAAGAAAGCGGCGCTTCGGGCGGGGACAACTGGACCTGGCGCTGGATCGTCGATCCGCTGGACGGCACAACGAACTTCCTGCACGGCATTCCGCACTGGGCCATTTCCATCGGTCTTCAGCGCAAACTTCAGGACGGATCGGTCGAACTGGTTGCTGCGGTTGTTTACAACCCGGCTGCCAACGAGATGTTCTGGGCCGAAAAGGGCGTGGGCGCGTTCCTTAACGAACGCCGCCTCCGCGTTTCCGGGCGCCGTAACATGCTGGAAGCCGTTTTCGCGACGGGCATTCCTTTTGCGAAGGTTCCGAGCAGCAGCCGTCTGCCGTTCGCCCGCGTTCTGGGCGCGCTGATGCCGCAGGTTGCGGGAATCCGCCGCTTCGGTGCCGCAGCGCTGGATCTGGCATGGGTGGCAGCAGGCCGCTACGAAGGCTACTGGGAATTCGGCATCAAGCCTTGGGACTGCGCAGCCGGTCTGCTTCTCGTCCGTGAAGCCGGTGGCTATGCGACCGACCCGGACGGAAACGAACTTCACGACCTTCCCGACGACGTCAACGTCGTTGCCGGCAACACCAATCTTCATGGCACACTGCGCGCGCTCGTGCATGAAGCCCTGAACCGGGGTTGATCTACCGGAGCTGACGAAACTGTCCTCACGCCCCATTGCGGGAGTCGTGAGGCGTCGTCTAGGATCGGCCTGACATGAACAGGCCGATCCTCTCCTCCCTTTCTCTGGCGGCCTTTGTGGCCTGCCTCTCGCTGTCCGCCGCGCAGGCACAGGTCACCAGCAATCTGGATGATCTGCCTCAGGCCAGCCCAGCTCCCGCCGCGAAAAAACCGGCTGCTGCTCAACGTACGGCCCACACGTCTGCCGCACATGGCAGCAAAAAGCCGGCTCCCCAGAAATCCGCTGCGACATCCACGCCCGCCCCGACGACTACTCCCGTCAAATCGGCTCCGGCGCATGCAACGGTTCCGGGCGTTCCTCCCGCACCGCCACCGCCCGTCGTACTGCCTCCGCCATTTGTCCCGGTCCAGCTTCATCCGCCGGTTCCTCCGACGGACGTGACGGCCGTTGCCGATGCCGCAAGCCATACGGAATCGCTGCCCGATGGTGGGATGCGCGTTCTGTTCGCATCCGGAAGCGAGGCGTTGAATGCCGATAGTCTCAAAGCACTTCAAGCCTATGGAACCGAACTCTCGCACCACCCGGAAGAGCGGGTCGTGCTGATCGCCCATGCCACACTGCCGGGCGATGACGTGTCCATGCCGCGTCGCATCGCGCTGGCCCGCGCGCTTGCCGTCCGTTCGATCTTCATTCACGCAGGTGTCGCCACGACCCGTCTTTATCCCCGCGCGCTCGGACGTCCTGACGCCGGAGACAGCGCACCTGCCGACCGGCTGGATGTTCTCATCGAGACAAATCCCGTCGACCCACCCTCACCTTCCGCAAACGGCCTGCCGAAATAACATCAGGAAAGACACGCCGTGACACGTCCTACGACCTATCTGCTCCGAATGGCCGTTTTCCTTGTCGCGGTCGGCCTTCTGGCCGCGACAATGGGCACAACCCTGCTTCAGGCCTTCAGCGCGAACCCGAAGCTCGATGCCATTATCCTCGGCGTGCTCCTGCTGGGCATCCTGTGGAACCTGCATGTCGTCCAGCGCCTCATGCCGGAAGTGCATTGGGTTGAACTCCTGCGCCAGCCTCGCGCCGGCCTGGCCGCTCCAAAGCCTCCTCGCCTGCTCGCGCCCATGGCCAGCATGCTGGCAGCCCGCAACCGGACGGACCGCCTGACGCTCTCGACCCAGACTACACAGGCCATGCTCGACAGCCTGTCCTCGCGTCTGGACGAAAGCCGGGAAATCTCCCGCTACATGACTCAGCTTCTGATTTTTCTGGGTCTGCTGGGTACGTTCTACGGCCTTCTGCTGACAGTCAGTTCGATTGCCGGTGTCATTGGCGGCATGTCCGCAGGCGGCGGTGACATGGACGTCATGTTCAACCAGCTTAAGACAGGCCTTGCCGGACCGCTTGCGGGCATGTCCACGGCGTTCTCAGGCTCGATGTTCGGCCTCGCCGGCGCACTGGTTCTCGGCTTTCTGGATCTCACAGCCGGACAGGCCCAGACCCGCTTCTTCAATGAACTGGAAGAATGGCTGGCTGGCGTCACACGCGTCACGGGCAGCACGTCCATCGAGAGCGACGGCGCGCCCGTTCCGGCTTATGTTCAGGCGCTGCTCGAACAGACTGCCGAAAATCTGGAAA
Source organism: Gluconobacter sp. OJB (assembly GCF_039638275.1). Classification (NCBI taxonomy): domain Bacteria; kingdom Pseudomonadati; phylum Pseudomonadota; class Alphaproteobacteria; order Acetobacterales; family Acetobacteraceae; genus Gluconobacter; species Gluconobacter sp. OJB. Next base: position 2,802,996 of record NZ_JBDIWH010000001.1, on the reverse strand, counting down.
CGCTCCAGAACGCCGTCTCCCGCAGCGAGGAAAACCGCGTCCGCGAACTGCACATGCTCGACAGCCTTCAAGAACGTCTGCGCGGCATGACAGATCTGCTCGCCGCTAACCAGACGCTCATGACCCGCACCGCCGAAACCCAGACCGCCCTTCTTCGCCACATGGGCGATGATGGTCCGGGCTCTCAGGGCACTGCACTCCTGCGGATCGAGACGCATCTCAGCCGTCTGATTCAGGAGCTTCATGAAGGCCGCGCCCAGACGATCGGCGAGCTTCGCAACGATCTCCGCGTTCTGGCCCGCACGATTGCGGCAGCCTCTGGCAACACGACGCCATCTTCCGGCAGGCAGGACTGATCCATGGCCCGGCGCAGACGCGGATCTCACAACGCCCTTGATGCCTGGCCCGGCTATGTGGACGCTTTGTCCACCCTGCTGATGGTCGTCACCTTCGTTCTGCTCGTCTTCGTCGTGGGGCAGCAATTCCTGTCGGTCTCGCTCTCACGACGCGAACACACGCTCGACGCCCTGCAAAAGCAACTGGCCGAACTGTCGCACATGCTGTCGATGACGGAAGACAAAAATAAAAGCCTGTCCTCAACCGTCGCCACCCTGTCTGACGAAAAACAACACAACCAGGCCCAGCTCCAGACCCTTTCAACCCAGATCGCCGCCCTGACGGGACAGCTTCAGTCGAAAGATCAGGCATTGGCCTCGGCAGACGACACAAGCAAACAGCAGAACAGTAAGATCTCGGACCTTCAGGCTCAGGTTGAAGAACTGACCCGCCAGCTTCAGGCGATCAGGAACGCCCTCGACCTCGAAAAAAAGAACGAGCAGGGCAAAGATGCCCAGATTGCGGATCTTGGTAACAAGCTCAATCTGGCGCTGGCAGATAAGGTCAATCAGCTCAAACGCTACCGGTCAGAATTCTTCGGGCGCTTGCGCGATCTGCTAAAAAACCAGAAAGGCGTGAATATCGTGGGAGACCGCTTCGTCTTCCAGTCAGAAATCCTGTTCCCGCAGGGCAGTGCCGATCTGACGCCGGAAGGCCGCAAGGAAATCACAACCCTTGCCCACACCTTCAAGCAGGTTGCCTCAACGATCCCAACAGATCTTCCATGGATTCTGCGCGTGGACGGCCACGCCGACCGTCAGCCGATCCATAGCGCCTTTCCCAGTAACTGGGAGCTGTCCTCCGAGCGCGCAATCACGGTGGTCAAACTGCTCATCGCCGAAGGCGTGGACCCACGTCATCTGGCCGCGACAGGCTTTGCCGACTACCAGCCTCTGGACGCGGCCACCACACCGGCCGCCTATGCCAGAAACCGCAGGATCGAGTTCCGTCTGACGGATCGCTGATCCCACTCCAGCCTGCCTTTTGACGAAGGCAGGCTTTTACGCAGATCTACTGACATTTCTGCAATAATCCCGTATGTAGCAGCCATGACCGATACCCCGCTCTCCCTTATCCGCAATTTCTCGATCATCGCCCACATTGACCACGGCAAATCGACGCTGGCCGATCGCCTGATCCAGGCCTGTGGCGCGTTGACCGCTCGCGAGATGAAAAATCAGGTTCTCGATTCGATGGAACTTGAGCAGGAACGCGGGATCACCATCAAGGCGCAGACCGTGCGTCTAAGCTATCCGGCAAAAGACGGTCAGACTTACACGTTGAACCTCATGGACACGCCGGGCCATGTCGACTTCGCCTATGAAGTCAGCCGCTCGCTCGCTGCCTGTGAAGGCTCGCTTCTGGTTGTGGATGCTTCACAGGGCGTCGAAGCCCAGACACTGGCGAACGTCTATCAGGCGCTCGACGCCAATCACGAAATCGTCCCGGTCCTGAACAAAATCGACCTTCCCGCTGCTGAACCCGAGCGCGTCCGCGCCCAGATCGAGGAAGTTGTCGGAATCCCCGCCGATGACGCCGTCGAAATCAGCGCCAAGACCGGCATCAATATCGAGGGCGTGCTCGAAGCCCTCGTCCAGCGCCTCCCCGCCCCCACGGGCGATGCCGAAGCGCCGCTTCAGGCCCTGCTGGTCGATAGCTGGTACGACGCGTATCTAGGCGTCATCATTCTCGTGCGCATCAAGGACGGTCGCCTTAAACGCGGCGACCGCATCCGTATGATGCAGACCGGCGCGACCTATCATGTCGATCAGGTCGGTGTGTTCCTGCCCAAAATGCAGACGGTCGAGAGCCTCGGTCCGGGCGAGATGGGCTACATCAACGCCGCCATCAAGACCGTCGCGGACTGCAATGTCGGTGATACCGTTACTCTGGACCGGCGCCCTGCTCCCAAGGCCCTGCCAGGCTTCAAGCCCTCCATTCCAGTGGTCTGGTGTGGCCTGTTCCCCATTGACGCCGACGATTTCGAAAAACTGCGTGACAGCCTCGGAAAACTGCGCCTGAACGATGCGTCGTTCCATTTTGAAGCTGAGACTTCAGCTGCGCTGGGATTCGGTTTCCGCTGCGGCTTCCTCGGCCTGCTGCATCTGGAAATTATTCAGGAACGCCTGTCCCGCGAATTCAACCTTGACCTGATCGCAACGGCTCCGTCCGTGGTCTACAAAATGCATATGACGGACGGTACGTCCGAAGACCTACACAACCCAGCCGATATGCCGGAACTGAGCAAGATCGAAACCATTGAGGAGCCATGGATCAAGGCAACCATCATGGTTCAGGACGAGTACCTTGGCCCGGTCCTGACGCTGTGTTCCGAACGTCGTGGCGTGCAGGTGGATCTGACCTATGTCGGCAACCGTGCCATGGCCGTTTATCGTCTGCCGCTGAATGAAGTGGTGTTCGATTTCTACGACCGCCTGAAATCCATCAGCCGCGGCTACGCCTCCTTCGACTATCAGATGGACAGTTACGAAGAGAGCGACCTGGTCCGCATCTCCATCCTCGTGAACCACGAGCCGGTCGATGCCCTGTCCTTCATTTCGCACCGCACCGTTGCCGAGCAGCGCGGTCGTTCGATCTGCGGCAAGCTCAAGGATCTGATCCCCAAGCAGTTGTTCAAGATTGCCATTCAGGCGGCCATCGGCTCCAAGGTTATTGCCCGTGAAACGATTGGCGCACTGTCCAAAGACGTGACAGCCAAATGTTATGGCGGCGATATTTCCCGTAAGCGCAAACTTCTGGACAAGCAGAAGGAAGGCAAGAAGCGCATGCGGCAGTTCGGCAAGGTCGAAATCCCGCAGAGCGCCTTCCTCGCCGCCCTGAAGATGGACTGATCCCTGCCCCATGTCGAAAAGCGCCGCCATTCTGTTCGTTCACAACGAGGTTGATACGATCGGATGGTGGCTGGCCCATCACGCGACAATCGGTTTCTCGACCCTAATTGTCTGTGACGACCATTCGACAGACGGAACGCGTGCTGCCCTTTCAAATGCCGCTACCCTCTACGACATCCGTGTCCAGTCCGCCGATACGACGCTCCCCACGCGACTGGAACGTCAGACCCGATTCCACGAAAACGCGCTTGCAAAGGGCCGCGACGAATTCGACTGGATGATGATTCTGGCGGCGGATGAATATCTGCATTTCGAGACTGCCCGATCCGTCGCCGAATTTACGGCGGGTGCGAACGAAGCGACAATGGCGATAAACTGGTGCCTGTTCGGCTCTTCCGGCCGCATGACGCCCTCGGCCTTCTCCCCGGTCGAGACCTTCACCCGGCACGGACTTCTCAGTCTGCCGGACCACCGCGTTGTCCGGCATCTTGTGCAACCGCGCCATCTCGATAACAGCCTGCCTGACCCTTTTTCAGCATTGGATAGAAATGCTGTTTGGGACGAAGCGCGGATTCTTCACTTTGCCGCCAGCGACTGGGAAAGTTTCTTCAAGCGGGATTCAAGCGCGATGCCCGAACAGGCCTGGCAGAATTTCGACCGCAATGATGCTGAATATGGCGGCGCAAGCCGTTGGCTACCCGAAAGCCGACGAATCGCCTCTTTCATAACACAGGCGTCGCTGACCGATCTTTACTGGCGCCTCAAGGCCGTCATGACCCATGCAGACAAGCCCATTCTGCAAAAACTCGGCCTGACGCCTGCCCAGCTTTCCGTGTCTTTATCTTCCCGATTACAACCGCAGTTCCGTTTCTGTACACTCGGAGAATCGCAGCGCCTGATGCTGGACATGCAGAGCGGTTCTCTGGTGCCTATCGGAGCAACTGATACGAATTTCGGGCGCTACAATCCGCTCGTCATGGCTCTGGAAGTGTCGGACACTGATATCTGGAACGCATGCCTGTTCGTGGAAAACCCACTACCCGGCCGATATCTCCCTCTCGCAGGTTCACCGACGCTCCTGCCCATGGTGCCGCTCCGTATCAGGATTGCGGAAAATACCGTCCTGTCCCCCGTCAGCGGTGACGAAATCCATATCGCCATCCCCGATCATGCCCTGACGGAAATCGACTCCACAGTTAGCCTCTACAGCCGCATGACACCCTTCATGGTTCTGACGGCAGAAGGCCATAATCTCGCAGGCCTCCTGCGCGGGATCGACAGACTTCCCGCACCCGATGCCAGCGCTCTGGGCTGCGCGATTGCAATGTTGCCGTTCGAGGAAGCCGAGCGCCTGTCCGACGCTTTTCCGGGTGTGGTTCCGAGAAACGTGCGGCCGGCCCGCCCCTCTCAGTCCTGAGAGCCAGTGCTGGTCCGGAACAGGTCAAACGTCATGATGGCTCCTGCCGTAACAGCCTGCCGCCGGGCCGCATCACTCTCATTCAAAGAGCGCTCCAGATGCGCCAGAAATTCCGGCCACTCCCCTTTCTGATGAAAGGCTGACAGATACGCCCGAGGCAAACCTTGCGCCACCCGGGCCGAAAGCACACGACCGCCAAGCCGAGAACCTTCCAGAACATACAGCACACCAAGCACCGTGCCATCACGCTCGGGAAAAACGTCCTGACGCGCAGAAGGAATTTCAAGCTCCATATGCCGCAGATCGTCTTTCAACAACTCTGAGCGTGAACGCCATGCTGGCACGGCATCAGCGTGCCTCGCCAGATATGCCTCGGCAGTCAGAAGCGCACCTGCATGAGCTGTCAGGAACGCACCGTAGGATTCCCGATCGGCAAGATCAAAACGTGAAAAAGCCTCATCGACGGTTTCATGCGCTTGCCGGCTGACACGCCGCAGGTCCGCAAGGCCTGATCCATTCTGGCTGCCGATGCGTTCAACCGTGTCCATTCGTCCTGATCTTCCCGTCCTTGGTGAAACCGTTTCCGGTTCTGTCCGTAATTAGAGTGACTTGCAACGACCAGATCTGTTCCGACACACCACAAATTCCGGAGAAACCCCCTTTGAGCACCGCACCGCCCCGAGCGCCTTCCCCTTCTGACAAACCTCTCGCTGGGCGGGAAAAGCAGCACCGTGGTCTGAAAACCGCGGGCGGTGTTTTCGGAGCGCTGGTGACCGCCCTCATCGTCCTGGTCCTGATCTGGCAGTGGGACTGGTTTGTTCCGTACATCAATCGCAAGGCTACAGCAGCCCTGCAGCGCCCCGTCAGCATTGCACATCTGCATGTTCATCTTGGCTTCAAGCCAACAATTACAGTCGATGATCTGAAAATCGGCCAGCCCGAGGGTTTCAGCAAAGAGAAAGACGACTTCGCCTCCGCTCATGCCATAACCGTCAAAGTCGATGCCTGGCGCTATCTGACGGGCGGTGGCCTCTCCGTGCCACTAATCCGCGTTGATACTCCCAAAGGCGACATTGTCTCGCTAGCCGATGGCACGAACAATTATACGTTCCCCTCATCGTCCGACACATCATCCCAGACAGCGTCATCCTCAACCCCCCTGCCGAAGCTCGGCAAGATCGAGATCAATGACGGCAATATCCATGTGGCGATGGCTAAACTGAAGACGGACATGCACGTCCTCATTCATACCGTCCTCCCGAAAGACGGCGACGACGGGCATATCGTGATCGATCTCGCAGGACGGTATGCCCGCGCGCCGATCACGGGCCATATCGTCGGTGGCGCTCTTTTGGACCTGACAGACACTACACATCCCTATCCGATCGACGGACGCCTCGCCAACGGGCCAACTTATGTCACCCTGCGTGGCACAGTGGATGATCCGATCCATTTTCAGGGCACCAATCTGGCGCTGCACTTCGCAGGGCCAGACATGTCCCTGCTTTACCCTCTCACGGGCGTACCCATTCCCCAGACGCCGCCTTACAGCGTGACCGGTAATCTGGCCTATTCCAACCGGGCGATCCGTTTTCAGAAATTCGAAGGCCGTATGGGCTCTTCGGATATCGGCGGAGACATCAACGTTGATCCGCACCAGAAGCCGATTTTCGTCGACGCAGCCCTGCATTCCCATTCGGTGGATCTGGCCGATCTGGGTGGCTTCATCGGTGCACAACCCGGTGATACGAGAAAAACTGAACCAGCCAGCAAGCGCGTGTTGCCTGACAAGACAATCAATGTGCCGAAACTCAACGCTGCGAACGTCCATCTGACATATCACGGCGAGCATATCCGCAACAAAAACTGGCCTCTGGACAATATTGATACAGAGTTGACCATCCGTGATGGCGCCATAGACCTCAAACACCTGACCTTCGCCACCGGGACAGGCACCATTTCCGCAAACGCCACGCTTGAGCCGACGAAAAACGAACAGTTCCACACCCGTTTCCGTCTGGACGTCTCCCGCCTACCTATCTCACGGATCATGACGTCAAAAGACATGTTCCAAGGCGAAGGCACCATTGGCGGTCACGTAACACTCACTTCGACCGGAAATTCGGTCGCAACCCTGGTCGAAAACGGCGATGGCGGCACGACACTTGTGCTGAATCGCGGGGGTGATGTGACGGCCTTGCTACCCGATCTGCTTGGCCTCAAGCTGGGTTCAGCCATCCTGTCAGCCCTCGGAATCCCTGATCGCTCGAAACTGGAATGTCTCGTGGCCGACCTGCCACTCAAGGACGGCATCGTCCACACCAATTCGATGCTCCTGCAAACCGGCACCACACGGACAATCGGCGCCGGAACTGTCGATTTTCATAAGGACACGCTGGACTACGCCGTAACCACCCGCTCGATCGGACCACAAATCCTGTCGCTGCCCGGCGCAGTCCATATTTTCGGCCCGATCAACAGCCCGACGATCCTGCCCGGTGCGGAACTGGTAGGGCGTGTCGCAGCTTCCGTCGGACTTGGCATTGTCTTCCCGCCTGCAGCTCTGGTCCCGACCATCCAGCTTGGTGTCGGCAAGGGCTCAGCCTGCGAAAAAGCCATTCTGGAAGCCAATGAACACCCCGCTGCCGGGATTGCACCCGGCGCCACAACAGGTTCAGGCCCCAGCGGTGTTCCGCACCCGGCGCGCCCACGGACCGCAACGCATCCACAAGCCCCACATCACCGCCTGTCTCCGGCAGAGGTCCGCAAGGCATGGGAGAAAAAATCGAACCCGAAATGAAAAGATACGCTCCAGACCGTGGCAGGAACAGCTTTTTTGACTATAGCTTGGCCCAGCCATCCCCAGCCCCCGGAGTGCCCGCTTGCTGCTATCCAGACTCGACCGCTGGTTCCATATCACGGCCCGTGGTTCAACGATCCCGCGTGAGGTCATTGCCGGACTGACGGTCTTCGGGGCCATGGCCTATATCGTGGCCGTCAACCCGGCCATCCTCTCGGCGGCGGGTCTGGATCGTCACGACATGGTCATGACCACGATCGCCGGCGCTGTCGCCGGAACGCTGCTGATGGCGCTCTGGGCCAGACTACCCATCGCCCTTGCCCCCGCCATGAGCAGCAATGTCCTGTTCGCACAGGTCGTCGTCCAGCAGGCGCATGTCAGTCCGCGCACGGCCTTCACGGTCGTCCTGTTCAGCGGATTATGCTTCACCGCCCTCTCCCTGAGCCAGATCCGCCAGCGTATCATCCGTGGCTTTCCGCCCTCGATTGTGCTCGGCATTCAAATCGCACTCGGCGCCTTTATCGCCCGGATCGGCCTTATCACGGGCGGCATCGCCGTTCCTTCGCCCGAAGGTCTGACATTCGGCTCCCTGAGCAACCCGTCCGTCCTGCTCAGCATGGCTGGCGTCGTCCTGAGTGCCATTCTCGTGGTCCTGCGCGTCCCGGCCGGACTGCTTATCGCCATCCTCACTATTACCATCACCGGACTTTTCATCCACACGCCCTCAGGCCCGATCACGCATCTTCCAGCCCAGCTGCTGGACTGGCCGCATTATCCAACCAACCTGTTCCTGCCCTTCGATTTCCACGAATATTTTTCCCATCTCGGACTTCTCGTCCCCATCACGCTCTATTTTCTGCTGAGCGATTTCTTCGACGCAACCGCAACAATGATGAGCGTCGCCCACCGCGCAGGTCTGGACGGAACGGTCGAAAAACCTGCGCTCGATCACCGCGCCTTCGGCTCTGACGGAGCGGCCAGCATTATCGGCGCCTCACTCGGAACCTGCACGGTCTCTGCTTATGTTGAGAGTCTGGCAGGCGTCGAAGCCGGTGGTCGTACGGGCCTGAGCGCACTGGTCGTCGCTGTCCTGTTTGTCCTGTCTTCCGTTTTCTGGCCGCTCATCACCGCCATTCCCTCAATCGCTACAGCTCCCGTGCTCATTCTCGTGGGTCTGAACATGCTCGGCAGCCTCAGCCGTGTTGCGGAAACACCCGCTGAAGCCATCCCACCCCTGATCATGCTGCTGATTGCAGGTGTGACCGGCAATTTCATGCTGAGCCTGTCCTGCGGCCTACTGATCTACACCGCGCTGGCCATCGCCAAACGCCAGTTCCAGCGTCTGACACCAATCGTCCTCGGTCTGGATGCTGCCTTCGTTTTTTACATGGTTCTACAAGCACATATGGGAGCATGAAGACCTTTAAAGCGCTATTTTAATTCTTTCTTCATGGCTTCAGGGCAGTCTGCCTCGCATGACTTCCTGCTCTCCCAATCCGCGCCACGTCTTCATCGCCACGCCCTGCTTCGGCGGCACCATCACGCTGGATTACATGCAGTCCCTCATCGGCTGCATGGCCACCGCACCAGCTCATAATCTGCAACTCACCCTGTCCACGATCGGCAGTGACGCCCTCATCACCCGCGCCAGAAACACACTCCTGCATCAGTTCGTGACCATGACCGATGCCACCCATCTTCTTTTCATCGACAGCGACATCGGCTTTTCAATCACCGATATCCTCGCCCTGCTGGATGCGGACCGCCCTTTGATCGGGGGCGCCTATCCCCTGAAATCTCACTACTGGGACCACGATACGGACCGTTTCGTCGCCGCTGGCGAAGACCGCCGGACAGCCAGTCTGCGCTATGTGGGAGACTGCACCGCCCTGCATGACGGCAGCACATCAGGAGATATCGTAACCGTCTCCTATATCGGAACCGGCTTCATGCTCATGACCCGCCAGATGGTTCTCGACATGATCGCCCATTATCCCGAAACCCGTTACAGCCGCATCGACGCAAAGACCGGAGGGCAGGAGCCGCAGACGCCCTCTTCAGACGCCTACGCCCTGTTCGACTGCCTGATCGACCCCGAAACCCGGACATATCTTTCCGAAGATTTCGCCTTTTGCCGCCGCTGGATCACAATCGGCGGACAAGTCGCCCTCCACCGTGGCCTGTCCCTGACACATACGGGCAGCACGACGTTCAAAGGCGACCTTTCCGCGCGAACGCTGCCACTTTCTACTCTTCAGACCTGAAACGACCTGTTTTCCGGCGTCATCTGCCACTATTCCGTCATATTAAACCGGTTTAAACACTCATGCGGTGTCGGGAGCGTGATGCATACATTCCCCGACACCGCTCCCTCTCGCTTCAGGTCATAATCGCCTGACGGAAAAATAAACTGCATATTTCAGTGCAGATCCTGCGAGAGCGTCCTTTCAGAAACCACTCGAACTTTCTGACCTCCGGATAACACGGAAAGTTGACCTGACAGTCATCGTGTGCCGCGTATCCACCTGCCACAAACCCAAAGCTGGCAGCCAGAGACTTGCGCTGGCCTGCATCAATTCCACCCATGGCATTTCTCATTTCGTGGTCAGGGACAGGGCAACATGCACCATGCCCGTCCCCAGAATGGATGTGACCAGCGTGATGATCCCAGTAATGACCGCCCGCCCCCCGATCAGACGGTCGAGCTTCCCGTTGACCACACGATTCCCCTCTTCAACCTTCGTCTCGAGAAGCTTCATCTGATCCCGAAGCGACGAGATTTCCTGCCGCATCTCGTTGCGCAGTTCTTCATATCGATCCGAAAGCCCCCCCGCGATCGTCTCCAGTCGCAGAACCCGATCCTCGAGCATCCGCAACGTATAGGCGCGTCTCTCATTTCCATCAGCCAGACTGACTAGTTGGCCTTCCCCGTCCGACATGTCGTTCCCCCAATAAAAAAAAGCGCTCCCTGAAGGGAACGCTTTTGTGGCATTAAGCCATTAATATAGAAACAAACACCTGATTTATCAACGAAAACCTGAAACCTTCAGTCAACCGTATCAAAAGCCGACTTGGCCACCTTCGGGGATAGGCGCATAGTCGCGCCCCATGACTGTTCCTCCGACAGAAACACTTCTCGACCTGCGCGGTCTGGCCTGTCCCATGCCCGTCCTCAAGGCCAATCGCGCCCTGCGTGACATGGCCCCTGGCGCGAAGCTGCGCATCCTCGCCACAGACCGCGCTTCAGTGGCGGATTTTCAATCCTATTGCCGCGAAACCGGTCATGCGCTCATTGCGTTCACGGAAACCGCAGGCATGCTTTCCTTCGTAATCCGGCGACGTGCAGAAACGTCACCCTCCTGAGGAAACTCCAGCGTTCCCGCGCGCGGGGCTGGCAAAAACTGTCTTCTGCCTGTAATCCCCTCGCTACCTTGTTCCAAAGTATGCCTTGAGGCTTCTCATGCCCGAACTCATTGATGCCCCCATGGATACCCTGTCTTTTGAGGATGCCCTGTCCGAACTGGAGAGGATTGTCCGTGGTCTTGAAGGCGGCCAGATGAAACTCGAGGACGCTATTTCCGCCTATGAACGCGGTGCTGCCCTGCGCAGACATTGCGATGCGAAGCTGGGAGAGGCCGAGATGCGTGTGCGTGCCATCGTGCAGAACGATGACGGCACGACAGGCACGGAGCCTCTTGCCGATACCGGAGACTCCGGCCGATGAATGCCCCTACCCCGTCTGTTTCCCTGAAGGACGCGCTCTCACGCGCCTGTTCTGAAATCGAAAGCACGATCGACGCTCTTCTGCCCATGGTTCCGGGGGACGAGTCCGTTCTTCTGGACGCCATGCGTTACGCCGCCCTTGGCGGCGGCAAGCGTCTGCGCGGTTTTCTGGCCGTCGAAGTCGCGACACTGTTTGGCGCAGAGCGCGAGGCCGCCCTGCGTGTTGCCGCGTCGGTCGAGCTGCTGCACGCCTATTCTCTGGTCCATGACGATTTGCCCTCCATGGATGACGACGACCTGCGACGCGGTCAGCCCTCCACGCACAAGCAGTTCGACGAAGCGATCGCAATTCTGGCAGGCGACGCTCTTCAGACCCGCGCTTTCGAAATTCTCGTCGAGCCCGAAACCAGCACCAACCCGACCGTCCGCGCCAATCTGGCCCTTGCCCTTGCGCAGGCCTCGGGATCGGCTGGCATGGTCGGTGGTCAGGTCATCGATATCCGTGGCGAAGGCCGCGCCCTGCCGCTGGATCAGGTGCATCGTCTGCATGCCCTGAAAACCGGCGCCCTCATCCGCTATGCCGCCGAGTCCGGCGCCATTCTGGCTGATGTGGACGATGAACGTCGTGCGGCCATCGTCGCCTATGGCCGCGATCTGGGCACCGCCTTTCAGGTCGCCGATGACGTTCTGGATTCTACCGCTACCGCCGAGGAACTCGGCAAAACCGCTGGCAAAGACGAAGCCAGCGGCAAATCAACCTATGTCTCCCTGCTTGGCATCGATGGTGCCCGCGCCGAGGCCCGTCGCCTGAGCGACCGGGCACGGGAGGCTCTTTCATCTTTCGGTGCACAGGCCGACGCCCTCAGGGCACTGGCAGATTATGTCGTCGAGCGCAGGAACTGATCCCATGAGCAAGAATTCCTCCACGATTCCTACCTATGGCCGTTATCCCGAACTGGATCGCGTCCGCTTCCCTGCCGACATGCGGAACCTGTCCGTCGACCAGCTCAAGCAGCTTGCCGATGAACTGCGCTCGGAAACCGTTGACGCTGTCTCCACCACAGGTGGTCATCTCGGCGCGTCTCTCGGTGTTGTCGAACTGACCGTCGCTCTGCACGCCGTTTTCAACACGCCTGACGACCGAATCATCTGGGACGTCGGCCATCAGGCTTATCCGCACAAGATCCTGACAGGCCGCCGCGACCGTATCCGCACCCTGCGCCAGCCCGAAGGCCTGTCCGGCTTTACCCGACGTGCGGAAAGCGAATACGATCCGTTCGGCGCGGCGCATTCCTCGACGTCCATCTCGGCAGGCCTCGGCATGGCGGTCGCGCATCACCTGCGCGCGGAAGAAGACCCGAGCTATCACGAACGCAACGTCATCGCCGTCATCGGCGACGGTTCGATTTCCGCTGGTATGGCTTACGAAGCCATGAACAATGCGGCTGTTGCAGGCCCCGGCGCAAACCGCCTGATCGTGGTGCTGAACGACAATGAAATGTCGATCGCACCGCCGGTCGGCTCGATGTCGGACTATCTGTCGCGTCTGATGTCTTCGCGCCAGTTCTTCAGCCTGCGCGATCTCGCAGGCAAGGTCGCCAAGCGCCTTCCGGGCAAGATCGAGCGCACCGCCAAGCGCGCTGAAGAATATGCCCGCGGCCTGATCACCGGCGGTACGCTGTTCGAAGAACTCGGCTTCTATTATGTCGGCCCCGTCAACGGCCATGACATGAGCCAGCTCGTGCCGATCCTGCGCAACCTGCGCGATGCCGACGATCAGGGCCCGATCCTGCTGCACATCATCACCGAGAAGGGCCGCGGCTACAAACCCGCCGAAGCCGCAGGTGACAAATATCATGCTGTCAGCAAGTTCAACGTCGTTACGGGTGAGCAGAAGAAAGCTCCGGCCGGTCCGCCGAGCTACACGTCCATCTTCAGCCGCGAACTGATGCGCCGCGCCAAAACTGACGACAAGCTCGTGACGATCACAGCCGCCATGCCCTCCGGCACGGGACTGAACGCGTTTGCCAAAGCTTATCCGGACCGCTTCTTCGACGTTGGTATTGCCGAACAGCACGCCGTCACTTTCGCAGCCGGTATTGCGTCCGAAGGCCTGCGTCCGTTCTGTGCGATCTATTCAACCTTCCTGCAGCGCGCCTACGATCAGGTCGTTCATGACGTGGCGCTCCAGAACCTCCCGGTCCGCTTCGCCATCGACCGCGCCGGTCTGGTCGGTGCCGATGGCGCCACTCATGCCGGATCGTTCGACCTCAACTACCTGTGCTGCCTGCCAAACATGGTTGTGATGGCGCCGTGCGACGAGATCGAACTGCTGCACGCCACGGCCACGGCCTGTGAATATGACGCTGGCCCGATCGCCTTCCGCTACCCGCGCGGCAATGGCATCGGCCTTGATCTGCCAGAAAAGGGCGAAGTTCTGGAAATCGGCAAGGGCCGGATCGTCCGCGAAGCCCGTCGTGCGCCGAATGCCCGTGGTGGCGTCGCCATCCTGTCGCTTGGCCCCCGTATCCACGAGGCCCTGCGCGCGGCCGACCTTCTGGCCGCACAGGGCGTTCCGGTCACGGTCGCCGATGCCCGTTTCGCCAAGCCGATCGACAAGGCGCTTGTCGAAGATCTGGCCAACCAGCACGAAGTCTTCATCACGCTTGAAGAAGGTGCCATTGGCGGCTTCAGCAGCCTCGTCGTGCAGCACCTTGCCGAGACCGGCCTGCTGGATAAGGTCAAGTTCCGCCCGCTGGCCCTGCCGGATCGTTACATCGACCACAACACGCAGGACGCCCAGTACGAAGAAGCAGGTCTGACAGCGCCGAACATCGTGCATGTCGCAGCCGCTGCTCTGGGCGTCGACGTCGCCCAGCAGTCCGCCTGAGCGACTGATGGCCAAACGCCGCGCCGACCAGCTCCTCGTTGACCGGGGACTGGTCGAAAGCCGGACACGGGCTCAGGCCCTGATCATGGCTGGCCTCGTCTATACCAGTGACCGCCGGATCGCGAAGGCTGGCGACCAGCTTCCCGAGGATGCTCCCCTTGCCCTCAAGGGGCAGGACCATCCCTGGGTGTCGCGCGGCGGCCTCAAACTGATTCACGCCATCGAGCATTTCGGCCTGGACCCGAAAGACCGTATCGCCATCGATGTTGGCGCTTCGACTGGCGGCTTCACGGACGTCCTGCTGACCCATGGCGCCGAAAAGGTCTATGCCGTGGATGTTGGACACGGACAGCTCGCCTGGAAAATCCGCTCTGACGAACGCGTCGTCGTCATGGAAAAGACGAACGCCCGCGCCCTGACGGTCGAACAGATTCCCGAACCCGCCGGAATTGTCGTCTGCGATGCGAGCTTCATCGGCCTGCGCACCGTCCTGCCCGCAGCGCTTGAACTCACCACCCCGGATGCCTGGGCCGTCGCGCTCATCAAGCCACAGTTCGAAGCCGGGCGCGGCGAAGTTGGTGCGAAAGGTGTCGTCCGCGACCCGGCGGTCCATGAACGCGTCTGCGAAGAAATCCGAGAATGGTTCGCAGCCCTCCCCGGTTGGGACGTCCTCGGGATCGAAGCCAGCCCCATCACCGGCCCCGAAGGCAATCGCGAGTTCCTGATCGCTGCCAGAAAAACGGCGCAGGCCCAGCCAGAAGCAGAATAGTTTTCCAAAACAGTTTTACCGGAAAGACCGCGCTTTTCCTTTGGAACTGCGGGTCTTCTCCGTGCTATGGCTCCGCCGTCATGACAGCCGTAATCCATCCAGACATCCGCCCCCGAATCAATTCCGTCGCCTCCGACGACTTGAACGCCGCCGAACGCGAACGCATTCATGCGAAATCTGCTCTGTTCGCGCCGCCCGAGGCGCGTCTCGCAGACGGGCGGCGCGATCTGGTGGGCCTATCACGCGAGGAACTGGCAGCACTCATGACGGATATCGGCGAGAAGCCGTTCCGCGCCAAGCAGCTCTGGCATTGGATCTATCACCAGGGCGCCACCGATTTCTCGGCGATGACCACCATCGCCAAGCCGATGCAGGCCAAACTTGCCGAACATTTCGTCGTAAGCCGCCCCGAGACCGCAACCGAACAGACCTCCGTAGACGAGACACGCAAGTTCCTCTTCCGCTTCCGCGACGGTCAGGAAGCCGAAACCGTCTACATTCCGGATCGTCGGGAAGACCGAGGTGCTGTCTGCATTTCCTCGCAGGTCGGTTGCACCCTGTCCTGCACCTTCTGCCACACGGGCACCCAGAAGCTGGTCCGTAACCTCGGCCCTGCCGAGATCGTCGGTCAGTTCATGGCCGCCCGTGACAGCTACGGCGAATGGCCCAGCCCCAGCGCGGACATGCCACGCTACCTGTCCACGATCGTGCTGATGGGCATGGGTGAGCCGCTCTATAATTACGAAAATGTCGCAAAAGCCATGCGGATCATCATGGATGGTGAAGGCATCGCCCTCTCCCGCCGCCGCATCACGCTCTCAACATCCGGCGTCGTCCCGATGATGGATCGCTGCGGCGAGGAACTTGGCATCAATCTAGCCATCTCCCTACACGCCGTGACGAACGAACTGCGCGACCAGATCGTCCCGCTGAACCGCAAATACCCGATCGAAGAGCTGATCGCCGCATGCCGCCGCTATCCGGCTGCGTCCAACGCGCGGCGCATCACCTTCGAATACATCATGCTCCGCGGCGTGAACGACAGCGAAGCCGATGCCCGCGAACTGGTCCGTCTGATCCGCGATCTGCCGGCCAAGGTGAACCTGATCCCGTTCAATCCCTGGCCCGGCTCGGATTTCCAGCCGTCCAGCCGCGCCCAGATCGCCAAATTCGCCAATATCGTGATGGACGCAGGGTTCGCCTCTCCCATCCGCGCAGCACGCGGACAGGACATCCTCGCAGCCTGCGGTCAGTTGAAAACCGAAAGCGAACGCCAGCGCCGTACAGCCGCATCGGATACCTGACACACGCCCGGTTTCCCTCTGTCGGCTGAACTGCTAGAAACGCTTCTCAAACGAAACACACCAAGGACCACACCGTTATGAGTGCCCACCAGGACGTCAAGAAAGTTGTGCTCGCCTATTCTGGCGGCCTGGACACTTCGGTTATTCTTCGCTGGCTTCAGAAAACCTATAACTGTGAGGTTGTCACCTTCACTGCCGATCTCGGACAGGGTGAAGAACTGGAGCCGGCCCGCAAAAAGGCCGAGATGTTCGGCGTCAAGGAAATCTTCGTCGAGGATCTGCGCGAAACCTTCGTCAAGGATTTCGTGTTCCCGATGTTCCGGGCCAACACGCTCTATGAAGGCCAGTACCTGCTGGGCACGTCTATCGCCCGTCCGCTGATCGCACAGCGCCAGATCGAAATCGCCGAAGCCGTCGGTGCCGATGCCGTGGCGCATGGTGCGACCGGCAAGGGCAACGATCAGGTCCGTTTCGAACTGGGTTATTATTCGCTCAAGCCGGACGTGAAGGTCATTGCACCCTGGCGCGAGTGGGATCTGACGTCGCGCACAAAGCTCCTCGCCTTCGCTGAAGAGAACCAGATCCCCGTCACGAAGGACAAGCGCGGCGAAGCCCCGTTCTCCGTGGACGCAAACCTTCTGCACTCTTCATCCGAAGGCAAGCTGCTCGAAGATCCGTCGATCGCAGCCGAAGAAATCGTTTTCCAGCGCACGATCTCGCCGGAAGCTGCTCCTGACGTCGCAACGGAAATTGCCATCGATTTCGTCAGCGGTGACCCGGTCGCCATCAACGGCGTCGAAATGACCCCGGCCACCCTGCTGACCCGTCTGAACGAACTGGGCCGCGACAACGGCATCGGCCGTCTCGACATCGTGGAAAACCGTTTCGTCGGCATGAAGTCCCGCGGCATCTACGAAACGCCGGGTGGCACGATCCTGCTGGCCGCGCACCGCTCCATCGAAAGCATCACGCTCGACCGCGAAGCTGCCCATCTCAAGGACAGCATCATGCCGCGCTATGCCGAAATCATCTATAACGGCTTCTGGTTCTCGCCCGAGCGCCGGATGCTTCAGGCCCTCATCGACACCAGCCAGCATTCCGTTACCGGGCGTGTCCGCATGCGTCTGTACAAGGGCAATGTGACCTGCGTTGGCCGTGAGAGCCCGAACAGCCTGTACGATACCCGCGTCGTGACTTTCGAGGACGACGAAGGTGCTTATAATCAGCAGGATGCACAGGGCTTCATCAAGCTCAACGCCCTGCGTCTGCGGCTCGGCGGTCAGATCGGCCGCCGCGGCGGCACGCTCTGACTTCTCAACTGACTCCCCGGGAAACCATGACCAGTCTGATCCGTCTTACATCCGCTTTCGCCCTGTGTGGCGCCTTTGCCCTCGCGGGCTGCTCGGGCGCTCCCAAGCCGGTGGATGATTCCGACCTGACACCGGCGCAGTTCATGGCGAAAATCCATGCCCAGCCCGGCGTCAAGACCCTGCCGGACGGCCTGGCCTACAAGGTTCTCCAGTCAGGCCCTAAGGATGGTGATAGCCCGCATCATGGCTCCACCATCATGGTCATCTACGAGGGTCGCCTTCCCGATGGTGGCATTTTCGACAGCTCCGACCAGCACGGCAATGGCGCCTACATGGAAATGCCGCTCGACGGCCTTGTGCAGGGTTGGCTTGAAGCCCTTCCCATGATGCATGTGGGCGATGAATGGATGCTTTACCTGCCGCCGAACCTCGGCTACGGCAAGCGCTCCATGGGCATCATCCCGCCCAACAGCCCGCTGATTTTCAAGATCCGCCTTCTGGGCGTCAATAACGGCGGCGGCGGCCAGCAGTAAAAGCCCCCACCTCTGCCGGAGCCGCTCTCAGGGCCGTTCCGGCAGGGTCCAGTGCGCCTCGCAGCGCGCTTCGTAAAGCTCCTGATCGCCCGTCTCCAGCAAATGACCGGTGTCATGGGTTTTCGCGGTCCACGCGGCGGGCGCACCACAAACATGACAGCGCGCTGTCAGGACAATAACTTCGTCTGCCTCTCCCCTCAGCCGCTCCATGACGTCGAACGGAACGCGCCGGTAATCGGTATCTAGCCCCCCGACGGTCACATCCACGCCCTGCGCCCGAACATCCCGGATATCTTCAACGATATCGCCCTGATAATGCGGCGCAACCCAAAACTGCCCTTCATCCAGAACGATATGGCCGTACCGGTCTGCATCTGCGGGCCATGTGTTTACCGACATCGCAGCAAGATGAGATCCATCCCGGCTGACAAGCTCTGCGCCATCGCGCGTATCAAAGCCGGGTTTGAGCGCCAGAATATCCGTCTGCTTTTTCGCGGCAGCAATCAGATGCGCGGATTTCCCGGCAAACATCGGCCCCACATACACTACAAGACGGCCTTTAACGGTCATGGCTTCTCCTTCCGATAGCGCCATGAGCCCTATTACAGCCGATTTGCCAAGCCCCGGACTTGCTGAAACGCCTCCGAAGATGCGACAACGGCACTGTGATCAGAATTGACCCCGCTGTCCGACTTCCCCTGTTTCTCGCCATTTTCATGGTGGCGGCCTTCGTTGTCGGTCATGCCTGGGAAAATCGTGCTCAGGCCCCGCGCGAATACGCCAATGAATGCAGTATCTGCCACCATGGCGGTCATGGTCAGGTTTCTGAAGTCGCCCCTATTTTCGGTCGCGTCGGCCCGATCGCCCAGTCCCCTGCCGGTCATCACTATCTGGTCGATGTCCTGCTTTACGGACTGGACGGCCCCATCACGGCGGGAGACGGCCATTACAACAGTTCCATGCCCTCTTTCCATCGCCTTTCCAACGATGAAATCGCCCGCATCCTGACATTCGTCGCGAGTCAGGAAATGCCCGCAGACGCCCCCAAATTCACCACCGCCGATATCACAGTCGCACGAGCTCACCCGATGTCGGCGACGGACGTCCTGCAGGAACGCCAGAGGCTGGACCTGCAAACACCCGTTCATTGAAGCCATTCGCTTCCCCTTTCCCAGCAAATGAAGACAGAACCCATGCAGCGCGTATTTTCCGGCATTCAGCCAACCGGCATTCCCCACCTGGGCAATTATCTCGGAGCGATCCGCAACTGGGTTACGCTGCAGAAAGACCACGACTGCGTCTTCTGTCTGGTAGACCTGCATTCCATCACCATGCCTTGGGACCCGCAGACCCTGCGTGAACAGACGCTCGGCTCGACAGCCTGCCTTCTGGCGGCCGGAATCGAACCCACACGTCTGTACAACCAGTCTGCCGTTAGCGCGCATGCCCGCCTCGGCTGGATTTTCAACTGCGTTTCGCGCCTCGGCTGGCTCAACCGCATGACCCAGTTCAAGGACAAGGCCGGCAAGAACCGCGAGAACCATTCGGCGGGCCTGTATGTCTATCCCAACCTGATGGCCGCCGACATTCTGGCCTTTCACGCAACCCGCGTCCCCGTCGGCGAAGACCAGCGCCAGCATATCGAACTCACCAACGATATCGGCCAGAAATTCAATCACGACATGGGCGTGGAGTTCTTCCCGCAAGTGGAGGCCTTCATCCCCCCTGCCGCGGCCCGCGTTATGAGCCTGCGCGACGGCAGCAAGAAAATGTCCAAGTCCGACCCGTCAGAACAGAGCCGCATCGTCCTGACCGACACGGCAGATGACATCGCCCTGAAGATCCGCCGCGCCAAGACCGATTCCGAACCGCTCCCCAGCGAAATGGACGGTCTGAGCGAACGTCCGGAAGCCCGGAACCTCGTCTCCATCTATGCAGCCATGTCGGATGAAACACCGGCAGACATTCTGGCCCGTTTCAGCGGTCAGGGCTTTGGCCCATTCAAGAACGCTCTCGCGGATCTTTTGGTGGAACGTCTGGCCCCGGTCGCCAGCGAGACACAGCGCCTACTTCAGGACGAAGCGCATCTGCTCTCGGTTCTGCGTGCCGGTGCCGAACGTGCAAACAGCGTTTCGGAACCGATCGTTCAGGAAGCCGAACGCCTCGTCGGCTTCCTACGTTAAAATTTCAGTGGCTGGACGACCGGGAAACCGGCTCGTTCAGCAGATCCATGATCTCGGCGGCCGCTGCATCAGCGGGCGTCCCCACCGGCGGTGCGAGCATCTCAAGCACGTCGGCAAACGCCATACGCTGCTTTTCCACCATCTGCGGATCGCTCAACAGCTTCGAGACCATCTCGGCCAATTTCTTTGGCGTACAGTCTTCCTGAAGCAGTTCCGGCACAACTTCCCGACCGGCCAGAAGATTGACCATCGCCACATGCGGCACTTTGATCAGGCGCCGCGCGATCGTCGCCGTCACCGGGTTGACCCGATACGTCACCGCCATCGGCACGTTACCCATCGCCAACTCCAGCGTGGAAGTCCCTGACTTGGTCAGGGCACACTGCGCGGCTGCAAAAGCATCATGCTTGTCATGAATGTCCGTGACGATATGCGGTTGGATCGGCCATTTGCGGATCAACTGACGGATCGTCGGCGCAATCACGGGTGCAACCGGAATCACAGGACAGATATCCGGATACTGTACCCGCAAAATATCCAGCATTTTACGAAAAACAGGTAAAAGCCGAGGGGCTTCCGAACGTCGACTGCCGGGCATTAGGATCACGACCGGCGCATCGGCTGGAATGTTATGTCTCAGCCGAAACCGCTGGGCATTGCCTTGCCGTACGCCGGACTGAAGCACCGGATGCCCGACAAATCGACCCTCCAGCCCCCGCTTTGCAAACCATTCAGGTTCAAAAGGCAGCAGGCAAAGAAGCCTGTCCCACAAACCAGGGAATTCCTTGACCCGGCTTTCCCGCCAGGCCCAGACCTGCGGCGCCACATAATGAACGCGCTTGATCCCGGAACGCTCGATTTTCTGCAATAGGCGCAGCGCAAAACCCGGACTGTCGATCGTCACGACAAGATCGGGTTTGCGTAGTTCGATATCCTGCACGGCTTCTAGAAGCCGCTGCGACAGATGCCGCAGACGAGGCAGCACTTCGACAAACCCCATCACCGCCAGATCACTCATCGGAAACAGGCTGTGAAGCCCCAGCGCTTCCATGCGCCCTCCGCCGACGCCTGCGAAAACCAACGACGGGTCCTGCGCATGGAGCGCCTGCATCAGGCGCGCTCCAATCACGTCTCCACTGGCCTCACCGGCCAGAATCCAGATCACCCGCCCATACCGGGGCAAAGGCGTGGTCTTTTGGGAAGGGTCCGCTGTGGACTGTCCGTCAGATCCGGATTCTGGAAGAGAGTTCATCGACGCAATACTGCCCCTGTTGCCTTGAGAACCGCAGCTTCCACCGATTTGGAAACCGCTTCAAGCTGCGTATCCGTAAGACTCTCGCTCTGTGGCTGCAAGACCACTTCCACACCGAGCGAGCGATGTCCCTCCGGCAGACTGCCTCCTTCGAACACATCGAACAGGCGCACATCCTGCACCAGATTGCGATCCGCCATCCGCACTGCTTTCAGAACGGCCTGGATTTCGACATCCGGTCCCGCGACGAAAGCAAAGTCACGCCGGACAGGCTGCAACGCCGACAGGACAGGGACGGATTTCCGTTTGGCCTTCGGCTGCGGCACCTGATCCAGATAGACTTCAAAGGCCACCACGGTTCCGCTCAGGCCCAATGCCCGCGCAACACACGGATGCAGTTCGCCAAAGCTGCCCAGAACCGTCTTCGGTCCCTGCCGCACCTGCCCCGACCGACCCGGATGATAGAAGCCCGGCGCATCCGCCGTCACGGAGAGTGCAGCTTCCGGCACGCCAAGCGCCACCAGAGCCGCCGACAGATCCGCCTTCGCATCCCACAACGTCGCGTCACGCGCAGCCACACCCGGCTCACGAGCCGTCTGCCCGGCCCGAAGCCCGGCAAGACGCAGATGCTGCCCCGCGGCATCAAAGCACGGCCCGACTTCGAACAGTGCGCCTTCTCCCGAAACGCCGAGGCCACGCGCCAGATTGCGTGACAGGGACCGCGCTAGATTGACCAATGGGGTCGGGCGAAGCTGATCCAGATCCGTGGCGATCGGGTTCAGAAGATGCTGAGTCTCTGGCAGATCTCCGAACAGTGCAGCATCGTCCTGCGCCACGAAGGAAAAGCCGACTGTCTCGGTCAGTCCTCGGGCCGCACAGATCCGCCGCAACAGAGCCGTACGGGCCTGAAGAGACGTCACAGCCGGAGCCGGAACCACCGTCGCCTGCGGCAACGCGACCGCCGGGACATTGTCCAGCCCGTAAAGACGCAGCACTTCTTCAAGAAGATCGCACTCCGCCTCCATGGCCCGAACATGATCGGCAGCCTTCGCCGCCACAGCCTCGTCCAGCGTCGGTGCCTGCGCCAGAACCTGCCCCGAAGCGACATCATTCCGCCAGGACGGCACAAGGAAGGTCGCAGCGTCTGCCGTCTGCTCTGTCACCTCAAAGCCGAGATGTTCCAGAGCGCGTACGGCATCTGCAGACGCGATATCCACGCCCCCCAACGTCTTCAGACGCTCGAAACGCAGCGTCGCGGTCCGCTTCCAGTCCGGCAGAGTGCCAGCTTCGGTAATCTCGCTGACCTCACCGCCACAAAGATCACGGATCATGACCGTAGCGGCCTCAAGCCCGTTGAGAACCTGCGCAGGGTCAATCCCACGCTCGAAACGCTGGCGCGCATCGGTGTGAATGGCCAGACGGCGTCCAGTCAGGGCAATCCGCACCGGATCGAACAGGGCGGATTCCACGAACACATCCGTCGTGTTCTCGTCCACACCGCTGCTCTCGCCGCCAATCAGCCCGGCAAGCGACTGCACCCCGGCCTCATCGACAATGACCATGTCCTCGGTCCCGAGCACATATTCGCGTCCATCAAGCCCGGTGAAGGTCTCGCGAGCCGCGTGCGTCACCGTCAGCGTATCGCCTTTAAGTTTCGCAAGATCAAAGACATGCAGCGGTCGGCCAAGATCGTATGTGAGGTAATTCGTCACATCAACGAGGGCCGAAATCGACTTGACCCCAACAGCTTCCAAACGACGCCGCAGCCAGTCGGGGCTCGGCCCGTTCTTCACATTCCGAATAACGCGCCCAACGATATAAGGACAGGCCGGATGCTCGGTCTTCCATACCAGCGGAGACGGAAAATCCCCTTCCACGGCTTCCGTAAGCCATGGCTTGAGACGTCCGATGCCTCCCGCGGCCAGATCGCGCGCAATGCCACGAATGCTCAGCGCATCGCCGCGATTGGGCGTAATCGCGATCTCGATAACGGGATCATCCAGTTCCGCATAGGCCGCGTAGGACTCACCGATCGGAGCCGCTTCAGAAAGCTCGGCAATCCCGTTGCTTTCCTCGCCCAGCCCCAGTTCCTTCAGGGAGCACAGCATTCCGTTGCTGTCCTGCCCGCGGATCTTGCCCTTCTTGATGGTGATGTCGAGCCCCGGAACATACGTCCCCGGCGTCGCAAAAATCACATGCAGACCCGCGCGGGCATTCGGCGCACCACACACGACCTGCACGTCTTCAAAACCACCACCGGCAGCCACACGACAGACCTGAAGGCGATCCGCATCAGGATGGCGATGCGCTTCGACAATCTTGGCCGTCCGGAAACCCACCAGACGGTCGGCCGGGTTCTCAACACCCTCGACTTCAAGCCCGATAACGTTCAGCCGGGCGCAGATGTCTTCAACAGAAGCCGTAAAATCAAGATGTTCACGCAGCCATGAAAGAGAGAACTTCATGTCACACGCCCTCCGTCAGCGTGGCAGGCGAAAACGCCGAAAATCCATAATGACGCAGCCAGCGCAGGTCGCTCTCATAGAAAGAGCGAAGATCGGGGATGCCATTCTTCAGCATCGCCAAACGCTCGATTCCCATTCCGAACGCAAAGCCCTGCCATTCAGCCGGGTCCAGTCCACAATTCGCCAGAACCCGCGGATGGATCATCCCCGAACCCAGAACCTCAAGCCAGTCAGACCCGCCACCGATCTCGCCCGTCGCCTTAGACCAGCCGATATCAACTTCCATGGAAGGTTCAGTGAACGGAAAGTAAGAGGCCCGGAAACGAACAGGCAGGTTCGGCTTGTCGAAATAGACGCGCAGGAATTCGATCAGACAGCCTTTGAGATGACCCAACGTGATATTGCGATCCACCACCAGACCTTCGCACTGATGGAACATCGGCGAATGCGTTGCATCATGATCGGCACGATACGTCCGGCCGGGTGCAATAATACGGATAGGCGGATGTGAGCCGAGCATCGTGCGGATCTGCACGCCGGATGTCTGCGTCCGCAGCACCCGCGGCTCCCCGCCTTCCGTTTCTGGCGGAAGATAGAACGTGTCGTGCTCAGTCCGTGCAGGATGATGGTCCGGCGTGTTGAGCGCCGAGAAATTGTGCCACTGGCTCTCGATATCCGGCCCTTCAGCAACGGAAAAACCCATCGCGCCGAAAATGGCCGTCATTTCTTCAATGGTACGGCTGATGGGATGGATGGTGCCCGTCACAACCGCAGGCGTGGGCATCGTCACATCGACGCGCTCGGAGCGCAGACGGGCCTGAAGCGCCTCTTCTTCAAGATCGCGACCACGTGCCTCGACAGCCGCCGTGAGTTCGTCACGCAGACGGTTCAGCGCCTGACCTCGCTCCTTGCGTTCCTCAGGTTCCAGCTTACCGAGCTGCTTGAGCAGACCGGTCAGCGCACCGGATTTACCCAGTGTCCCGACGCGGATCGCGTCCCACTGCGCACGGTCCTGCGCTCCGGCCAGCGCCGCCAGCGTATCATTCCTGAGTATATCGAGATCGTCAGCCATACCGCCCATCTCCTGCAGCACAAAACAAAACGGGCCGTCCTGATAACAGGACGGCCCGCCAGTCACCAGACCCCAAGGAGGGGTCAAGCCGGAAAAGCTCAGCCGAGAGCGGCCTGGGCCTTCTTCACGATTTCACCGAAAGCGGCGCTATCGTCAAAAGCAATGGCGGCGAGGACCTTACGGTCGATCTCGATACCAGCCTTGTCCAGACCGTTGATGAAGCGGCTATACGTCAGACCATGCTCGCGGACAGCAGCGTTGATACGCTGGATCCACAGGGCGCGGAAATCACGCTTCTTGTTGCGACGGTCACGATACGCATAACGCAGCGCCTTCTCGACGCGCTCGAGAGCAATGCGATAGTTCGTGGACGAACGACCGCGATAGCCCTTGGCGAGCCCGAGAACCTTCTTGTGACGGGCGTGCGACGTTACGCCCCGCTTGACACGTGCCATAGTACCTTATCTCCTCAGAGCCCGTAGGGCGCCCACTGCTTGATTGTCTTCGCATCCATGTCCGTCATGGTCTGGGGACCACGGTTGGTGCGCTTCATCTTCTGCGGACGGTTGATAAGGCCATGGCGCTTGTTGCCCGGGCCGCACATCACTTTGCCGGTCGCGGTGATCTTGAACCGCTTCTTGACCGACGACTTGGTCTTCATCTTGGGCATTTCGGTCTCCCTCGCCGTAAACGATTGGTCCCTCACACAGTAGGGACTCTGCACGGCCGGGCATGCCACTCGTGGCCCGGACGCGTGCGCGGAAGCGGGGTCCTTATCGGAGGCCAAAGTATTCTGCAAGCGCATTATTTTCTTGAACGCTCAATCATAAGTGCCTCCTTTCCTCAAGTCACGACGACGTGAACGCCCTCACAGTGACGTGAGCAAAGTGAACCTTCTGACATCTTGACCCTTGATATCCTTCCATGTGCTTTGTCCGGAAGTCACCGTGCTGCACCAGAACAACATCTTCAGGAACATCATGAGCACATCATCCCGGCCAGGGCTTTGGGCCCTGATAACGGCCGCGGTCTTCGCGCTTTGCGGCGCGATCCTTACCGTAGGCGGCGCATGGGTCGCCGCTATCGGCGGCCCACTGTATTACGTCATCCTTGGCCTGGCGCTCCTTGCCACGGCTTTCCTCTCATTCCGGCGCAATTCCGCTGCACTTTATCTCTTTGCAGTCGTCGTTTTCGCAACGGTCATCTGGGAACTTACGGTTGTCGGTCTCGACATCTGGGCCCTGATCCCGCGTTCGGACATCGTCATCATCCTCGGCATCTGGCTGCTGCTACCGTTCGTCTCCCGCCAGATCGGCGGAACACGCACGACCATTCTGCCGCTCGCAGGTGCCGTTGGCGTTGCGGTTCTGGCCCTGTTCGCCAGCCTCTTCACGGACCCGCACGACATCAGCGGCGAACTGCCGACGCAGATCGCAAACGCCTCCCCCGCCGACCCGGACAACGTCCCGGCCAGCGAGTGGCACGCTTACGGCCGCACGCAGGCCGGTGACCGCTGGTCCCCGCTGAATCAGGTTAACGCATCGAACGTCAGCAACCTCAAGGTCGCATGGCATATCCACACCGGGGATATGATGACGCCGAACGATCCAGGTGAAGCGACGAACGAAGCCACCCCGATCGAATTCAACAACACGCTTTACATGTGCTCCCTGCACCAGAAGCTGTTTGCGATCGACGGCGCGACCGGCAACGTCAAATGGGTCTATGATCCGAAACTCCAGATCAATCCGGGCTTCCAGCATCTGACCTGCCGTGGCGTCAGCTTCCACGAAACGCCGGTCAATGCGACCGATTCCGATGGCAACCCCGCTCCGACGGACTGCGCCAAGCGCATCATCCTGCCGGTCAACGATGGCCGTCTGGTTGAAGTCGATGCAGACACGGGCAAGGCCTGCTCGGGCTTCGGCACCAATGGCGAAATTGATCTACGCGTTCCGAACCAGCCTTACACGACGCCCGGCCAGTACGAGCCGACGTCCCCGCCGGTCATCACGGACAAGCTGATCATCGCCAACAGCGCGATCACCGATAACGGTTCGGTCAAGCAGGCTTCGGGCGCGACACAGGCATTCGACGTCTATACCGGCAAGCGCGTCTGGGTCTTCGATGCCTCGAATTCCGACCCGAACCAGCTTCCGGATGAAAACCATCCTGTCTTCCATCCGAACTCCCCGAACTCCTGGATCGTGTCGTCCTACGACAAGGCCCTGAACCTCGTTTACATTCCGATGGGCGTGGGCACTCCCGACCAGTGGGGCGGATATCGCACGAAGGATTCCGAGCGTTTTGCTCCGGGCATCGTCGCGCTGAACGCAGACACGGGTAAGCTCGCCTGGTTCTACCAGACGGTTCATCACGATCTGTGGGACATGGACGTTCCGTCCCAGCCGAGCCTCGTGGATATTACACAAAAGGACGGCACACTTGTTCCGGCCATATATATCCCGACCAAGACCGGCGATATCTTTGTCCTCGACCGTCGCACCGGCAAGGAAATTGTCGCGGCTCCGGAAACACCGGTCCCCGGCGGCGCTGCTCCGGGCGATTACACCAACCCGACACAGCGGATGTCCAAGCTGACACTTCGTCCGAAGAACCCGCTGAACGACTCCGATATCTGGGGCGGCACGATCTTCGACCAGATGTTCTGCAGCATCTATTTCCACACCCTGCGCTACGAAGGTCCCTTCACACCGCCGTCGCTTCAGGGCTCGCTCATCTTCCCGGGCGATCTGGGCATGTTCGAATGGGGCGGTCTGGCCGTCGATCCGCAGCGTCAGGTGGCTTTCGCCAACCCGATCTCGCTGCCATTCGTCTCCCAGCTGGTTCCTCGCGGACCGGGCAACCCGCTCTGGCCTGACGAAAACGCCAAGGGCACGGGCGGCGAAACCGGCCTGCAGCACAATTATGGCATTCCGTACGCCGTCAACCTGCATCCGTTCCTGGATCCGGTGCTGCTGCCGCTCGGCATCAAGATGCCCTGCCGCACACCGCCCTGGGGCTATGTCGCGGGTATTGACCTGAAGACCAACAAGGTCGTCTGGCAGCACCGCAACGGCACCCTGCGTGACTCGATGTATGGCAGCTCCCTGCCGATCCCGCTGCCGCCGATCAAAATCGGTGTTCCGAGCCTTGGCGGCCCGCTCTCCACGGCTGGCAACATCGGCATCCTGACGTCGTCCATGGATTACTACATCCGAGCTTACAACCTGACCACGGGCAAGGTCCTCTGGCAGGATCGTCTGCCGGCTGGTGCCCAGAACACCCCGATGACGTATGCCATCAACGGCAAGCAGTACATCGTAACCTATGCTGGCGGACACAACTCGTTCCCGACCCGCATGGGCGACGACATCATTGCCTACGCCCTGCCCGATCAGAAATGATCTGACAGGACTACACGGGTTATAAAAAAAGGGGAGGTGCCATCCGGCATCTTCCCTTTTTTGATTGCAGCCTACTGGCCGCAGACATGTTTGTTACATATGGTAATACTCCGCTCGCAGACGTAGAGACATGCCATGACATTGCCCGCCATTCGTCCCGCACTCGCCATAACAGCTGCAGTTCTCAGTATGATGACGGCAGCCCGTGCCGAAGACCATCCCCTCGGCGCCATGCTGGACCCGCACCATTATAGCCAGCTCATCTACCCCCCGGCGGAACTCGAACAACGCAAAAACGGAACGGCGCATATCCGCTGCACCATCAGTCCCACGGGTTTTCCTACAGAGTGTGAGACAACCGCATCACAGCCGGACTTCGCAATCGCCGCCGAAAATCTGGCCTATAGCTCAAAATTCCTTCCAGCTTACGAGAATGGCAAAGCCGTCCAAAGCACGTGGGAGTACACGTACACTTTCCACACCTCCGCCGACTTGATGCATCCGCTACTCGATAAAATGCACTCTGCCCCCCCTCATTATCCAGAAGCAGCGGATGCTGATTCTATCGGCGCGCGTATCACTGTCATCTGCCAGATCGATCAGATCGGGACCGCCCATGACTGCACTGCCAGCAACGGCCCCACCATCCTGCAACGCGCCTCGCTCGCCTATTTTAGTCTCGCAAGATACTATCCCGCTCTAAAGGACGGACAGCCTGTGTCTGCGCAGTATCATGGCAATATCGACTGGGATGCGTCTCATCCTGTGGACCAAAAGGGATTCCGCTAATTTTGTGGGAAATGACGCAACTTGCGTCCCGCATGCAACATATTGCATGATTTCCGCCAATCCGGGGCGCGGCATCCACGACCCGGCCCCGCTCTGGAGACCAGCATCATGTCATTCCGCCGCCTGTCCGTTGCCGCCTTTGCCATTATGGCCCTCGGTGCCCAGATGGCTCATGCCAAGCCCTGCCGTGATGACAAGGGCAAATTCGTCAAATGCGAAGCACCGCAGAAGCCGAAGCCTTGCCGGGACGCAAAAGGCAAGTTCACCAAGTGCCCCACACCTGCCAGCAGCACAGCTCCTGCAACAGCACCGAAGTAACACGTCATACCCCCGAAGGCCTCAGCCAACGGGGGTTTTTCACGCCTGAAGGGCGGCCCGCTTCTGAATGGCCTGCGCCATGGCCTCGACCCCGTTGCCACGATTGGTCGAAAGCGCCTTGACCAGCCCCATGTCGTGCAAAAACACCGGACTTGTCCCCAGGATTTCCGCACTGGGTCGGCCAGAGTAAACCCTCAGCAACAGCGCCACGAGCCCCTGAACGATCGCAGCATCGGACGCGCCGGCAAAAAACAGCTTTCCGTCCCGTTCAACCGCCTCAAGCCAGACCTGACTCTGACAGCCCGGCACACGATGCGCATCATCCTGCCAGTCTTCCGGAAAGGGCGGCAGCTTACGTCCCATTTCGATGATGTACTGATACCGCTCCATCCAGTCATCAAACAGCCCCAGTTCAGCTTTGATTTCCTCAATGGCCGCAGCAGCGGTGTCTTCCTGGGGAACAAGATAGGCATCACTCACGCGTCACAATCTCCGTTACAGGCCTCAGTCCGTGCTCCCGTTGCCAAGACGCATGGTTTCGGCAACAGCTCTGCGCAAAGCATCCTGCGTAAAAGGCTTTGGTAGAAGCAGACCATTTTCAGGCGTCGGCATATCATCTGTATGGCCACTGACAAACAGCACCTTTATCCCCGGTATCGCTTTCAGTAACGCCGCTGCACAGGTCAGACCATCATGTTCAGGCATCCGCATATCAATGATCGCCAGATCAAACGGAGATGCCGGGTCGACAGTGTTGAGCGCTTCTTCCAACGAGGCGACAGCCGTCACTTCATGCCCGTCCTGCGTAACGAAACCTGCCGTCACCATCCGTACTGGCGCTTCATCGTCCAGCACCAGAACCTTCAGCGACCGTTCAACTTTCCTATCAGGTCTTTCCGGCTGACTAACCCGCTGCTGTCTGCTCTGCGCCACTGGCAGAATCAGCGTAATGCGCGTTCCCTTACCCACGACACTCTCGACAACGATCTCTCCGTAACTGCGACTGAGAAATCCATAAACGCTCGACAGCCCCAACCCCGTTCCGCGGCCGACATCCTTGGTCGTGAAGAACGGATCAAAAATTCTCGCTGCAATTTCGGGTGTCATGCCCGCGCCTTCATCCACGACGTCCAACGCCACCGCCCGGTCAGGACAACACTCCGCAGGCAGATCCGTCCGCTTTTGTGTCACAACCCGCGCGCTGATCCGCACCGTTCCACCATCCGCCATGGCATCGCGTGCATTCACACACAAATTCAGAAGCGCCATTTCAAGCTGGTCGGCATCCGACCAGACCGGCGGCAAATCCTCTGAAAAGTCCTCGACACACAGCGCACAGGGTGAGGCCACCGCCGGCGCACCACGCTTCTTGAGACTCTGACGCAGAAGATCCGTCAAACCGGGCAGGAGCTGCTCCAACGACACCGCCGACAGACGCGCCTCGCGCGGACGTCCGAACTGAAGCAGCCGTCGCGTCAGAACTGCCCCACGCTGCGCTGAATCAGCCGCATTGCGCAGCAGCGTTACAGACGCCTCATCAAGATCGGCAATATCTTCCAGCAACTCGAGAGATCCTGAAATCGCCGCGAGCAGATTATTGAAATCATGGGCGATTCCTCCTGCCAGCGTCCCAAGGGACTGAAGCTTCTCCGCCTGTCGCAGCCGCGATTCCATAGCAACGCGCGACGTCACATCCCGGTCCATGCTGACCTGCCAGGCGTCTTCCGAAGACGCACCTTCCGGCCACGCCAGCGCCAGTCGCGTCAGTTCATGCCAGCGCATGGATGTCTTGCCGCCCTCTTCCGCAAGAACTTCCCCAACCAGACGTTCTTCCTGCCCGGACCTGCGAACGCTCTCTCGCATGGCCACGACATCCGGCCACAGACTTTCCGGGAAATGAGCCTGCTCGATCTCGGCACCGTTCTCGGATTCATCCCGCACATTGCTCCGGATGCACCGCCCGTCCCGATCAGAAAAGACCAGTCCGATCGGAAGCGCTTCCATCAAACCACGCAGCAGCGCCTGTTCAGTTCTTAACGCCCGCTGTGCGAGACAATGCTGTGTGACTTCCCCAACCAGAGACCGCAGCGCATCCGAATCCCAGGGTTTATGCACATAAGCCTGCACCTGCCCCTGATTAAGCGCCGACACAACAGCTTCCAGATCCGCGTATCCCGTCAACAGGATGCTTCGTGCGTCTGAAAACGCACGCGCCTGCATCAACAACTGATCTCCGGTCAGGCCCGGCATCCGCTGGTCGGAAATAATGGTCGCAACATCCCGATGTTCCCGCAACAGATCCAGCGCTCGTAGCGGGTCCGTCGTGGACAGGATTTCGTACTGGTCTTCCAGCAGATCCGTCAGGGCAACGAGGATTTCCTCCTCATCATCAACCAGCAGTATCAGAGGGCGCGAGGGCCCTTTTGCGCTCCAGAAAGTCATGCTGCGCGGCCGGTCGCCACCGGCCCCTCCTCGGTCATGCGAATGGGCAGACTCAGCCGGAAACAGGCCCCGATGCCATGCCCGCCCGGCAGATTGGCGTCCATTACTTCAATCGTCCCGTCATGCGCTTCCATGACACTATAGGCAATGGCCAGCCCCAGCCCCGTGCCGGTTCCCACGGGTTTAGTCGTAAAAAACGGGTCAAAGATCCGTGTTCGCAAATCATGTGGCAGACCCGGTCCGTCATCGCTCACGCTCATTTCATAGCGACCATTCTCCAGCCGGGAAGCAATGACAATCGTACCGCGCACCACATCACTATCCACCGACAGATCCGCGAGCGCATCCGCCGCATTGGAAATGATGTTCATGACAACCTGATTGAGAAAAGCCGGCTGACAGACCAGCTCGGCCGGAGCCTGAAGATCCTTCCGAACAACGATCCCCGGCCCCAGCTTATGCGCCAGCAGGGCAAGCGCCGTTTCCAGAGCGGCCGGAACATCGACTTTCTGGAACGAGCTTTCATCCAGGCGTGAAAACCGCCTCAGGCTCAGCACCAGATTTTGAATACGCTGCAATCCGAGCTTCATGGATTCCAGCCGCGACAGGCCTTTTTTCGTCAGTGACGTTGCTTCGTCGGTCGCATTAACGCCTTGCAACCGCTTCAACGTCCGCGCCACCGTATCGGCATGAGCAATCGTGAAGGCCAGCGGGTTGTTGATCTCATGCGCAATCCCCGCCACCAACTCGCCCAGCGAGGCCATTTTTGCCGTCTGCACGAGCTTGGACTGCGCCTGAAGAAGCCTTTCGTTCGTGCGCGCCAACTCCATATTGGCCTGTGCAAGCGCTTCGGCCATTTCCGCCTTGGCCCGCGCGGCCTCCAGAGTCAGGGCGTTCTGCTGACGTTCGATCTCCTGCTGGCGAAACTCATCCTGCGCCATCCTGCGCTGGGCCAGTGTCCGGATTCGCATCGCAAGAGCCTCAAGCGCGATATCGCTCGGCACCAAATCATCAATTCCGGCTTCAAAAAACTCCCCGGAAGACTGCCGTCTGAACCGTGACGCCTCCACGATCCCCAACGTCCGGAACGGAATTCCGCCAGCCTCCAGAACAGCCTGTCGCCGCGCATCCAGAAGACGGCAGAACTTCAGATCTTCGTCCCCGCTCCCGAGTTCCAGCACCAGACAGTCCGGACTGTCGGCCCCCCGCAGCCATCCGCCTTCGATCAGATCGTCCGAACGTTCAATGGATGTCACGGTATGCCCGTCACGCCAGAGCAACTCCCCCAACGTCGTTTCGGGCGCCTCCTCGACCGTATCGTCGTCGTCTTCCTCCTCACGTGGAGAATTGACGATCACGATCCGTGCCCGACGCAACCGGGACGCCTCATCGACCTGAAGAAGCTCCGGCCCCTCACGCAACAACGCCCGCATCCGCAGAACCATCAGGTCAGGATGAGCAGATTTTGAAATATAAGCGTCAGCCCCGCTTTCCAGCCCCTCACGCTCGACGCCCGGCGACGCATCTTCCGTCAGCATCAGGATAGGAATGTTGCGGGTCAGCGCATCCAGCCGCAGCCGCCGCGCAAGCTGGCCACCACTCATCCCCGGCAGTTCGGTACAAGCCACCACCAGATCGGGCATCGTATCCTCGATCGTGCCCAAACCCTCCTCGCCGCTCGTCGCGCAGGTGAGCGCAAAGCCTTCATTGACCAGAATCCGGGCAATCTGCCGAGCATGGTCGCAATCAGGCTCCACCAGAACGACCCGGGGCATATTCGACGTCACCATCGGCATCTCAAATTCAGGAAAAGGCATGACGGCACGGGAAAGTTTGCATTGGCGATCTCTTGCAGCTAGTCCGAAGTGAACCATTCGTCCGCTTTCAGGGACGAACACTAACTCCCGTTGCCGGACCACTGGAAGCCATATCTCATGGACATGCAGCCCCCGCCCCATATCACGGATCGTCTCCTCGGTAACAGAAACCGAAGCGAGTCATCGCTCACAACATCGTCGATGATCCGGATAGGCGTGTGGTCCGTCTGCTATTTTGCCTTCTATCTGGCCCAGCAGATTGCCGAACTCATGGCACCTCTCCTGCTAATTCTGGGCCTAGGCTGGTATATTCTTCCGCATATCGTCAATGCGATCACAACCAGCGCAGCCAGTGCCGACCCACAGGCACGCGACATCATGAATCATGTCGCCGGAACCCTTCCGAACCATCTTCAGATCGGCAGCCATCTCATCACACCGGGCTCCCTCATCTTCGACGGCATCATGCTTATGGCCATAGCCGCCATCGGTGCCACATTCTCGGCACTCGCCGCCCGCAACATGTAAAACCCGCGGGGGCCAATCAAAACGGGGTTCAGGAAAAATGTCCGATCCCCGGAAGAAAACCGAACACGCCCGCTCCCTTCCAGTACCACAACGCAGCCACTCCGGAGCCTGCCAAGACAAGACTGCCCCC
Source organism: Gluconobacter sp. OJB (assembly GCF_039638275.1). NCBI lineage: Bacteria > Pseudomonadati > Pseudomonadota > Alphaproteobacteria > Acetobacterales > Acetobacteraceae > Gluconobacter > Gluconobacter sp. OJB. The sequence continues at coordinate 2,768,599 of NZ_JBDIWH010000001.1, read as the reverse complement.
CCAGGCCGCAACCCAGAGACCGGCAGACCCGATCATCGACGGCCCCTCCAGTTCAGCCCGTGCCTGCACGTCACCGGCTGAGCGGGAATGCAGGACAGCCGAACGGCGCTCAGCGTTTCGCCCCGCCATCGCCCCGGTCGCCAGGAAAGCTCCCTCGGAACCAGTCGAAGAAACCTCCACCACAGCAGGCTTGCTGTCGTTCTCCTCCTCCGGAACTTCAAAGACAGTCGGCGCGACCTCGGGGACAGACTCCTGCGCCGCCGCAGAGCCAGTCATTGCCCAACTGTCTCCACAATTGGCGCAGCGCAGACGCTTAACCCCTTTTGCCATCGCCTCCGGTACTTCAAAGACCGCATGACAGTGGGGGCATTCAATGCGCATTCAATCAATCCCTTCGACAGCCAGCTCCGATCCGGCCTAGCCTGATCGATGTACTTGCCTGTTATGACGAAATGATCGTTATTAAATGGTTAATAAATTGCTCCAGTTTTCAATGAAAGCGTCATGATTCGCCTCCTGAATGTCTCGATGATGCCCCCCGGCGTAGGACAGCCGGTCTTGCGGAACCTGACTCTTTCCGTGCCGCAGGGAGAGTTTCGCTGGCTGCTCGGACCATCAGGAGCTGGCAAGTCGAGTCTTCTGCGCCTCCTGACGCTGGAAACACGCCCATCTGCCGGCCAGATGGACATGCTCGGTGTGTCCGTCAGCCACGCCAGCCGCGCAACGCTGCGAAACCTGCGTCGAAGAATCGGGTTTGTTCCTCAGGACTATCGCCTGATCGGGGAATGGACGGTGTTCGACAATGTGGCTCTCCCGCTCAGACTGCGCGGCGCTTCCGAGCGCGACACCAGACGCGAGGCGTTCGCCGTACTGGAATGGCTGGATGTGGCCCATCTCGCCGATAAGCGCCCCGGCGCCCTGTCCGGCGGTGAGCAGCAGCGTACAGCCATTGCCCGCGCCCTGATCGGCCGCCCAGAACTCCTGCTCGCCGATGAACCCACCAATGCGCTCGAAGACGCGCAGGCCAGACGCCTTCTGACGACGTTTCAGGAACTGATCGAAATGGGCACGACCGTCATCGTCGCCACCCATAACGAGGCCTTGGTCCGCGAAGCTCCAGCAGCCTCGATCGTCCTTCAGGACGGCACGATCGCAAATACTGACGCTCAGAACGGAACTTCCACTCGACGGACAGAACACTCATGAGTGCCCCGGTCTCCCCCGGACTGCGTTCAGGCAGCCTGCCGCTTCTCGTCGCACTCATGACCCTGCTCGCAGGCCTCTCCCTCGCCGGGCTTGCAGGGGTACAGACCCTCGCCGAAAGCTGGTCCGGTGCCGCCCGCAACGCAACCACAATCGAGATCCCGGCCGACACGCCCCAGCTTGAAGACCGCACCCACACCCTGATCCAGACCCTGAACAAAACGCCCGATGTCACGACAGTCCGCGAACTCCCCGCCAAGGAGGTCCAGACTCTTCTCGCACCGTGGTTGGGACAGGTCTCTGACAGCGCAGGCCTTCCCGGCCTCTCACTGCCTGTTGTTCTGATCGTTGCCCATACCGGTACCCCTGATCTGGGTGCGATCGTACACAGCGTGCTGCCCGAAGCCGTTGTGGAAGAAGACCGCCGCTGGGGTGAACGCCTCAACGGCCTGGGAAGCAGCCTGATCGCCTGTGCATGGCTGGCCGTAAGCCTCATCGCGGCCATTGCGGTTCTTTCAGTCGGCATGACCGTCCGCCGTTCCGTCATGGCCCAGCGCAAGGCTGTCGAAATCGTCCATTTCCTTGGAGCAGGAGACCTGACCATCTCCAGCAGGATCGCAGGACGGGCAGCGCTGCTCAGCCTCGCCGGAGGGCTCGTCGGCCTGCTGCTCCTGAGCCCGGTCATCACCATGCTGGCCCAGAGGCTCACACCTTTTTCACATGGCACACCTCCAGCCGCCTCTCCCACCAACACATGGGACACCCTGTTCGCAACATGGTGTGGCACCCTGCACGTCCTGCCACGCATGCTCCTTGAAGAACTCGGTGCCCTGCCCCTGATCGCCGCCTGCCTGGGCTGGCTCACCGCACAGACAGTCGTGCTCGTCTGGCTCCGGCGTCTGCCATGACACGCCTCTTCCAGGCATGTGTGGCGCTGGGAGGTCTCTGGCTGGCAGGATTCGCATGGTTTGTTCAGGACGCCATCAGCCCTCCCGTCACCGCCACTGTCTGCGATGGCATCGTCGCGCTGACCGGTGGAGAACAGCGCGTCGATACGGCCATTACGCTTCTGCGGGGCGGATACGGACCTCTGCTACTGATTTCGGGGGTCGGCCCCCATGTCACGTTGCAACATATCCTGCACCTTCAGCAGGAAACCCTGTCCTCGCCTCTGGCAGCACGCATCACGCTGGGCCGCCGCGCTACCAGCACAATCGGTAACGCCCACGAGACCGCCGAGTGGGCAAGAGACAACCGGCTCCACCGCCTTCTCGTCGTCACCTCTGGCTATCATATCCGCCGGGCTATTCTCGAAATCCACCGCACCGCACCCGATCTGGACCTCATCGCCTATCCGGTGGTACCTCTCGCCCTGCAAGGCCCCCTTTCGCGCAGAACGCTCTTCCTGATGTTTCGGGAATACAACAAGCTCCTCGGAGCCGAAATCGGCGTCCTGACAGGTCTTCCAGATGGCCGTGAAGGACTGGATGGCGCCTGACAGCCCTTGTGCCGGACAGGATTTTCTGGTGTGCAGAACACCATGATGAGCATTCTGCGCGGCGTCCTGTTCAACCTCTATCTCTTCTGGATCACCCTGTTCATGGGCCTCGGGACCATCCCGATCCGCCTGATGAAAAATCAGGACCTGGCCCTGTTCTACGCAAAACTCTGGGCACGCGCCGTTCTGTTCGGCTTTACCCGGATCTCTTCGGTCCGCATCGAGATCACAGGCCAGGAGAACCTACCGCCCGGGCCGCTGCTGATCGCATCGCAGCATCAGTCCTTCTTCGATGGCTTCATCTGGATGACCCTCGTTGACCGCCCCGACTACATCATCAAAACGGAACTGACGCGCATTCCCGTCGTTGGCCCGATGCTGCTCCTGACCGGCATGATCTCCGTTGACCGGAAAGCCGGTTCGAAAGCCCTGCGCACCATGATGCAGGATGCAAAATCGGCTCATGACGCGGGTCGCCAGATCATCATCTTCCCCGAAGGCACCCGCACGCTGCCCGGTGAACGCCAGACGATCCAGCCCGGTATCATCGCTCTGGCCCGGCAGACCAACGTCCCCGTCGTGCCCGTCGCAACCGATTCAGGGCTCTTTTGGGACCGAAACCCCTGGTTCAAACGTCCGGGAACTCTTCACGTCGTGATCGGTCAGCCCCTCCCACCCCAGCAGGAACGCAAAGCCTTTACCGAGGCACTGGAAAGCGCGTGGGACGAACTGTGCACAACCCACGCCTTGCCCAGAAATCCTGTGGATAACTCTGTGGACCCGGAAAACGCATAATCTGGCTGCAAAAAACTGAAATCTTTCAATAGCCTTCCAAAAACTGCGCGCTTCCAGCATTTGACCATTAACAAGATCTCCATATTCTTTGATTTTCTGCGGTTTTCATTACCTCACAACCTCCGTAGCTTTTCTCACAAACCGGCCCGTGGACGCATTTTCCGGCATTCCCGAAGCACTCTCTCCGGCTGGGGATAAAACAGACAGGGGTTGACCAATCCCGCAGTCCCTCCCGAAAAGAGATTCTCAATGGATCGTTCGTTCTTTACTGTCCGTTACAGCAGATATGCTGTGGTATTGATTGCAATTCTCGCAATATCGGCCTTACTCGATACACTCTGCTGGCATCACACGATCCACAGGCTGGAAGCCACCGCTCAAGCTGCCATCACCACCGCACGCGAAAACGGCTGGTCCGTTCATGCGACTCCGTTCCACAGAGGCGGCTGGCCGTTCGGCGCATGGGTGGAGCTGGACCATCTGGGCGCCACGCACCCGACGTCCTCCGACGCGCCCTATGATGCCGGCTGGGCCGGAGAGCATCTTTGCCTTGGAGGATCTTGGGCCTCCCTGCTTCACGCGGGACTTCCCGTTTCCCTGAAGGGACATCAGGCTGCACGGCTTGTCCTGAATGATAGAATCCTGACTGTTCTGACGTCGGGTGTTCAGATCCGCTTCAGAAGTCCTGAAGATCTGCGATTTTCAGCGTCACAGCTTCAACTTGCCTTTTCCGGGCATTGGCCAGACAGGCATATTTTCGCGAAAAACCTCTCCGGACGCCTCATCCGCTTTCCTGAAGCTTCCGCCGGTGCGACACGGCTTGGCGTAGAGGCAAAGGCCGCAAAACTGTCCGGGTTTCCACTACCCTACGGGAACTCCACCGACCTGCATCAGACGCATCTTGCGCTCGCTCTGACAGCATCCGGATCTTCCACAGACCGCTCATTTCTCGACCCGGCCTCATACGAACGGCTCCTGCTTCAGGACGCCTCAGCCTCACCAGCGTCCACAGACAGTCACATCACGCTGTCAGGGAGCATCACCCTCCCCAATCAAACCGGAACGCTCACCCTCACTCTCACCCACTGGCAGGAACTCGCAACCCGCCTTCTGGACCATCCGGAAATAGAGTCGCACCTCGCACCAGACTTTCAGGCCGCTCTTCGTAAGGCGCTGGAAAAAGTTTCCACCTCACAGCATAGAAGCGGCCCCCCTCTTTCGGTGGCACTCCCCGTCACCAACGGGCAGATCCTCCCGGATACACAGGCGATTTCTGCGCTTTTCAGCGGAAAATTCTCTCCCCCCTAAAAGCTGTCAAAGCCAGAAAATCCCGGTTGATTTCTGTCAAAAACCCCGCCTGAACACAGAACTTTCTCTAGCCAAACACGTTCTAGGGGTTCAAAAGACGGCGACACACGAAACGATCACAACTTCGTTATTCTCGTTCTGCGTGCGTCAGATTCCTCAGGGAGCGGCCTTGCTTCTGACGGTATCTGCCACTCGCCATCTATGCAGAAGGCAACCGAAATGTTTGGCCTCTCGGCTTTATTCCTGGCGCGGTTCCAGTTCGCGTTTACGGTCGGGTTTCACATCGTGTTCCCGGCGTTTTCAATCGGTCTTGCAGCGTATCTGGCTGTTCTGGAAGGGCTATGGCTCAAGACAGGCCGCAGCGCCTATCTGGACCTCTTCAAATACTGGCTGAAGGTCTTTTCCGTCGTCTTCGGCATGGGTGTGGTCTCCGGCCTCGTCATGTCCTACGAATTCGGAACGAACTGGTCGGCCTTCTCGCAGAAAGCCGGCCCGATCCTCGGCCCGATGCTGGCCTATGAGGTCATGACGGCGTTCTTCCTTGAAGCCGGGTTCCTCGGCGTCATGATGTTCGGCCTCAATCGCGTCGGCAAGGGCCTGCATTTCGCAGCCACCTGCATGGTCTCGATCGGTACGCTGATTTCCATGAGCTGGATCCTGTCCTCCAATTCCTGGATGCAGACGCCCCGCGGCTATCGCATTGACGAAGCCACCGGACGTTTCCTGCCCGTAGACTGGTGGCAGATCGTCTTCAACCCGTCTTTCCCGTATCGCATCGTCCATATGGGCCTCGCAGCTTTCCTGTGCGTGGCCTTTATCGTGGCGGGCGTGGCCGGATGGCATCTGCTCAAGGCACGTCGCGAAGGCCGTCAGGCATCCGAACAAGTCCGACTGATGTTCTCCATGGCCATGTGGATGGCCGCCATCGTCTCGCCGATCCAGGTTCTGGCCGGTGATACGCAGGGCCTGAACACGCTGGAATATCAGCCCGCCAAGATCGCCGCCCTTGAAGGCGACTGGGAATCCGAAAGCCGCGCCCCGGAAATCCTGTTCGGCATTCCCGACATGGAAAACGAGACGACCCACTATAAGATTGCCATCCCCTATCTGGGCTCGCTCATCCTGACGCACAGCCTCGACGGTAAGGTCCCGGGTCTGAAGGACTTCCCGAAGGAAGACCGCGCCTATTCTCCGCTGCTGTTCTTCTCCTTCCGCATCATGGTTGCTCTTGGCATGCTGATGGTGCTGGTCGGTCTGTGGTCGCTGTATCTGCGCTGGAAAGGCAAACTGTACGACACGCCGCTCCTGCATCGTGTTGCGCTGTTCATGTCGCCGGCAGGATTTCTGGCCCTGCTTTGTGGCTGGGTCACGACTGAGGTGGGCCGTCAGCCCTTCACAGTCTATGGCCTGATGCGGACCGCCGACAGCGTGTCTCCGATCGCCCTGCCGAGCATCGCAACGTCGATGATTGCCTTCATCATCGTTTATTTCATCGTGTTCATGGGCGGCATCACCATCCTGCTGCGGACCTTCGCCGAAGAACCCCATTCGGGAGAACACGGCCCCGCCGAGGACCAGCCCCAGCGTGCCGCAGGTACAACACAGGTCTCCCATCAGCCCCCGTCCGGCCCGACAGCCGGCGCTGGCATGGCGGAGTAAGAACCATGACAGAAACAGCCGGCTTCTGGCTCCCGGTGGTCTGGGCGCTGCTCGCAGCAACCGCCATCTTCCTCTATGTCTGCCTTGATGGTTTCGACCTCGGGATCGGCATCCTCTTCCTCAAGGAAAAGGACCACGATCACCGCAACCTCATGGTCAACACTGTCGCCCCCGTCTGGGACGGTAACGAAACCTGGATGATCTTCGGTGGAGCCGCGCTCTACGGCGTCTTCCCCGTTGCCTATGGCACGATCCTTCCGGCTCTTTACCTGCCGATCCTGTTCATGCTGCTGGCCCTGATCCTGCGCGGCGTTTCCTTCGAGTTCCGCTTCAAGTCGGAATCGCCCATGAGCCAGTTCTTCTGGGATACGTCGTTCTGCGGCGGCTCCCTCGTGGCGGCTTTCATGCAGGGTGTTATTCTCGGAACGCTCGTTCAGGGCATCAAAGTTGAAAATAACGTCTTCGTCGGGTCCAGCTTTGACTGGTTCACCCCGTTCGCCCTGTTCTGTGGCCTTGCGGTCGTCATCGGCTATGCGCTGCTCGGCGCGACCTGGCTTCTGTGGCGCTGCGAAGGTGAACTGCACGATGCGATGCGCCGGATTTCCTTCGTCCTCGGCGGCCTTATGCTGGTGACGATCGCGCTCGTCTCGATCTGGACGCCCATGCTCCACACCACCTACATGCAGCACTGGCTGGACATGCCGCAGCTCGCTCTGGTGGCGCCGGTTCCGGTTGCAGTGGTCGTTCTTGCAGGAGCGCTCTTCTTCGGACTGCGCAACCCGCGCTCGCATCTGCTGCCGTTCATCGCGACACTGGGCCTGTTCTTCCTGTGCTTCAGCGGTCTGGGTATCAATGTGTGGCCCTATATCGTGCCGCCGACCATCACCATCTGGCAGGCCTCCTCTCCGCCGGAGAGCCAAACCTTCCTGCTGGTCGGCACGATGTTCCTCCTGCCGCTGATCCTCTCTTACACCGCCTATTCGTACTATGTGTTCCGCGGAAAAATGTCCGCCGGACATCACTACCACTAACGGCGAAGGACCAGACCCCATGCGCATCGAATACGGTCAGCCGGACGAGAAACCGGGCTTCCTGAATTGGATGAAGCGTGTGGGCTGGTTCGTGGCGATCTGGGCTGGCGGCGTTATCGTCGTGGGCCTCGGCGCCGAACTGCTCAAGAAGGTTATCTTCGGCTGGTAATGGCCTGACGATTGCTCACACAAAAAAGCCCCGCCTCTTTCGAGCGGGGCTTTTTTGTGCCTTCAGAACGTGTCCTTTTCCCTGCGCAGCCGCGCAAAAGTCGCGACATCCGGTGCGAGCAGAAACGGATTGGTCCTGCGCTCCACGCCCAGCGTGACCGGAAGCGTCGGCCGCCCGGCTTCCAGCAAACGCTCGACTTCCCCGGCCCGAGCCTTCAGGGCGGCGTTCTCCGGATCAACATGCAATGCGAAAGCAAGGTTAGAGCGCGTATATTCATGCCCCGCACAGACAAGCGTGCTGTCCGGCAGACTGTCATACCGGTGCAGGCTGTCGAACAGCTCCTGCGCCGTACCTTCCAGCAACCGCCCACACCCCAGACTGAACAGCACATCCCCGCAGAACAGCGCCGGAACCTCGGCCACGACATATGACACATGCCCAACCGCATGACCCGGAGTGGACAGGACCTGAATCTGTGTACTCCCCAGAGAAACGACGTCCCCATCCTCAACAGCATGATCCAGCCGGGGCAGCCAGTCCTGCTTCTGACGCGGCCCATAAACCTGCGCGCCATAGCGTTCCCGCAATGCTTCCGTCCCAGCCGTATGATCGGCGTGATGATGGGTCAGCAGGATCATATCGAGCCGCCCGTCCCCGATTTCATCACATATTGGCCTGGCCTCACCGGGGTCCACGATGGCGCGCATTCCCTTCGGCGTGGTCAGCATCCAAGCATAATTGTCCGACAGAACCGGAATCGGCTTGATATCAAGTGGCATGACTGTTCCCCTTGGACTGTCCCGCTGATGAGGTAGCTGCATGCTGACGTCTCTGGCCCGCCTCCGTTCCGAGGATGCCGCCACTTTCTATGAAAGCCGACAGGGACAGCGCACAGCCCTGCTCCTCAACGAGCGTCTGCGACGTCTCATGCCCCCCATGCGGGGCCGTCGCATTCTCGGCGTAGGCTACACAGCCCCCTATCTTCCCGAAAGTGCCGAATTCGCAGTCTCCGCGCGCCTGCTTCACGCCCAGACGCAAAAAACACTCCGCCCCTCTCCAAGAGACTGCATCGTCGACAGCGCCCGCCTCCCTTTCGACGACCTTTCAATGGATGCGGTGCTTGTGGTTCATGGCCTCGAATTCACGCGCATCGCGCCAGATTTTCTGCGGGCCATCTGGCGCACCCTAACCGATGACGGCGTTCTGATCCTGGTCGTTCCCAATCGTTCAGGATACTGGGCGCATACCGATGCCACCCCCTTCGGCCACGGCATCCCCTACAGCACCCGCCAGTTGACCCGCCTGCTCGACCAGACCCTGTTCCGGATCGAGCATCTCTCAGGTGCGCTGATGGCGCCACCTGCCGTTCTTTCCACCACACATGGACGCTTCGTGGAGCGGATCGGACGCGGACTACGCCTGCCCTGCGGAGGTGTTCACCTCGTCACGGCTCGCAAAAACGCCTATGCTGGGATACCCGTGATCGGCGACAAACTGGCTCCTCCGATCCCCCAACAGGTGCCCAGACCCGCCTGAAGCAGAAAACCTGCCCGAAAAACGCCTTCTTTGTGGCGAATTCTTGACCCTCCCGCCGTGTGCCGTAAGAGTGCGTTCCATGTCGCTGATCCAGTCCTTCAAGCTTGTCCTGTCGCCGCCGCACCGCGCCGCGACTCCCTTCCTCCTCGCAGGTTCGCTCGTCGGACTGATCGGACGGGCCACGCCTTGGCGCGCCACGCGCCTGCTGGGCAATGCGGGCATCGCCTTCACGGCGTTCTGCCTGTACTTCTTCCGCGATCCCAAGCGCACCCCGCCGCCACGCGCCGATCTGGTGCTGGCCTCCGCCGATGGCCGCGTCACATCCGTCGCCCTCGTCACGCCGCCGCCCGCGCTGGAAATGGGACACACGCCGGTCTGGCGCGTCTCGACGTTCCTCTCTGTGCTGAACGTCCATATCAACCGGATGCCCGCAGCCGGTGAAGTGACGAAGATCGCCTATCACGCAGGCAAATTCCTCAATGCCAGCCTCGACAAGGCTTCCGAACACAACGAACGCAACGAACTGCGCCTGACGTTGCCGGATGGCCGCAATATCGGCGTCGTCCAGATCGCCGGTCTGATCGCACGCCGCATCCTGTGCTTCGTTGAAGAAGGCGACCGCATGGAAGCAGGCGAGCGCTTCGGCCTGATCCGCTTCGGCTCCCGCACCGACGTCTACCTGCCGCCAGGTGTCGAACCTCTGGTTGTGGAGGGGCAGACCATGGTTGGTGGCGAAACTGTCCTGGCGACGCTCTGAGCCAGACGCCATACATGACCACGCCTCCGACGGTTGAACCCACCCGCGAACCCGCCCAATCTGTTGGCGCCTCTGTGAACGCCTCTGGACGAAAGCGCCGCATCCGACGCAGACTCCGCCGCATGGGCCGCAACCCCCGCACCCGTGTGCGCGGGCCGTCGTTCAACCGCCTCACCCCCAACATCATGACAATGCTCGGCCTCTGCGCTGGGCTCAGCGGCATGCGGTTTGCGCTCGAACACCAGTTTGAACCCGCTGCCGTAGCACTTTTGATCGCAGCCTGCATTGACGGACTGGACGGACGCATCGCGCGCCTCCTCAAGGGCGCCACCCGCTTCGGCGCGGAATTCGACAGTCTGTCAGACTTCGTCTGCTTCGGCGTCGCACCGTCCTTCGTGCTGCTGATGTGGTCGCTCGAACATGCCGGACGCTATTCTTTCGTCCCGTGCATCCTGTTCACGGTCTGCATGGCGCTGCGTCTGGCCCGCTTCAACGCCAGCCTCGATGACGACGACAAGCCGGACTATTCCTACAGCTTCTTCACAGGCGTTCCGGCTCCTGCCGGAGCCGGACTGGTCCTGTTCCCGGTCTTCCTCGGCCTTGAAGCCGACCGCCTGCATGCTGAAGGTCTGGCCGCATTCGCCCGCCTGCCCCTCGTCTCGGCCGTCTGTCTGATCGTCACAGGGCTGTTGCTGGTCTCGACGCTTCCGGTCTGGTCCTTCAAGAACTTCAAGGTTCCGGCCCGCTACGTCCTGCCCCTGATGCTCGGAACCGGCCTGTATGCGGCCCTTCTGGTCGCAGACCCCTGGGGCGCCCTCGCCGGTGCGGGACTGCTCTATATCGCGATCCTGCCCTTCTCCCGCCGCTCTTACCACCGCCTGAAACTGGCGGCGGAAGAGATGTCGGAAACGGTAGAAGAAGAACCTGCCTGAATACAGAAAACGCCAACAAAAAAGGCCGCCCGGTTCTCCGGGCGGCCTTTTTCATATCCAGCAAACGGCTGGTTTTATTCCGTCACGTCCCACAGCCATGCCGCACCACGCACGCCAGAACTGTCACCATGCTTATTCTTCACGATCGGCGTCGTGCAGACCGGCGTGATGACATGCTTGGCCAGAAGCGGCGGCACGCGCTCATAAAGCGTGTGAAGATTGGAGACGCCGCCACCAAGAACGATCACATCCGGATCGAGGAAGTTGATGACCATGGCGCAGGCCCGCGCGAAACGCTCGGTGTAACGGCCGAGTGCTGCAATCGCAGCCTGATCGCCATTGGCCGCAGCCTCTTCGATACCGGCGGTATTGCGATGCCCCGGTCCTTTCCAGTCCGCGGCAAGTGCCGGGCCCGAAAGATAGCGCTCCATGCAGCCCTTATTTCCACAGAAGCACTCGCGCGGCGGCGCATCTTCTTCCGTCGGCCAAGGCAGAGGCAGATGCCCCCATTCGCCAGCAATATGATGACGCCCTTCAAGAACGCGGCCATTATTGACGATGCCCGCGCCCATACCCGTCCCGATGATGACACCGAAAACGGTTAGCATGCCCTTGGCCGCACCATCGGCAGCTTCAGACAGCGCAAAGCAGTTGGCGTCGTTTTCGGTCCGGACCGGACGGGCCAGCGCAGCTTCCAGATCATGCCCAAAAGGCTGGTTGTTCAGCCAGGTTGCATTGGCATTCTTGATCAACCCGCTCTCTGGCGAGATTGATCCCGGAATCCCGATACCCAGCGTGGAGGTATGCTGCCCTGCCGAAACGCGATGGCTCGGCACCGCACCCAGACGATGATCCACATCCGCCACCAGATCCCGGATCGCCAGAACGGCCTCGTTATAAATACCGGGATTGGCAATTCGTTCACGCAGGACGAGATCGCCCGAACGATTCAGAACTGCGATTTCGATCTTCGTGCCACCAAGATCAATTCCAAGGCGATAATCAGCCATCTCAAGCCCTGTGCTCTGTGCGGCGACCTGAACGACAGGTGGCCGGACCTCATGGGAAAACGCATCCAGTGCGTCCGTCTGCTTTAACGCGAAACCGTGTCACGACAAGCCGTCCGAAGACAAAACTTCGTTGTTTCAGGCAATTTCCAGTTTCAGAATATCGCGATCAGACCCGCGCTAGCTCCTGAAGCGCGTGCAGGATCTCCTGCGGCGCGGGTGGACAGCCCGGAATCGCACGCCGCACCGGCGTCAGGGCCTGCAAACCACCCAGCATCGCATAACTGGCCGGAAACGGCCCTCCGTCGACCGCACAGGCCCCGACCGCAATCAGACTCCGACCCGGCGGCATCGCCCGCCAGACCCGGTCCACCATCTCGGCACAGACCCGCGTCACCGCACCGGTCAGCAACAACCAGTCCGCATCTGCAGGATCGCTCACACACACAAAACCTGCCTGTTCCAGAGCGAAAGCACTGCCTTTCAGAGACTCGATCTCCATGAAGCAGCCCTCGCATCCCCCCGTCTCCAAAACATAAAGCCCGATGGGACCCTCACGACGCGGAAGCACTTCTTCCGAGGACGGACACCAGCGCCGCGCATCCATGAACGCATAAAGCAGGCTCAGAGGGCCTGTCCGTCGCAACCCCTTCACAAGGCAATCCCTGCCGGAGACAGTCCGATCGACCCCAGAGCCGCAGGCACACGCTCCACGGGACAGTCCCGCAGCATCGCCCCGAGAACCGGCAGAACCGACACACCCGGATCACGGACATGCAGGCTTTCGATCCGTCCGTTTTTCAGCCGCACCCAGTACCACACATCTCCGCGCGCCCCCTCGGCCACGCCAATACCCTCATCCGTACGATCCGGCGCGGGCTCGTCATCGTCCAGACCAATGCTCCCCAGAATCCGTTCCATCAGCTTCAGCGAATCCCTGATTTCCGCAATCCGCAGCCCGTCACGCGCCCGGGCATCGCCACGGCTCGATCCCGTCGCCCGCAGCGCCTCCAGCCGCATTCCGGATTCCCGCCGCCGCATGTCCATGCTGCGACCACTCGCACGCCCCGTCACGCCCCCAACAGCAAAACGCTCCGCCAGTCGTACATCCAGAACCGCAAACCCGTTCAGACGGGACGCAAAGACCCGGTGAAGCTCCTCTAAAGCTACAAGACGTGGCTGCATCGCCGCATGAACCGCCTGCGCCAGCGGGACGATTTCCAGTCCCTCGCGAAAGCCGCCACAGTTCACAGTGTCCATCAGACGGCGCGACACACCCCGCTCCGCACAGGCCTGCGCAATCGCTTCGCGTGCATGATCGCAGTGCGTCGCCAAAAGCTCCGCATCCACACCTCGCGCCGTCCGCGCCATGTCGAACAGATGGAGCGATATCCGCTCGATCTCCAGAAGGATCATCCACACATCCCGAATTCCCGGCCCCGGAACCTGCCCGCGCGCCTGCGCCACAGCACGTGCAAAAGCCAAAGGATGCGCCACGAAACCGCCCGCCGTCATCCGTGCTATGAGGAACATGGCCTCCTCCGGCGTCTTCCCCAAAAGACGCGACACCACACCCCGATGCGCCCCGCCCGCACAGACATCCACAGTCCGGACCTTCCCTTTCAGAATCTCGAAAGACAGATCCAGAGGGCCACTCAGCCCCGTCTGCTCCGGGCGCAGAAAGCGGCTCCCCCCAAGCGGACGCAGCCCCCCCGAAGCCGGTCCCGGACGGGACGACAATGGCCATGTGGACGTCCAGCCGCCTTCATCCAGCGCAGGCGTGCCATTCCCGCGCGCCTCCATCGCCTCCACGCCATACAGATCATACGACACACGCTCGCCCCATTCGGCCCCGGCAAACCGCGACGACGGCGCCAGATACCGGCGATCTTCCACAACCGTACTCGCCAGAAGTGGGCGATCCCCCTCCAGCAGCAGAACAGAGGCGCGTGCATCATCCGCCCAGCACGAGATCAGCGGCAACGTCGCACCCGGAACACAGAGCATATCACTCCACTGCACAGGATCGAGATGATAATGCGACAGCGCCACACGCTCGCCGCTGCGGATAATCCGCCCCATACTTCTCATGGTCGCCACCCCGTCACCGGATGCCACGCAAGAAACAGCGGCCCACACAAACCGCCCAGCAGAAGAACGGCCTGTGTCACAGCGACGATACCCCGCTCTCCCCGTCCGAAGGCTGGCAGCAGCTTCATAGGGCGTACTGACCACAAAGCAGGCAGCAGACACAGCATCAACAGAACGAGTTGTGCGGCATCAAGCGACCGCCCAATCCCGACCAGCGCGCAGAACACCGGCCATGGTGCGGCTCCTGCCCCGATAGTCTCCGCTCCCTCAGCCTCATGCAGATCCAGAACGGCCAGTCCCAGCGCCGACAGAAGCAACAGGACGATCGCCGGACCTTCACCGGTCGCGGCCGCAACAACACCCAGCGCCGACAGCATCGGCAAGGAGATTGTCCGTCCCGTCGAGCGCGACACCACCAGCATGAAGAGTGTTCCAAAACCCGCAATCAGCATCAGCAGATGGACCAGTGGATAGGCACTCAGACGGAACATCAGCATCAGCGCTGCAAACCGCAGTCCCGTATCCAGAAGCGCCGCCTCAGGCGCAGGTGCTGGTGATGGTCCCAGACCCGCCACCATGCACAGCCCGACCGTCAGCAGAACTGCCCCCAGCGATGACTGCTGCATCGGCAGAAGCGATGCGCCCAGAAGCCCCAGAACAACACCTCCAAGCCGACTGCGTGCGATGTCCCACACAATCGCAGCCTGACGGGGGCCACGCCCCTCGCGCCACGCCAGAAGAACCGTTCCCGCGCCACACAGGATCGTCACCGCGAATGCCGAATGGACGTTCAGCGCCAGCAACGCACACCCCGTCACCAGAAACGGCAGGATCCGCCCCGTCCGGTCCCGGGCCTGCGGCAGCAGCAGCGGAATGGCCGTCACGATGCAGGAACACGCCGCAGCCAGCGCATCCGTCCTCGGCATCAGCCACACAGCCAGCGGCGTGATGACAAGCCCGGCCACGGCAAACGTCCGGCTACTGGCGGCCTGACGGTTTTCAGGCGTCAGGAACAGCAGGAACGCCGCCAGAAGCGGCCAGACGGTGACGGCAAACAGCGTGCCGACGGGTGCGAGCGGATGCATCAGACGTCCTCCACCCGTCGCCAGGCCAGACGGGGCAGCAGCGTGACGCCAAGTGCCGCCAGAACGCCCCACAGGCTCAGAGCCGCGACAAAAAGCGGCCATGAATTCAGAACACACGCCACAACAACCAGCCCGTCCGCCGCCCGGATCAGCCCAGTAAACTGAACCAGCGGCGTTCCCCACGCCGCACCACATAACCCGGCCAAAACCGCCCCCGCGCCCAGAACCGGCGCAAGTCCCAGACCAGCCCCCGACAAACCAAGTGCCAGAAGCAGAACAAGCGTACCCACAACCGGCAGAACAGCTGCCTTGTCCGGCGCTTCCGGCGCAAACCGCCGCAGCCAGACCCATGCCAGAACGTTCAGTCCGATCAGCGCCACAGACGTGAGCAGCGCCATCAGCCCCGAACAGACCGTCGCCCCGGCAAAAGCGCAGACCATCCCGTAAAGCGGCAGCCCCCGCCCGTCTTTCCCCAACCCTGCAAGGGCTAGCAACAGAAGCAGTCCGAACCCTACAATCATGTGCCAAACCTCCCCGCCAGAGCCAGAAGGAGCGCCACACCCGCAAACAACGCCGTCAGCCGCGCGCTCCGCTCCTGCGCCATCAGCCTCAGCCCAACCGCCACGCTCACAGCCAACGCCAGTCGTGCGCCCAGTGTAACCAACCCGAGCCACCAGCCCTGAACGCCTCCCTGCGCGAGGCCCACACTCACCGGCCATGCCAGATCAGCCAGCAGCAGCAGCCAGCCACAATTCAGCACATCCGCAATACTGCGCGCCGCCTCACGCTCCTGCCGGTCCCGCACCCCGGACAACATACCCGTCACATCCTCGGAACGAAGCGGCGGACATACAATTCCCAGAGCCAGCGCACAGGCCGCAAGCGCACCTTCCAGACCCGGCTCAGGCTCGATATGCAACATCGCGCACAAGCCCCCCAAACCGTCGGTTCCCGGAGCAGCCAGCGCGATCAGTGCTTCCGTCAAACACAACAGCAGAACCGCCGGCACCAGACACGACGCCTCTCGCGACAGAACGCCCGACCCCAGAAATCCACGCCCCATCAACAGCATCAGGCCCATGACGAGCGGGTCCGTCAGCGAGGACAACACCGATCCCGTCGTCACCGCAGGCAGACACACAAGCGTCAGCACACCCACGGTCAACGCAAGCGCAGGACGCGCTGCAAGCGGTTTCTGAAACAGGTTTTTCCAGAAACGACCTGCGCCCAAAAGGCGAAACCGCACTGCCCCCCCCGCGTGGCCCGCCAGCCAGAACGGCAGACTGTCCAGACACCACCCCAGCACAGGCGCCAGAACGAGCAGCAGCCCCAGTTGGAACAGCGCTTCCAGCACAGACAACGCAATCAGTCCCGCGTCATGCGCCATTACGTCATCACTCCCAGCACCGCGAGAACGAGGCCGAGAAGAACAAGCCAGAGCCCCACAGCCCCCTGACGCAGGTCAGGCAGAACGGGTGCCTTAACCCCCTTCAGCCCTTTCAAGCGAACTCGCCCTGACACGACAAAACGGCGCAGGCTCCAGCCCAGAGACGGCGCCTCTTCAAACAGGGCATCGCCTGATGCCAGCAGTGTCATCAACGCCGGAGCCAGCGTGGAAGCCGCCTGAACAATCCCCCCCATAATGCGCCAGGGACGCAGGAGAACAATCCAGATCAGGGCTCCAACCATCACGAAGGCCATCAGCCGGAAATGTGAACCGTCACCTGCACCAATACTCCAGACGGGCCAGACCCACTCCCCCCCCACACCATGCAGCGCCGGGCTTGTCAGCCCGAACACCAGCGCAGGCAAAAGCAGACTTCCAGTCCCCACGAGCAATACGGAAACGCCGGATATGGCAGCCGCACGCCCAGACATCTGCCGCACGACGACAAGCAGATCGGACAGCGCCAGAACGCCCAGAAGCAGAGCCACCCCCACGCCGAGCACGCTCCAGCCCTCGACGCCCGCCGCCATGCCCAACGCGGCATGAATTCCCAGCCACAGCACGACCAGCCCGGGCAGAGGCGGAAACGGCAGACGCAGTACGGCAAAACTCGGAAACCGAAGCCCCAGTGATGCCGTCAAAACCAGCGTTGCGAGATCAAGAAGCGCGGCTTCCAGCGCAATCCGGGCACAAACCACCAGACCTTCGTCCTGCGCGGCCACCACCAGCACCATCAGCAGAACGGGACGTAAAAGCCCCAGATTCCCCGGTCGATGCGCTCCCAGAACAGCCCAGCCGATCAGCCCAAGTACACACACACCCAGACCCGCAACCAGTTCGGCCGATACAGCCTCCGGAGCATGCCACACCAGCGACACGCCCAGAATGCTCATAACGGCGGAACAGCCCCCGTCCTTGCGACGCACGAGCGCAGACCAGAACAGAACAAGCAGCAGCCCCAGCAGAACAGGCGTCTGGGCAGGAAACAAAGCGCTCAACAGCAGAGCCGGGACGCTCCACACCGCCGGACAGGCATCCCGCTCCTGCGCCGCAATCACACCCAGAGCAACGGCCAGAACAGCTGGCGAAAGCGCCAATACCGCAGCCAGAGCCGCCAGACACACGGCCAAGACTTTCCCGAACCTCGCGGGCTGCACCACCTGCATGCAGGCAGGCAGAACAAGCACCGCAAGGCAGAGTGAAACCGGATCAGTATGAAACAGGGACGTAAAAATATGCAGGGCCGCGATCCGCAGGTTAGGGAGAACGGACCGCAACCATCACGACCGTCAGATCATGGCGAGAGATAGCTTGCGTTTCGGAGAAGGGAAAGCACCGTCAAGCGTTTTGAGATCCGCATCCGTCAGCCTGATCTCCAGACTGGCAAGATTTCCCGCCACATGCTTCTCAGACGTTGCCTTCGGAATGGCCAGGATATTCGGCCGACGCAGCACCCAGGCCAAAGCAATCTGTGCCGGATCGGCAGGCCCGAGCGACGTCTCATGCCGCGACGCCACCTCTTTCAGTGCCGGATGCTCCAGCAACTCCCCACCCTGCCCAAGCGGCGAATAAGCCATCGTCACCGTTCCGGACTTCAGATCGTGATCCAGAAGGTCGAACTCCGTCCCCCGATGCTCCAGATTATACAAAATCTGATTCACCAGACAGTTTCCGGACAGATTTTCAATTTCTTCCATGTCATCGACATCGAAGTTCGATACCCCCCAACCCCGGATCAGGCCCTCATCCTTCAGATCCTCAAAGGCCCGGATCGTTTCTTCAAGCGGTGTCCCCCCATGCCAGTGCAGCAGATACAGATCCAGCCACTCCGTTCCCAGATGCTTCAGAGAACGCCGGCACGCCTTGTGAACCCCGTCATAAGACGCATTGGAGGGTACAATCTTGCTGACGAGATAAACATCCTCTCGCACATCCGCGATCGCCTCACCCACCAGATCTTCCGAACGCCCGTTTCCATACATCTCAGCGGTATCAATAACCCGCAGACCAGCCTCCAGCCCCTTGCGCAGGCTCTCGATTTCGCTGCTGCGCCGTGAGGCACTATCGCCAATATTCCAGGTTCCCATTCCCAGTGCAGGAACCGTAACACCATTCCTGAGCGTGACTGTTTTCATGACCGTCTCCTGTCCTCAGACCCGTTTTTTCAGACCCATGTCCTCAAACAACGACAGGATCGGCAGTCTGTTCCTTCACAATGCCATTGACCTTCAGAAGGTCTCGCAACTTCCGCACGATGGGGAAAACTTCGATGTTATGATCGCCACCCAGTTCGCGCCACGCAGCCTGTTCCAATTCCATGATCTCGCGATCCTCCTCAAAGATCCGGTTCGTAAAAATGCCCAGCGCAGGCCAGATCACATCAATCAGGAATGGCGTTTTCGGACGCAGCACTGAAAGCAGACCGAATGTCTGCGTACTCGCGCCATCAGCACTGTTGGGGACGTAAACACTGAACAGCTCCATAATCAGATCACCGTCCTTGTCATGGATTTTCAGGCTCTGATACGGGTAAGTCGTACGGATACTGACGATTTCCTCAATCGGCTGCTCCCGACCCGGATCATCGTGGTGTTTGCCGAAAATCAGCCGCTCCGCCAGTGGCTGCTGGCTCCCGCTTCGTGCGAAACTGTAGCGCGCCTCAATAAAGCCTTCGCCCTCATCCTGCCCCAGAAAACGCGCCTTGATCTGCCCCATCTGGCGACGGTGCAGGAACTGATGGTTCATATCCATCAGGTTCTCATGCATGAACGTGTAATGGCATTTCACGACAGGGCTGAAATGCCGCGTCTTGAATGCCGGATTGTCCACCTGCGCCAGTGGCGGCAGGGGAACGCTTTCCGCTTTCGCTGCATCACCGGGAAAAACGAAAATCATCCCGCCCGATTCACGGCAGGGATAGGTTCTCACACCGTTCGGCAGCTTGCCCTTGCCCAGATACGGTACGTCAATGCAGCGCCCCGAGCGGCCATACGCCCAGCCGTGATAACAGCACTGCACAGCCTCACCGCTGACCTTGCCCAAACTAAGCGGAACCTGCCGGTGCGCGCACCGGTCTTCCAGCGCAAAAACGCTGCCCTCCTCAGGGCGGACCAATGCTATCGGATGGCGTCCGAACCGACGCCCGATCGTCTTTCCACGTTTGAGATCCTTCGACCACGCCAGCGGATACCAGAAGTCCGGATTAATATCGACGCGACGCAGATCGGTTTTCAGAGGATCAGGGGAAGAATTCGTGGGGTCCGGCACAGTCAGGCGTCCTCTCCAGTGACATGAAAGGCGCCCTCGTTATCGAGCGTCTTCCACCAATGGCTTCAGACATATTTTGAAACCTTACCCGGCCCTTTTCCAGCCCCGCTCTTCCTGTTTCCAATACACGAGATTGTGACCCGAGGATTTCATCGCAACCCAGCGCTCTCTTGCCCGCTGTACGGATTGCGGATTGCCGCCGTCGAACAGATCGAAAATCCGGGTGAACGGCGCGAAATCATCATCCCCCGCGCCATCGACCCGAAACAGGAAATGCGCCCCATTCGGCACGTCTCCGCTCTCCGTCAACCAGATCGGCTGCCGGGCCGCATGACCACTCTTTGCGCTCCCGTGAGGAAGCCAAACCGGGTCCCGGCACGCCCAGAGCGCCGTATCCAGCGCCATGACCGCCGCCGCATCGGGACAACGCACAAGCGCGCGCTCCCCCGCATCCAGCGTCCGGCCCAGAAGGGCCGGAAGCGCTTCTTCAAGCGGCGTGCGCGTCAGATGATAGAACCCGACATCCACAGCGTGATCCTGCCCCTCAGGCGCTGGCTTCATGCGCCTTCACAAACCGGTCCAACAGACGCACGCCAAAGCCCGTTGCACCCTTCGGCGCAATGGCAGACGCCTTGGTCTTCCAGGCCGTCCCGGCGATATCAAGATGTGCCCAATCCGTATCGCCCACGAAGCGCTTGAGGAACTCCGCAGCCAGGATCGCGCTGCCCGGACGGCCGCCGATATTCTTCATGTCGGCAATATCGGAATCGATTTCACGGTTATAGGCCTCGCCCATCGGCATCCGCCACAGGCCTTCGCCCACCTGCGTTCCGGCTTCCGAAAGCCCCTTGGCCAGCGCATCACTGTTGCTGAACAGACCAGCGTTTTCATAACCAAGACTGACCACGATCGCGCCCGTCAACGTGGCCAGATTGACCATGAGCTTCGGGCTGAACCGCTTGCGCGTGTAGGACAGCACATCCGCCAGAACGAGACGCCCTTCCGCATCGGTATTGAGGACTTCGATCGTCTGCCCGTCATAGGCCCGCACGATATCGCCCGGACGTTGCGCTCCACCGGACACCATGTTCTCAACCAGCCCGACCACGCCGATCGCATTAACCGGCGCCTTGCGACGGGCCAGCGCACTCATGAGACCAATCACGGTCGCAGCCCCGCCCATATCGGTCTTCATCTCGTCCATGCCAGCCGCAGGCTTGATGGAAATGCCTCCACTATCGAACGTCACACCCTTGCCGATGAACGCCAGAGGCGCCTCACTGCCACCGCCATTGTGACGGACAATGACCGTCCGTGGCTTGTGAACACTGCCCTGCGCCACCCCAAGAAGCGCACCGAAACCGAGCTCCGTCATGGCTTTTTCGTCAAGAACCTCAACCGTGAGACCAAGTTCACGCAGGCCTTCAATCTGCTGCGTAAAGCTCTGAGGATAAAGCACATTCGGCGGCTCGCTCACGAGGTTCCGCGTCAGGATCACACCTTGGGACACCGCATCCAGAGCTGTCCAGCGCGCCTGAGCTGCCGCCACGTCCGAGACTGCAACAGTCAGCGTCTTCAGAACCGGACGCGCAGCGGGCTTCTTGGTGCGGTACAGATCGAAATCATAAGACGCCAGACGCGCACCCAGCCCCGCTTCTGGAGCAAACTGCTCCAGTGCCCCGGACACGACCAGAACCGCGCTTTCAACGCCATCCAGCAGCCGCACCGCCCGACCCGCAGCATTCTCGACCGCCACAGCATCCACAGCCACGCCGCCCTTCGGCGTCACCCCGGCGAGAACGATCTGCGACAGCCCTTCAGCCGGAGCAGGCAGGATCACGCTCTGTCCGGCTTCCCCTTTGAACCCCTTCAGAGCAACAGCGCGCGACACCGCACCTGCCGTCGCCTTGTCTAACGTCGAGAACACCTCCCCACCCGCAGCCTCGCACAGCAGCACGACCGCCTTGGGCGCATCCGCGGAAAAAGCAGGAAGGGAATCGAAAATCACTGAAAGCATGATGGGCCTGTCGTCTGGAACATGAAATCGTCAGCTCCGTTATCGGAAACACCGCCCCGGCATACAAGCCCTCCCCCGAGAAAGACCTTCCATGCGCCGCATCGCCCTGAAGATCCTGCTCTGCTCCGCCGTCATGCTCGGCCTCCCGAAAGGACATGCCGCTCCCACAGCGCCTCGGATCACAGACATCGCGCCCATTCTGATCGGCAACAGCCCCGTCACCCTGCACCCAACCGGCTTTCCCACTGTAACGATCACGCCATTCTGGCGCGGGAACGGAAACGCATGGGGCTATCATCTGTATGCCGTCACCACACCCGACGTCGAACAGCCCGATCAGGCCGACCTTGTGGATACGCAGAACGCAACCCCTAACGGTCCACTCACCGACATGCTTGCGGACAGTCCCCACACCGGCGAAGACGCAATCCAGACCATCCATTTCGCCACGGCCCGCGTGAATGGAAAACCCGGCCTTCTGTTGTTCATCGCAACACGCGACATGGGCCCCCAGCCCGTCCCACAGCCCAGCGCGGCGCATGTCCGGACCTATCAACTGACACGCGAAGACGGCGAACCTGGCACAACGGCGTTCACCTTCAGGCTCCTGTCCACAATCGCATCCCCGGTCACAACCTGCCATGCGGACATCGCCCTCAGCGCCGCGACAAAAATTCCGTTCGCAACATGGAACGACCCCCATGAACCTGTGCCGACCTGTCCGCAGTAAAACCGCCTGTATCAGCACATGACGCAAAAGCCCTCTTGGAGTAGTCTGGGCGAATGACTTCCGCTTTCCCCTTTACCGTCTCCGCGAGCGATGACCGTGCCCTGCTCGATCTGGCGTTCCAGCTTGCTTCCGAAGCCTCGGACATCATTAACGCCATCCGCGCGCGCGGCTTTCGCACGGACATCAAGGACGACGCCTCTCCCGTCACGGAAGCGGACCATGCCTCCGAACATCATATCCTCTCCGGCCTGCGCGCCGCCTGCCCGTCCATTCCCGCGATCGGCGAGGAAGAAATGTCGGCCGGGATCAGGGTTGCCGCTGGGGACGCCTACTGGCTGGTCGATCCGCTGGACGGCACGCGAGGCTTTGCATCGGGTAGCAAGGATTTTACGGTCAATATCGGCCTCGTCCGCCATGACCGACCGGTTCTGGGCGTTGTCGCGCTTCCCGGCTACGGACTGATCTATAGCGGTGGTCAGGGCTTGGGGGCGCATCGCTGGGACGGCGCCCACAACACCCCGATCCAGACCGCGACACCATCTGCCGAAGGCCTGCGTGTTCTGGCCTCCAGCCATCATGGCGACCCGGAACTGCTTGACCGCTGGCTGGCGGGACGAAAAGTCGTGTCCATCGACAAACTGTCATCTTCGGTCAAATTCATGCGCGTCGCAGAGGGATCGGCGGATTTCTACCCGCGCTTCGGCCCGACCATGGAATGGGACACCGCCGCCCCGCAGGCCATTCTCGAAGCGGCAGGCGGTGCTTTGCTGGACGCTGACGGACAGCCCCTGCGTTACGGCAAGCCGGGCCGACTGAATTCGTCCTTTTACTGCACGGGAGGTGCATCTTGAGCGACACGCCACATACCGAACGCCTGACTGCCACGCCCGAAGGCATCCGCCGCGCGGCGGAGCTTCTGAAAGCCGGAAAGCTGGTCGCCTTCGGTACCGAGACTGTTTACGGCCTTGGGGCCATCGCTTCGTCCGACACCGCCGTCGCCCGGATTTTCGCCGCCAAGGGGCGCCCGCGTTTTAATCCCCTCATCAGTCATCTCCCCGATGCCGAAAGCGCCTTCGCACAGGCGTCCCTCAGTGGCAGGATGAAAGAAATCGCCCATACGCTGGCCGAGCGGTTCTGGCCCGGCCCACTGACGATGGTGCTCCCCCGTTCTCCTGACTCGACCGTCTCGGATCTCGCCGCCGCCGGGCTCTCCACCCTCGCCCTGCGCGTGCCGCGCGGACGAACGGCGCTGGCCCTCCTGCGCGAAGTGGGCGCACCGGTTGCCGCACCGTCCGCTAATGTCTCGGGTACCGTCAGCCCCTCCGATGCGTTCCACGTCCTGCGCTCGCTTGATGGCCGGATTGACGCGGTTCTGGATTCCGGCCCCTGCTCCATCGGCGTGGAAAGCACAGTTCTGGATCTGACCCGAAACGTGCCCGTTCTTCTGCGTCCGGGCGGGGTTACGCTCGAAGAACTGAACGATCTCTGTGGCCCGATCCGCCATCCGGACGATTTTGCCGAAATCGCGCCCGCCTCCCCTGGCAGACTGGCCTCGCATTACGCCCCCAGCCTACCCGTCAGGCTGGACGTCACCTCCATTGCGCCCGACGAAGCCCAACTTGCTTTCGGCCGTCCATTCCCCGGCGCGGGCCTGACATGGAACCTGAGCGAAAGCGGCAATCTTGAAGAAGCAGCCGCCCGTCTTTTCGCCGGACTGCGCTTTCTGGACGCGGAAGGCACACGGCGCGGCCTTAAAACCATTGCGGCCCAGACAATCCCCCGTCATGGGCTTGGCCTCGCGATCCGTGACCGCCTGCGCCGCGCGGCCGAACCCCGCACAGACACGATGGCAGCGTCCTGAGTATGGGACGCACGCCGGACCCAAGGGACGTAGACCCCAAGGAAATCAAGATTCTTTCCGATATTCTGGCTCTTGTGCTGGATGAGCAGCCCGGCCACGCCGCCACGGCGCTGGAACGGATCCGCCAGATGGCCCGGCGTGACGTCGTCACAGGTGGTGCGCTGAAAAACCTGTTCATCACGCGCATCGGAACAGTCTCCTCACAAAACGTCATCGCCCGAGAAAAAGCACTGCGTGATCGCGTCCGCGATCTGGAACGCCGCCTCAGCCAGAGCGAAAGCGATACCCGCACAGCCCAGTCACGGCTGGGGCGATGCCAGATGGACATGGGGCTGCTCCAGATGGAAGTGGCCACGTTCCGCATGCAGAAACCCTGGCGTTATGCAGCCGTGGCCTTTGCAACAGGCGCGGGTCTTCTGGTCGGCATTGCCGGAACCCAATTCTATCACAGCCTGTCGCCCCCAGAGGCAGTCGTCGACCGGGCTGCCTATCTGCGATAGAAAACTGTTTCGTTTTTTCGCCTTCCTCCCGCCACGCGCTAGGGATAGATGAAGGGTTATGGCCTCATCCTCCGGTACTTCCGGGCGGCAGATCCTGCCTCTGCTCGACCGCTACATCCTCCGTCAGCTCCTCATCGCCCTGCTGGCGCTGACCGGAGGTGCAACAGCCCTGATCTGGCTGACCCAGTCGCTGCATTTCGTCTCGATGGTGGTCCAGCACGGCCTGTCCCTGCGCGTGTTCATCCAGCTCACCTCGCTGATGCTGCCGACTTTCATTGCCGTCATTCTTCCCATCACGACATTCCTCGTCGTGCTGTTCACCTATCAGCGGATGGTCGGAGACCGGGAACTGACGGTCATGCGCGCCGCCGGGCGTTCCCCGCTGGAACTGGCCCGACCGGGGCTGCTCTGCGCGTTTTTCTCCGTGGCGCTGTGCTACACTTTGACATTGTGGCTTGCGCCCATGTCCTATCATGCGTTTCATCGCTACGAATTTCAGATCCGCAACCGCATGGCAGCCTTCCTGCTTCAGGACGGCGTCTTCACCAGCCTTTCGGGAGACATGACCGTCTATGTCCGCGGGCGTACCAGTGACGGCCAGCTTCATGGCGTTCTGGTCGAAGACGACCGCAACCCCGATTCCCACACCACGATCCTCGCCGAGCGCGGCACCATGGTCGTGGTGAACGACCAGCCTCGCGTTGTTCTCTACGACGGCTCTCGCGAGGAAATCGACCGGCATACCGGACGGCTGAACGTCCTGACCTTCGGACGCAACACCATCGACCTGACATCAGGACGGCGCAACAGCCACGAAGACCGTGACCCGGACGAAATGTCGCTTCATGAACTGTTCCATCCCGACCCTCATGAGGTCTCCGAACGCGATCGCGGCAAGAATATCGTCGTGGGCTGGCGACGGCTCACCTCTCCACTGACCGCCCTGTCCTTCGCCATGATCGGACTGGTCACGGTGCTGCGCGGTGCCTTCTCCCGTCATGGCAACATCACCCGCCCCCTGACCGCGATCCTCACGGTCGTCGGACTGCTGGCCCTCTCGCTCATGCTCCAGAACCTCGCCGGACGGCATCTGGCGCTGGTGCCGCTCATCTGGCTTGAAGCCCTCCTGCCCGCCGTCGTCTGCGCTGTCCTGCTGTTTCTCGAACAATGGACCAGAAGCGTGAAGCAGCCCGTTCCGATGACGCCGTCACCGGAGGCCTCCCGATGAGAACCGCCGCCTCTCCGCGACTAGGTTCGTGGCTGACCTCGCTGTTTCAGGTCTTCAGCACCCGTGATGACCATGCCGGGTTCTCCACGACGCTGGCCATCTATATAGCCCGCCAGTTCATGCTCAGTACCCTGTCCATGGTGCTGGCCCTGACCGGACTGGTCTCGCTGTTTGATTTCATCGACCTCCTGCGTCGCGCGGCGACACGGCCCAACGTTCCGGCCAGTCTCGTCGTCAAAATCGCAGCACTGCATGTGCCGTACTACATTATTTACGTCCTGCCCTTCGGCATCCTGCTGGGCGGGATCGTCTGCTTTTCGCGCCTGACACGCTCGTCCGAACTCATCGTCGCCCGCGCCGCCGGCATTTCCGCCTGGCAGTTCCTTGCCAGCCCCCTGGCCTGCGCCCTGCTGACAGGCCTGCTGACCACAACCGGCATTTCCTCCCTGTCGTCGAGCATGTTCCGTAGTGCTGAAATGCTGGATCAGACCTATCTGCGCACCGGCGGAGGCCCCCTGACGCTCAACGGCGGCGCCCTGTGGCTCAGACAGTCTGATGACGGGCTGGTCCCTCATGGCGTTGCCATCCTGCACGCTCAGGACGTCCATCTCATCGACGGCGCACTGAAAGTGTCCGGCGTCTCGATCTTCCGCCTCGACGACCGGGACCGCCTGATCCTCCGTGTCGAATCTCCCAATGGCGCTTTGGGTGATCATCAGTGGCTCCTGCACGACACATCAGTGCTGCATCCCGATCATCTGCCCGAGCGGATCGGCGACATGACCCTCCCCTCCGACCTGACAGTCGGCCGTGTGCAGGAAAGTTTCGCATCGCCCGATACGCTGTCGGTCTTCGCGCTTCCGGGGTTCATCAACCTTCTTGAACGCTCGGGATTTCCTTCGATCCGGCACAGACTTCACTTCCAGTCGCTGCTGGCCCTTCCCATTCTGGCCGGGACCATGGCATTGGTATCCGCAGGCTTCTCGATGCGTCCGACACGGCGCGGCGGCGTAGCCCGGATGCTGGGATCGGGAATTGCCGCAGGCTTTGCGCTGTTCACCATCTCGAAAGTGGCCGAACAGTTTGGTGAATCCGGTGCCTTGCCACCGGTTCTTGCGGCATGGGCGCCGACGGGTGCGGGGCTCTGCCTCGCCGTGGCGCTTCTGCTGCACATGGAGGATGGTTGATGACGGTGCCCCTGTGGCTCCCAACGCGCGCCCGCAGACGCGCTTCGTTCGTCGGTGCCACGCTGATGGCTGGAACCGCGCTCGTGGCGCCGCAGAAGATGTCTGCCAACACGATGCAGCGCGACAACTCCCATGTCATCGTCATCGGAAAACCTACGTCACAGACCGATCCCCTGACCTATCTCGCCGATAGCGAAAGCTACGCGAAAAACGGCCTGGTCACATGGGATGGCAATGTCCGCGTCTGGCAGGGGGATCACGCCCTGCGCGCGGACCGCGTGACCTATGACCGCAGCACCGGCATCCTGTCGGCGAAAGGTAATGTCGCAGTCGTGGAGCCCGACGGCAGCACGACCTATGCCGATTATGTCGAGTTCAGCCATGGCATGCATGACGGTATCGGCAGCGGCATCTACATCCGCATGGAAGACAACGCCAAGCTCGCCGGCAACGGTATGCGCCGCACGAACGGAATGCTGAACGACCTGACGCATGCCGTCTATACGGCCTGCAAAATCTGCGAAAAGAACCCGGATCTACCGCCGTTCTGGCAGTTTCAGGCTTTCGACGCGACACAGGACGTGCAGCATAAGCGGCTCGAATTCGATCACGCCTGGCTCAAGATGCTCGGCCTACCGGTGTTCTATTTCCCGTTCTTTTCCATGACCGATCCGTCTGTGAAACGTCAGAGCGGCTTCCTGATGCCGGGCATCAGCCCGCATGACCGCTATCTCGGTACCTATTTCACACTTCCCTATTTCTGGGCGATCGACGAACAGCAGGATCTGACGGTCCGTGGCCTGGTCTCCACAAAAACCGGCCCCGAACTGACTGCGCAGTACCGCAACCGCCTCAACTTCGGCTCCATCGACGTGACGGGCGGTGTCGCCTACGACACCCATAACGAAAACCGCTACACCAACACCTTTGGCAACAATGTCGGTTCGTCCAACGAATACGGCATTCAGGGTTATGTGTTCGGCCGCGGCAATTTCGCCCTCAACCGCAACTGGCAGCTTGGCGCCAACATCAATGTCGCCAGTTCCGCCAACTACATGCGTGACTACCGCGTTCCCGGCTACGGTCAGGAAATGCTGAACTCCAACCTGTACCTCGAAGGCTATGGCGTCGGCTCCTACCTGCGCTTTGACGGACAGGCCTATCAGGGTCTGAACCAGGGCGTCATCCGCAACTCGGATCTCCCTTGGGCATTGCCACGACTGACCTACGCGTTTCAGGGACAGCCGGACATGTTCGGCGGCCGTCTCAGTGTGAAAACGACCAACTTCAACCTGTATCGAAAGAACGGCATCAACGATCAGCGTGGTCAGGCCGCCATCCAGTGGGATCGTCCGTTCCACAACAAGCTCGGCCAGCAGTTCCTGCTGACGGCGCGGATCGATTCGATGGTTTATCACGCCACGCAGGCCTACCAGCAGCCGACCTATTACATGAACGCCGGTGGCAACCACCTCGTGGGACAGGTCCAGCCGACCATCGCCCTGCGAATGAACTGGCCGTTCCTGCGCAGCTTTGCCAAGGGCCATGGCTCGCAGATCTTGGAACCCATCGCCCAGGTCATCGCCTCACCCAATACCGGCAACTCGCAGAACCGCCACCTGCCTAACGAAGACAGTCTGTCCTACGAATTCACGGACACGACGCTGTTTTCCCTCAACCGCTATCTCGGGACCGATCGTCTTGATGGCGGCCTGCGCGCCAACGTGGGCATCCATCAGAACTGGTCATGGAACGGCCATGCGATCGACATGCTCGTCGGCGAGAGCTTTCAGGAACACATCACCCGTAACCGCCTGCCCTATTCCGGCCTCGACCATCACCTGTCAGACCCGGTGGCCCGCCTGCGCGTCAGCCCAAACCAGTATGTCGATGTCACAGCCCGTGGCCGTTACAACCCCTGGACTCACCAGTTCGATTACGGCGAAGGCCTGATCAGCACAGGCGTTCCGATGTTCCGCCTGACAGGCGGCTATGTTTATGCTCCCGTGACGCCGTATTATTATTACGCGACGGACTTCCGCGAATCAGGCCCCAACGCTCCCTACATGGTCAAAACCAGCGAAGTGACAGGCGGTTTTTCAACCCACTGGCGCAATTACCATGCGTCGGGTTTCTTCCGCCGCAGCCTGTCCCGGAAACAGTTCGTCGCCAACGGCGGCACAATCGGCTATTCCAATGACTGTTTCGGGCTGGATATCATGTATATCAAACAATACACCCGTATCGGCGGCGAACAGCGTAACGAGACGATCCTCTTCAACTTCACGTTCAAGACGATCGGCACCTTCGGAATCAACGGTTGAGCATGTCCAAGACCCATTGCACCGCATCCACGGCCCTGGCTGTCCTTCTGGCTTTCTCGGCCACTCTCCCGGCCATGGCCGCCCCGCACCACAAGGCGGCCACGAAACCTGCTGCCACCAAAGAGGCCGCAGCCCCGGTCAAGCCCCCTGAAGACCAGATTCTGGCCGTCATCAACGGACAGGTTCTCACGCAGCGTGACGTGGACAACCGCGCAAAGCTGTTCGTGCTTTCGACCGGCCTGCCCATCAGCCCGGAAATCATGGGGCGCATGCGTGGCCAGATCATCCATCAGCTGATCGACGAACGCCTGAAAACGCAGGAAATTCTCAAGCGCCACATCAACGTAGAGCCGGATCAGATCGCAGGCGCCATCGCCAATATCGAGCAGCGCAACGGGATGCCCAAGAACGCCCTGCGCAACCGCCTGGCTTCGGACGGCGTCTCTCTCACGACCCTGATCGACCAGATCCGCGTCCAGATCGGCTGGATGCAGGTCCTGCGTGAAAAGCTTGGCGAAGAAGGCCGCATCACAGCAACCCAGATCAGCCAGCGCGAACAGGCGCTTCAGGCGGAACAGGGGCGCCCTCAGTATTTCATGAGCGAAATCTTCGTCCCCGTCGCCGACCCGCGCCATGACGAAGCCGAACTCGCCTTCACCAAAACCATCATCTCCCAGCTCCGCGAGGGCGCACCGTTCCCGATCGTGGCCGCGCAGTTCTCTCAGGCCCAGTCTGCTCTCGACGGTGGTTCCATGGGCTGGGTGCAGGAAGACAACCTCGATCCGCAGGTCGTCAACATCGTCCGCCAGATGCCGATCGGCGCCATCTCTAACCCCGTTCAGGTCGCAGGCGGCTTCGTGATTGCCACCGTTCAGGCCAAGCGCGTGGTCGGCAAACAGATGGGCACCCAGCTTGATCTGAGACAGGCATTTTTCCCGTTCGACGCCCCCCTGAACCCGCAGAACCCGACCGAACAGCAGCGCGCAGCCTTGCAGAAAGCCACAGCCGCCGTTCAGACCGTCCATAGCTGCGACGCCATGGAAGCGCTCAATAAATCTCTGGGTGAAAAGCGCCCCGGCAATCCCGGATCGCAGATTCTGGAACGTCTGATGCCGCAGATGAAGTCAGTCCTCGAATCGCTACCGCCGAACAAGGTCAGCCGTCCGCTGGTCTCGATGGACGGCATCGCCCTGCTCATGGTCTGCGATCGGCAGCAGAAAAATCTGGCACAGCAGAGCCCGAGCGAAATCGCCGACCAGCTCATGAACGAGCATGTCGAGCAGGCTTCACGCCAGCTTCAGCGCGACCTCCAGCGCCGTGCCATCATCGAGATGCGCCCTGCCGCCAAGGCCACCAACTGACGTGTCCCTCCCCTCACTGCGCGACACCATCCAGGCCCATGGTCTGGATGCCAAGAAATCCCTCGGTCAGCACTTCCTTCTCGATCCGGGCATCTGCGCCCGGATCGCAGCCCTCGGTGGCGATCTGACCGGACGCAGCGTCGTCGAAATCGGCCCCGGCCCTGGCGGCCTGACCCGCGCGTTACTCGACACGCCCGCCAGTCGTGTCGATGTCGTGGAAATCGACGAACGCGCATGGCCCCTGCTGGACGAACTGGCGACCCACTATCCAGGCCGCCTTCACGTCGTCCGTGAAGATGCTCTGAAGCTGGACGCCGCAACCCTCGCTCCCGCGCCACGACAGATCGTCGCCAATCTGCCCTACAACGTTGCCACGCCCCTCCTCGTGGGCTGGCTGCGACAGGCGGCACAGTGGGAACGTCTGTCCCTGATGTTCCAGCTCGAAGTCGCCGAGCGGATCTGCGCGACGCCGGGAAGCTCGGCTTATGGTCGCCTCGGCGTACTGGCCCAGTGGTGCGCCACATGCTCGGTCGCCCTGCGTATCCCGCCGGAAGCCTTCTCTCCGCCACCCAAAGTCCATTCCGCGGTAGCTGTCATCATCCCACATGCCGAGCAGCCGTCTCCGCAACTGTTCCGCGCCATGGAGCAGGTCACAGCCGCCGCTTTCGGGCAGCGCCGCAAAATGCTCCGCTCGTCGCTGAAATCCATTGGCGGCGAACGGCTTCTGGAAAAAGCCGAAATCGAGCCGACCCGCAGGGCCGAGACCCTCTCGGTCGCCGAATTCGCACGGCTGGCGGAACTAAATCTCGCCAGCCGCTAAAAGCCCTTATTAGGCCACGCTTTCCCGTTCGCGCGCGAGCATGTAATCCCGCGTGAACGGCACAGCATCAATCGACCGGGTCAGCTGAAGCTGAAAATTCATGTGCCCCTGAACCCGGAATGACAGCTCGGCCCCCACCAGATAGAACTCGAACATCCGGACAAACCGCTCGTCATACAGCGCGCGGATCTTCTCACGGTTGGCATCAAAACGCTTGCGCCATTCCGCCAGCGTGCGGGCATAATGCAGACGCAGCACCTCACAATCCGTCATCCACAGCCCCGACCGCTCGATCGCTGCCATCGTCTCGCTCAGAGCAGGCGAATACCCGCCCGGAAAAATATATTTCTGGATCCAGGGATTGGTCGTTCCCGGCCCGTCCATCCGTCCAATCGAATGGATCAAAGCCACGCCATCCGGCTTGAGACAGGCCTTGACTTTCTGGAAAAAAGCCTCGAACTGCGGCGGCCCCACATGTTCGAACATGCCTACCGAAACAATTCGATCAAACTGTTGATGCAGATTACGATAATCAATCAGTTCAAACCGGACCTGCCCGTCAAGCCCTTCATCCTTCGCCCGCTGCCGCGCTACAGCAAGCTGCTCGCGTGACAGCGTGATACCCAGAACCCGTGCGCCGTAATCTTTCGCCAGCGTTAGCGCCATTCCGCCCCAGCCACAGCCGATATCCAACACGTCCAGCCCCGGGCGATCCAGATTGAGCTTGGCCGCGATGTGGCGTTTCTTGGCAATCTGAGCCTCCTCCAGCGTCATGTCCTCACGCTCGAAATA
This sequence comes from Gluconobacter sp. OJB, assembly GCF_039638275.1. Taxonomy (NCBI): domain Bacteria; kingdom Pseudomonadati; phylum Pseudomonadota; class Alphaproteobacteria; order Acetobacterales; family Acetobacteraceae; genus Gluconobacter; species Gluconobacter sp. OJB. Next base: position 2,735,994 of record NZ_JBDIWH010000001.1, on the reverse strand, counting down.
CGCGCAGGAATACTGCCGGTCTTTGTCGAGAAACAGATCGTAAAGCGTGCCGTTCAGATCATAATGATGCGCCACGTTGTTTCGGGATGTCTTGAGAGAATTCAGCGTCTTCCAGGCGCGAGTGACATAACGCAGACGGTCCTCGATTTCCTCAAAGACATGTCCATGACTGTTAATGTTTTCCATCAACACCGTCAGCAGCGTCTCAAGCGTACATCCGTCGGGCACAATACTGCCCGCCATGTACTCTTCGCCAAAGGCAAGGCCGGAATTGACGATCAGGGCCCGCTCGGCCTGCTTCGTCCGAAGATGCAAGCCTGCTTCAAGTCCCGGTTTCGATCCGCGATACGTCCGGACAATACCATCACTGAATGTGACCCGCAGGCGTCCCGTCTGAATGAATTTCCGCAAGACAAAATCCAGAATCCGCTTCATTCCGATCTCCTGTTTCCAATACCGGGAAAAACCCTCAACGGGCCTGTAGTTGTATCCTGCCAGTCAAATGGACATAAAAAAACCCGGCTCGGGAATAATCCCGGCCGGGTTCTTTAGAACGAGGTCAGCGTTAGAAGCCTTACGCTTCTTCCGATGCCTCGGCAGCTTCGGCAGCAGCCTCTTCGGCGGCGTTCTCAGCCTGCAGGTCACCAAGGATGTTCTCATCCTCGTCCTGCACGCCAATCTCTTCGCCACGAGCCTGACGCTCGGCTTCTTCAGCGGAACGGGCAACGTTGACCGTCAGCGGAATGGACACTTCCGGATGCAGCACAACGCGTGCTTCCGTCAGGCCAAGCTGCTTGATCGGGTGTGCCAGAACAACCTGCTGACGCGAAATCGTCAGGCCGGCATCCGTAGCGGCAACCGCGATGTCGCGGGTGCTGACGGAACCATACAGGCTGCCACTGTCGCCAGCCTGACGGATGACAACAACGGACAGCTCATGCATGCGCTCGGCAAGGCGCTCGGCCTCTTCACGCTTCTTGAGGTTCTGGGCCTCAAGCTGCGCGCGCTCGGTCTCGAAACGCTTCTTGTTGGCAACCGTGGCGCGCATGGCCTTGGCCTGGGGCAGCAGGAAGTTACGGGCATAACCCGGCTTCACGTGCACCAGGTCGCCCATCTGGCCGAGATGCTCGACCCGCTGCAGCAGGATCAGTGCGGTCTGGGACATGATGCTCTCCTCAGTTCACAACGTAGGGGAGCAGGGCGAGGAAACGGGCGCGCTTGATCGCCTGTGCCAGCTCACGCTGCTTCTTGGCCGAAACGGCCGTGATGCGGCTCGGCACGATCTTGCCGCGCTCCGAAAGGAAGCGGCTAAGAAGGCGCACGTCCTTGTAGTCGATCTTCGGCGCATTGGCACCGGAGAACGGGCAGGACTTGCGACGACGATAGAACGGACGACGTGCGCCAACTGCCGTACGACGGGCAGCCGGGTTCACTTCGCCGACGTCAGGAGTGTTTGTCTCGGACATGATTCTTACTCCGCTCCAGCCGTCTCGCGAACATCGTCATGCTCGCCGCGTGCACGATATTCTTCACGGTCTTCGCTGCTGCGACGGGGACCGCCACGGCCGCTCTCGAAACGACCAGCCGGCTTGGAGCCGCCACGGAAGTTGCCGCGATCGCCACGATCGTCGCTCTTGCGCGCCAGAACCGGAGAGGGGTTCTCGTCGATTTCGTCAACGCGCAGCGTGAGAACGCGCAGCACGTCTTCGTTCAGGCCGAGCTGACGCTCTACTTCACGCAGCGTGTCGGGGGTGCAGTCAAGACCCAGCAGGACGTAATGGCCCTTGCGGTTCTTCTTGATGCGGTATGCGAGGGAACGCAGGCCCCAGAACTCGCGCTTCTGGATAGAACCGCCGTTGTCCTTGAGCAGGGTTTCGATGGTCTCGACCAGGGTTTCCACCTGAGCCTGCGACACATCATTACGTGCAATGAGCACGCTTTCATACAATGGCATGAAGACTCCCTTCGGATTGGGTCAACCCGCAACTGGCTCCGACCCATGCCGGAAACAGGGCCCATGTTTCAGGGCGCGGGTATAGCCGGCGCGATGCCACATCGCCCGGCAGGGAAAGGCGGCATTAATCACGCACCGCCCCCAAAAGCAAGCCTTAACTCAGAGTCGTCTCAGCCTTTCCGGCACATATTCGTCCGGAACGTCCCATGTTTCAGACACGACATGCCGGACTGCAAATCCCGCCCGACGATAATTCGGAAGCGCATTGGGATGGTCCAGCGTGCAGGTATTGACCCTCAGCCGCCAGCTTCCCGCCCCGAACGCCCGTGCAACAGCATGGTCCAGAAGCGCCCGACCCAGCCCACGCCCCATCGCCTGCGGCAGAAGGCCAAAATAGGCCAGATTGGCATCCCCACCCTGCCGCAGATCCAGCTCATAGAAACCCGCTGGCTCGCCACTGCTGTCACGCAGAACCATGAAGTGAACAGCAGGATCTTGGAGGATTTCTCCCAGTTCTGCATCCGGCATCGACCTGCGCATCCACCAGCAGTACTCCTGCCCGACTGTCAAATACAGAAAACGGTAAAGCGAAAGAGCTTCGTCCCCCGTCACACGAGACAGGGAAAATCCTTCCGGCAAAACTGGAGACGGACGGGAAAAAGACGTCTCCAAAAAGGTGACATCCACCGCAAGACGGGTGGATGCCCCTTTCGGCCTGAGCCAGTCCGGCAACATTGCCGCGCGCTCTCAGACGGCTCAGTTGTCGTCGAGGAAGGAGCGCAGCTTGCGCGAACGGCTCGGATGCTTGAGCTTGCGCAGCGCCTTCGCCTCGATCTGACGGATACGTTCACGCGTGACGTTGAACTGCTGGCCCACTTCCTCAAGGGTGTGGTCCGTGTTCATGCCAATGCCGAAGCGCATCCGCAACACGCGCTCTTCACGCGGCGTCAGGGAGGCCAGAACGCGGGTCGTGGCTTCACGCAGGTTGGTCTGGATCGCTGCATCCAACGGAATAACAGCCGTCTTGTCCTCGATGAAGTCACCGAGATGGCTGTCTTCCTCATCGCCAATCGGCGTTTCGAGCGAAATCGGCTCCTTGGCGATCTTCAGGACCTTGCGGACCTTCTCCAGCGGCATACCGAGCTTCTCAGCCAGCTCTTCCGGAGCTGGCTCACGCCCGATCTCATGCAGCATCTGGCGCGACGTCCGCACGAGCTTGTTGATCGTCTCGATCATGTGGACCGGAATACGGATCGTCTTGGCCTGATCCGCGATGGAACGCGTGATCGCCTGACGGATCCACCAGGTCGCATAGGTCGAGAACTTGTAGCCGCGACGGTACTCGAACTTGTCCACAGCCTTCATCAGGCCGATATTGCCTTCCTGAATCAGATCCAGGAACTGCAAGCCGCGGTTCGTGTATTTCTTGGCGATCGAGATCACCAGACGCAGGTTCGCCTCGATCATTTCCTTCTTGGCACGCGTGGAATCACGCTCGCCTCGGGAAACGGTCGCATAAACGCGGCGGAATTCACCAACCGGCAGACCCGTTTCATGCGACAGGGCCGCAATCTCGCCACGCAGGTTGCGCAGCTGGTCCATGTGCTTGGTCGTCAGGTTTTTCCAGCCCTTGCCGGGCAGCGCGGAAATGCTGTCCAGCCAGGTCGGGTCCAGTTCGCGGCTGCGATATTTGATGAGGAAGTCGTCACGCGAAATCTTGCAGCTCTCAGCCAGACGCATCATCCGGCCTTCAACGCCGTTCAGCTTCTGGACCTGCATCTTGATCTGCGCGACCAGTTCCTCAATCCGGTTGTTGTGCAGATGCACCTGCTCAACCAGACTGACCAGTTCATGACGCAGCTTCTCGTAGGTCTGCTCGGACTTGTCCGAGTGATCCTCGCCGCCCGTCAAGGCTTCAATACGCTTGATCTGGATCTTGCGCAGCTTGTGATACAGCGGCTCGATGGCTTCGAAACGGGCCAGAATTTCCGGCTTCAGCTTCTCTTCCAGCGCGGACAGGGACAGGCCACTGCCTTCCTGCTGCTCGCCGTCGCCCTCTTCGTTCTCGTCCTCGGCCTTGTCGTCCTCTTCGGACGCCTCATCGCCTTCTTCGCCCTCAACCGCGTCCGGATCGGGACCACCGCCCTGGCTGGCCTCCAGATCGACGATGTCGCGCAGGAGCATCTCGCCGTCCTTGAGGCGTTCATGCCAGGAAATGATGGCGCGAATCGTCAGCGGGCTCTCGCACAGGCCGCCGATCATCTCATCGCGACCAGCCTCGATCCGCTTGGCGATCGCGATTTCGCCTTCGCGAGACAACAGTTCGACCGAACCCATCTCACGCAGATACATCCGGACCGGATCATCCGTGCGGCTGGCGGCCTCGGCATCAACGTTGCCGCCCTGGGGGCCTTCAGCCTCCTCGGTCTCGGCTTCGCTTTCCTTCTCGGCAGCGCCTTCGCCTTCGTCCTGATCCTCGTTTTCAAGAACCTGAATGCCCATTTCCGACAGGGCCGCCATGACGTCTTCGATCTGCTCGGAAGACATCTGGTCCTGCGGCAGGACCGCATTCAGTTCATCAAAAGTGATATGCCCGCGTTCACGCCCTTTGGCGATCAGCCGCTTGACGGCAGCGGACTGCGTATCAAGGAGAGTGGCATCCCCCTCCTGTTCCTGCGCGTTCCGATCCGTTCCAGAGGCTGTTTTCGTCGCCATTCGTCTCTCCGTCAACTCCGCCGCGAGTTAGCAATCCGGCAGCGTGCAGGTGGTCGATCCTTCGCCCGAAGTCAAGATTGCAGCCCTAAAGAATGCAACCTTTCGGGAATAAAAATCGTTTCGTATTCATTTCTTCGCAAGTGATCCCAACATCACATCAGGGCGTTCACTCTCCGACTCTTTCTCCGCTTTTGAGAGCATCACGCACCCGCAGCCGGGTCATGAGCGCACTGGGAAAGCGCAACCCACTCTGACCAGTCTCATCCACAAAAGACTCCATGTCACCATTCACAACAGCTTTGGTCACGTCTTCTTCAAGAGTGCGCTCGAAAGTCTGGAAATTGACCAAGGCATAAAAATGCCACCAGCTTTCAATGACATCCACCTTTAGGATCTCATCCCGGACCTTCCCGTCCCCCACACCGCGCGGCATCGGTCCACTTTTCAGCGCCCCCGCCAGATCCGCCAGCCCATGCTCTTCAAGCCACGCCATGCAGCTTTCTTCCGTCAGGGCATCGCGCCCCTCTTCCTGACAGGACCAGTCCAGAAGCGCAGAACGCAAACGATCCAGATCCGACGGGAGAGAAAGCCCCGCATAGGCCTGTTCCACTTCCGGAAGGATATCGGGATGCAGCAGCAGCATCGTCGTCATGATGTTGAGCCGCTCCACATTCCCCGACTCCACATCGCGCATCGCACCGGGAGCCTGCGTGGACAGCTTCAGACTCTCTCCGGCCTTGCGTTGGAAAGTTTTCTTCCGCCTGAAACGCTCGAAGAACATATCCAACAGGGTGCTGCGATATTCCGAAGACAACGCCCGATCCGGGATCAGCTTCGACAGCGTCACTAGCTTCTCCCGCAGCGCCGCCCGCTGATCCGGCCCCGGATCGACCAGCCCCGCCGTCAGAAGCCCGAACAGTTCCACCGCCATGGACGTCGCGCCTGCCAGCGCCTCCTTCATGGCTCGGGGGCCACGACTGCGGATCAGGCTGTCCGGATCGTCCTTCGCATCCAATCGACAGAAGCGGATCGTCCGTTCTGGCGAAAGCAACGGCAGCGAAACCTCACACACACGAAGCGCCGCCCGGGCCCCAGCCGCATCGCCATCCAGACACAGAATGGGCGATGGCGACATGCGCCACAGCAGTTCAAGCTGCTCCTCGCCCATCGCCGTGCCCAGCGGCGCGACCGCACCGCCAAACCCGGCCTGATCGAGAGCGATCACGTCCATATACCCCTCGACCACCACGAGATCCGCCCCGCGATGCACGCCTTCCCGTGCCAGATCGAGATTGAACAGCGTCCGCCTCTTGGAAAACAGCGCTGTCTCCGGGCCGTTGAGATATTTGGGCTGTCCGTCTCCCAGCGTCCGCGCACCAAAGGACATCATCCGTCCGCGTCGGTCCCGGATCGGGAACGTCACACGGTTGAAGAACAGTTCTCCCTTCGGCGCGCCCTGCTCGTCCACCCGCATCACACCCGCACGGATCAGCATTTCGACGTTCACGCCATGCGGGCGCAGTTCGTCCAGCAACTGCCGCCCGTCCCCGGACCATCCCAGACCAAACCGTTCGATTGTCTGGTCCGTCAGACCCCGTCCACGCAGATAGGCCAGCCCCTCCCGTCCTTCTGGACGATACAGACGACGCCGATAGCTCTCCTGCACAAGATTCAGCACATCCCCGAGAGACTGTGCTTCCCGCGCACGTGCCTCGGTTCGAGGGTCCGCCTTCGGAACCTCAAGCCCGGCTTCGGAGGCAAGCTGCTCGACAGCTTCTGGAAAGCTGCGCCCTTCGCTCTGCATCACATAAGAGATCGCATCTCCATGCACACCGCAGCCGAAACAGTGGAAATGGTCGTCGTAAATATAGAAGGACGGCGTTTTTTCGCCGTGAAACGGACAGCAGGTTTTCCAGTTCCGCCCGGACCTTACCAGCTTGTTACGCCGCCCGATCAGCGACGGAAGCGGCGTCCGGTTCCGTAATTCATCCAGAAAGGCCGCATCAATTGCCATGGGCAGAAAGAGCCTTTCATGCGCGTCAGAGAGAAAAGATCCACGAGCGCATACAGCGCCAGCGCTCTTGTTTAAAGGAAACTTTCCACCGAAATCCACACCCGTCACATCGGACCGCTGTTCCCATTGTTCCAGATGCGAGGTTAAGGCATGCTTAAAGCCATCTCTCTGCTGCCGGGTACTCCGACAGCTTTGAAAAACAGGAAGTGTTCATGAAAAAGTATCTGATGCTTGCAGCCGCAACCGGCCTGCTGGCAACGTCGCTCACGACAGCGCAGGCCGAACCGGGCGGATGCCTTAAATACGGTGCCGCCGGTGCCGTCGGTGGCCATGTCGCCAATCATCATGGCGTTCTGGGTGCCATGGGCGGCTGCGTGACCGGCATGTATGTGCGTCACCGTTACCGCAAGGAAGCCCGCGCCAAAGCGGCCCTGTATGATAAAGAGCATCCGGGCGCCAAGGGTTCTTACGAAGAAAAAGCCACAGCCTACGACGTGGAACACTCCACAAGCCCCGGCCAGATGCATAGCACCGCACCTGCAACCTCTGCACCGAACGCGACAGCTCCCGCACAGCCCGAGTAAAACATCCTGCACCGGCCTCTCCTCAACGGGAGGCCGGCCTGCTTTGATTAAATCGGAACCGGCACACCATCCTTGTGGTCCTGTGCCTCGACATACATCCGCATGACCGACGGATACCGCGCCCGCGTTACCCGCTCCAGCGCCGACACACCCTGCTCGACCTGTCCGGCCGTCAGCGTATCCTCCCAGTCCAGCGACAGCAGAACGATAATGCTCCCCGGCCCCCGCGTTTCGGTCACGACCTCATTCACCCCGACCACGCCCGGCAGCCTCATGGCCTCCTTGCGCACATAGGCGTCAATTTCCGGATTGCTCTCCCCGACCAGCAGAGAGCGCGTCTCGTTCGTCAGCAGCACCGCCACGATCACCAGAACCATTCCGATCAGCAGCGACGCGACACCATCCAGCACATGCCACCCCGTCACAACGGACAACACCGTAAAGACCAGCGCAATCACCAGACTGACCAACGCCGCCCCATCCTCGAACAGCACGACAAACAGCCCCGGATCGGTACTGCGGCGGATCATGGTCCATAGCGACCCCTTACCCGAGGGCAGGGACTTCATGGCCGCCAGAAAACCATACCCTTCCAGACATCCCGAAATCCCGAGAATGGTGACATTCAGCCACCAGCCGGGCAGGACATGCCCCAGAATGTGAACAGGCTCCATCGCCGTCGGGTGCCAGACCTTCTCCCAACCCTCGTGCAGGGACGCGACACCACCGCCGACAAACAACGCGCCCGCCACAACCAGCGTCCAGAAATAAAGCTCCCGGTGATGCCCCAGAGGATGCTCTTTCGTCGCCGGAGCCGCTGCCCGCTTCATCCCCACCAGCAGCAGGATCTGGTTGCCGCAGTCGACAAACGAATGAACCGTCTCCGCCAGCATGGCCGCCGAACCGGTCAGCAGCGCAGCGGCCCCCTTCACGCAGGCAATCCCGAAATTCACCCCCAGGGCAATGAAAACGACCTTCGTTGAACCACCTGCGGACATTCTGGCCTCATTCGTAAAATCCAGAGATCAGAGTGATGACCTTGACGCCCCGCTGTCAAACGTCCGCCCAACAAAAAAGCCGCCCCCGAAGGAGCGGCTTTCTGCATCATCGTATCCTGATTGACGGATCAGGCCGAGAGATGCGCCTTCACCAGCGCGCTGGCCTTCGCCGGGTCCAGATCCGCACCGAAACGCTCTTTCAGAGCCGCCATGACCTTGCCCATGTCCTTCATGCCCGCTGCTTCGGTCTTCTGCACCGCTTCAGCAATCCCGGCCTTCAGCGCAGACTCATCAAGTTCCGGCGGCAGATAAGACTTGATCGTGGCGATCTCGCCCTCTTCCTTTTCCGCCAGTTCCGGACGGCCACCCTCACGATACATCGTAGCGGATTCCGTGCGGGACTTAATCATGGAGCGCAGGGCGGAAATGATGTCCGTATCCGTCACTTCGCCCGTCTTGGCACGGGCAGCGACATCCAGATCCTTGATCTTGGCCGTGATCCCGCGGATCTGCGCCACCGTCTCGGACTGACCGGCCTTCATGGCCGTCTTGAGGTCATCCATGATCTGCTTGCGAAGCGACATCGCCGTTCTCCTTTATCGGACAGCCTTCATGAAGCCGTCCCTCATTCCGTGAATGGCGGCAAAATCGCACAAAAGCCGGATTGCAACAATCCGGCAGGCCCTGTGGCTCCAAAACAAGCCATTCGGAAAAAACTTCCCACCCCTTCCGATGACGCAGAACAGGCAATGGGAAAAAACTTCCCATTCCGTTTCCGATCCCGTATTCAGAAGCTCCAGAGCCTATCCGGCAGCCAGCAACGGGGCGACCATGGACATCGACAGAATCATTGAAAAAGCCGGAGGCGCGGACGAAATCGCTGCTCTCGCTGGCGTTGGGCTGGAGGCCGTGCGCAAATGGCGCCAGTCCCGCATGGTCCCTACCAAACACTGGCCAGCCCTGCTGCGCGTACCGGGAATCGCCCTTCAGGATCTGACAGCGGATCTCACCGCACCTCAAACCCCACAAGAACAAGAAAGAGAGACGGACGTGTCCAATCCCTGCCCTCCCGGCGCCAACGCCGCCCTTGTCCTTGCAGACGGGACCGTCCTGTGGGGTCGCGGCTTCGGCGCCCACACCGAAGGCGCAGTCGGTGAACTGTGCTTCTCCACTGGTATGACCGGCTATCAGGAAACCCTGACCGATCCGTCCTTCGCCGGACAGATCGTGACCTTCACCTTCCCGCATATCGGCAATGTCGGCACGAACGCCGATGACAACGAGGCCCCGAAAATGGCCGCCCTCGGTGCCGTCGTGAAGGAAGACATCACCGCCCCGGCAAGCTGGCGTTCGCATGAACCCTTTGCTGCATGGCTGAAGCAGCACAACCGTGCGGGCATCAGCGGCGTCGACACCCGCGCCATCACCCGCATCCTGCGCGACAATGGCCCCCAGACTGCCATCCTCGCCTTCCCGGAAAACGGCCGCATCGACACGGACAGCCTGCTGAACCGCGCCCGCCAGTGGCCCGGCCTCGAAGGCATGGACCTTGCCAAAGAGGTGACCCAGCCCAAGCGCGTCTGGACACAGGGCGTGTGGGAAACCACCCGCCCGGCCCGGACCGAAAACCGCCGCCGCGTGGTCGCCATGGATTACGGCGCCAAGGACAACATCCTACGCTGCCTCGTGACCGCCGGATGTGACGTCACCGTTCTGCCCGCTACGGCCACCGCCGAAGAGATTCTGGAACTCAAGCCCGAAGGCGTGTTCCTCTCCAACGGCCCCGGCGATCCGGCCGCAACCGGCACCTATGCCGTCCCCGCGATCCGCACGGTACTGGACGCGAATATCCCCGTCTTCGGCATCTGCCTCGGCCATCAGCTTCTCGCGCAGGCTCTGGGCGGCAAGACCTACAAGCTGGAGCGCGGCCATCGCGGCGCCAACCAGCCGGTCAAGGACGTCGAGACCGGCCGCGTGGAAATCACCAGCCAGAACCATGGCTTCGCCGTGGACGAAAAGTCCCTTCCGGCCGATGTGAAGGTGACGCATGTGAGCCTGTTCGACGGCTCCAACGAAGGCATCGCCTCCACCACGAAAGACGCTTTCTCCGTCCAGTACCATCCCGAGGCGAGCCCCGGCCCGTCTGACAGTTTCTATCTTTTCGAGCGTTTCGTCGCGGTCATGGACCGTCGCGCTAAAGCAGGAGCCTGAGCCATGCCAAAACGGACAGACATTTCGTCCATCCTGATCATCGGCGCCGGCCCGATCGTCATCGGACAGGCCTGCGAATTCGACTATTCCGGCGCACAGGCCTGCAAGGCCCTGCGTGAGGAAGGCTATCGGGTCATCCTGATCAACTCGAACCCTGCCACCATCATGACCGATCCCGGTCTGGCAGATGCAACCTATATCGAGCCGATCACCCCGGAATTCGTCGAGCGCATCATCCTCAAGGAAAAGCCCGATGCCGTCCTGCCGACGATGGGCGGCCAGACTGCCCTGAACGCCGCCATGGCGCTCGACAAGTCCGGATTCCTCAAAAAGCACAATGTGGAGCTGATCGGCGCGGACGCGGAAGTCATCGACCGCGCGGAAGACCGCCAGAAGTTCCGCGAAGCCATGGACGAGATCGGGATCGAAAGCCCCCGCAGCACCATCGCCCATACGCTCGAAGAAGCCCGCGCGGCACTGGCCGATGTCGGCCTGCCCGCCATCATCCGCCCGTCCTTCACCATGGGCGGCGCTGGCGGCGGCATCGCCTATAACCGCGAAGAATTCGACCAGATCGTCGCAGGCGGTCTCGACGCCTCCCCCACGACCGAAGTCCTGATCGAAGAATCCGTCCTCGGCTGGAAAGAATACGAGATGGAAGTGGTCCGCGACACCGCGGATAACTGCATCATCATCTGTTCCATCGAAAACATCGACCCGATGGGCGTCCATACCGGTGACTCCATCACCGTCGCCCCCGCGCTCACGCTGACCGACAAGGAATATCAGCGGATGCGGGACGCCTCGATCGCGTGCCTGCGCAAGATCGGCGTCGAGACCGGCGGTTCCAACGTGCAGTTCGGCGTCAACCCCGCCGATGGCCGTCTGGTCGTTATCGAGATGAACCCGCGCGTGTCGCGTTCCTCCGCGCTTGCCTCAAAGGCCACCGGCTTCCCGATCGCCAAGATCGCCGCCAAGCTGGCTGTGGGCTACACGCTGGACGAACTCAAGAACGACATCACCAAAACGACCCCGGCCTCCTTCGAGCCGACGATCGACTATGTCGTCGCCAAGATCCCCCGCTTCACCTTCGAGAAGTTCCCCGGCTCCCCGGCGCTCCTCTCGACGTCCATGAAGTCGGTCGGTGAAGCCATGTCGGTGGGCCGGTCCTTCGCCGAAGCCATCCAGAAGGGTCTGCGCTCGATGGAAACGGGCCTCACCGGTCTCGATCCGGTCGAAGCTCCCGGCGACGGTTCGCACAACGCCTATCTCGCCGCTCTGGCCGAACCGCGCCCCGAGCGCATCCTGATGGCCGCGCAGGCCCTCCGCGCCGGACTGTCGGTCGAACAGATCAACGCAGCCTGCAAGTTCGAGCCCTGGTTCCTCCGCCAGCTCGAAGACATCGTGGTGTCCGAGCGCGAGATCGAAAAGAACGGCCTGCCCACAGACGCCTACAATCTGCGCCGCCTCAAGGCCCAGGGCTTCTCCGACGTCCAGCTCGCCCGCCTCTCCGGCCAGAGCGTCACGGATGTTGCAGACCTGCGCGAGAAGCTGGCTGTCACGCCTGTCTATCGCCGCATCGACACCTGCGCCGCAGAATTCGCCTCCGACACGCCTTATCTGTACTCGACCTATGAAGGCGGGTTCGGTACGCCGGAATGCGAAAGTCGCCCAACGAACCGCGACAAGATCATCATTCTCGGTGGCGGCCCGAACCGTATCGGTCAGGGCATCGAGTTCGACTATTGCTGCGTCCACGCCGCCTACGCCCTGCGCGAAGCCGGCTTCGAGACGGTCATGGTCAACTGCAACCCCGAGACGGTCTCCACCGACTACGACACCTCGGATCGCCTGTATTTCGAGCCCCTGACCGCCGAGGACGTGATCGCCCTGATCCGCACCGAAGCCAAGGGCGGCAAGGTTCTGGGCTGCATCGTGCAGTATGGCGGCCAAACCCCGCTCAAGCTGTCCCGCGCCCTTGAAGACGCCGGTATCCCGCTGCTCGGCACGCCCGCAGACGCGATCGACCGCGCCGAAGACCGAGAGCGCTTCCAGACCATGCTCCGCAAGCTCGGCCTGCGCCAGCCCCGCAACGGCATCGCCCGCAGCCCGGCGGAAGCCGAAGCCATCGCAGAAGAGGTCGGCTACCCGGTCGTCGCCCGCCCCTCCTACGTCCTTGGCGGCCGTGCGATGGAAATCGTCTATGACAAGCCGGGCCTCAAGCGCTACCTCAACGGGGTCCTGCGCGCCGCAGGCCCCGAAGTCTCGACTGGCCCCGTCCTGCTCGACCACTACCTCAACGATGCCATCGAAGCGGACGTGGACTGCATCTGCGACGGCGAGAACGTCTATGTCGCAGGCGTGATGGAACATATCGAGGAAGCCGGCATCCATTCCGGTGACTCCGCCTGCTCCCTGCCACCCTACACGCTCTCTCCCGCGCTGGTGACGGAACTGCGCTCGCAGACCGAAGCCATGGCCCGCGAACTGGGCATCCGTGGCCTGATGAACGTTCAGTACGCCATCAAGGATCAGGAAGTCTTCGTCCTCGAAGTAAACCCGCGCGCCTCGCGAACCGTACCGTTCGTCGCCAAGGCTACCGGGGTTCCGGTCGCCAAGATCGGCGCACGCGTCATGGCAGGCGCGAAGCTCACCGAGTTCAAGCTCGATGGCGGTGCGGTCTCGCCGCATGTGGCTGTCAAGGAAGCGGTGTTCCCGTTCCACCGCTTCGCCAATGCCGACACGATCCTCGGCCCGGAAATGCGGTCCACGGGTGAAGTCATGGGTCTAGATTCCAGCTTCGAGCGCGCCTTTGCCAAGTCCCAGCTTGCCGCTGGCGTCACACTGCCGCTTGCAGGCACGGTGTTCCTGTCAGTCCGTGACAGCGACAAGGCCCACGTCCAGCCACTGGCCCGCAAACTGGTCGCCATGGGCTTCACGATCCTCGCCACCAGCGGCACGGCGTCCCGTCTGGAAGACGCGGACATTCCCGTAAAGCGCGTGAACAAGGTGATGCAGGGCCGTCCGAACTGCGTGGATTCCATCCGCTCGGGCGACGTACAGATGGTCATCAACACCTCGCAGGGTGGTCAGGCCGCGCAGGACAGCTACGAGATCCGTCGCAGCGCCCTGACCATGGGGATCCCGCACTACACCACGATCGCAGGTGCCCGTGCGGCGACCTACGCGATTGCGGTCCTCAAAGAAGACGATCTGGGTGTTGCCCCGCTTCAGTCCTACTTCAAGGGCACATTCTAACAGGAAGAACCCGGTATCAGCCCCGTCGGAGCGACTTTCGACGGGGCTATTCTTCTTCGGAAAATCCGAGAATATCCCCCGGCTGGCACTCCAGCACACGACACAGCGTTTCAAGCGTTGAAAACCGGACGGCCTTGGCCTTCCCCGTTTTAAGAATGGACAGGTTGGCCAGTGTCAGCCCAACCCGTTCCGACAGTTCCGTCAGGGTCATGCCGCGCTCACGCAATAATGCGTCCAGATTAATGGCAATGGGCATTCAGATGACCTCGTCCAGTTCTTGACTTTCGTCCAGATCACGTCCGATCCCAACCCGGCGCTGAAAAGCGGAAGTGAAATTATTATTGTTTTTCAATAAGAGAATATCTGCTCTGCGCATATAACAGATTTATCGCTTTTCAATAATAAATTTTCCAACTCTTGCAAAAATCGCTAAAAAACCTTATTATTTGGTACTTATGCGCATTTAGTCGCAATGATTTTTCCCAAGGATTGCAGAGTGCAGAAAATCCCCATGACCGCAAAGGGACTGCAGCGTCTCGAAGACGAACTGCGGAATCTCAAGAGCGTTGAACGCCCTGCTGTCATCCGCGCCATCGCAGAAGCCCGCGAACATGGCGATTTGTCCGAAAATGCCGAATACCACTCAGCACGGGACCGCCAGTCCTTCATCGAAGGGCGCGTTCTGGAACTGGAAAGTATCGTCTCCAGTGCTGAAGTCATCGACCCGTCCACGCTGACAGGAACGCGCGTCCGTTTCGGTGCGCATATCGAACTCGTGGACGAAGAAACCGACAAGGAAGCCCTGTACCAGATCGTTGGCGTCCATGAAGCTGACATCAAGCAGGGCCTGATTTCGATTTCCTCGCCGCTCGCCAAGGCACTGATCGGCAAGGATGTCGGTGATACCGTGTCTGTCCCCGCTCCCGGCGGAGACCGGACTTACGAAATCCTCAAGGTCGCATATCGCTGATGTCTGACGTCCTGACGTCCACCACCCCTGTCGTGACCATCGCGGATATCGAGAGCGCCCACGAGCGCATCGCCTCCACGGTGGTCCGCACACCGACGATTTCCTGCCCTGCCCTGTCCAAGCTGACAGGAGCGGAGATTACGCTCAAGCTCGAAAACCTTCAGGCGATCGGCTCCTTCAAGGAGCGCGGAGCGGCCAACAAAATGGCCCTCCTGACGCCGGAAGAACGGGCACGCGGCGTCATTACCGTCTCTGCAGGCAATCACGCACAGGGTGTGGCCCGTCAGGCCAGTCTTCTCGGTATTGATGCCACCATCGTCATGCCGCGCTTCACGCCCGCCACCAAGGTCGCGGCAACGCAGGCCTGGGGCGCGAACGTTGTGCTCGCAGGTGACGACTTCGCACAGGCCAGCGAAACAGCCGCCGAACTTCAGAAGCAGGGCGGGCGCGTTCTCGTTCACCCGTTCAACGATCCTGCCGTCATTGCCGGTCAGGGTACGGCGGCACTTGAACTTCTGCAGGACGCACCGGATATCGACACAGTTGTCGTTCCAGTGGGTGGTGGCGGCCTGATTGGTGGGTTTGCCACCGTCATGGCAGCTTTGCGCCCGGACGTTGAGGTGATCGGCGTACAGGTCGAGGCCTATGCCTCACTGTCCAGCTATCCCAAGGAAGACGGCCCGACACTGGGCGGATCGACCATTGCGGAAGGCATCGCGGTTACAAAACTCGGTGACCACTGCCTGAGCGCGTTTCGTAACCGGATTTCCAAAGTTCTCGTCGTCAGCGAACTTCAGGTCGAAAGCGCCGTCACGACACTGGCTGAAAAAGCCAAGCAGGTCTGCGAAGGCGCAGGCGCCACGGGCCTTGCTGCCGTTCTGGCCTATCCTGAACTGTTCAGGGGCCGCCACGTCGCCCTACCGCTTTCTGGCGGCAACATCAACGCGCGCATTCTCGCCAATACGATCCTTCGCTCCCTGCTCCGGGATGGTCGGATCCTGCGCTTGATCTTCCAGATCCCCGATCGTCCGGGCATGCTGGCGGACATCTCCACCCGTATTGGCAATTACGGCGGCAACATCATTGAAGTCTCCCATCACCGCCTGTTCGCCTCCCCGTCTGTTCAGACCGCCGAACTGCTGGTGATGGTGGAAGCCCGTGATACCGAACATGCCCACCAGATCGAGACCGATCTGGCGCGACATTACATCGTCCGGCGGGACTGATCCTCAGACCCCGTCCACAATCACGACATTGTACGGCCCAGCCTTCCAGCGATGCTCGGCAGCCTTCTGGTAGGCCGGGCTTTCGTACCAGGCACGCGCCGAAGCTGCGTCCGGAAACTCGATAATCACCACACCATCAGGCTCGGTGCCTTCGAGCTTTTCCTGCTTGCCGTAGGCTGCAAGGATTTTGGCCGGAAACCCCTTGAAGGTTTCAGCCACAACTTCCGAATATTTCTTGAATTCAGCCGGATCGGCGAGTTTTTCACGGACAAATAAAGCATAGGCAGGCATGGAACGCTCTCCTCAGGATGAGCCTCCATACCCGACACAAAACGCCTGACATTTCAGCACACAAGAGCGTGTGCCTCTGTTTCAGCGCGTCCCAAACAGACGGTCGCCCGCATCTCCAAGGCCCGGAACGATATAGCCATGCTCATCCAGATGGCTGTCAATCGAACAGGTCACGATCTGCACGTCAGGGTGCAGCTCCGCCATATGGGCAATTCCCTCGGGAACAGCGAGCAGGCAGGCAAAGATCGGGTTTGTCGCCCCGGCAGCCTTCACGCGGGTCAGCGCAGCCGCAGCAGAGTGCCCTGTCGCGAGCATCGGGTCGAGCACGATGCAGGTCCGGCCCGGAACGTCGCTCGGCATGTTGAAATAGTATTCGCTGACCTCAAGCGTCTCATGATCCCGACGCAGCCCGATATGCCCCACACGCGCGGACGGAACCAGATCCAGCATCCCGTCCAAAAGACCGTTTCCTGCCCGCAGGATGGAGACAAAACACAGCTTCTTGCCGTCCAGCTCTTCGCCTTCCATCGGTCCACTCGGTGCTTCGATATGACGCGGAGCCAGCGACAGGTTCCGTGTGGCTTCATAAGCCAGCAACAGGCTGAGTTCGCGCGTCAGACGACGGAAACCTGCCGTGGATGTGTTGTGGTCACGCAGACGGGTCAGCTTGTGGCGCACCAGCGGATGGTCGAGGACAATAGGCGACAGCGCCTTGCTCATGCTTTTTCTCCTTCGGCCCGGCGGAAATCGAGCGCCAGACCGTTCATACAATAGCGAAGTCCCGTAGGCGGCGGCCCATCGGGAAAGACATGCCCCAGATGACCCTTACAGTTCCCACAGTGAACTTCCGTGCGGACCATGCCATAGCGGCTGTCCTGCGTGGTTTCGACACCGTCGGAGAGAGGCTGGAAAAATGACGGCCAGCCACTGCCGCTGTCATATTTGGCCTCCGAGGAGAACAACGGGCGTCCACAGGCCGCACAGGCATAGATTCCCGCGCGTTTCTCGTCATTGAGCGGGCTGGAACCAGGGCGTTCCGTGCCGTGCTCGTGAAGAATACGCCGTTGCTCGGGTGTCAGGCCAACGCCGCAACCACTGCTGGTCTGCCCATTCGGGTCGCAACTCTGGGTCATGCTGGTTCTCCGGAAACTCTGAGGGACGTCTTCTGGGAATGGATCTTTGGGGATGTATGAAAGCGCGGCCGTATTTTGTCACGCATCTTAAACTGTCACGACGCAACCCGGCACGGCGAAACCCGTTAATATCTGCACAACATCAAGACGGAAGGATCCGGTCATGAGTTCCATCGAAGACAAGATCAAAGGCGTTGCCAATCAGGTGACGGGTAAGATCAAGGAAGAAGTCGGCCACGTGACGAACGATGAGAAGCTTGAGGCTGAAGGCATTGCCCAGAACCTCAAGGGCAAAGTCCAGAAGGGCGTCGGGGACGCCAAGGATGCGGTCAAGAGCGGCGTCGACAAACTCTGAGGCCAGCCTCCCGATCACAATGCAGCGCCCGCCTTCACGGCGGGCGTTCGCATTTGCGGGGAATGGTGGCATGATGAACGACAGTTCACTCCTTCCTTCCCTTCAGGAGACTGCCATGTCTGCATCCTCAACGCCCCGCCCCGTCATGCTGGTCATTCTCGACGGCTTCGGCTGGCGCGAGAATGAGTCAGACAACGCAGTCCGCCTCGCCAATACACCGACATTCGACACGCTCTGGGCCACAAGCCCTCATGCGTTTCTGAAAACATCAGGCGAGGATGTCGGCCTTCCTGACGGACAGATGGGCAATTCCGAAGTCGGACATCTGAATATCGGTGCCGGTCGCGTCGTCATGCAGGAATTGCCCCGCATTTCCCGCAGCGCCCGGGATGGCTCCCTGGCTCAGAACCCTGTCCTGCTGGAGCACATCGCAGCGCTGAAAGCCTCGGGCGGAACCTGCCATCTCATGGGTCTGATCTCGCCCGGCGGCGTGCATGCCCATCAGGATCATGTTGTTGCATTGGCCAAAATTGTCAGCGCAGCAGGCGTTCCCGTCGCCGTTCATATCTTCAGCGATGGCCGCGATACGGCGCCGCGCTCCGGTGAACAGTTCATCGGAAAATTCCTCACGGATCTGCCAGCCACCGTAAAAATCGCCACACTCAGCGGCCGCTATTATGCCATGGACCGGGACCGCCGCTGGGAACGTGTTGGGCTGGCCGTCGCGGCCATTCGGGATGCGAAGGGGCCTCACGCCACGGATGCACTCTCCGCGCTTCAGGCCAGTTACGACAGCGATAAGGGTGATGAGTTCGTGCTTCCCACCGTGCTGGGCGACTACGCTGGCATGAAGGACGGAGACGGCATCCTCTCCTGCAACTTCCGCGCAGACCGTATCCGCCAGCTTCTGGACGTTCTGGTCCTTCCGGATTTCGCAGAATATGAGAGCGGACGGAAGATAAAGTTCGCGTCTGTCTGCGGCATGTCCCGCTATTCCGACCATCTGGCCCCTTACATGAGTGTGCTGTTCTCCAAGATGCCGCTCGATGATCTGCTGGGGGATGTGGTAGCCAAAGCGGGCAGAACGCAACTTCGCATGGCGGAGACAGAAAAATATCCGCACGTCACCTACTTCCTCAACGGAGGCCGCGAAGTCCAGTTCGAGGGTGAGGAGCGCATTCTGGTCCCGTCCCCCAAGGTAGCGACCTACGATCTCCAGCCCGAAATGTCCGCACCCGAACTGACGGACAAGGCTGTTGCCGCCATCGAGAGCGGCAAATTCGACATGATCGTCCTGAATTTCGCCAATCCGGACATGGTCGGCCACACAGGCTCCCTGCCCGCCGCCATCAAGGCCTGCGAAACGGTCGACCAGGGGCTGGGCCGCATCAATACCGCCATTGCCGAAGCCGGCGGGGCCCTGCTCGTCACGGCGGATCATGGTAACTGCGAAACCATGCGAGACCCTGTGACGGGCGGCGCTCATACGTCCCACACCCTGAATGTCGTCCCAGTCATTCTAGCCCATGCTCACGGCAAAACCATTCATGACGGTCGTCTGGCGGACCTCGCTCCAACTATGTTGGCCCTCATGAACATCAGGCAGCCTGACGCAATGACGGGTGTCTCCCTGCTTGAAAGCCCCTGATTCACGACACATTCTGCCGCTTGCCCTGCTCCTGTCGTCCCACTGGGCGGTAGCGCACCATGCGGCACACCATCATGCCGCGAAATCAACGCTGACAGCACCCAGCGCGGGGCAGAGAGCCCTCGCCCGCGCACAGGCCGCACGTCGCGCGCTGGAGCAGCAACAGACCGCAGAAGCCGCAACCCTGCGGGCCAAGCAGATCGCGTCGGCGCAGGCCGAAGCAAAAGCCAAGCAGGACACAGCCCGGACGCTCGCCTACACCGCCCAGACTCATACGGCCCAGTCTGCTCTGGACAACACTCAGAGCCGCATCCAAACCCTGCGAAACACTATTGTAGAACTACAAAACAAACGGACGGCCGTTCAGGCAGACATCCGCCAGCAGAATGCCGCCCTGCAACCCCTGCTCCCCATCGCAGCGCGCCTGTCCATAGCGCCTGATGCGGCACTGCTGGCCTCTCCGGAAACAGCGTCTGAAAGCGTAACCGCCCTTTCCATTCTCGGTGGCTTTTCCCAGCTCACCCGGCAGCGCGCCCAGACCCTCCAGTCCCGCGAAGACGAACTCCATGCCATCGGCAGCGATCTGGAGCGGCACCAGAAAGAGCTTTCGGACCTGCTGACGCAGCAGACGCATGAGCGTAACACTGCCGCCGCCCGGACCCGGATTGCAGCGCATCAGGAAGCCGTCGCAGATCAGGGCGCGCAAAAAGCCCGCAAAGCCGTTGCCGATGCCATGCAGGCCGCAGCGGAACTTTCTTCGGAAATCACCAGTCTGGTACGGCAGGAAGCACAGGCCCGCGCCGAGCTTGAAAAAGAAGCCGCAGCTCTCGCCCGCCAGCACGAATTCGAACGTGCCCGTCATGCGCGCTCGCAGGCCCAGTCTCTCTCTTCCGCTGGACAGGGCGTTTCCAGCAGTGGCGGCCACGCCCCGGTTCCGGGCCATGTTGCGATCCGCTGGGGGCAGGCAACAGAAGCCGGACCAGCAACCGGCATCACCTACGCCGCCCTCTCCTCCGCTCCCGTGCAAGCTCCGTGTACAGGCCGAGTCGAATTTGCCGGTCCTTTCCGCTCTTTCGGACAGATGCTGATCCTTGATTGCGGGCGCAACTATCGTTTCGTGCTGTCCGGACTGGGCCAACTGACTGTTTCGGGTGGCCAAAGCATCAGGAAAGCTGCCACACTCGGCCAGATGCCCGCGGCGGAAGGAATGCTTTTTGTCCAGCTGCGCCACGGCGCACAGGTGGTCAGCCCGGCTCCTTTCCTCTGAGCCGGTTTGCCGAGCGCGTCTGACCTTGTAGGATCATATCTTAGTAATTTGGCAACCTGAACCGGCTTAGTCTCTCTACGGAGCACCGTCGGCCAGCAGGTTCCTTCGTGCCCGAGGATGGAGATCACATGAAGTTTCGCAGTGGCCTGTTGCTGGGCACCGCCTTTCTGGCCGGACTGGCTGTCGGACCGGGCGCCCTGCGTCTTGCTGGCTCCGGCGACTTTCCGGGAGCAGCCTTCGCCCGTGAGATTTCTCATGACAACAGCGCGGAAACCGTCCGTCTGCTGACTCTACTGGGAACGGTCATGGACGTGGTGAAGGCGGAATACGTCCACCCCGTGTCCGACAAAGACCTCATCAACAACGCGCTGGATGGCATGGTCGGCAACCTCGACCCCCATTCCTCCTACATGACCGCAGCCCAGTTCCACGACATGCAGACCGAGATTTCGGGTAAGTTCGGCGGTCTGGGTCTTCAGGTGCAGGGTGAATCCGGCCATGTCCGCGTCGTCTCCCCGATCGACGGCACCCCGGCCGCGCGCGCAGGCATCCAGCCGGGCGATTTCATCACGATGGTCGACCACAAGAGCATCGATGACCTGACGCTCGATCAGGCCGTCCGCAAGATGCGTGGCGATCCGGGCACCAAAATCAGCCTGACAGTCGTGCGCCCCAAGACTGGCAAGACCCTGACCTTCGACATGACGCGCGAAATCGTCCATGTCCAGATCGTAAAGTCGGCGCTTTATGGCAGCACGGGCTATATCCGTCTGACCGAATTCGATGACGATCTTGAAGGCGCCATGCATGCCGCGTTCGATAAACTCAAAGCGGAAGCGGCCAAGACCCCCGGCGGCAAGCTGACCGGGATCATCCTCGATCTGCGCTCCAATCCGGGCGGCAAGCTCGATCAGGCCATTGCGGTCGCGGATGACTTCATCAAGGACGGAGAAATCGTCTCCATTCGTGGTCGCCATGCGGAAAACAACCAGCGCTGGGATGCAAAGGGTACGGACATCACTAATGGGCTGCCGATTGTCGTCCTGACGAACGGTGGCTCTGCCTCGGCCAGTGAAATCGTGGCTGGCGCGCTGAAGGACCATCACCGCGCCATCATCCTCGGCGAAAAGACTTTCGGTAAGGGTTCGGTCCAGACCCTGATCCCGATCGGAGATCAGGGCGCAGTCCGCCTGACGACAGCCCGCTACTACACGCCATCCGGGCGCTCCATTCAGGGCCTTGGCATCACCCCCGATATCCCCGTCTCCGAAACAAAGGACGACGATTCTTACGGATATCGTGAAGCGGATCTATCCCATATTCTGACGAATATCGGCGGCAACCGGACAACCGAAACGCCACGCACAGATATTCCGCCGATTGCGAAATCCATTCCCAAAATGCCGGATGCCAACTGGCCCGCATTTGACCCGACAAAGCCCGCGACGGATTTCCAGCTTCAGCAGGCCATCAAGGTCGTCAACGCGATGGCAGGCATTTCAAATCCGGCTCCTGCGACAGCCCCGGCGACCGAAGTGAAGGCTGCCGCTCCTGCCGCCCCCAAACCGTCTGAAGCACATCACTAACTAAGGACATCCCGGATCGTGCAGAACCGTCCCGCCTCCAGCCGTGCAGGGCTCTGGCAACGACTTCCCGTTATCGGACGCCTTCTGATCGCGTTCTGGGCCGTCCTTCTCGCAGGAGGGGCAGGAGCGGCGGCGTTTCTGTTCCATCAACAGAAACCTGTCGTTCTGGCAAAAATTACTCCTCCGGCACAACCAGAAGCTCCGCCTGCACAGAACACTTCCTCAATCGTCTCCACACCGGTGCCGAAAGAGGCGGCACGCCCTGTCAGTTCGCCTGAGACGCCGCATCCTGCAATACAGGTTGCGGCACTGACGGTCATTCCCGCCAAGACTGTTCCGCCTACCCCGGCAGCGCCTTCGACCGCAGTGACACAGCAGACCCTGCCCGCGATGACGCCCCCCACCGCCGTCGGTTCAACAGCCGCTGTCAGACCGTCTTCGCCCGCGGTTCCAGCGGACAAGACCGCCATTGCAATCGTGCTTCAGGGTTTTGGTTATTCCGACGCCCTGACCTACGATGTGCTTTCGCGCATTCCAGCGCCGGTCGCGGTCGGGATTTCGCCTTATGTCAGCAATATCAGTGATATTATTGCGCGTGCACACGCCAGCCATCGGGAAGTCTATGTTACGCTTCCAATGCAAAGCGCCCATCCTGAACGCGTTGATGAAGGGCCTCACGCACTGGGATACGGCAATTCCGCCGCTGATGACCAGCGTGAACTGGAATGGTGCCTTTCACGGGCCACAGGCGCGGAAGGCCTGACGGATGCTTCTGAAAACGGAGACGATCAACCGGGCGGCGGTTACGCGACCTCGCCGGATTTTGCTCCGATTGCCAGTTTAATCAGCGGTAAGGGCCTTCTTTATCTGTCAGGCTCTGCACAGGATGGTCGCCGCACGCGCGGCATGACCGCGACGGCCTGGATTGATGGCGATGCGGATGCTGCCACTCTGGATCATCGCCTTGCCGCCCTGCTGCCTCAGGACGGAAAGCCCACGAAAATTCTGCTGATGGTCGGTCCTGTCACACCCGTCATGATCGACCGTCTTGCAACCTGGCTCAAAGGCCCGGCGGCAGGCAGTTTTGTTTTGGTGCCGCCTTCAAGTTTCGTCGATGGCGGCATCGGAAACGATCAGGCCGCCAATCTACTTTCTTCCAGTCCGCTTGCCCCTTTATGAGCGATTACATGACCCTGCCCTATCGTCCGAATGTCGGAATTGCGCTCTTTAATCGGGAGGGCAAGCTGTTCATCGCCTGCCGGACGGATCTTCCAGGCCGTGTCTGGCAGTGCCCGCAAGGTGGGATCGATGAGGGCGAGACGCCCGAAACAGCCGCCATACGAGAGATGGGCGAAGAAATCGGCACAAGCAACGCCCGCATTATTGCCGAACGTGAGGGGTGGCTGTCCTATGATCTGCCATCTGCCCTGATCGGCAAGGCGCTGGGTGGCCGCTTCCGGGGGCAGACCCAGAAGTGGTTCGTGATGGGATACGAAGGACAGGATTCCGATATTCGGCTGGACCTTCATGAGCCAGCGGAATTCGACTGCTGGGAATGGGTTGAGCCGAACGACGTTCTGGAACGCGATCTGGGCTTCAAGAAAGACCTATATGTCGCATTAATCCCAGAACTGACGGCCCTGTTTCAGGCCGCTGCCAAAGACTGGGTTCGTACCAGCCGTGCATAAAGACCATCTTGCCTGAGCAGTTCCGCATGTGTCCCCGCTTCGGCGACAGCGCCGTGATCCATGACGACGATGAGATCTGCCGCCTGCACCGTGGAGAGCCGATGTGCGACAATCACGGTCGTGCGGCCTGAACGCAGATTGGCCAAGGCCTTCTGAACCCGCGCCTCACTTTCAGAATCCAGAGCACTCGTTGCTTCGTCAAGAAGCAGCACCCGCGGATTGCGCAAAAGGGCACGGGCCAGTGCCACACGCTGACGCTGGCCGCCCGACAGTCGACGTCCACCCGGTCCTACCCGTGTTTCCAGTCCCGCAGGCAGATTATCGAGAAAATCGACTGCCGCCATGGCACATGCTTTTTCGACGTCATCCCGCGATGCAGAAGGACGCCCGATCCAGATATTCTCGATCAAAGACATATCAAACAGGGTCGTATCCTGACTGACATAGGCGATGGCATCGCGAAGGGATGAGAGTGTCAGATCGCGCAGATCCACGCCTTCCAGCCGGATACTCCCTTCACTCACATCATGCAGACGCGGGATCAGGGACAGTGCCGTGGATTTTCCGGCGCCGCTCGGGCCGACAAGCGCCACGGTTTTTCCGGGTTGCACGTCGAAAGTCAGGCCCCGCAATGCGACCCGGCCGTCTTCATAACGATACCCTGCCTGTTCGAAAACCAAGTGTCCCTTGCCTGCTGGAAGGGGTTTCGCCCCCGCCCGCTCCATCACGGCCGGGGGTTCGTCAATCACAGCGAAAACACGCGATAGTCCGGCCAGACCTTCCTGGAGGGCCGTGTTGAGAGAACCCAGCGCGCGAATGGGTCGGGATGCAGTCAAGAGGGCTGCGATAAACGCCGTAAAGTCTCCGAGTGTTGCGCCGCCTTGAGCTGCCCTCCATCCCGCAAACCCCAGCACGGCAGCCACCGCTGCACCACCCAGAACTTCAAGCACTGGATCAACGCGAGCACGACCTTTGGCAATACGCAGAAATGCAGAATGGAGCAGATCAAGAGAATGATCGACCCGCGAGCTTTCCCGGTCTTCCATGCGGTAGATACGGATCTGTCGGGCCAGAGCGAAACTTTCGTTTAGCAGCGCTGAGGTCTCGCCAATCTGCTCCTGCATGCCGCCCGAGGCACGGCGCACTTTTTTGCCCAGCTTTTGGATAGGAACAGCCGCGATCGGATAGAGCACGAGCGCGATCAGGCTCAGTTCCCAATCTGTCACGATCATGGAAATCACCAGTCCCACTACCGTTACGGCGTCTCCGAGCGCGTTGACCACACGGATCATGGCCTCGCGGATCGAAATGGCGTCAGTGGTAAAGCGGGCGGCCCATTTGGCGGGCGCGTCCTTTTCAATCGTCGAGATATCTGCCTGAAGCGAATGCGCGAACATACGGGACTGCAAGCCGCGAATCACCGTCAGAACCAGCCCCTGCACGGCAATCGTCTGTCCATATTGGGACGCGGCCTTAAGTCCGGTCACGATCACAACAAGCGCCGGAATCTGATACAAAATTCGGGAATCATGCGCCGCGAACATATCCACAGCCCGTTTGATGACGGCAGGATAAAGCGCGGTCAGTGCTGCCATCAGAACGGTCAGGACAACAACGGAAATGATCCGTCCGACATGCTGGCGCATTTCCTCGCGCCAGATGCGTTTCATCAGGACGCGGCTGTCCGTATCAAGGGCTGTGGTTTTCGTCATGTCCGGGGGTTTAGCAAACCTTGCGAAAAGGACGAAACCGCCATCTCACGGATGCGCGACAAGATAGGCCAGACACTGCGCACGATCCGGCAGACATCCCTGCATCATCCACCAGTCCCGGCCTTTTTTCAGCCACTGCCCCATGCCCGGCCCGGGCAGAACGCCGTGAGCAAGAGCGTCTTTGCCGGATAACGGAAAATGCGGCTGTGAAAGCGCCTGCAATCTAGAACGAAAACCGTCCCATGTGCTGTCAGGCTTACCCACAAGACGGGCCTGATGCAGCCAACTCCGTTCCAGACTCTGGTCCAGATCCTGTTCCGCGCGCAGTCGACGCAGGTCATCGTCAGACATGTGCGGAGACAGGATCGGATTGTCTGAAGCCCAGACGTCAATTCTCGCGGCATCCGCGTTGGAAAGTTTCAGTCGTCCGGGCAACTCCCGGCTGCTTTCATGGCAAAGGGCGAATAACCTGAGCAGAGGATTTTCCGGAGCACCGCAATTTAGCAAACGATTCAAAGCAGCCGGGTCCGGATCAGGCAGGATAACCTGCAAGAGTCCAACCGCCTCCATCGCCGCGATTGTTTTCGCGAGGCGCGGACCCGAAAGAATTCTGAAGAGTTCGGACGCGACCCGTTCGGCAGAAAGCGTCCCAATCAGTTTCAGCTGTTTCGAAACGGCTTTACGGGCTGCACGATCAGGATTGCCGTTTCCATAACGCGCCTCAAACCGGAAGAAACGCAGCGCTCTCAGGGCGTCTTCTGCAATCCGGCGCGATGCGTCCCCTACGAAGCGGACCTGACGGCTTTTCAGATCCCCCTGTCCTCCGAAATAGTCATGGAGACGATCATGACGATCCAGCGACATGGCGTTGATCGTAAAATCGCGCCGTGCTGCGTCTTCCGTCCAGTCCTGCGTCCAGACTACGACCGCGTGACGTCCATCCGTTTCTTCATCCCGGCGCAGGGTCGTGATCTCATATGGAACCCCATCCAGCAACGCTGTTACCGTTCCATGGGACAGGCCAGTCGGGATCACCCGGACTCCCGCGTTTTCCAGCCGCTGCTGCACCGCTTCGGGAGGCTCCGGAGTCGCAAGATCCAGATCATGGACAGGAACACCTGCGAGCAGATCACGGACAGACCCGCCGACAAGACGGGCTTCAGGCAGGACACTCCAGATCCGGTCCAGACCTTTCCGATCCGGCAGACGCTCCAACAGGCCGGTGCGATGTGTCATGCAGGCCGCGAAAGCGGGAAAAAGCAATCCTGACTCCAGACACCGAGACAGGGCTTTCCTTTTACATGACCGGGAACGGCGAGAGCCGCGAGTTCATAATGAACCGCGCGCGTCACCCGTGCCTGAATTGGAAAGGCGCCTTCGCCGTCCCGCACATGGATGTAAGGCACACCGGCACATTCTTCCGAAGGTCGATCCCAGTCACACGACAGGGAGTGTTCGGGGCCAATGCAGATCAATTCGTCCATATTGGTGCGGAAACAGAGATTTTGCTGGCGACCGCAGGTTCCACGAAAATCCAGTTCGACCGCTACGAACGGGACGTCCTCGACCTGAATGATCCCCTGCTCCATCGGCGTTTTCAGCCAGTAGATGCCTTCGGGGTCGCGGGTCAGCATGGACGAGAACATGCATAGCATGGCTTTGCGCTTCACTGCCGAGCCCCGATAAAGCCATGTCCCGTCGCGCTGGATCAGAAAGGGCAGCTTTCGAGGGCCCGTGGACGAGCAGTCGGGAAAGGAAGACGGTGGCACCAGCGGATCTGGAGCCGCGAAGACGTCAGGCCGGGCCGCCTGCCGGAACTGATGATCGCTCAATTTTCCCTCCAACTGCATAAAAACTCTCTTCTCACACCAACTTGGGTGCAATCGAGCCTTGATGAAACCCCCACACCTGTCAGACTGGCGTTATGAGCGAGCAGCAATATTCTTCCGGCGTCTCCGCCGGCACCCTGCGGGGCGAGGCGGACGTGGCTGAAGCCGATCGTCTGGCTCCGGTTCTCCATCATGTCCGTCAGGCCATCGGCAGCATTGTTCTGGGCCAAGACAGCGTCATCGAACAGGTTCTTGTCACGATCCTGTCGGGTGGTCACGCACTTCTGATGGGCGCGCCCGGTCTGGGCAAGACCCTGCTGGTCAACACGGCCTCACAGGTTCTGGGTCTGGACGCCACGCGTATC
Organism: Gluconobacter sp. OJB; assembly: GCF_039638275.1. Classification (NCBI taxonomy): domain Bacteria; kingdom Pseudomonadati; phylum Pseudomonadota; class Alphaproteobacteria; order Acetobacterales; family Acetobacteraceae; genus Gluconobacter; species Gluconobacter sp. OJB. Next base: position 2,708,190 of record NZ_JBDIWH010000001.1, on the reverse strand, counting down.
CAGTTCACGCCCGACCTGATGCCGTCGGACATCACCGGGGCGGAAATTCTCGATCAGGATACTGACGGACGACGCGCCTTCCGCTTCCTGCCCGGCCCGATCTTTGGCCAGCTTGTGCTTGCCGACGAAATCAACCGCGCCAGCCCCCGCACCCAGTCCGCCCTGTTGCAGGCCATGGCGGAACGTCGGGTCACGCAGGGGGGCAAGGATTATGCCCTGCCGCGCCCCTTCCATGTCCTCGCGACCCAGAATCCGATCGAGCAGGAAGGCACCTACCCCTTGCCTGAAGCCCAGCTCGACCGGTTCATGCTTCAGATCAGCCTCGGTTTTCCGAACCGGGACGCGGAACGGCAGATGCTGCTTCAGACGACAGGCGCCACGACGCCGACGGTCTCCGCCCTGATGAATGCCGAAAGTCTGCTCGCGGCCCAGAACCTCGTCCGGCGTCTGCCGGTCGGCGATCAGATCGTGGATGCAATCCTGAGCCTGACGCGTTCGCTGCGTCCGGAAGATCCGTCCGCATCGCCGGAAGTCCGGGACGCCGTGTCCTTCGGCCCCGGCCCTCGCGCAGCTCAGGCACTGATGATCGCGACCCGCGCCCGCGCGCTGCTTGATGGCCGTCTGGCGCCGAGCCTTGATGACGTCGTGGCCCTTGCAAGCCCGGTCCTGTCCCATCGTATCGGGCTGGGCTTTGGCGCCCGCGCGGCCGGGACGGACAGTGAGGCCCTGATTCGCAAACAGGCTCAGGCTCTCCTCTGATCGCCGTGAAAAGTCCGTCCGATACCCTACGCAATCTGTTCCGCCGCAACCGGGGCGCCAGTTCCGGCGCTCCCACCGCGCAGGCGGAAAGCCTGCCCCTGCCCGCGCTCGTTCTTGAAGCCGAAAAGATTGCCGCCAGCCTGCAAAGCGGCGTTCACGGTCGCAGACGTTCGGGACCGGGCGAGGATTTCTGGCAGTTCCGGCCCTATCATGCTGGCGAACCTGCAACGTCCATCGACTGGCGGCAATCTGCCCGCTCGCCGGTTGAAGACACGTTCTGGGTCCGTGAGCGCGAGCGCGAGAACGCCCAGTCCCTGATGCTGTGGTGTGATCCCTCGCCTTCCATGCAGTGGCGCTCGTCCGATGCCCTGCCGACCAAGGCGGAACGCGCGCAGCTCTGCACGCTGGCGCTGGCGTCCGCATCCCTGCGCAGCGGCGAGCGCGCGGGTCTGCTGACCGGAATTGAGGCCGGGCGCGCCCTTGCCGGACGTCAGGTTCTTCCGCGACTGGCGGCATCCCTTCTGCGTCAGGATGCGGATGAGCCCGAATTTCCCCGCATGTCTCTGGTTCCTCCACGGTCCGATCTCGTGGTGATCAGCGATTTCCTGTGGGACGAGGACCGGATCGACACCTTTCTTAAAACCTGCGCCAGCCGTCCGGTGCGGACCCATCTTCTCTGTATTCTCGATCCGGCGGAGCGGGAGCTGAAACGCGCAGGACGAGTCCGGTTCGAAGGGCTTGAGGGGGGCGTTCTGACTCTTCCCGCCATGGAAAGTCTCGGTCCGGCCTATGAGCAGGCGATGAACGCGCATCTCACGGCCTTGAAACAGAGTGCGGCTTCGCTTCATGCGGACTGCATCGTGCATGACACGTCGCAGGACCCGCTTTCGGCCCTGTTTGCGCTTCATATGGCGCTTGGGGGCGGCCGATGATTCTTCTTGCTCCGCTCCTTCTCCTCGGTCTGCTCACCCTGCCTGCGCTGTGGTGGCTGGTGCGAGCGACGCCGCCCGCTCCGCAGGAACAGTCTTTTCCGTCCCTGCTCATCCTGAACCGACTCACGGCCCGGCGGGAGGACGCCGCCCGTTCCCCGCTCTGGCTTCTGATTCTGCGCATGGTGGCGGTGGCCCTCATCATTTTCGGGCTGGCGCGCCCTGTCCTGACGCCGCATCAAGCCGAAACCGGCAACGGACCGCTGACCCTCATTCTCGATGATGGCTGGGCCGCCATTCCGCACTGGACCGACCGTATTTCCGCAGCGCTCGCGCTTGGCGAAACCGCGATCCGCAACGGTCAGGACGTCACGTTCCTGCACGCTGCACGCGCACCGGACGGAGCGATGCCCGAAGCGTTTATGACCCACGATTCCCATGCCCTGTCCGAACATCTCTCACATTTGCGTCCGCAGCCCTGGCCAACGGACCGTCAGGCGCTGGCCGCCCTGCTTCGGGAACGGGATCTGGCGGACCAGCATGTGAGGGTTCTCTCGGACGGTCTGGCTGCGCAGGGAGACGACGCGCTGCGTGGAGCGCTTGCAAAAGCGCGGTCCGTTCAGGACATGCGTTGGAACGGCTGTGACATCCTGCGCCTTGATGCCGCGACAGGCCAGGACGGTGCGCTTCATGCAAAAGTCGACACGCTGCCCTGCCCACCCCGGACCGTGACGCTGCATGCCGTCAATGCCAATGGCGGCACGCTTGCGGCCTACCCCCTCACGACCGGGAAGGACCAGACGCTCTCCCTCCCGGCCCTGCTGCGGAACCAGCTTGATCGTCTGACACTTGAAGGCACGACCGGCCCTGCTGCTGTGCATCTGATGGGACAGGCCGATCACCGCCGCCCGGTCGGTATCCTCCAGACGCCCGGCGACGCGACACCTCTTGTCGGATCGGCGTTCTTCCTCAATCGCGCCTTGCAACCGATTGCGGACCTGCATAGCGGCGACGCCACGGCCCTGTTGGGCGCGCCTCTGTCGGTTCTGATCGCCACGGATGGGGCACTTTCGGGCGAGCAGACGCGCCATCGCGTTCTGGACTGGGTGCGTCATGGCGGAATGCTCGTCCGCTTCGCAGGCCCCGGTCTCGCAGCCGATCAGGCCGCTACGTCCGACGCCACCTCCGATGCGCTCCTTCCCGTCCATCTCATGAGCGGGATGCGTCAGTTAGGCGGCCCGATGTCGTGGGGGAAACCCCAGACGCTGGCGCCTTTCCCCGAGACCTCGCCGTTTTCGGACCTGACGATTCCGCCCGATGTCACCGTCTCACGACAGGTTCTGGCCAAGCCCGAAACGGGACTAACGGATCATGTCTGGGCGGCCCTAAGCGACGGCACCCCGCTCGTGACTGCGCGCGCCGAAGGCAATGGCGAGATCGTGCTGTTCCATGTCACGCCCTCGCCCGACTGGTCGAATGTGCCGCTTTCGGGGCTGTTTCCCGACATGCTGGAACGTCTGATCGAACGCTCCGCTGGCGTGGCAGGCGGCGGTCCGGCGGAACTGGCGCCATGGCGTATTGTCGGGAGCGATGGAGGCCTCGTCATGCCGCCACAGGCCGCGCGCTCCATCCGTGCTTCGGATCTGGCGCATACGGATGTTTCCGTCACGCATCCTGCCGGGCTTTATGGTCCGGCCCGTGGAACGCGCGCGCTCAATCTCGGGGACACCGCTTCGCAGATGGTGGAGGAACCTTTGCTCGGAACCCTGATGTCGCCTGATGGCGCGCATGCGGAGCGTCCGATCGGCCCCGCGCTGATGGCGGCGGGTCTGCTGCTTCTGCTGCTGGATCTGATCCTGTCCCTGCGGCGGCGCGGTCTGCTCGGCGCTCTGGCGGTCGCAGGTCTACTGCTTTTGCCGATGGCTCATGCTCAGACAACACTTCCGCTTCCGGCAACCGTGCCGCAGGCTGCTCTCGAAACGCGGCTGGCCTATGTTCTCACGGGTCATGACGATATCGATGCTGTCTCCCGCGAAGGGCTTCAGGGCCTTTCCGACTATACGAGCGCCCGCAGTTCCGCGACACTCGGCCATCCCGACGGCGTTGTTCCGGGCAAGGACGATCTGGCGTTCTATCCGCTTCTCTACTGGCCGATCACCCCGGATATGCAGCCCGATCCCGAACGCACGAAAGCGCTCAATACGTTCATGGAACACGGCGGGATCCTGCTGATCGACGAACAGGGTGCTGGCACCGACACCGATTCTGGCACAAGCGCCGCCGCCCGGGCCGCGTTGCAGCGCGTGACCGATGGTCTCGTCGTGCCGCCGCTTGCCAAGCTGACGGACAAGCACGTTCTGGCCCACACCTTCTATCTGCTGCACAGCGGCTTTCCCGGTCGCGTTGCCGGGCAGCCGGTTTATGTGGCGCGCAATGGCGACGAGGCGAATGATGACGTCAGCCCCGTCATCATCGGCAATGGCGACTGGGCGCATGCCTGGGCCGTTGACGGATCGGGCAACCATCCCTTTGCCGTCATTCCCGGAAGCGAAGACCAGCGCACGCAGGCCTATCGTTTTGGCGTAAACATGGTGCTCTACGCCCTTACCGGAAACTACAAGAACGATCAGGCCCAGTATCCTGAAATGCTCCGCCGCCTCGGCAGCCCGGATGCAGCACCCGCCACAGCCAGTCCCGACACCGCCGACGAGGGGGACGCGCCATGATGTTCGATCTTTCTCCGATGCTTCCCGTCTGGCTGCTGGCAACGCTGGCCGCACTCAGTGTTGCAGGCGCAATTTACGGCACCCTGCGCGGCGCGCGCGGGATGATCTGGCGGGCCCTGGCCGTTCTCGCTCTGCTGGGGTGGCTGTCCGGACCGCGTGCGCTTCATCCGGTGCTCCGCCCGGTGCCGCAGGATGCGCTGCTGGTCGTAGATCGTTCGGCCTCGATGCAGGTCGGCCCCCGCACGGCTATCGCGGACCAGACCGCACGGCAGATCATGCAGGACGCGGCCCATCTTCCGGGCCTGACGCTCCATCGCGTCGATGTTCCGGGTGGCATGGGCCACGGCACACGCCTGTTCGAAGCGCTGGACCACGCCGATCTGCCGCAGGGCCGTTTTGCAGGTGCCATCGTCGTGACGGACGGTATGGATCATGACGTTCCAGCCCATCTCCCGGCGCGCTTTCAGGGACCGGATGGGCAGAAACTGCCTCTGCATCTTCTGCTGACAGCTCGCGGGGAAGAACAGGACCGTCGTCTGCGCATCCTGAGCACGCCGCCTTATGCCATCGTTGGGCAGAACGCCACGCTCCGCGTGCAGGTGGACGATCTCGGTGCTCCGGATGCCGCCGACGCCGTTCTCACGATCCGATCGGGCGATGCCCCGTCGCAGACCCGCCCGATCCGGACCGGTACGCCGCAGGACATCACGGTTCCCGTACAACATCCCGGCGAAACGCTTGTCGGCCTGTCTGTTTCTCCGCTAGCCGGGGAAGCCTCTACGGAAAACAACAGCGACGTTGTACGGATCCGGGGCGTGCGCGACCGGCTGCGGGTGCTTCTGGTCTCCGGCGTTCCCAATCAGGGAGAGCGCGTCTGGCGCAGGTTACTGAAGGCCGATCCGTCCGTGGATCTCGTGCACTTCACCATTCTGCGTTCCCCCAACACCGATGATGGTACGCCGCTGTCGGATCTGGCACTGATTCCGTTCCCCATCCGCGAACTGTTTCAGGAAAAGATCCGCAGTTTCGACCTCATCATTCTGGACGGCTTTCGCAACAGCAACATCCTGCCGGACGAATACCTGACCAATATCGCCGATTATGTCCGCAATGGCGGCGGCCTGCTGGTGACGGCAGGACCGGAATTCACGCAGGACGGCACGCTTCAGGATACGAGCCTCGCACAGATTCTTCCGGCCCATGTCGGGACGGACGGAGTGGTTACGCGGGCCTTCCGTCCGTCCCTGACTGCTTTGGGCAAAACCCATCCTGTCACGGCTGGCCTGACAGAAGACTGGGGTCCTTGGTATCGTGCGCTGCGCCCGGACCAGTCGCATGGCGAAGACCTGATGCATGGCCCGGACGGCGCGCCGCTTCTGCTTCTGGACCGTGTCGATCGGGGGCGCGTGGCCATGCTCATGTCGGACCAGCTCTGGCTGTGGTCTCGCGGTGAAGGCGGTGGTGGACCGCAGGCCGAGCTTCTGCGGCGTCTGTCACACTGGCTGATGAAAGAGCCGGATCTTGAGGAAAATCGCCTTACTGCCCGGATCGAAAACGGCCAGCTTGATGTCGAACGCCATGCTGCGGGACAGGCTGTCTCGCCAGAAGCTTTCGTCACCGCGCCGGACGGAAAGCGTACGCCCGTTACCCTGAAACAGACTGATGGCGTCTGGCACGCCACGCTGGCCGCCACAATGCCCGGCATCTGGAGTGTCCGGCAGGATGGTCTGGTCGCTTTCGCCAGCCCCGTTTCTCACGACCCGATCGAACGGCAGGACCTGCGCGCCACCGCGACCGTCATGGGCACCAGCGCTCAGGCATCGGGAGGAACCGTGGCATGGGTTGCGGATCATACGCCCCACCTGAAACAGGTTCCCATCGGCTCGATAATGAGCGGATCGGACTGGATGGGCCTTCCCGTCACCACGGCGGCCGTCGCAGGTGAGACGCGAACGACGGACCTCGTTCCGGCATGGGCAGCCCTGCTTGCGGCGCTGATTTTCCTCGCAATCGGCTGGTGGCGGGAAGGTCATTGAAAAAATGTCACAATCCGGCACCTCCGAGAGGCATCTGCAGACTCGCGCAGGACGAACGATCACAGTATATTGGTTTTATGCGACTGCTCCCCACCCTGCCCCGCCTGCTGCTCGTTGCCGCTCTGGCAATGACGCCGACGATTCTCGTACCCTGGCATCACGCCCAGGCTCAGGATGCCGACGACGCCGAGGCTGAACAGGAAGCCGAAGCCAATCAGAAGAAAGCCGAAGCCCGCAAGGCCGCCCAGCGCGCCGCGCCGCCTTCCGCCCTTCCTGGAGCAGACGCATCCGACGACGATGCCGGTCATGCCCGCGCCGACGTGAACCCGACCGTAGCCCTGTTCGATGCCATTAACCGTGGCTCCCTCAATGCGGCCAAAGAAGCGCTCAACCGCGGTGCAGACATGGGTGGACACAACGTTCTGGACCAGACGCCTCTGGACATGGCCATCGACCTGAACCGCAAGGACATCATGTTCCTGCTGCTGTCGATGCGGACCTATAATCCGGACGGAAAGATCGAGAACAGCGTGTCCGATCAGGGCGTGGAAATGAAGAACGGCAGCGGCCATCTGACGATCGGCGGGAAATCCGTCACACCCAAACGTTCCGCCGTCGTCGCCTCCCCGCATTTCGATGCAAGTGGCGGCAAAGCAGATCCTTCAATCGGCTTCCTTGGCTTCGCAGGGCATTAACCGTTCGTGATCCAGACATAAAAAAAGCCGGAGAAAATTCTCCGGCTTTTTTTTATGGGCGATGGCTTTCCGTCAGCCGACGTTACGCAACGCCTGACTTTCCTGACGCAGGACGTCGATCTGAACGAACTGGCCATCGCGCTCGAAATACCAGAACGTCCAGCCATTGCAGGACGGCGCGCCGGTTAGACCTGCACCGAGTTTATGAATGGAGCCGCGCTGGTTACCCGATACGAGGGTGCCGTCAGGTGTTACGGTCGCTTTCAGACGCTTCTGCCGGTCATACAGCACTGTTCCCGCTGGCAAGACACCCGTTTCCACGAAACTTCCGAACGGAATACGCGGCATTTCGCGCCGGGCCGGGGTCGTCGCCAGTTGTTCGGAGGTCAGGCGTTCTTCACGCGCCACACGCTCGCGCGCGGCCTTGACGTAATCCGGGTGGCGTTCGATGGCTATGTAATGACGGCCCAGACGCTTGGCCATTGCCGGGGTCGTCCCACTTCCGCAGAACGGGTCCAGCACCACATCATTGGCGTTGGTTGACGCCACCAGAACGCGATGCAGCAGACTTTCCGGCTTCTGCGTCGGATGCAGTTTCAGGCCGTGTTCGTTCTTCAGACGCTCATTGCCCGTGCACAGCGGCAGGTACCAGTCCGAACGCATCTGAAGATCGTCGTTCAGAGCCTTCATGGCCTGATAATTGAAGCGATATTTGCTCTGCGGACCACGCGCGGCCCAGATCAGCGTCTCATGCGCATTCGTAAAGCGCCGCCCACGGAAATTCGGCATCGGGTTGGACTTGCGCCAGACGATATCATTCAGAATCCAGAACCCCAGATCCTGCATGATCGCGCCCAGACGAAAGACATTGTGATAGGAGCCGATGACCCAGATCGTGCCGTCCTTGTGCAAAATCCGGCGCGCTTCTCTGAGCCAGTCGCGCGTGAAATTGTCATAGGTCGCGTAATCCGCGAACTTGTCCCAGTCGTCGTCCACGCCATCCACGACGGTTTCGTCCGGGCGGCGCAGTTCACCGCGCAACTGAAGATTGTACGGCGGATCGGCGAAAATGCAGTCCACGCTCCCGTCCGGCAGCGTCTTCATCGTTTCGATGCATTCTCCACGCAGGATCTGGTCGACGGGAAATTCACCGCTCATGCTGCGTGTACCTCTGCTTCAATCATATTTCGTATCGGCGCGAACCCGCGCCTGTGATGGGGTGTCACCCCACGGAGTTTCAGCCCCTGCATGTGTGCGGCCGTGCCATATCCGGCATTGCGCTCCCAACCATAGGCATCGTGACGCATGGCCAGACGCGCCATCAGGCGGTCGCGCGTTACCTTGGCGATGATGGAGGCTGCGGCAATGGACAGGCTGATCCCGTCGCCACCGATCACCATTTTGATGGGACAGGGCAGTTTCGGGGCATGTTTGCCGTCTACGAGAGCAAGGTCCGGCATCCGGCCGAGCCGGAACAACGCCCGGCGCATAGCCAGATAGCAGGCCTGGGCGATATTGATCTGCTCGATTTCCAGAACGGATGCCGCGCCAATGCCGATCAATGCCTGATCGTCGGCCATAAGGGCCTCATAGGCGAGCAACCGGCGTCGGGCCGTCAGCTTCTTGGAATCATCAAGGAGAGCAGACAGGGTGGCAGACGGCGGAGCCGTAAAGGCCACGGCAGATGCCACGACCGGTCCGGCCAGAGGACCACGCCCGACTTCGTCGATCCCGACGACCAGCCCCCCATGGGCAGCTTCCAGGGCGTAATCCGGCATTTATGAGCGTCTCCCCGACAGATCACCGCGAAATCAGGTGACCGAATCGGTTTTGAATCATGGCGACTCGAAAGGGAAGCCTAAAAATGCATTGTCTCTAAGTTTAATATGTCAAGTGTGGTGGGAAAGACTCTTTACCTGAAGCGTCAGAGGTCTTCCTGCTGGTTCTCCTGACCGGCCACTGGCGGCGGCGATGGAGCAGGCTGTTCCGTCTGTCCATGCTGCATCTGAAGTTCTTTCTCTATCTGAGGGAATTGATAGATTTTCTCCGTCACATTGACGGCGAGAAGAAGCAGACTGACGATCAACAACGACAGTCCCCGACCGACGATCTGGCGCCTTTTCCAGAAATATCCCGGCAAAAACAGCCACCACCAGAAGCCCGGCGGCGTCTTTCCACTTTCGCGGATCGAGTTTCGATCCAGCATGAAGGAAATAAAAAACAGAAGCAGCGACATCATCGCGACGATCGAAAACGGTCCCATCCGATCACGTTCCGGGATATGGCGCCAGACCAGGATCAACAACGTCAGACGCTGGATCAGCCATGGCCCGACCAGAAGCACCCAGGCCCAGTGTTCTGCACTTCCTGAAGACATCCGCAGAAGCCCTGTCAGCGGAGAGACAAGTCCCGCTGCGCTGGCGGGTCGCCACGTCTCCCCGAATTCCGACGTCCAGACAAGTGTTTCAGGCTTGATCTGCCTCTGCATGATCAGGCGCAGGATTTCCTCACGGGAGACTGGACCGGCCTGCTGCCCGTTATTGTCGTAAAACCATTCCATAAAAAAAGCCTCCCGGATCACTCCGGAAGGCTTCTAGCACAAAGACGTCCGTCCGGTCGAAACGCCTGTTGCGCTTCAATCGCTTTTGCGGCCGAACAGCAGTCCACCCACAATCATTCCCACGACCGTCGCGATCACGAGCGAAATCAGAGGGCGATCCTGCACAAACGCCGTTGCCGCTTCGAGCTTGGTTTCGCCTTCATCGTACAGATCGGCAAAATCCTGCTGCGCCATGCCGGAAAGCTGGTCGAACTTGCCTTCGGCCTGAAGCTTTGCGTCGCCAGTCAGGCCACCAAAACCGTCCTTGATCTTGCCCTTGGCGTCATCCAGGAGGCCTTCGACTTTGGTCTCAGTTGTATCAGCCATTTTATTCTCCTCTGTCCGGATTAACCTGTCTTCAGTTCAAACGCACGACGGAGGCATCCGGTTCCAGTCCGATATGATCTCTGGTTGGGGAAGAGACAAGCCCCAAGAAAAACTATCGGGCAGAACAGTAACGAAACGTATCATTTTCGGTCATTTTGATTTTCATTACCAAAACTGAACAGGATTTAAGGTCGCGTCATGGCAGGCGCTGGCCTCCTGCCGTATAAGCATGAAAACACATAACATCGTCGCCTGAGAGCCCTGCGCTCTGCTATGCGGAAAGACAGAACCACCATGGATCAGCAGACGGCCAGCTCCAGCGACCGCCTTACGAACAACACCGCCCAGTCCTCTCCCCCTCCCGCACGGTCACGTCGGCGCTGGGTCCTCTGGGGCGTTGTTCTTCTGATTGCTCTTCTGATCCTGTTCGCAATCTTCCGCCCGCATGGTGCGACCCACAAACATGGTCGTGGCGCTGCGGCTGACGGAAACGTGCAGCCCGTTGCCGTCGCAACGGTCCATAGCGGCGATATGCCCGTGATTTTTCAGGAACTCGGTACTGTCGTCCCCGTGACGAACGTGACGATCACGCCGCGCGTCAACGGCCATATCTCGGCTGTCTATTACAAGGAAGGCCAGCACGTTCATAAGGGTGATGAGCTCGAACTGATCGATCCGCGTCCGTATGAAGCCACGCTCTCTCAGTATCGCGGCACGCTGGCCGCCGATATGGCGCAGCTTGAAAAGGCCCGCGTGGACAACGCCCGCTACCAGCGCCTGATCAAGCAGAACTCGACCTCCGCCATGACCGCGCGCGATCAGGAATTCACGGTGCAGCAGCTTGAAGGCCAGGTCGAATTCGACCGAGCCAATGTCCGTAATGCCGAGCTGAACGTGATGTACTGTCACATCATTGCACCGGTCGAAGGACGTGTCGGTATCCGCGTGCTTGACGTTGGCAACTACGTGACGGCGGGCCAGTCCGGCGGTTTGACCATTCTGACGATGATGCAGCCCATTTCCGTGATCTTCACGGTTCCGCAGAACCAGCTTCAGGAGGTCATGAAATATCTGGGACAAACCGGCGAACTGTCCGTCGAGGCCTGGGACAGCGACAATACTCACAAAATCGCCACCGGCACCGTCAAGGCGCTCGACAGCCAGATCGACACGGCAACCGGCACGGTCCGGATGCGTGGCATCTTTGCGAACGAAGACGAGCATCTCTTTCCGAATCAGTTCGTCAATCCGCATCTGCTGGTCACGACGCTGCATGATGCTCTGCTCGTTCCTGCAAATGCCCTGCAAACCGGCCCTGACGGCCGCTTCGTCTATCGCGTCAAGCCTGACATGACCGTGGAAGTCGTGCCCGTTACGGTCGGCACGACCGACGGCACGAATGCCGTGATCGAAAAGGGTCTGAGCAACGGTGACCGTATCGTGACGGATGGTGTCAGCCATCTGCGTCCCGGTCAGAAGGTCTCCATCCCCGATACGTCTTCCGCAGCAGCGCAGACCACTGAAGCTGAGCACAAAAGCGCCAGCCAGCACCGTCACCATCGCGACGGACAACAGAGTTCCGATGCGCCTCAGAAGAAGAACGACCCGTCCTCGCCCGCCGACACCGGCAACCACTGATCGCCGTCCAGAACAGCCAAACAGGGAACAGTAAGATCGTGAATCCGTCCCGCCTGTTCATCGAGCGCCCGGTTGCCACCAGCCTTCTGATGTTCGCCATCCTGCTGAGCGGCCTGCTCGGCTACCACTTTCTGGCCGTCTCAGCGCTGCCGCAGGTCGAATATCCGACGATCACGGTTTCAACGTTCTATCCGGGTGCCGGGCCGGACGTCATGAGTACGTCCGTCACCGCGCCTCTGGAAACCCAGCTCGGCCAGATGGCCGGACTGGACCAGATGACGTCCCAGTCTTCGGGAGGCGCTTCGGTTCTGACGCTGCGGTTCGGGCTGGACATGTCGATGGATGTGGCCGAGCAGGAAGTTCAGGCCGCGATCAACAACGCCACCTCGCTGCTGCCAAGCGATCTGCCCGCCCCTCCGATCTATGCGAAGGTCAATCCGGCAGACACCCCCGTCCTGACGCTCGGCATTACGTCGAAAACGCTGCCGCTTCCTGAGGTCGAAGATTACGTCAACACGCGGCTTGAGCAGAAGATCAGCCAGATTTCCGGCGTCGGTCTTGTCACCCTATCAGGCGGCAACCGCAAGGCGTACCGGATTCAGGTCAACATTCCGAAGTTAACCTCTTACGGGATCGCAATCGACACGCTGCGTACCATCATCAGCACGGTGAACGTCAATTCCCCGACCGGTACGTTCGACGGCCCCAAGCGCTCCACCTCTCTGCGCATCGATGGCCAGATCCAGTCCGTCGAACAGCTCATGAATCAGGTGATCGCGTATCAGAACAACGGCCCGATACGCGTGCGCGACATTGCGACGGTGGTTGAAGGGGCGGAGAACGCACAGCTTGCCGCCTGGGCCAACCGCACGCCTGCGCTGATTCTGAACGTGCAGCGTCAGCCCGGCGCGAACGTCATCGGCGTCGTGGACAACGTGCTGCGGGTCCTGCCGCAGCTCAAGCTCGATCTGCCGCCGGGCATTGATGTCACCCCGCTGACCGACCGCACCACCACCATCCGCGCTTCGGTCAATGACGTGGAATACGAACTGGCGCTCGCGATGCTTCTCGTCGTGGGCGTGATCTTCGTGTTCCTGCGGAATATCCCGGCGACGATTATTCCCAGCCTGTCCGTTCCGCTATCGCTGATCGGGACGCTGGCAGCGATGTATCTACTGGGCTTCTCGCTCGACAATCTGTCACTGATGTCCCTGACGATTGCGACCGGCTTCGTTGTCGACGACGCGATTGTTGTGATCGAGAACATCGCCCGTTACGTCGAGGCTGGTGAAGACCGCTACACCGCTGCGCTCAAAGGCGCGGGGGAGATCGGCTTCACCATCATCTCGCTGACGGTTTCGCTGATCGCCGTGCTGATCCCCCTGCTGTTCATGAAGGACGTCGTCGGGCGTCTGTTCCATGAATTCGCGATGACGCTTTCCATCACCATCATCATTTCTGCCGTCGTCGCCCTGACGCTGGTACCGATGATGTGCGCCCGTCTGCTCTCCGACACGCATGCGCCGTCCACGAAAAACACAGTCTGGAGCCGCCTGTCCAACCGCACCGAGCGAGGCATCAACGCCCTGATCGCGGGGTATGGGCGCTGGCTCGACGTCGTGCTGCGCTTCCGCGTCACGACCCTTCTGGTCACGCTCGGCACGATCGTCCTGACCGGCATTCTGGCCTGGACCATTCCCAAGGGCTTTTTCCCGACACAGGATACCGGCGTCATTCAGGGCATCTCCGTGATGTCGCAGGCCATTTCTTTCGAGGGCATGAAGGACCGTCAGGCCGCTCTTGGAGACGTGATCCTGAAAGACCCCGACGTCGCCAGCATTTCGTCTTTCGTGGGCATTGACGGCCAGAACATGACGTTGAATGTCGGGCGCTTCCTGATCAACCTCAAGCCGCGTGAGCAGCGCACGTCCAGCCTTGAGGCAATCATGCGTCGCCTGTCCTCCACCGGAGATCAGGTGATCGGGGCACAGCTTTACGTCCAGCCGATTCAGGATCTGTCGCTGGATTCCTCGATTTCTGCCACGCAGTACCAGTTCATGCTGGAAAACCCGGATTACGACACCTTCAAGACCTGGGTGCCGAAATTCGTGGAGGCCCTGCGCAAGGAGCCGTCACTGACGGATGTCACGTCCGATCTTCAGGCTGAGGGGCTGGTCGCCCAGCTTTCGCTCGACCGTCCGACCGGCGCGCGATACTCCATTACGCCGCAGACAATCGATAATCTGCTATATGACAGCTATGGCCAGCGTCAGATCACGACGATCTACACGCAATCCAACCAGTATCGCGTCATTCTGGAAGCCGACCCGAAACTCCAGACTGATCTCACGTCCCTGAGCCAGCTTTACCTGCCGGGCATTTCTTCGCAGGCCGGTGGCAGCACGTCCGGCCCGACGCGCCAGCCGACATCGGGGCTCGTACCGCTGTCGCAGGTGACGACGATGACGCATGTGCTCGCGCCGCTGCTCATCAGCCATTTCGGTCAGTTCCCGGCCACAACCGTTTCGTTCAACGTAGCCAGCGGCTACTCGCTGGGCGCTGCGACCAACGCCATCGAGCGCGCAGAAAAGCAGATCGGTCTGCCACGGGAGTTCCAGACCGCCTTCCAGGGCACGGCGGCAGCGTTCCGTTCCTCGCTGTCCAACGAGGTCTGGCTGGTCATGGCGGCTGTGGTTGCGGTCTATATTGTGCTGGGCATTCTCTATGAGAGCTATATCCACCCGATCACGATCCTTTCCACCCTGCCATCCGCCGCCATCGGTGCGCTGATCGGGCTTTATCTGTTCGGGATGGATCTCGACATCATGGGCATCATCGGCATCGTGCTGCTGATCGGCATCGTGAAAAAGAACGCCATCATGATGATCGACTTCGCGCTCGAAGCCGAGCGTCTGGAAGGTCATACGCCACTTGAATCCATCAAGCAGGCGGCGATGCTCCGCTTCCGGCCGATCCTGATGACCACGCTGGCCGCCCTGTTCGGCGCCCTGCCCCTGCTGATCGGCACGGGTGTGGGCTCCGAACTGCGCCGTCCGCTGGGTGTAGCCATCGTTTTCGGCCTGATGATGTCCCAGCTTCTGACGCTGTTCACCACGCCCGTCATCTATCTGTTCATGGATGAAGTGGGGACGAAAACGCGCGCCTTCATACAGCGTCACCGTCGCCACAACCCACCGTCGCAGCCCCAGACCCCAAGCCCCCATACAGGCGCTCCGTGAATCTGGTTCGCCTCTTTGTCCTGAGGCCCGTTGGCACGACGCTGCTGGCGGTAGCTCTCGTGATCGGCGGCGTTATGGGCTATTTCGCCCTGCCCGTCGCCGATCTGCCGGACGTGGACTTTCCGGTCATTATGGTGACCGCGAACCAGCCCGGCGGCTCTCCGTCCGAAATTGCAAGCACGATCGCAGGGCCTCTGGAGCGGCATCTGGGGGCGATTTCCGGCGTCACGGAAATGACCTCGGAATCCATGGTCAACCAGACGCGCATCACCCTTCAGTTCGACCTGTCGCGCGACATCAACGGCGCTGCGCGTGACGTGGAAGCGGCCCTGCAGGGCGCGCGGCAGGATCTGCCCACCAGCCTTCGCAGCAACCCGACCTATATGAAGGCGAACTCCAACGGGCCGCCCATCCTCGCTTTGACCCTGTCGTCCAGCACCCGGACACCGCAGGAACTCTACGATTTCGCAAGCAACATCCTCATCCCGCAGCTCAGCCAGATTCAAGGCGTCGGTGATGTGGAAATCCGCGGCGCGTCCCTTCCTGCCGTGCGTGTTGAAATCAATCCGCTGCGCCTGTTCCACTACGGGATCGGCTTCGAGGATCTGCGCGCTGCCCTCGCCTCCGCCAATGCCCATACGCCCAAGGGTTTTCTGGATGCCAATGGCGAGCGCATGATGCTCTCCACCAACGATCAGGCGACGGATGCAGAAGAATACCGTGATCTGGTCATCGCCTATCGCAACAACCAGCCTGTCCGCCTGACGGATCTGGCGGACGTCAAGAACAGCGTCGAAGATCTCCGTCAGGCAGGGTATCTGAACGGAAATGCCGCCATCATCTGTACGGTCTTCTCGCAGGGTGGCGCGAACGTCATCAAGACGATCGACGGCATCCGCGGCCGCCTGCCAGCTCTGCAATCCGCCCTGCCCGGCAATACCAATATTTCGATCCTGATCGACCGCTCCAAGACGATCCGGGCCTCTCTGGACGATACGAAACAGACGCTTGTCATTGCCGTCGTACTCGTGGTCGTGGTCGTCCTGCTGTTCCTGCGCAGCCTCTCCGCCATCATGGTTCCGGCCATCGTGGTGCCGGTTTCGATTATCGGAACCTTCGGGGCCATGGCACTGATGGGATACCAGCTCGACAACATGTCGCTGATGGCCCTGACGATTTCGACGGGCTTTGTGGTCGATGACGCCATCGTCGTTCTGGAAAACATCGCCCGCTACATGGAGATGGGTTACAACCGACAGGACGCCGCCATCAAAGGCACGACCGAAGTCGCGTTCACGGTCGTTTCGATCACAGTCTCGCTGATCGTGGTGTTTGCACCGATCATGCTCATGGGCGGGATCGCGGGGCGGCTGTTCCACGAGTTTGCGATGACCATGGTCATCACGCTCTGTATTTCGCTGCTCCTGTCCCTGACGCTGACGCCCATGATCAGCGCCCAGCTTCTGACCCACACGGACGATAACGGTTCGGGTCTGTGGAAGAAGACCGGCCGTTTCCTCGAACGCATGATCAGCGCCACCACGTCGGGTTACGGCAAATCGCTGGACTGGGCCTTGGGGCATCAGTTCCTGATCGCAATGTCCCTGCCCGCCACTTTGGTGCTGGCCGGTGTGCTGTATGTGAAAATGCCCAAAGGTTTCTTCCCCTCCGAAGACACCGGGCAGATCATGGGGCGTGTGGTTGCCGATCAGTCGATCTCGTTTCAGGCGCTTCAGAAAATCGTGGTCAAGGCCATGAAGAGCGTCGCGTCCGACCGGGATGTCGTGGGCGTCATGGGCGGTGTCGGTGGACGTTCGGCCAACTCGGCGAACATGTTCATCGCACTCAAGCCCAAATCCGAGCGGACGGACGATCTTGCAACCACCATTCAACGCCTGACCCGCAGGTTCTCCCATATTCCCGGCGCGCAGCTCCGCCTGATGGCCCCCGGCAGTGTTCGCACGGGCGCGCGGCCCGGAGACGCCGCCTATCAATATTCACTTGAGGGTCCCTCCGCCGAAGACCTCTTCGAATGGACTCCCAAGATCGTAACCGCGCTTTCCAGACTGCCGGAACTCATGGACGTAACATCGGACGTGGAACAGGGCGGTCAGGGGATCAACATCGCGATCAACCGCGACACGGAAGCGCGCTATTCCGTCACGCCACAGCTCATTTCCAATACGCTCTATGACGCATTCGGCCAGCGTGCCGCCTCCATTATCTACGGCAACCTCAACCAGTACCGCGTCATCATGGAAGCCGCGCCCCGCTACTGGCAGGATCCGTCGATGTTGCAACAGATGTGGATCAGCACCTCCGGCGGAACAGCAGCAGGCGGCACGGCGTCGAACAATATCCGCGCCCGCGCCACAACGGCTGTCACGACCCTGTCGCAGAGTGAGCAATCCTATCAGAACTCGGTCGCCAACGCGCTGGCAGGCGGAAAATCGGCATCAAGCGGTGCAGCCGTTGCCACCAGCGTGGACAACATGGTTCCCCTGTCCGTCCTCTCACGCCAACGCAACACCAACACCGCCCTGACCGTCAGTCATGAAGGACAATCCGTCGCGACGACCGTGTCCTTCAACCTTGCACCCGGCGTATCGCTTGGCACGGCCGTGGATGCCGTCCAGGCCGCCATGGTGAAGCTGCATGTCCCGTCAGACATTCACGGCGGGTTTGCGGGCAATGCGGCCGCTTTCCAGAAATCCGCAGGGAGTGAGGTTCTGCTGATCCTCGCCGCCCTCGCCGCCGTCTATATCGTGCTGGGCGTCCTGTATGAAAGCCTGATCCATCCCCTGACGATCCTTTCAACGCTGCCATCCGCAGGCGTTGGCGCCATTCTGGCACTTCAGATCTGCGGAGAGGAATTCTCCCTCATGGCCATGATCGGCGTGATCCTGCTCATCGGCATCGTCAAGAAAAACGCCATCATGCTGATCGACTTCGCCCTCGTGGCACAGCGTGAAGGGCTGTCGGCCAGAGAGGCTATCCGTCAGGCCAGCCATCTGCGTTTCCGCCCGATCCTCATGACGTCTCTGGCCGCTGCATTCGGTGCCGTGCCCCTCATCATCGGCAACGGATATGGCTGCGAACTCCGCCGACCGCTGGGGATCGCCATTCTCGGCGGTCTCGTGGTCAGCCAGTTGCTGACGCTCTACAGCACGCCCGTCATTTTCCTGTATCTCGACCGGTTCGGACGCGCCATGGGCCGTCTGCGTGCCCACGTCGCTTCCTTTTTCCATCTTTCAGCCCGGGGAACACAGTCCTGATGCCCGCCCTCCGTAAATCCACCCTGCGCACTGCCCTGCTGGGGGCGGCGACCCTGCCTTTCCTGAGCGGCTGTATCGGCGGCATGGTCGGGCCGAACTATCATCGTCCGAAAGCCATCATCTCCGCCAAGTTCAAGGAAGCGCCTCCGCCGCCGGGCTGGCAGATGGCTGCCCCCGATCTTGCGAAAATGCCCAAAGGAGACTGGTGGACGATCTTCAACGATCCCGTTCTCAACGACCTTGAAGAACGCGTGGCCACGTCCAACCAGAGCCTGAAGGAATATGAGGCGCAGTATCGCAAGGCGGCCGCGACGATTGATTCGATCCGCGCGCAGCTTTTCCCGACCCTGAGCGGCAAGTTCAGCTTCAACCGCAACTCACAGGGAAGCAGCGCCGAAAATACCAGCGGAGGCTTCACCTATACCTCCAGCCAGTCCTACACATCCAACACATGGACGACCGGCCCATCCGCAAGCTGGACCGTCGACGTCTGGGGCATGATTCGCCGGCAGGTTCAGCAGCAGGTTGCCGCCACTCAGGCCGACGCTGCTCTCGTCGCCAACATGCGGCTGTCCTATCAGCTTCAGCTCGCGCAGGACTATTTCGACCTGCGCTATCAGGACAGCCTGATTGCGCTCTATGCCCGCAACGTGGATCTCTATCGCCACAATCTGGAAATCCTCCAGAACCAGCTCGACGCTGGTGTCGCGGATCCAACAAGCGTCCTTCAGGCCCGCTACCTGCTGCAATCGACGCAGGCCAGCCTGTCCAACGCCCATATCGCCCGGGCGCAATACGAACACGCCATCGCCATGCTGACGGGCCGGGCTCCAGCAGAACTCACACTGGCAGCCTCTCCCCTCCCCGAGACGATCCCCGCCGCACCCGTCGCCGTGCCCTCCATGCTGCTTCAGCGTCGTCCGGACGTGGCGCAGGCCGAGCGCAACATGGAAGCCTATAATGCGGAAATCGGATACGAGATCGGCGCGTTCTTCCCACAGGTCACGCTCTCCGCGTCTTATGGCTATAGCGGCAATCCTCTCGAACAGCTGATCCAGACCGCTACGCGCACTTGGAGCCTCGGTGCGGCTGCAAGCGAAACCATTTTCCAGGGCGGGGCGCGCTCCGCTGCGGTGCGCAGCGCAGAAGCCGATTACGACAATGCCGTGGCCACCTACCGCCAGACGGTTCTGGCAGCTCTTCAGGACACCGAAGATCAGATGTCCGGCCTGCGCTATCTCGATCAGCAGCTTGCCTTGCAAAATGCTGCCGTGAAAACCGCAGAAAGCGCCGTTCAGGTGTCCATGAACGAGTATCTCGCCGGAACGCAGATTTACACGACGGTCATCACCGCCGAACAGAATGCTCTTCAGTATCAGGAAACCCAGCTCAGCGTGCGGCAGCAGCAGTTTCTTGCCGAGGTCAAACTCATGACGGATCTGGGCGGAGGCTGGACGACGCAACAGCTTCCAAGCAAAAACTCGCTTCAGACGGACAATCCGTTCCTGCCCTCCTTCATCCAGAGGGACAAGAACGGGAACTGAAGACCATAAAAAAGGGCGGGGCCATTGGCACCCGCCCTTTTCGTATCAGCCTTGTATCAGGCGATTAGAGTGCGTGCAGTCCCGCAACACCTGCGAGAATGGCCAGCACCGCCAGAACCAGGAAGATAATGAAAAACAGCTTGGCAATGCCTGCTGTAGCGGCAGAGATGCCTGAAAAGCCGAAAACACCGGCAATGATGGAAATAATGAAGAAAACAATCGCATAGTGCAGCATGACGGTGGTCCCCTTGGACAAGAGTTCGTGGTCATGTCGTAACGTCACGCAGCTGCGGAAGTTTAATTTTTCCTTACAAGACGTTTTCCCAACAAAAAACCTATAAAAGATGCTGCCAGAAGCCAGAACAGCGGCTGATCCACCATCAGATCACTGACAAGTGCTTCCGTTTCTCTTGCCGCCCGAGAGAGTTTTGTTCCCAGAATGCCTTTCCCGGAACACCCATCGGCATCCTCCCGCAAACGTTCCAGACTGGCGTCCATAGGTCTTTCCCCTGACATGACATTCTCCCAACGCAGAAAAGGCAGCCCGGTAGCGGACTGCCTTTTCCTTTACATCGTCAGAGCGACGAATGAATGCCCTAAATCAGGGCGTCCACTCAGTGGCCGACAGCAGGAGCGTCCTCGCCCCGGCGTGCGGCTTCTTCATTATAGCGCTGCGCTTCGGGGGAGATAGTCAAAGCCATCGTCATTCCAGCGGACAGCAGATAGATCGCTGCAAACGTCCAGATCACATACTGCATGCCCGGTCCGAAAACCGCCTCACAGCCAGCGACAACAGCTGGTCCAACCCATGTGGATGCCCCGGCACCCAGACCAAGAATGGAGAGCGCAGCCGCTTTCTCACGCGGGCAGATCTGTGGCATGAGGCCAGACAGCGGCACGAAAGCCGCGACCGTTGCGCCATAGAAAATTCCTGCTGCAGCCACAGCCCAGAAATTCCCCGGGAACCAGAAAGGCACATAATAGAACAGCGGAATAGCTACGAAACCACCAATCCCACCAAAAACCGCCACGACAAACCGGTGTCCCAGCGTATCGGCCACCATGCCCGAGACGAGATTGAACAGGATGTTGCTCAGGAAAATAAGCGACAGGAGGTTCAGCCACTGGGCAAGGGAAAACCCGAGATGATCCACAAAAAACGCGGGCATGATCGCAAGGAACGCATATTCTGAAGACGTATCAATCACACGGACGATACCGGCAATCAGCGTCTTCGGCTCGCGCCACATGATGCTCATGGAGCCAAAGAAAATGTCTTTGGTCGGGATATGATCCGGCAGAAGACGCTTTTTGCCTGTAGGCTCATGCGTGAACAGCAGCGCAACAAGGCCGCCCAGAATCACAAGCCCAAGCGAACACCAGAAAGTGCGAAGCTCACCGATTGCGGGAATGGCAAATCGTGCGAACTGCGATCCCAGAGTGGGGAGACCTGCAGAAAATGAGAACCAGAACCAGCCCGCAGCGGAACCCAGCATGGCGGTTGGCGTAGCGGCCGCGATCCAAACAAGGAAACCATACGCAAACAGCGGGTATGCAAACCCTCGCAACGTATAGAACAGCAGGATCATGGGTCCGCTATTTGGTCCCAGCCCAAGAGACAGAAAACCAATTTCAAGGATGGTCCATAAAATAAGACCAAGCCACATAACTTTCTTTGGCCCCATGAGATCAGAAAGCGGCCCAGAGAACCAGGCGGCGATCATCACGGTGATGCCATAGAAAGTGAACATTTCATTCACGAAACCCTGCGTATGGCCGTGATGAAGCATGTAGGTATCGAGATACCCCGCCTCCACACCATCGCCGACCATGAACAGGAGCTGCCCCACGAACGCCCAGAAGAGGGCTCTGGGTATTCCAAGGGTTTCCGCCAACCCATGTTTTGGAGGGGAAGATTCAGACATTATAACGCTCTCCAAACGCTGGACGCATCACGAACCCATCCGGACCTCATTGCCAGGATACATATTCGATGCGTCGTGGCAGGCCCTACGAGAGTGCTCGGGCCTGTTTCTCAGAATGATGCAGACCCTATGAGAAGAACGACGGAACATTCTTCAAAAGGGAGAAACCGCTCCTTGTGAAGGAACGGAAATTCAGACTGCCTCCGAAAGAGACAGGAAAGATTCTGCAAAGAGTGCTGCCTGCATATCACACACTTGCGTGACCAAGAAACCACGAATCAAAAAAGGCCGGGACATTCCTGTCCCGGCCTTTTTTAATGCTTCAGAACAGGAGCCTCAGGCGGCTTCCTGCTCCTCGGCAACATTCTGCTTCGGTCCGCTGTCCTGGCCCTTGGCGGTGACATCGCGATCGATCAGTTCGATCACGGCCATATCGGCATTGTCGCCATAACGCACGCCAGCCTTCAGAACGCGGGAGTAGCCACCGGCACGTCCCTTGTAACGCTCGGCCACAGCCGAGAACAGCTTCGTCACGACGGCATCGTCACGCAGCTGCGCGAATGCCTGACGACGGGCGTGCAGGTCGCCACGCTTGCCGAGTGTGATCAGCTTTTCGACGACCGGGCGAAGTTCTTTCGCCTTCGGCAGCGTCGTCGTGATCTGCTCGTGCTTGATGAGAGCCACGGCCATGTTGCGGAACATGGCAGCGCGGTGAGAAGAGGTGACATTGAGCTTACGCCCGCTCACACCATGACGCATTGCTAGTTTTCCTTACCTTGAAAGTTCTCAGAACGTCTCGTCGAGACGCTTGGCCAGATCCTCGATGTTCTCGGGCGGCCAGGCTGGGACGCTCATGCCGAGCGACAGCCCCATACCGGTGAGAACTTCCTTGATCTCGTTGAGCGACTTGCGCCCGAAATTAGGCGTACGGAGCATTTCCTGTTCGGACTTCTGCACCAGATCGCCAATGTAAACAATGTTGTCGTTCTTGAGGCAGTTGGCGCTACGCACCGAAAGCTCAAGTTCGTCAACCTTGCGAAGAAGATTGCGGTTGAACGGCAGGTCATCCTGCGGTTCTTCATGCTGGACCGGACGCGGCTCATCGAAGTTGATGAACAGCTGCAGCTGGTCCTGAAGAATCCGAGCCGCAAGAGCCAGGCTGTCTTCAGGCGTCACCGCACCGTTGGTCTCGACCGTCAGCAGCAGCTTGTCATAGTCAGTGACCTGACCAACACGCGTCTGCTCGATTTTGTAAGAAACCCGACGCACCGGCGAATAGATCGCATCGATGGGAATCAGGCCAATCGGAGCATCTTCCGGACGGTTTGCTGCTGCTGCAACATAGCCCTTGCCCATATTGACGGTGAATTCCATGCCGAGCTTGACGCCGTCATCGAGCGTGCAGATCACGAGATCAGGATTCATGATCTCGATGTCATGACCTGCCTGGATCTGGCCAGCCGTCACTTCACCCGGGCCAGTGGCCGTCAGGATCATGCGCTTGGGGCCTTCACCATGCATGCGAAGAGCAAGCTGCTTGACGTTCAGGACGATGTCCGTGACGTCTTCGCGCACACCCGGTACGGCGGAGAACTCATGCAGCACGCCATCGATCTGGATGGCGGTCACGGCAGCGCCCTGCAGCGACGACAGGAGAATACGACGCAGTGCATTGCCAAGCGTCATGCCGAAGCCGCGTTCCAGAGGCTCGGCCACGACAGTGGCGATGCGCGAGGCAACCGGTCCGGGCTCGACTTCAAGCTTCTCCGGCTTGATGAGGGACTGCCAGTTTTTCTGGAGAACCAAGGTCGTGGCCTTTCAAACAACGAAGCACGCCAAGGGAAATTGGCGGCACCTGGGCCCGCACCAGCGGTGCGGTAAAAGATGCAATCACTTACAGATGCTGCGTATCGCACGCGATACGCAGCACAGCATCACTCAGACGCGACGACGCTTCCGGGGACGGCAGCCATTGTGCGGCACGGGCGTCATGTCGCGGATGGACGTAATGTTAAACCCTACGGCCTGAAGGGCACGAAGTGCGCTTTCACGCCCCGAACCCGGACCGGAGACCTCGATCTCAAGCGTTTCCATGCCATGCTCGCGTGCCTTGCGGCCTGCATCTTCTGCGGCGACCTGAGCAGCATACGGCGTGGACTTACGGGAGCCTTTAAAGCCCTGCGCACCCGACGACGACCAGGCAATCGCGTTGCCCTGTGCGTCAGAAATGGTGATCATGGTGTTGTTGAACGTGGAGAGCACGTGAGCAACACCGGAAATGATATTCTTGCGTTCCTTTTTACGGATACGCGGAGCAGCGGCCTTCGCCATGAGAGAGGTCGTCCTAAAAGTTTAAGCAAAACGTCGATGAAAAAAATCAGGCGCGGATTAGCGCGTAACCTTCTTCTTACCTGCAATCGCCACAGCCTTGCCCTTACGGGTGCGGGCGTTGGTGTGCGTACGCTGACCGCGGACCGGCAGGCCACGACGGTGACGAAGGCCGCGGTAGCAACCGAGGTCCATCAGACGCTTGATGTTCATTGCGGTTTCACGACGAAGGTCACCTTCGACGCGCAGTTCGGAATCGATCAGTTCGCGGATCTTGACGATCTCATCGTCAGACAGCTCGTTGACGCGCTTTGCATCGGGGATTTCGAGCTTGCTGCAGATGGACTGCGCTGTCGCCGGACCAATGCCATAGACATAACGCAGGGCAATGACGACCCGCTTGTTGGTCGGAATGTTTACGCCGGCAATACGTGCCACGCCTGTTACTCCTATTGAAGCGGCTCGAAGCCGCCTCAGACTGTTATATCCCCGGCCATAGCCAGGTCGATGATCTTGCAGCCACATCTGCCGTCAACCGATTCCGGAAGACGTCTAGACGGTCTGGCTACACCTATGTCGAGGGCGCGCAATAGACTGCTCACCCTACCTGAGTCAAATAATAGAGATCACTTTTTCGTGATCTCATCGTGAAACTCAGTTTTTTACGGCGCCCGTAACGATGGCATCAAGCTCTTTGCCAACGCTTTCAACGTCTTTCATGCCATCAACATGAAGCAGTCGTCCTGCCTTCTCATAATAAGGAAGGATAGGAGCGGTCTGCTTGCGATAAACGTCAAGACGCGCGCGAACAACCTCGGGGTTGTCGTCCGGACGCCGGGTTCCGTCCTCGCCCCTACGACTGGCGATACGGTCTACAAGTTCGTCTTCGTTCACATCCAGAAGAATGACCGCACCGATTGTCAGATCACGCTGAGACAGCATGGCGTCCAGGGCCTCAGCTTGGCTTTCGGTCCTGGGGAAGCCATCGAGGATAAATCCACGCTGGCAGTCCGGCTGTGCGATACGGTTCTGGATCATTGTGACAATGATGGGATCAGGGACAAACTGTCCCTGCTCCATAATCGCTTTGGCTTCGTTGCCGATTGGCGAACCCGCAGCCACTTCGGCACGCAGCATATCGCCAGTTGAGATCTGCTTGAAACCGTAAAGGGCTTCAAGCCGCTTGGCCTGCGTGCCTTTACCTGCTCCGGGAGGTCCAAGAAGAATGATGTTCATCGACGTCTCGTGCCCCCTTGTAGACCGCCACGGCTTCCGCGACTGCGTTGTTTGCGGATCAGTCCAGAATACTGATGAGCCACCAGATGAGACTGAATCTGTGTGACTGTATCAATCGTGACCGAGACGATAATGATCAGGCTGGTGCCACCAAAATAGAAGGGGACATTATATTTGCTGATCAGGATCTGCGGCAAAAGACAGACCAAGACCAAATACAACGCGCCGATCGCTGTCAGACGAGACAGGATCTTGTCGAAATACGTCGCTGTACTCGCACCTGGCCGGATGCCTGGAATGAACCCACCCTGTTTGCGTAGGTTTTCTGCTGTTTCTTCGGGATTAAACGTAATCGCCGCGTAGAAATAGGAGAAGAACAGGATCATCGCCGCATAGAACAGCATGTAAAGCGGCTGTCCCTGTCCGAGTTGTTGCCCCAGAATGGACAGCCATCCCGGCATCGAATGTCCGTTCATAAAACCGGAGATCGTCACTGGAATCAGCAGCACGGATGATGCGAAGATCGGTGGGATTACGCCGGCGGTATTCACCTTCAGCGGCATATGGGTAGAGTCACCACCGAAAATACGGTTTCCAACCTGACGCTTCGGATACTGAATCACAACACGGCGCTGTGCTTGCTCCATGAAGACGATAAAGCCGATAACGGCAATCGCCAGAACAAGGAAAATCACCACGAAAATGGGTGAAAGCGCGCCTGTCCGTCCGAGTTCAAAAAGACTGGCTAGAGCATTTGGTAGATTGGCGACAATGCCTGCAAAGATGATGAGGGAAATCCCGTTTCCGACGCCTCTGGACGTAATCTGCTCGCCCAGCCACATCAAAAACATCGTGCCGCCAACAAGCGTTACGACACAGGATATGATGAAGAAGACACCGGGAGCCACCACAGCGTTCGCACCATGTGCCGTCATGTTTTCCAGACCAACAGCGATGCCATAAGCCTGAAAAAGGGCAATAAAGACCGTAAGATAGCGCGTATATTGATTAAGCTTCTTACGACCTGCCTCACCTTCTTTCTTCATCGCTTCCATGGACGGAAGCGCCGTTGAAAGAAGCTGGATGATGATCGAAGCACTGATATACGGCATAATATTCAACGCGAACACAGTCATACGCCCAAGCGCACCACCAGTGAACATGTCAAACATTCCCAGAATGCCACCCTGATGCTGGGCAAGAAGCTGCCCCATCACGGTCGCATCGACACCGGGAACCGGAATGTAGGTGCCAAGCCGATAGACAATCAACGCACCAAGTGTGAACCAGATACGCTTTTTGAGTTCGGTCGCCTTAGAAAACGAACTCATATTGAGATTGGCGGCGAGCTGCTCTGCTGCGGAAGCCATCCACCTGTCCTTTCATGAAAACAGCGCCACCGCACATAAGCACGGGACGCTGTTCACTATCCAACCCTAACCCAGGCAAGGCCCGGGAGAAGATAACTCAGGCCTCAGCCTGAACTTCCTTCTTGGTCTCGAGTACCTTGACAGTACCACCAGCTTTCTCGACGGCTGCCAGAGCAGCAGCAGAAGCGCCAGCAACTTCGATGGTCACGCCATGCGAAAGTTCGCCATGGGCAAGAAGACGGACACCGGCCAGCTTGCTTCCGTTGACCAGACCAGCCTGACGGAGGGTCTCTTCAGTAACGGTTGCAGCCTTATCCAGCTTTCCGCTTTCAATGGCCTTGGAGATCGCGCCGAGATTCACCGGAGCATATTCCTTGCGGAAAATGTTCACAAAGCCGCGCTTCGGCATACGACGGTACAGCGGAAGCTGACCACCTTCGAAGCCGTTGAGCGAAACGCCTTCACGAGCTTTCTGACCCTTGACGCCGCGGCCTGACGTCTTGCCCTTACCGGACCCGATGCCACGTCCAAGACGCTTCTTGCGATAACGAGAACCCTCGTTGTCACGCAGTTCGTTGAGGTTCATTTCAATCCTCCACCTTGATGAGGTGGGCAACCTTGCGGATCATTCCACGCACGGCCGGAGTGTCCTCCAGCGTACGCGTGGAACCAATTCCACGCAGACCGAGACCAGTGATGGTCCCAGCCTGGCCCGGTTTGCGACCGATGACCGAAGCGATCTGCGTAACCTGAACGGTCTTGCCATTCTCAGCCATTTGCTGCCTCCGCTTCTGTCTGGCCCTGCTCGCGCTTACCAAACAGTTCAGCAGCTTTCTTGCCGCGACGAGACGCAACATGACGCGGGCTGCTGGCCTTTTCGAGCGCAGCAAACGTAGCCTTGATCATATTGTGCGGATTCCGCGTTCCCAGGCTCTTGGCCACAACGTCATTGACGCCAAGGCTTTCGAACACTGCACGCATCGGACCACCGGCAATGATACCCGTACCGGCTTCAGCCGCACGGACGACAACCTTGCCAGCACCGTAGTGACCGAAAGTGTCATGATGAAGGGTACGACCCTCCTTCATCGGCACGCGGATCATCGTGCGCTTTGCACGCTCGGTTGCTTTGCGGATTGCCTCGGGAACTTCACGGGCCTTGCCCGCTCCGTAACCAACGCGCCCCTTCTGGTCACCGACAACAACGAGGGCAGCAAACGCAAAACGGCGACCACCCTTTACGACTTTGGCAACACGGTTGATGGTGACGAGCTTGTCGACCAGATCATCGCCCTGCTCGCGCTCACGACCACCACGGCCGCCTTCTCTTGGCTCACGTGCCATGTGTGATCCTCCTTAGAACGAGAGTCCGCCCTCACGGGCAGCCTCTGCCAGGGCTTTGACCCGGCCATGATACAGATAAGAGCCGCGGTCGAACACGACGGTCTTGACGCCAGCCGCAACGCCACGCTCGGCAATCAGCTTGCCGATCACTGTCGCTGCAGAGACGTCCGCGCCGGTCTTGCCAGCATCGCGAAGCGTCTTTTCCAGCGTAGATGCGCTGGCGAGCGTACGGCCCTGTGCATCGTCGATGATCTGGGCATGAATATGCTTGCTGGAACGAAAGACCGACAAACGCGGCCGGCCGCCGCTCTTGCGACGAAGCTGGAAACGCAGCCGCTGGCGGCGGCGTTCCTGCAATCCTTGCTGCGATGCCATTACTTCTTCTTACCTTCCTTACGACGCAGAACCTCGGTCTCGTACCGAACACCCTTACCTTTATAAGGTTCAGGCTTACGGAAGCTGCGAATATCGAGCGCAACCTGACCAACGCGCTGCTTGTCATTACCTTCAACAACAATTGCGGTCGGACGCGGAGTGGTGATCTTGATGCCTTCCGGGATCGGATAGACAACATCGTGCGAGAAGCCGAGGTTCATCACCAAGTTAGAGCCCTGAACAGCGGCACGGAAACCCGTACCCTGAATTTCAAGCCCTTTGGTGAAGCCGTCCGACACACCCTTGACCGTATTGGCGATCAGGGCGCGGGTGGTTCCCCACATGGTCCAGTTTTCGCGAGAGCGACGACCGATAGGAGCAACGGAAACATTGCTACCGTCAATCTTGACTTCCACATGACGGGAAACCGGAACGCTCAGCTCACCGAGCTTGCCTTTGGCTTTAAAGATGCCATCAGCAACGGAAACCTGCACGCCAGCCGGAACTTCGACGGGGTATTTACCTACGCGAGACATGCGATCCTCCTTAGAAGACGCGGCAGAGGACCTCGCCGCCAACGTTGGCAGCGCGAGCCTCGACGTCCGACAGGACGCCACGCGGGGTGGACAGGATCGACACACCAAGGCCGGCATAAACGCGCGGAAGTTCCTTGATCTTCGAGTAGACGCGACGGCCGGGCTTGGAAACGCGATGGATTTCCTTGATGACCGGCTGGCCTTCTACATACTTCAGCTCGATACGGAGCTGTGCGACACCCTTGCGGAGCTCTTCAGCAGCGAAACCACGGATGTAGCCTTCACGCTTGAGAGCTTCCAGAACGCTTGCGCGCAGCTTGGATGCAGGCGCAACGCAGACAGCATGACGGGCACGCTGCGCATTGCGGATCCGGGTCAGCATATCGCCCAGTGGATCAGACAAAGACATTCGATCTACCCTTTACCAGCTCGACTTGACCATGCCAGGAATCTGGCCGGCGGAGGCAAGATCGCGCAGAGCAATACGGCTCAGTTCGAACTTGCGATAGTTGGCACGGGGGCGACCAGAAAGCTTACAACGCAGACGGACGCGTGTCGCGGATCCATTGCGTGGCATCTGGGCCAGCTTAAGGGTCGCATCAAAGCGGTCTTCAACCGACAGTGTACGATCCTTGATGATGTTCTTGAGAGCGGTCCGCTTTTCCTTATCGCGCTTCACTAAGTCAGCACGATGGTTATTACGGTTTACCGCTGAGACCTTCGCCATCTCGAATTTTCTCCCGGAACCTGTCAGGCCTATCCCGACGGTTTTCCAATCAGCGTGTCTATAAAGGAAAGCGGCCTTCCAATGGAAGGCCGAATCCTGATTTTAACCGTGATCGGTCTGAAAAATTATTGATCAGCCGTTGAACGGCAGATCAAAGGCCTTCAGCAGGGCCTTTGCTTCAGCATCAGACTTGGCGCTGGTCACGAAGATGATGTCCATGCCGCGGACGGCATCGATTTTGTCATATTCGATTTCAGGAAACACGATCTGTTCCTTGATACCCATGGCAAAATTGCCATGTCCATCAAAGCCTTTGTTTGCCGGCAGACCGCGGAAATCGCGGATACGTGGCATGGCGATCGTCACCAGACGGTCAAGAAATTCGTACATCCGGGCACGACGAAGCGTGACCTTGCAGCCGATGGGCAGACCTTCGCGGATCTTAAAGCCAGCAATAGCCTTGCGAGCAAGGGTTTTGACAGGCTTCTGACCCGAAATCACGGTCATTTCCGCAAAAGCAGCATCAAGCTTCTTCTGGTCACCAGCGGCTTCGCCAACACCCATGTTCAGCACGATCTTTTCGAGCTTGGGAACCTGGAGTTCGTTAGCATAACCGAACTGCTCACGGAGCTGCTTCTTGAGCAGTTCTTCGTAGCGCTGGTGCAGACGCGGCAAAGCGTTCTTATGTTCGCTCATTGTTGCGTTCCTCAGCCTTCGATCACTTCGCCGGTTGCCTTGGCAACACGAACCTTGCGACCGTCTTCCAGAATGCGGAAACCAACACGCGTCGGCTTGCCACTCTTTGGATCAACCAGCTTCAGGTTGGACAGATGGATCGGCATTTCGCGCTCGATGATTCCACCTTCGCCGCCTGTGCGGTTGGGCTTCGTGTGACGCTTGGCAATAGCCACGCCGCGCACAACAGCCTTCTCGGCCTTCGGCATCACAGCGAGAACTTCGCCGCGAACGCCACGGGACTTGCCGGAGAGGACCAGAACCTGGTCACCCTTCTTGATACGAGCAGCCATTACAGCACCTCCGGAGCCAGCGAGATGATCTTCATGAACTTGCGCGCGCGCAGTTCACGAACCACCGGACCAAAGATACGCGTACCAATCGGCTCCTGCTGCTTGTTCAGAAGAACAGCGGCATTTTTATCGAAGCGGATGGCGGAGCCATCTGCACGACGAACCGGGTAGGAGGTGCGAACGATAACGGCCTGATGGACGTCACCTTTCTTAACCTTGCCGCGAGGAATTGCTTCCTTGACGGACACGACAATGACGTCGCCGACCGAGGCAGTCTTCCGCTTGGAGCCGCCCAGCACCTTGATGCACTGCACCCGACGCGCACCGGAATTGTCGGCAACGTCAAGGTTGGTCTCGGGATGAATCATGTGCCTACCCCCTTATGCGCTGACGGAAGAGGATGCTGAAGCCAGCTCCTCTCCGTTGCGCGACACGACAGACCACGTCTTGCGCTTGGAGATTGGTGCGCATTCTTCAATGCGAACCAGATCACCCGTCTGGCAAACGTTTTCTTCGTCATGAGCCGCATACTTTTTGGAGCGGCGAATAAACTTCTTGTAGAGTGGGTGCATGATGCGACGATCAACAAGAACGGTAACCGTCTTGTCCATCTTATCGCTCGTGACCCGACCCGTCAGGACGCGCCTTGGCATCGTCCGTCTCCTCTCAGGACTTAGCGGCGGACGTTTTGGCGCCCGCACGGTTCTTCGATGTGTGAGCCAGTGTCTTGATACGTGCTACTGCACGGCGCACGACCTTGACGCGGCTTGTGTTCTCCGACTGCCCCGTGGCAGCCGAAAAACGGTGGTTGATCTGTTCGCGCTTGAGGTCGAGCAGAAGAGCATTCAGCTCATCTTCACTCTTCGCACGCAGATCGGCAGGCTTGTACGTGTCGGCCATTACGCGTCTCCGATACGCTGAACGAACTTGGTCTTGATCGGAAGCTTTGCAGCCCCCAGACTCAGGGCCAGCTTGGCAACCTCAGGCGGAACGCCTTCGATCTCGAACAGGATACGACCCGGCTTGACACGTGCGGCCCAGTACTCGGGGTTACCCTTACCGGAGCCCATACGCACTTCTGCAGGCTTTGTCGAGACCGGAGTATCCGGAAAGATACGAATCCACACACGACCGGCACGCTTCATGGCACGCGTGATCGCACGACGGGAGGCTTCGATTTGGCGAGCGGTAATCCGCTCCGGCTCCAGCGCCTTCAGGCCGAAGGCACCGAAGTTCAGCTGGGTTCCGCTTTTCGCCAGACCGTGAATGCGGCCCTTGTGGGCCTTACGAAACTTTGTCCGCTTCGGGGAAAGCATGTTGTTAAATCCTCAAATCAGCACCAGCAAAGGAACTGTGAGCTTTCGCTCACAGTCTTAGCGCTGGGGAGCCTGCTCCGCAGCACGACGATCCTGTGCCAACGGGTCATGAGCCAGGATCTCACCCTTGAAGATCCATACCTTCACACCGCAGGTACCATACGTTGTCTTGGCAGTTGCCGTACCGTAATCGATATCGGCGCGAAGCGTATGCAGGGGAACGCGTCCCTCACGATACTTTTCTGCACGAGCGATTTCAGCACCACCCAGACGACCACCACAGGTGATCCGGATGCCCTGGGCACCCAGACGCATTGCGGACTGGATCGCACGCTTCATGGCACGACGGAACGCAACGCGACGCTCCAGCTGCTGAGCGATATTCTCGGCAACGAGAGTGGCATCGATTTCCGGCTTACGGATCTCGACAATGTTCAGCGCCACGTCGGTCTTCGCCATACGGCTCAGTTCCTTGCGGAGCGCGTCGATGTCCTGGCCCTTCTTGCCGATCACGACGCCCGGACGGGCAGCGTAGATCGTCACGCGGGGCTTCTTTGCCGGACGCTCGATAACAACGCGGGACACGCCTGCGCCGGACAGCTTGCGACGCAGGAACGCGCGAAGCTTCAGATCTTCATGCAGCAGACGTGCATAATCTTGACCAGCGTACCAGCGGCTGTCCCAGGTACGGTTGACGCCGAGCCGAAGCCCGATCGGATTGACCTTGTGTCCCATGGATCAGGCTGCCTTCTGCTCTTTGTTGGTTGCGCGAGACGGCTTCGTCTCTTCCGGTGCTTCCGCACGCTCGGCAACAACAATCTTCAGGTGGCTGAAGAACTTCTGGATCTGAGAAGAGCGACCACGGCCACGTGCGTGAAAACGCTTCATGACAATGGACTTGCCGACTTCTGCAGTCTTGACCACCAGCTGATCGACGTCGAGCTGGTGGTTGTTCTCAGCGTTGGCCACGGCGCTCTCAAGAGTCTTCTTGACCTGCTGCGCGATACGACGACGCGAGAAGGCAAGAGCGGCGATAGCCTTGTCAGCCGGCTGGTTGCGGATCATCGCCGCAACCAGGTTCAGCTTTTGCGGGCTGACGCGGATGTTGCGGGCAATAGCCTGCGCTTCCGTGTCAGCAAGCGTGCGGATATGCTTTGGCTTGCTCATTTTCAGCCCCGCTTCGACTTCTTGTCAGAGCCATGACCGGTGTAGGTCCGTGTCGGTGAGAACTCACCGAACTTGTGACCGACCATGTTCTCCGTGACCTGCACTGGCAGGAACTTGTGACCATTATAGACGCCGAACGTAAGTCCAACGAACTGCGGAAGGATCGTCGAACGACGCGACCAGATTTTGATCACTTCATTACGACCCGAAGCGCGCGACGCTTCGGCCTTGCCGAACAGATACCCGTCAACGAACGGGCCCTTCCAGACGGAACGTGCCATCTCTGTTTGCCCCCTCTTACTTGCCGGACTTACGGCGACGGATGATCAGGCTATCCGTCTTTTTGTTAACACGCGTCTTGTAACCCTTGGTCGGAACACCCCACGGTGTAACCGGGTGACGGCCACCAGAGGTCCGACCTTCACCACCACCATGCGGATGGTCAACCGGGTTCATGACAACGCCACGGTTATGCGGACGACGTCCGAGCCAGCGCGAACGACCGGCCTTGCCCATGTGCTGGTTCATGTTGTCCGGGTTGGACACGGCACCGACGGTTGCCATGCATTCACCACGAACAAGACGCAGCTCACCGGACTGCAGCTTGATCTGCGCATAGCCAGCATCCTTGCCGACGAGCTGCGCATATGTGCCAGCTGAACGGGCCAGCTTGCCGCCGGCGCCCTGCTTCAGCTCGATGTTATGCACGATCGTTCCGACCGGCATTGCACCCAGCGGCATGGCGTTGCCAGGCTTGACGTCCGTGTGGGCGCCGGAGATGACGCGATCGCCAACCTTCACGCGCTGCGGAGCAAGGATGTAGGCGAGTTCGCCATCTTCATACTTGATCAGCGCAATGAATGCCGTGCGGTTCGGATCGTATTCGAGACGCTCGACCGTAGCGGCCACATCGAACTTGCGACGCTTGAAATCGACATAACGATAGGACTGCTTGTGCCCGCCGCCACGGAAACGAACTGTCGTACGACCGTGATTGTTACGGCCGCCGGACTTGTTCTTGCCTTCCGTCAGCTGCTTGATCGGCTTGCCCTTGAAGAGCTCGCTACGATCAATCAGCACGGTGCCGCGTGTGCTCGGCGTCGTGGGATTAAAGTGCTTGAGTGCCATGGTATCCTACCCCGCGTCAGCCCAGCTTGGCTGTAAGGTCAATGGACTGACCTTCAGCAAGCTGTACATACGCCTTCTTGATGTCCGAGCGACGGCCGGGACGACCTTTGACGCGCTTGACTTTACCCTTCTGGACCAGCGTGCTCACGCCGGTCACCTTTACATTGAAGAGCTTCTCAACCGCGACCTTGATCTGAGGCTTCGTCGCACCAGGAGCGACCTTGAACACCACTTGGTTACGCTCGGAGAGAAGCGTAGCCTTTTCGGTGATCAGCGGTGCACGGATCACGTCATACAGGGTTTCCTGAGACATGTTCTGTGCAGTCTTGTGTGCGTTCATGACGGTATTGGTGGTCATGCCAGACGCTCCTTAAGACCCTCAAGACCGGCGCGGGTGATGACCAGCACGTCGTGGTTGAGGATGTCGTAGACGTTTGCACCAATGGTCGGCAGAACGTCGATCTTCGGCAGATTGGCGATTGCGCGAGCGAACTGCTCGTCAACAGCGCCATCAACGATCAGCGCGGACGTCCAGCCCAGAGCCTTGATCTTCGCTGCGGCTTCACGGGTCTTAGTGACACCGTTGGCTGCATCGAGAACGATCAGCTTGCCCTCGGCAGCCTTCTGTGACAGGGCGCAAATCAGGCCCAGACGACGGACCTTCTTGGGAAGGTCATAGCCGTGATCGCGAACGACCGGACCATGAACAACGCCACCCGTACGGAACTGCGGTGCACGCAGAGAGCCCTGACGGGCAGAACCCGTGCCCTTCTGACGGAAAGGCTTCTTGGTCGTGCCAGAAACTTCACCCATGCCCTTGGTCCGGTGCGTACCGGCACGGCGCTTTGCGAGCTGCCAGTGCACAACACGCGCCATGATGTCCGAGCGCGGAGTGACCGCGAAAATCTCTTCCGGAAGCGCGACAGAGCCTGCGCTACCATTATCGAGGGTCTTGATATCGTATTCCATGCCCCTCGTCCTCAACCGGCGGCCGCCACTGTTGCTGCCGGGTACGGCGCATCAGCATGGCGAGCCTTCTTGATTGCATCGCGAATCAGCACAAGGCCGTTCTTCGCACCAGGAATTGCACCCCTGACCATGATCAGGTTGCGCTCTTCATCCACGGCAGCGATCTCAAGGTTCAGCGTGGTAACACGCTCGTCACCCATGTGACCTGCCATCTTCTTTCCCTTGAAGACCTTGCCAGGATCCTGGCGCTGGCCTGTAGAACCATGGGAACGGTGGCTGATGGAGACGCCGTGGGACGCTTCGAGACCTGCGAAGTTATGACGTTTCATAACACCCGCAAAACCCTTGCCCTTGCTCTGGCCCGTGACGTCAACTTTCTGCCCCACAACGAAGTGAGCAGCGGACAGCTTGGTTCCAGCTTCCAGCAGGGCGTCTTCAGAGACGCGGAACTCTGCCAGATGCTTTTTTGGCTCGACCTTGGTCCGGGCGAAATGGCCACGGTTCGCCTTGGTGACATTCTTCACCTTGGCATTACCAAGTCCGAGCTGAATGGCAGTATAGCCATCGCGCTCGTTCGTGCGGGCATCCACAACCTCGACATTGTCAAGGTGAAGGACCGTCACAGGCACATGCGTGCCATCTTCCTTAAACAGCCGGGTCATTCCCAGCTTCTTTGCAATCAATCCGGTTCGCATCGTCTGGACCTTAGAGTTTGATCTCGACGTCCACGCCAGCGGCGAGGTCGAGCTTCATGAGGGCGTCCACGGTCTGCGGGGTCGGCTCGACAATGTCGAGCAGCCG
Source organism: Gluconobacter sp. OJB (assembly GCF_039638275.1). NCBI lineage: Bacteria > Pseudomonadati > Pseudomonadota > Alphaproteobacteria > Acetobacterales > Acetobacteraceae > Gluconobacter > Gluconobacter sp. OJB. Next base: position 2,672,173 of record NZ_JBDIWH010000001.1, on the reverse strand, counting down.
GCGGTGAGTCCGAATTTCGAACTGTTCGCGGCTTTTCTTATCCACGTGTGGCGAGCGGTTCACCGTGAACCGTTCGATATGCGTCGGCAGCGGGATCGGACCCCGAACCCGCGCACCCGTACGCTTCGCCGTGTTTACGATCTCTTTGGTGCTGTTGTCCAGCACGCGATGATCGTACGCCTTAAGGCGAATGCGGATGTTCTGGTTGTCCATGTTCTTGTTCGTCCAACTCAAAAATTCGGGTGTCGTCCTACTGCCATTGCCCCTGAAAGGGAACCCCGGTCAGAAAAAATCTGACCGGGGCTGTCAAAGCCAACAGCTAAACGCAGGACTTTAGGCGGTGATGGAAGAAACCACACCGGCACCCACGGTACGGCCACCTTCGCGGATCGCGAAGCGCAGGCCTTCGTCCATGGCGATCGGAGCGATCAGCTCCACGTCCATGGCAACGTTATCACCCGGCATGACCATTTCCGTGCCTTCCGGCAGCGTCACGACGCCGGTGACGTCGGTCGTACGGAAATAGAACTGCGGGCGATAGTTCGTGAAGAACGGCGTATGACGACCGCCCTCTTCCTTCGTGAGGATGTAAGCCTCAGCCTTGAAGTTCTTGTGCGGCGTGATGGAACCCGGCTTTGCCAGAACCTGGCCACGCTCGACGTCTTCACGCTTCGTGCCACGAACCAGTGCACCGATGTTGTCACCAGCTTCACCGCGATCGAGCAGCTTGCGGAACATCTCAACGCCCGTAACGGTCGTCTTAATGGTGTCCTTCAGGCCGATGATCTCGACTTCGTCGCCAACGTTGACAACGCCGCGCTCGACACGACCCGTAACAACCGTGCCACGACCCGAGATCGAGAACACGTCTTCGATCGGCATCAGGAACGGACGGTCAACCGGACGCTCCGGCTGCGGGATGTAGGCATCAACCTGCGTCATCAGCTCGAGAACGCGGTCTTCACCGATTGCTGCGTCGCCATCTTCCAGCGTCACAAGAGCAGAGCCCTTGACGATGGGGATATCGTCGCCCGGGAACTGGTAGGAAGACAGAAGTTCGCGAACTTCCATTTCCACGAGCTCGAGCAGCTCCGGATCATCAACCTGATCGACCTTGTTCAGGAACACAACCAGAGCCGGAACGCCGACCTGACGTGCAAGCAGGATGTGCTCGCGCGTCTGCGGCATCGGACCGTCAGCTGCGGACACGACCAGGATCGCGCCGTCCATCTGAGCTGCACCCGTGATCATGTTCTTCACGTAGTCAGCATGGCCCGGGCAGTCGACGTGAGCATAGTGACGGTTGGCCGTCTCGTACTCGACGTGAGCCGTGGAAATGGTGATGCCACGTGCGCGCTCTTCAGGAGCCTTGTCGATCTGGTCGTAGGCGCTGAACGTTGCGCCGCCGGTCTTTGCCAGCACCTTGGTGATTGCAGCAGTCAGCGAGGTCTTGCCGTGATCGACGTGACCGATGGTGCCGATGTTGCAGTGCGGCTTCGTCCGCTCAAATTTAGCCTTTGCCATCGTCTTTCTCCAAAACCCCGCTCCACCTGGAACGGGAGTAAGACTGAAAGTTCAAACCGGTCAGTGCACGATCCCGAGATCGCAACACTGCCGGAAGCCCTTTAACCGGTTCTAATTACCAGCGATAGTGGCTGAATGCCTTGTTGGCTTCAGCCATACGGTGCGTATCTTCGCGCTTCTTGACAGCGGAGCCACGATTGTTGACCGCATCCATCAGTTCGTTGGACAGACGCTCCTGCATCGTGTTCTCGCCACGCTTGCGGGAGGCATCGATCAGCCAGCGGATCGCGAGGGCCTGACGACGCTCGGCGCGGACTTCAACCGGAACCTGATAGGTTGCACCACCGACGCGACGCGAGCGGACTTCTACCGCAGGCTTCACGTTGTCCAGAGCCGAGTGGAACATGGCCACCGGATCTGCAGTCGTGCCGCCGCGACGGCGCATGACTTCGAGTGCACCGTAAACGATGCCCTCGGCAGTGGATTTCTTACCATCGTACATCAGCGCATTCATGAAGCGCGTAATGACGACATCTCCGAACTTCGGATCGGGAAGGATCTCGCGCTTTACAGCGCGGTGACGGCGACTCATTCCAAATACCTCTTACTTCGGACGCTTCGCGCCATACAGCGAACGACGCTGACGACGCTTGGCGAGACCCTGTGTATCAAGCACACCACGCAGGATGTGATAACGGACGCCAGGAAGATCCTTTACGCGGCCACCGCGGATCAGAACAACGCTGTGTTCCTGAAGGTTATGACCTTCGCCCGGAATGTAGCTCACGACCTCATACCCGTTGGTCAGACGCACCTTGGCGACCTTACGCAGAGCGGAGTTCGGCTTCTTCGGCGTTACGGTATACACACGCGTGCAAACGCCGCGCTTCTGCGGGCAGCCCTGCAGTGCGGGGACCTTGTTCCGCTTTGCGGCCGGCTCACGGCCGTTCGCGATCAACTGGTTGATGGTCGGCATGCGCCCTTCCCAATCCTTGTCCTATTTCAGACAGCAACATTACTGTTCCTGCCTTGACATTTGTTCCAACCGACATGCGGTAGGACCGCCTGCCATTTCCACATCGTGAAAAGGAAACAGCCTGAACTGTTCCCCTCTCTCTACAGCGTGCGGCCTTGGCATTTTCTCCCATAAGGAAAATAGCGGCACCGCATGCGATTCTTTAAACTTCGTCGGCTTTTTCAGCCTTCCGAGAAGGCATGTGCCGAGGGCGCGGAACCTACGAAGGGTTCGACGCCAAGTCAAGTGGTTCAGCTGAAATGACCCGATTCTGCGCTGAAAGTTTCCAGAATCGAGACAAGAAGATCCCCACCTTGTTCAAAAGTGGAGATCCCGTTTTCATTCTGCTGCGTCTTCAACGGCTGCCTGAGACGTCCCGCCAACACGCTGACGATCCTGACTGGCGGCAATTCCCCGCAGACGGTTCATCACACTACCCGTTCCTGCCGGGATCAGACGCCCGACAATCACGTTCTCCTTGAGACCGTTGAGGGTATCCACCTTGCCCGACGTTGCTGCATCCGTGAGGACACGTGTGGTCTCCTGGAAGGAGGCCGCAGAGATGAAGGACTGCGTCTGCAGCGAAGCCTTTGTGATGCCCTGCAGAACCGGCATGGCCTTCGCAGGCGTGTCCCCGTTCTCAAGCAGACGCTGGTTTTCACCCTCGTATTCAATGCGATCCACCGTCTCACCGATCAGATAGGTCGAATCACCCGGCTCGAGGATTTCCACCTTCTGCAACATCTGACGAACAATGACTTCGATATGCTTGTCATTGATTTTCACGCCCTGCAGTCGATAGACGTCCTGAATCTCATTCACGAGATAGTCGGACAGAGCCTCCACGCCCATGACCTTGAGAATGTCATGCGGCACGCGCGGACCGTCGACCAGCGGATCTCCCTTCTGGACAAAGTCGCCTTCCTGAACGGAAACGTGCTTGCCCTTCGGGATCAGATACTGGGTCTCTTCACCCGTATCGTCATTTTTGACGATAACGCAGCGCTTGGACTTGTAGTCCTTACCGAATTCAATACGTCCCTCGCCTTCGGCGATGATCGCATGATCCTTCGGACGACGCGCTTCGAAGAGTTCGGCCACACGCGGCAGACCACCCGTAATGTCACGTGTCTTGGAGCCTTCACGCGGAATACGGGCCAGCACGTCACCGGCATTAACCTCCACTCCGTTCTCCACCGACAGAATACTGTCAGGGGAAAGGAAGTAACGGGCATCATTACCGTTGGCGAGCTTGACGACGTTACCAGCAGCATCCTTGATCTGCAGACGCGGACGCAGATCGACACCCTTGGCTGCCTGCTTGTAGTCAACGACAACCTTCGAGCTCAGACCGGTGACTTCATCCATACGCTCGACGAGCGTGATGCTGTCGATCAGGTCGAGATACTCGATGGTACCTGCCTGCTCGGTGATGATCGGCAGGGTGTACGGGTCCCACTCGGCCATCTTCTGGGTCCGCGTCACCGCTTCACCTTCCGAGACCATCAGTCGCGCACCGTAAGGCACACGATAGCGGGCACGCTCGACCCCGTTTTCGTCGGTCAGAAGGATCTCGCAGTTACGCGACATCACGACCAGAACCTTCTGGGAGTTCTCGACGACGTTCCGGTTCCTGATCGTCACGATGCCATCGCGGGACGCTTCGACCATGGACTGCTCGGCACCACGCGTTGCAGCACCGCCAATATGGAAGGTACGCATTGTCAGCTGGGTTCCCGGCTCACCGATGGACTGCGCAGCGATAACGCCGACAGCTTCACCAATGTTGACCGGCGTACCGCGTGCCAGATCACGACCATAGCAGTGACCACAGATACCAACGCGGCTGTCACAGGTCAGAACAGAGCGGATATCCACGCTTTCCACTCCGGACTTCTCGATAAGCTCAGCTTCAGGCTCCTCGATCAGCGTGTTGCGCGGCAGGACGATCTCCTGCGTAACCGGATGCAGCACATCCTTGGACAGGGTACGGCCCAGAATACGCTCGGACAGCGAAGAAACGACCTCACCGCTATCCATGACAGCGCGAACCGTCAGACCACGTTCCGTACCGCAATCCGGCTCGACGATGATGCAGTCCTGCGCCACGTCAACCAGACGACGGGTCAGGTAACCCGAGTTGGCCGTCTTCAGCGCTGTATCCGCAAGACCCTTACGGGCACCGTGGCTGGACGTGAAGTAATCGAGAACCGACAGACCTTCTTTGAAGTTCGCGATGATCGGCTGCTCGATGATCTCGCCCGAAGGCTTCACCATCAGACCGCGCATACCCGCGAGCTGCTTCATCTGGGCCGGCGACCCACGGGCACCGGAGTGGCTCATCATCCAGACCGAGTTCGTCGGCTTGCCGATGACCTGCTTGGAGATCTCCTTAAGCATCGCAGCCTGGACTTCGTCCGTGCAGCGTGACCAGGCATCGACGACCTTGTTGTAGCGCTCGCCAGCCGTGATCAGACCGTCCTGATACTGCTGTTCGAACTCCTTAACTTCTTCCGATGTCTTACCGACCAGCGTTGCTTTGGCTTCCGGGATGATCATGTCATCCTTGCCGAAGGAAATGCCGGCGCGGGCAGCGTGACGGAAACCGAGGCCCATCAGACGGTCACAGAAGATCACAGCTTCCTTCTGACCACAGTGACGATAGACCGTGTCGATCACGTCAGACACGTTCTTCTTTGTCAGCTGCTTGTTGATGAGGCTGAACGGAATGGCCTGATGCTTCGGTAGAATCTGCGCGATCAACGCACGACCCGGCGTCGTGACAATCGTCTGGCGAACGGACTTGCCGTCAGCATCGATCGTCGCCAGACGCAGACGGATCTTGTCGTGCAACTGCAGCGAACCCGACAGCATGGCGCTTTCGATTTCGGCAACGTCCGAATAGGCCGGCGGAGCGGCCGTAACGACTTTACCATCCTTAATGACGGCTGCGTCCGGCGTCTCGCGATATTCCGGAACTTCAAGACTCAGGTAATACAAGCCCAGAACGATATCCTGGGACGGCACGATGATCGGCTTACCGTTCGCAGGGCTGAGGATGTTGTTCGTGGACATCATCAGAACGCGGGCTTCAAGCTGAGCTTCAAGCGACAGCGGCACGTGGACGGCCATCTGATCGCCGTCGAAGTCGGCATTGAACGCGGTGCAGACCAGCGGGTGAAGCTGGATGGCTTTACCTTCGATCAGCGTCGGCTCGAACGCCTGAATACCCAGACGATGAAGCGTCGGCGCGCGGTTCAGCATGACCGGATGTTCGCGGATGACCTCTTCGAGGATATCCCAGACTTCCGGACGCTCTTTTTCCACCATGCGCTTTGCAGCCTTGATGGTAGTGGCGTGACCGTATTTTTCGAGCTTCGAGTAGATGAACGGCTTGAAAAGTTCGAGCGCCATCTTCTTTGGAAGACCGCACTGATGCAGCTTCAGTTCCGGACCGACCACGATAACCGAACGACCGGAATAATCGACGCGTTTTCCGAGCAGGTTCTGACGAAAACGTCCCTGCTTGCCTTTCAGCATGTCGGACAGCGATTTCAACGGACGCTTGTTGGCACCCGTGATGGCACGGCCACGACGGCCGTTATCGAACAGGGCGTCGACAGCTTCCTGCAGCATGCGCTTTTCGTTACGGACAATGATATCCGGCGCACGCAGCTCGATCAGGCGCTTCAGACGGTTGTTACGGTTGATGACGCGACGGTACAGATCGTTCAGATCGGACGTTGCGAAGCGGCCGCCATCGAGCGGCACCAGCGGACGCAGTTCCGGCGGAATAACCGGCACGATGTCCATGATCATCCAGTCCGGACGCGAGCCGCTTTCCACGAAGGCTTCGACCAACTTCAGACGCTTGACGAGCTTCTTGCGCGCAGCTTCAGAAGTGGCCTTGCGCAACTTCTTGCGCATCATGGTCTTCTCGGAATCGCCTTCCATGACTTCAGCGTCATAGTCGAACGGATCCGGCAGGCCCTTTTCTTTTGCCGCAAGGCTCAGGTCGCGTTCCTGATCATTCGGGATACCCCAGTCGTAGCTGGAGAGCGCGCGCTTGATGGCTTCCGCACCGATTCCAACGTCGATACCGGCATCCGGATATTCATCCAGCAGGTCTTCGCAACGGATTTCGTCCAGCAGATACTGGTCGCGCTTCTTGCCGTTCTTATAAGAGTCGATCTGATCCGATTCACAGACGCCCTTGTCGAGAATCAAGAACTTTTCGAAATACAGAACCGGCTCGACGTCCTTGAGCGGCATGTCCAGCATCGTCGCGATACGGCTCGGCAGCGACTTCAGGAACCAGATATGTGCGACAGGCGAAGCCAGTTCAATATGACCCATGCGTTCGCGACGCACCTTGGCCAACGTGACTTCAACGCCACATTTTTCGCAGACAATACCGCGAAACTTCATCCGCTTGTACTTGCCGCACAGGCACTCGTAATCCTTGATCGGGCCAAAGATACGCGCACAGAACAGGCCGTCACGCTCAGGTTTGAACGTACGATAGTTGATGGTCTCCGGCTTCTTAATTTCGCCGTAAGACCAAGACCGCACCTGCTCGCTGGAGGCAAGCTGGATTTTGATCTGGTCGAAGGTCACCGACTGACCGGTCTGACCCAGGATCTTCATGAGTTCGTTCATGCGCCGAAACCCCAATGTGCCCCGCGGCGTACCGCGGACACCTTAAAAATGAACCGTAGCGAGAAGGAGGGAGCGGGCAATTACAGCCCGCTCTGCTCGAGTTCGACATTCAGGCCGAGAGACTTCAGTTCCTTGATAAGAACGTTGAAGCTCTCCGGAATGCCGGCTTCGAAATCGTCCTGTTCGCGAACGATTGCCTCGTAGACCTTGGTACGGCCGGACACGTCATCCGACTTCACCGTCAGCATTTCCTGCAGCGTGTAGGCTGCACCATATGCTTCAAGGGCCCACACTTCCATTTCACCAAAGCGCTGACCACCGAACTGAGCCTTACCACCCAGCGGCTGCTGCGTGACGAGCGAGTAAGGACCGATCGAACGGGCATGGATCTTGTCGTCGACAAGGTGATGCAGCTTCAGCATGTAGATGTAGCCAACCGTCGTCTGACGTTCGAATAGCTCACCTGTACGACCGTCAATCAGCTGCGACTGCCCCGACTTGTTGACACCGGCCTTCTCGAGCATCTCTTCGATGTCGGGAATGGAAGCGCCATCAAACACCGGCGTTGCGATCGGAAGACCCTTGCGAAGGTTGTTCGCAAGCTCGATCAGCTGTTCGTTCGGAAGTGTCGTGATGTCGTCATTATAGACCACATCACCATAGACCTCACGCAGACGGTCGAGCAGGTCCTGCTTGCGCTCGCCATTACGCTGATACTCGTCAACCATATCGCCGATGCTTGCGCCGATATTGGCACAGGCCCAGCCCAGATGGGTTTCGAGGATCTGACCGATGTTCATGCGCGACGGCACACCCAGCGGGTTCAGAACAATATCAACGGCCTGACCATTCTCAAGGAACGGCATGTCCTCGACGGGAACGACGCGGGAGACGACACCCTTGTTACCATGACGACCGGCCATCTTGTCACCCGGCTGAAGCTTGCGCTTCACGGCAACAAAGACCTTGACCATCTTCATCACGCCAGGCGGCAGCTCGTCACCGCGCTGGAGCTTCTCGACCTTGCTGTCAAAGCGCGCATCGATCCGGCGGGTTGCTTCCTTGAACTCACCACGCAGCTTTTCAAGCTCCGCCATGACATCATCAGATGTGACGGCAATGCTAGCCCAGGTCGCGCGATGATGTTCGTCCAGAACTTCTTCCGTGATCGGCGTACCCGAACGGATACCCTTGAAGCCTGCACCAGCCGTCTGGCCAACCAGACGTTCACGGAGACGGTTGTAGAAGCTGCGCTCCTGAATACCGCGCTCGTCATCACGATCCTTGGTGAGGCGCTCAATTTCGGCGCGCTCAATCGCCATGGCGCGCTCGTCCTTGTCCACGCCACGACGGGAGAAGACGCGGACGTCAACGATAGTGCCCGTCGTACCAGGCGGCAGCTTCAGGGACGTGTCACGAACATCGGAAGCTTTTTCACCGAAGATGGCGCGCAGAAGCTTTTCTTCCGGCGTCATCGGGCTCTCACCCTTCGGCGTCACCTTGCCAACAAGAATGTCACCCGGATTCACTTCGGCGCCGACATACACAATACCGGCTTCGTCGAGGTTGCGCAGAGCTTCCTCGCCGACATTCGGAATGTCGCGCGTGATTTCTTCCTGACCAAGCTTCGTATCACGGGCCATGACTTCGAATTCTTCGATATGGATCGAAGTGAAGACGTCATCGCGAGCAATACGCTCGGAGATCAGAATGGAATCTTCGAAGTTGTAACCGTTCCAGGGCATGAACGCGACGAGCACGTTACGACCCAGAGCCAGTTCACCGAGCTCGGTGGACGGACCATCGGCAATGATGTCGCCAGCATGAACCGTGTCCCCAACCTTCACCAGCGGACGCTGGTTGATGCAGGTGGACTGGTTGGAACGCATATACTTGCGCAGACGATAGATATCGACGCCCTGCGTGGCACCTGCTTCATCCGTGGCACGAACCACGATACGGGCACCGTCGATCTGATCAATCACACCGCGACGCTTGGCAACGATGGTTGCACCAGAGTCATGCGCAACCGCGGCTTCCATGCCGGTACCGACCAGCGGGGCGTCAGCCTTCACCAGCGGCACAGCCTGACGCTGCATGTTCGCGCCCATCAGTGCGCGGTTGGCGTCATCGTTCTCAAGGAACGGAATGAGCGCGGCAGCAACAGAGACAAGCTGCTTAGGCGAAACGTCACAGGCCGTAACCTGCTCCGGCGGGACAACGCGGAAATCACCCGAGCGGCGAACAGAAACCAGCTCGTCCGTCAGACGCCCCTGCTCGTCCTGCTTGGCATCTGCTTGGGCGACGACGAGCTTTTCTTCTTCCATGGCGGAAAGATATTTCCAGCCATCCTGAAGAACGCCTTCTTCCACCAGACGATACGGCGTCTCGATAAAGCCGTACTTGTTCACTTTGGCATAGGTCGACAGCGAGTTGATCAGACCGATGTTCGGGCCTTCCGGCGTCTCGATCGGGCAGATACGACCGTAATGCGTCGGGTGAACGTCACGGACTTCGAAGCCTGCGCGCTCACGGGTCAGACCGCCCGGGCCAAGCGCCGAAAGACGACGCTTGTGCGTCACTTCGGAAAGCGGGTTCGTCTGATCCATGAACTGGCTGAGCTGCGAGGAGCCGAAGAACTCACGCACAGCAGCGGCAGCAGGCTTCGCATTGATCAGGTCATGCGGCATGACCGTATCGATGTCGACAGATCCCATACGCTCGCGGATGGCACGCTCCATACGGAGCAGACCAACGCGATACTGGTTTTCCATCAACTCGCCGACGGAGCGGACACGACGGTTACCGAGGTTATCAATATCGTCGATCTGGCCGCGGCCATCTTTTAGTTCGCACATGATCTTGATCGTGCGCAGGATGTCTTCCTTACGCAGAACGCGCAGGGTATCCGGTGCGTCCACATCAAGACGCATGTTCATCTTCACACGACCAACAGCGGAAAGATCATAACGACCCTGATCGAAGAACAGACCACGGAACATGGCTTCCGCCGTTTCCTTGGTCGGCGGCTCGCCGGGACGCATGATGCGATAGATGTCGATCAGAGCTTCATCGCGGCAGCTATTCTTGTCGGCAGCCAGCGTGTTGCGGATCCACGGACCGTGCGAGCCGTCCACGGACAGGAGCGGAAGCTCCGTAATGCCCATTTCTTCAAGCGCAGCCAGACGGTCTTCGGTCAGCTCTTCGCCTGCTTCACCGTAGATCTCGCCCGTATTTTCGTTGACGAGGTCATAAGCAAGGAAACGTCCGAGAATATCGAGACGACCGACCTGCACGACACGGGTCTTCTCCGCAATCTTGCGGACCATACGAGCGGTCAGCTTCGCGTCGGCCTCGGCAACCACTTCGCCCGTATCGGCGTCCACAAGCGGGCTGAGCAGCTTCAGGCCTCGGAATGCGTCGGGATCGAACGGACGGGCCCATTCGCCACCCAGACGGGTGAATGGGACAGTCTGGTAGAAATAGGACAGGATTTCATCCTGATCCATTCCACGGATATCGAGCCCCTCGACGTCACCGCCCTCGACGATCTTCTGTTCACGCTGCGCGAGGTAGTTTGAACCTTCAAGCGCATAAAGAAGCGTCGTGACCGGGAGCTTACGCTTGCGGTCAATACGAACGTAAATAAGGTCTTTGGCATCGAACTCAAAATCGAGCCAGGAACCGCGATACGGAATGACACGAGCAGCAAACAGATATTTGCCCGAAGAATGCGTCTTGCCCTTGTCGTGATCAAAAAACACGCCCGGGCTGCGGTGCATCTGGGAGACGATGACACGCTCGGTGCCGTTGATGATGAAGGTACCGTTATCGGTCATGAGCGGCATGTCGCCCATGTAAACCGGCTGTTCCTTCATGTCGTGAATCGAGCGCGAACCGGTGTCCTCGTCGATATCCCACGTCGTCAGGCGGAGAATGACCTTCAGCGGCGCCGCATAGGTCAGACCACGCTGAATGCACTCTTCAACATCATATTTCGGATCTTCGAATTCGTAGGACATGAAGTCCAGACGGCCGCGACCCGCAAAATCGTTGATCGGAAACACTGAACGGAAGACTTCCTGAAGCCCGGCATCCTGCCGGCTGTCAGGGCTTACGTTCATTTGCAGGAATGCCTCATAAGAGGCGCGCTGCACGTCGATCAAATTGGGCATCGGCGCAATTTCGGGAATACGCCCGAAACTTTTGCGGATCCTTTTGCGTCCCGTGAACGATTTGGTGATCGCGTTCATCTATTCTGCCCTCTGCACCAGACCTTCGAGTCGCCCGTAAACTACGCCGGAGAACTGGCTCCTGCATTGCGGACGACCGGAACGACCGGCCATTATGAAATTTTCAGTACGTGGCGAGCCGCGTACTATACGCCTCTTCTGCTCCAACGGCAAATCGGGCGGGAACCGCATGCGATCCCCGCCCCATCTGTCTGCCAGGCAGTGGCTGCGACGTGAACGACGCAGCCCGAAATCAGTAGATTACTTGACTTCGACCTTGGCACCGGCGTCTTCAAGAGACTTCTTGATCTTGGCAGCTTCGTCCTTGGACGCGCCTTCCTTGACGGTCTTCGGAGCGCCTTCGACCAGGTCCTTGGCTTCCTTCAGACCCAGACCCGTGATCGCACGGACTTCCTTAATCACGTTGATCTTCTTGTCACCGGCGTCAGCCAGGACAACCGTGAATTCGGTCTGCTCTTCAGCAGGAGCGGCAGCAGCGCCACCAGCAGCAGCAGCAACTGCAACCGGAGCAGCAGCGGAAACGCCCCACTTCTCTTCGAGCATCTTGGAAAGTTCTGCAGCTTCCAGAACGGTCAGAGCGGAGAGCTCTTCAACAATCTTTGCCAGATCGGCCATGGTCTTATCCTAAATTGATGTACTGTTGATCAGGTTCAGGCCTACGCCGCGGCGCGGGCCTTCATTCTCAGGCGGCTTCTGCTTCGCCGGCCTTGGCATAGGCGCCAAAGACGCGAGCAAGCTGGCCAGCCGGCGCCTGGACAACGCCTGCGATACGCGTTGCAGGGGTATTGATCATACCCACCAGCTTCGCACGCAGCTCGTCCAGCGACGGCAGCTCGGCGAGGGCCTTGACTCCGTCGACGCCAAGCGTCTGGGAACCCAGGGCGCCACCAAGCACCACCAGTTTGTCATTCGTCTTGGCGAACTCGACGATCACCTTTGCTACTGATGCAGGGTCCTCAGACCACGCAAGCGCGGTCGGTCCCTTGAGCAGCGGCGCGATGCCGTCGAATTGGGTCCCATCCAGAGCACGGCTGGCCAGCCGGTTCTTCGCAACCTTGTATGTCGCTCCTGCCGCACGAATGCGTCGACGCAGTTCCGTCACATCGGCAACCGTCAGACCCTTGTTCTGGGTGACGACAACCATGGACGTGCTGCCAAACACATCGGCGAGGAACTCAACAAAGGCCCGTTTTTCCGTACGGTCCAAAACCTGTCTCCTCGTCAGTCCGACTTGCGCCGGACCAGGTTACCCATGGAACCACCTCTTTCGAAGCAGTTCCGCTCGCCTGTCCACAGAAGTGAGCGAACCCAGCACATCGCAGCAGAGCCACTGAATACTGTCGCCCCGTCTGACGCCCGCGATCCCGAAAGATCCTTAAGGTCCCGAAGGTCCACGTGCGGTCTTGGACAGGTTTGGAAACGACCTGCGAGCAGGTCGCCCCTCAGCCATCACACCCGAAGGCGTGACGTCATTTCGTGGAGGTCTTTCCCAGAAGGAAGACCTCCTGTCAATCAGGCTTCGAAGCTCGAAACGTCAACGCGAACGCCCGGACCCATCGTGGAAGACAGAGCTGCCTTCTTCAGATACGTTCCCTTGGCACCCGTCGGACGAGCCTTCTGAACGGCATCGACCAGAGCGTTGATGTTCTCGACCAGCTTGTCTTCACCGAAGGACGCCTTGCCGACGCCTGCATGGATGATACCGGCCTTCTCGGCGCGATACTCAACCTGACCGGACTTGGCTGCCGTGATGGCACCCTTGACGTCCATGGTCACCGTGCCGAGACGCGGGTTCGGCATCAGACCACGCGGGCCGAGGATCTTACCCAGACGACCAACGAGAGCCATCATGTCCGGCGTCGCGATGCAGCGGTCGAAATTGATTTCGCCAGCCTGGATCTTTTCAGCCAGATCTTCCGCACCGACGACTTCCGCACCAGCGGCCAGGGCTTCTTCAGCCTTGGGGCCACGGGCGAACACGCCAACGCGAAGGGTCTTGCCCGTGCCGTTCGGCAGGGAGATCAGACCACGGACCATCTGGTCAGCATGACGCGGGTCAATGCCGAGGTTCAGCGAGATTTCGATCGTCTCGTCGAACTTCGCCTTGGCGTTGCTCTTTACGAGAGCGACAGCCTCGGTCAGGCCGTACGGCTTGTTACGCTCGACAGTTGCCTGTGCGGCGTTCAGACGCTTGTTCTTGGCCATGATATCAGCCCTCCACCACGTTCAGGCCCATCGACTTGGCGGAACCGGCGAGCATGCGCACGGCGCCATCAAGATCGTTGGCGTTCATGTCCTTGAACTTCTCGGCCGCGATTTCACGGAGCTGAGTCGTCGTCACGGAACCAACCGCAGCGGACTTGCCGACCGTCTGGCTGCCCTTGGAAATCTTGGCAGCCTTCAGCAGGAAATACGTGTTCGGCGGCGTCTTCGTGATGAAGGAGAACGTGCGATCCGCATAGGCGGTGATGACCACCGGGATCGGCATGCCGGGCTCGAGCTGCTGGGTCTTGGCGTTGAACTCCTTGCAGAACTGCATGATGTTCAGGCCGCGCTGACCCAGAGCCGGACCTACCGGCGGAGAAGGATTGGCTTTACCAGCCGGGATCTGAAGCTTGATGTAGCCAACAACTTTTTTGGCCATATCCGGGACTCCCCTGTTTTGTCGTTCCCGAACCGCGGTTCAACGGAGTCGGCCATGCCTTCTCCTCCCGCGTTCGAAGTGAGGCGGACCCCTAGACCAGTTAAGGCCGTCCCGTCAAGTCTTGTGAAGTAACAGCAGACACCTGATTGCCTCGCAGATCATTGTCCAGAGGCGAAGCATGATTGTCGATACCGCTGATCGGCTGCGGAGTCCGCAAATCCTTATACTGCAGCGGACCAAACGGATCGATCTGCTTGATGCCCGGCAGATCGCTGGCACTCCAGCCGCCGCCCAGAGCACGCACCAGACGCACGGAAGACTGGACCTGCGCCGTCTGCACCTCGACTTCCGCCAGACGCGCCTGAAGCGCATCCTGCTGCGCCACGAGCGCATCAAGATAGTTCGACAGGCCGCCTGTATAGAGGGCCATTGTCATGTTCTGCGTCCGCAGTGCGGCCTCCACGGCTTTCTGCTGCTGATCCTGAGCCGTCTTGAACTGCCGGGTCTGCGTCAGACCATCCTCGACGTCCTGAAAGGCGGACAGGACGACAGAACGGTAATTGTCTACCATACCCCGGTACTGCGACCAGGAGCGCTGCAATGCCGCGCGCCTCAGGCCACCCGTAAAGGCCGGTTCGACCGCCTGCACGGCAATTTTCCAGAATGCGTGGGAGATACTGGCCAGATCAAAGCCACCATCCTCGAAGCCACCTTCCGCGCTGAAGGTGATGTGCGGATAGAAGGCCGCACGCGAGACACCGATTGCACGCGCCGACGCCGCCATCTGGCGTTCGGCAATCGCGATATCGGGGCGACGTTCCAGCAGAGATGCAGGCAGTCCGGCGTTGATCTTCACAGCCGCGAAATGCATCTTCACGTCTTTGACGGGCGCAACGTGAAAGCCTGCCGGAGCAGTGTTCAACAGAACTGCGATCGCATGTTCCATGACATTGCGCCGGGCAATCAGATTACTTTTTGCGGCCTGCGCTGAATAAAGCTGCGTCTCGGCACGCGAAACGTCCAGACCTGCGCCGATCGAGCCGGCCTGACGCAGTTCTGTGATCTCAACGGCTGCCCGGAAGTAACGGATGGAGTCATCATAGACCGCGTTCTGGGCATCGAGACCGCGCAGGGCGACATAATCCGATGCTAGTTCGGCTTCCAGACTCAATCGCGCCAGCGCGTATTGTCCGGCTGACGCCTGAGCGAGATTTTTCTGCATTCGCGTCGTGTTGCGAATGGAATTCCAGAAATCCGGCTCCCACGTCGCAGCGCCGCTATACGCCTGATTGGATTCATAGACGAGACTGCTGCTGGTTGCGGGATTGTTATACAGCCTTCCCACAGAGCCCTTGTTGTAGCTCATGTGAGAGCCACCCGTAAGCTGCGGGTACAGACGGCTTTCGGTCTCGCGCGCTACGTCCCGGGCCTGCGTGAAGGCTTCCGCCTGAGCCTGCAAGTCAGGATTAACGGCCAGCATACGCTGTTCGAGCCCATTGAGAATGGGGTCGTTGAACATAGTCCACCAGTCACTCCGGACGACACCATCCGCAGGCTGCGCGTTGACCATCAGCCCCTTCCCTTCCCATCCTTCAGGATAAAGGAATTTCTGGGGGTGGTAGTCCGGAGCCAGATCGCAGGACGCAAGCCCGATCGACAGGACGCCAGCCAGAGCTGTCGTGATCCGCCAGATCGAACGATTACGGCCTGTCACGTTTGTCTGGGTGGGGGATGACTGGGAACTTTCCGGTTTCATCAGCGCGATCCGGCCTCTTCGGGGTTTGCGTCATGCTGGCGGACAGGCTGCTGATCGGCTTCCTGCTGCGCCTTGCCTGGCGTGTTGTATCCCGGTGTGGTCGGGACGATCCTGACTTCGTCCCCTTCCAGCAGATCAGCCGTAGGGTTGGCAACCACGCGGTCGTCTTTTGTAATACCGCTGAGGACCTGGACTGTCGTGCCGAAATTGATGCCCACGGTGACGTTCACCAGATGTGCATGATTGTTGATGACCTTTGCCACCTGCGTCCCCTCGGCCCTGTAGATAATCGAGCCTTCCGGCAGGATCAGGATATTCGGGTTGCCGGGGGCCGAGATATGCGCTGTCGCATAGGAATTCGGCCACAACAGATTATCGTCGTTATCCAGCGTCAGTTCGGTTGTTACAGTGCGGGTTGCAGCATTGAACGCATTGGCGGTCGCGAGGAACGTCGCCCGGAAGCGGCTTCCCGGATACTGCGGTACCGTCAGTTCGGCTTCGATCTTCGGAGAGATAACGCTCGCAAAATCCTGGGGCACTGAGACGAACACACGCATCCGGTGCACGTCCGCCACGGAGAACAGCTCGGATGCGGCACCGTGGGAATTCACGTTGCCACCACCCGCGTTCACATAATCGCCCACATTCACCAGACGGGACGTTACGATCCCGTCAAAGGGTGCGACGATCTTTTTAAAGTCCTCAAGCGCCTGAAAACGGTCCACCTCATGACGTGCGGCCTCAAGCTCGGCCTTCTGGGCGGCGGCATTCGCGGCTTGTACGTCAACTTCCTGACGCGACACCGCCTGTGTGCCCTTCAGAGCCGTCCAGCGCTGGGTCGTGATCACGGCCAGATTATAGCGTGCCAGAATGACGTTGTAATGCGCCTTGGCAGCCTCGAACTGGGCGTCGATGCTCGGTGTGCTGATTTCCGCCAGAACGTCTCCGCGCTTCACATGCGCGCCGTAGTCTTTGTACCACATCTTCACATAGCCCGAGACCTGCGCGTAGATCGGCGCCTCGTACCATGCGGCAAGATTGGCTGGCAGATCGACCTGTCGCGTTTTCGGTCCCGGCTGCGGCGTAATCAGCGTGACCGGCGGAATGGCCGCCTCTTCGGTCGCACCCCTCAAGGAATGGTAATGCGTTCCACGCTGAACGATTCCCCAAGCCGCCAGAGCAATCGCCAGCAGAATCACCACCAGCAGAATGAGCTTGCCGCGCGCGCCTGAACCCGTACGGGCCGGAGGGTTTGTCGGAGGCACGTGCCCCTGATCCGTAGAATGGCTCACGCGCGGTCTCCTTCAGGCCCAGCAGGCCGCTTGTAGTGCATAAGGGCAAAAACACAGGGAACAAAAAGCAGGGTGGCAACGGTCGCGACCAGCAGGCCACCGATCACCGCCTTGCCCAGCGGGGCATTGTCGGAATTGCTGATGGACATTGGGATCATACCGATGATCATGGCCATCGCTGTCATCAGGACAGGCCGGATACGCTCATATCCCGCCTCAAGAGCCGCAAGAACAGCATCGCCGTGCTCCTCCATCCGTTCACGGGCGAACGCCACCACGAGAATGGCATTGGCCGTGGCCGTTCCCATGCACATGATTGCTCCCGTCAATGCCGGAACCGACATCGGGGTGTGCGTCAGGAAGAGGCTCCATGCAATGCCACCCAGAGCGCCGGGAAGCGCCGAGATAATGACGAACGGATCAAGCCAGGACTGAAAATTCACGACAATGATCAGATAGACCAGCACGATCGATAGCCCGAGGCCGCCCACAAGCTGGACATAGGCATCATTCATCGTCACGGCCTGTCCGCGAACCACCAGGGTCGAGCCATGAGGCAGCAGCTTGCGTTCTTCATCCACGACCCGGTTCACAGCCCTTGAAACCGTCCCAAGATCCATGTCTTCCGGCGCAGCGTAGATGTCGAACACCGGCATGATGTTGTAGTGCGCCACCTCCGCTGGCGTACCGGTTTGGACCAGGGCGCTCAACCCTCCCAGCAGCTGCGGCGTCTGGTTGGTCGGGTTGCCATCTCCCTTGTCGATCGGGAGGATTTCCAGATCGTTCATGGTTTGCAGATAGTTCGCGGGGGTCTGCACATCGATGAGCTGCGACGTTCCCTGTGCGTTCAGGTAATAGGTCTGTCCGACCTGCCCGCTACCAGAGAGCGTGACAAGAGCATTCAGCGCGACGTCCCGCTCAGTAATACCCGTCCCGAGCGCAAAGCTGCGGCGGTTGTTTATCAGGATCGTCGGCTGCGTCATGGGCTCCTGAATGGAGACATCCGCTATCCCCGGAATATGCCGCAGTTTCTGGGCGAGTTCCGTAGAGAACTTGAAGTTCTCGCTCAGATTACGGCCCACCACCTGCACGTCGATCGGAGATGGAAGACCGAAATTCAGGATCTTGGCTGTCAGATCGCCCGGCTGGAACGTGAAGATTGTTCCCGGGAAATCGTTCGTCAGACCTTTGCGGAGCTTGCGGCGATATTCCGGGATCGGGCTTTCAGAATTGCGAAGCTGGATGGTGATGTCGCAGTCCTGTGAGCCCACGGTGGGGGACGGGATCATCGCCTGATTGAGCTGACTGAACGGCAGACCACAGTTATTGACGACATTGACCACCTGTCCCGGCAACAGACTCCTGATCCTGCGCTCAACCAGCCCTGCGATCTTACCCGTCTCCTCAAGCCGCGTGCCGATCGGCGCACGCATGTGCATCTGCATCGTTCCGGACTTGATCTCGGGGAAGAAATCCTGACCGATGAAGAGAATCAGCGCCATGGATGACACTGCCGCCAGCAGGAACAGCATGACGAAGCGCCCACGGATCGCAATCAGGTTTTCAAGAACGACCTTGTAATTCTCGCGGAAGCTGGTGAACCGCGCCTCAAATCCCCGCTGGAAACGTCCGAATATGCCGGGCTTCCGATTGTGCCACTCGGGATCACGATGCATCCGCACCTGAGCCGCCAGCATCCAGTTCGCCATTGTCGGCACCAGAGTTCGCGACAGGATAAAGGAGGCGATCATGGCAAAAATGATGGCTTCAGCCATCGGCATGAACAGCCAGCCGGAAATTCCCGTCAGTTCGAACAGCGGCAACCACACGATGCAGATACAGGTCGTCGAGACGAAAGTCGGAATGACGATCTGGTTGGCAGCATCAATGATGGCATCCTCAAGATCCTTGCCGGTCTCGAGATGCGCATCGATGTTTTCGATCATGACCGTCGCGTCATCGACGAGAATACCGACCGCCAACGCCAGACCGCCCAGCGTCATGACATTGATGGACTGTCCCGCCATGCTCAGCCCGATGATCGAACACAGCATTGCCAACGGAATAGACGTCGCCACGATGATGGTTGAGCGCCACGAACCAAGGAACAGCAAAACCGTCAGACTGGTCAGGATCGCGGCCGTGATCATTTCACGCACCACGTCCACGACCGATTCTTTCACGAAGCTCGAAGCATCCGTCAGAACATTTACAGTCGTTCCGGCTGGCAGTGTTGCTTCAACCTGCGGCAGAAGTTTCTTGATGCCGCTCACAACGGAAAGCGTGGAAGCATCGCCGCTTTTGAGGATGACGATCAGGACTGCCTGCTGGCCTTTCACAAGGACCGCGTTGATCTGCGGAGGCCCTCCACGATGCACCCATGCGACGTCACGCAGATAGATCACGGAATTGCCAACCTGCTTGATCGGCATCTTGTTGAAGACTTCAAGATCAAGGGGCGTTGAGTTCGTCTTCACCATCCAGTCGAGCTGACCAATCCTCTGGTCGCCCGCTGGAAGAACGATATTCTGCAGATTAAGCGCCGTCGCCACGTCTTCCGGGGACAAACGGTGTGCCAGCAGCTTGATCGGGTCGATATCCACCATGATGTCCGGAGCGAGACCACCATAGGGATTGGGGATCGCCGCCCCGGGCACGGAAATCAGTTCCGGCCTGATCAGGTTGGAGGCCATGTTGTAGATTTCCGACCCGGACATGGTCGGATTGTTAACCTGCAACGTCAGAACCGGAACCGACGACGCATCCATTGCCAGAATCAGCGGTGGCGTCGAACCGTTCGGCAACTGTTTGATAACAGTCTGGGACACCGACGTGATCTGCGTCTGCGCAACCGCCGTATTGGTTCCCGGCTGGAAGAACACCTTCACGATGCCGCGTCCGTAATAGGACGAGCTCTCGATATGTTCGATATTGCTGACCGTCGCCGTTAGCGAACGCTCGTAATAATAGACGATACGCCCCGACATGTCCTCAGGCATCAGGCCCGTATAGGACCAGATGACAGCCACGATCGGAATTTTGATCGAAGGAAACACGTCTGTCGGCGTCGAAACGATAGCCCGGACCCCGAAGATCAGGATCATGATCGACAGGACGACGAAAGTATAAGGCCGCTTCAGCGCGGTAACGACAATGGCATTCATGCGGTCAGACAACCCCTTGGGGCTCTTCCTGGTCCGGTCATTCTCAACGGGTGTCCCCTTGCAAATTGATCCGAGTCATATCCATCGAGACTCAGACGACAAGGAAAATTCTGTTTAAATATCAAGACACACGGCAAACATTGACACGTTGCGCAACATTTCGTGTCTTTTCAGACTGCTGTCGCGGGCGCGAAATGAATGGTGAAAACCGCTCCAGGCAGCGTATGACCGGGCCTTGCGGACACGATCTCCACCGATGCTCCATGCAGCCGCAGGATTGCCGACACAAGGCTCAGTCCCAGCCCGCTCCCCGGAACATGACGACTTTTATCCGAACGATAAAAGCGCCCCATGACGGCCTTGCGCTCGTCTTCGGCAATACCGATTCCCGTATCGCTGACACGCAGCCAGCTCGATCCGTCTGCTCCCTGCCCCGCACTCAGCCGGACTGTTCCCGGGGCGGGCGTGAATTTGATCGCATTGTCCACAAGATTGGCTAGAACCTCGTTCAACAGGTCCATGTCTCCGAACAGTGGGACCGCTTTATCCGAGTCCACGACCTCCAGCAGAATACCTTCCGTCTCGGCGATCGGTTCATACAGATCCACCACTCCGGCCAGCAGCTCCCGCAGATCGAGCATTGCAAAGCCGGCCCGGCGACGACCGTTCTCGATCTCGCCGATCCGCAGCAGGGCCGTAATGACGGAGAAACACTGCTCCAGATCCAGCGTGGCACGCTCGATCGCGCCCTGAAGCGCTGCAGGATCGTTCGTAACGGATGACACGCGCTCCAGCCGGGCTTTTACCCGTGCCAGCGGCGTGCGCAGATCATGAGCAATGTCGTTCCCCACGTCCCTGATTTCGTCGAGCAGATGCTCCAGCCGATCCAGCATCCGGTTGACCGACACGGCCAGCCGTTCGATGTCATCGCGTTCACGCCCGGTCGGCAGGCGCTCGTGCAGGTCTCCGTCCATAATGCGGTCGATCGCCTCATGCATGTCCTTGACGCGGCCCAGCGCCCGATGGCTCAGAAAAATCCCCGCCATCAGGGCAAACACCACGATTGGCACCACGGACATCAGCGCCGCGCGCTTGGTGATGTAGCGCAGCTCATTGGCCATATGCAGCGAACGCGCCAGAACGAGAATGCGGTCCCGGTTCCCCTGTACGCCTTCCACCTCGACGGCGAGATAGCGCATTTCATAGGGCGTATCGCCAGGAGGCGCGTCCCACAGACGCTGCGTTTTAGGGGAAACTTCCAGCCCGACAGGCCATTTCTTGATGTCACCCGCAATCCGGTTGCGGTTCATGTCAAACAGCGCGGCGCCGTTGAGAATTACGCGCAGATCGGTTTTGCTACGCTCACGAACCTCGTACTCAAGCTGGGCCGGACTTTCCTGAACAAGCTGATCCGCCTCACGCTGAAGCAGGTCCGTCGAGCGTTGCTGTTCGTATCCGTTCATCTGTTCGTAAACGAGGCCGAACTGCAGTGCCATTGCGGCGATGATCGCCACGACAAAGGCCAGCGTCAGGCGGAACGTCGCGGTGCGGAACAAATCAGCCCGGAACAGTTCGGAAAAGCGCAGTTCAGCCCGTGACACGCAGACTGAACCCGGCACCGCGAATGCTGTGAATGAGCGGCGGCTCGCCGGGCAGATCAATCTTGCGACGCAGCTTTCCGATATGCACGTCCACCAGATTCGTCTGCGGAACGAAACGGTAATTCCAGACATCTTCCAGCAGCATCGTCCGCGTCAGCACTGTGTCCGGGCGACGCATCATGTATTCCAGAAGGCGGAATTCCCGTGGAAGCAGTTCGATTTCCTGCCCGTTGCGAAAGATCCGGCGCTCGATCAGATCCATTTCAAGCGGACCAACGCGAAGAACCGTCACACGGCTGTCCGTCGGACGCCTCAGCAGAGCCTCCAGACGGGCAGCAAGCTCTTCCATTGCGAAAGGCTTGGTCAGATAGTCATCCCCCCCTGCCTTGAGGCCGCTAACACGATCATCTACCGCCGAAAGGGCCGAAAGCACCAGAACAGGAATGGTGATCCGCTGCGCCCGCACACTCTCAATCACGGTCAACCCGTCCAGTTCCGGCAACATCCGGTCCACGATCATCAGATCGAACTGTCCGGTACAGGCATGGTCCAGTCCCTCAACACCCGTCGCAGCCCGCGTAACGTCGTAGCCGCGTGTCGTGAGTTCCTCCACAACTTCGGCCGCAATACTGTCATCGTCCTCAATCAGCAGAAGCCGGGGACAGGGTTCGGAAAGGCGCTCAGGCGCCCCGGAGTCATGTGCGGACGTCATGGTCATGATCTTCACATGGGGCAGGCCCCCATGTCATCCAATTAAAATCGGTCTTAAGGGTGGCCCTTCAGGGGGCAGGCGGTTCGTCCAGCGCCTCTTCCATGTCGTCGGTTGTTCCGTCCAACGCCCGCAGACGCCGCCCCAGAACACGCGTACGCCGACGGGCCTCCTCGATTGTGTTGCCCATCGTCCCCGCATTTCGGTGCAGTTTTTCCAGCACCTGATCCATCCGCAGCATTTCCTGCCGCGTCGCCCCCAGAAGCCCGGCAATCGCTTCGGCCCGTTCTTCGAGCGTGAGCGTGACATATCCCAGATGCACGGTCCGCAGCATCGCCGGCAAGAGCGACGGCCCCATCACCATCACGCGATGCAGACGTCCGATCTCGTCAATCACGCCGGGGATCCGGGCAATTTCGGCATAAAGTCCATCCGTCGGCAGATACAGCACGGCAAATTCAACTGTCACAGGCGGAAGAATATATTTCGACGCGATTTTCTTGGCTTCGAACCGGATCACGTTTTCCAGTTCACGCCGCGCCTGACGTTCTGCCAGCGCATCCCCCGCCTCGGAGGCGTTCAACAGCCTTTCATAGGCTTCCGTCGGGAATTTGCTGTCAATCGCCAGTCGTGGTGGCGTTTCCGTGCCACGCACCGGCATTTTGACTGCAAATTCGACGTTCTCGCCTGCCGTTCCAAGACGGAAATTCGTATCGTAACTGCCTTCGGGGAGAATATCGTCCAGAATGGAGCGACACTGCGCCTCGCCCCATCCTCCACGTGTTTTCACATTGGAGAACAGACGCTTCAGATCGCCAATCTGCGCCGTCACACTCGTGACTTCACCCAGTGCTTTCTGCATGGCGCTGAATTGTTCCACCACGCGCTGAAAGCTGGTCTGCATCTGTTTTTCAACGGCACCATGAAGCTGTTCGTTTACTGTCGCCCGGATACGCTCGATCTGCTCGTTCTGACTCTGCGCCATCTCACGCAGCGCATCTGATAGCAGAAGCCGCCCCTCCGCCTGATCCTGCCCCAGATTGCGGGCTAGCAGACTCAGCCGTTCGCTGGTTTCCAGCCGGAACTGGTCCAGCCGCCCCGACAGGACACGCTCGACTTCCGACAGATGGGCCCGATGATATTCGACATCCTGCGAGCGCTCCTGTGCTTCACGCTCGAGAAGATGCTCGAACCGTCCGCTTCCGTTACCGCTCCGCAGGATCGCAAGCAGAGCGACCAGAAGCGCCACTGCCGCCACGATCCAGGGAAGAAACTGCGCCATTCCGGAAATATTCTCCTGCATGGCGCAGTCCTAGCCGTTCAGCGCAGAGCGGCCAATGCCGCGCGTCTTACGGCTGGTGGATATTTCCGTAAGACGCTGCTCCCAGACCGGGGCAGGAACACGGCGCGCCGAGCGGAACCTGTGTCGGCATCTTGCAGGTATAGATCCCGGCTTTGCAGGTGTAGCCATATCCCGCGATGGGCGTTCCCGGCGGAATCGGCCCGGGCGCCGCTGTCCCGACACATGCTCCCAGTCCCAGAAAAGACAGACCTGCCGCAGTACGCAGAACATGACGGAAAACGGAACGAGACATAATGGATGTGTCCTTAAATTCGGCCGGATTGAAAACCGGATCTTAGAAAAGCGAAAACGAATTGCCGCGTCATCGGTTTCCGCGTGATCGAACGGCAGCGTGGCAATCCTGTGGCGACGCTGCCTCAGCGATGTCCGGCTGCCGCCTGCCCCGCTGCAACACCGCTCGCCCAGGCCCACTGGAAATTATGCCCGCCGAGCCAGCCTGTCACGTCCACGGCCTCTCCGATCGCGTAAAGGCCGGGAACTTCCCGGGCTTCCAGCGTCTGGGACGACAGATCTCGTGTGTCGATCCCGCCGCGCATGACTTCAGCCTTGGCATATCCCTCCGTCCCGGCTGGACGGAGCTGCCAGTTCGAAATCCGCTCGGCCAGTACCTTGATCGCACGGTCCGGCTGGTTCGCCAGCATCGTATCGCCCATTCCCACCGCCAAAGCACGCGCTAGCCGTTGGGGCAGAGCTTCCAGCAGGCTCGGCGGGAGCGCTTTCGGACGGTCTTTTTTAACCTTCAGCAGCACGCTCAGCGCATTCTGTCCCGGCAGCAGATCAATCTGCGCCGCATCGCCGCTTTCCAGATAGGACGAAATCTGCAAAATCGCCGGGCCTGACACGCCGCGATGAGTGAAGACCATCCCGTCCTCAAACCGCGGGCCTTTCTTGCCCACTCGCGCCACGATCGGCAGCGAAACGCCAGCAAGCTCTGGATCGGCATCTTCCAGAACCAGCGGCACGAGCGCCGGGGCCGTCGGCACCACGCGCAGTCCGAATTTCCGCGCCAGCCGCAGTGACAAGTCTGACGCCCCGAGCTTGGGAATGGACAGCCCACCCGTCGCAAGGATCACGGCGCCCGTGCGGATCTCGCCGCCATCCGTGACGACAATAAATCCATGCTCGGCCCGGCGGACATCCAGAATCCGCGTCTGCATCCTAAATTCGCACCCAGCGGCCCGACACTCCGAAACCAGCATGTCCACGATCTGCCCGGCCGAGCCATCACAGAAAAGCTGTCCACGCGCTTTCTCGTGCCAGGCAATGCCATAGCGGTTCACGAGTTTCAGAAAATCCTGCGGCGTATAGCGCGCCAGCGCGGAGCGGGCGAAATGACGGTTCTGGGAAATGAAACAGTTCGGGCCGGTTTCGAGATGCGTGAAATTGCACCGCCCGCCGCCCGAGATCAGGATCTTGCGCCCCGGTTCCGGCCCGTGATCGAGAACCAGAACCCTTGCGCCATTCTGCCCTGCAACAGCCGCCGCCATCAGCCCCGCTGCACCGGCTCCGAGCACAATCACATCGGGGTTCATCATAGCGGCTCTCAGAAATCCAGATTGGCGTAATGCGCGGGCGGCGTGATGCCACTGACCTTGTCAGACAGCAGACCCCGGAAACAGGGCCGTGATTTCACGCGGGCATACC
This sequence comes from Gluconobacter sp. OJB, assembly GCF_039638275.1. Taxonomy (NCBI): domain Bacteria; kingdom Pseudomonadati; phylum Pseudomonadota; class Alphaproteobacteria; order Acetobacterales; family Acetobacteraceae; genus Gluconobacter; species Gluconobacter sp. OJB. The sequence goes on along the minus strand of NZ_JBDIWH010000001.1, from coordinate 2,646,549 downwards.
AGTCCTTCGCGGCGGGCGCCTTGGACCAGTTTACATCGCCGATGAAATCGAGCGCCGACAGATGCGCCGCAGCCGCGAAATCCGCCAGTGACAGCGCAGGCCCCGCCAGCCAGGACCGCGTTTCCGCCAGCCAACCGATATAATCGAGATGAAAACGCATGTTCGCATAACCGGCCCGAAGCGCATTACCGTCCGGATGGCCACGCCCGAACTGGCGCTTGTCCACCTTCTCGCCCAGAAGGTTCCGGGTGACCTCCTGTGCGAAACGGGTATCGAACCAGTCCACGAGCCGCCGGGTTTCGACACGGTCGGCAAAGGTCCGCCCCAGAAGCGGCGTATCGGGATAGGCGTCTTCCAGATATTCGCAGATGACACGTCCGCCAGGCACGGCCAGACCATTTTCCTCAACCAGCACAGGCACTTCACCTGCGGGGTTGAGATGCAGAAATTCCTCACGCTGCTCCCACACCCGTTCAATGACGGGTTCAAACGGGAGTCGCTTCTCGGTGAGGGCAAGCCTCACGAGACGGCATTGCGGAGAAAGTGGAAGGTGATGCAGGATACGCATTGCCACTTTCTAAGTCAGCCGATACCCGCTCACAAGAGCCTCACCGACTGCCCGACACAGGTCCGACGATTTTCACGATGCCCGATCCCGTTTCCGTACCCTCCTCAACCGCCCCCATGCGCATCCGTGCCCGTGGCCGTTCCTTCCTCGCGCTCGTCCTGTCACCCGAAGCGCCCCTCCCTCTCTGGCTGGACGGTCTGGACTATCAGGTCGCTCGATCTGGCGGACTTTTCACCGGAAAACCGATCATTCTGGATCTGGGCCTTCTTGATGAAAACACGCCGGGTCTTGCGACGCTGCTGGACGATATCCGGGGGCGGGGTGTCCGGATTATCGGTCTTGAAGGAGGAAGCCGTCACTGGCCGGCTGTCGCGCACTGGGACTGGCCGGAAATGCTGGACGGTGGCCGCCCTGCCGGGGAAGTCGAAATTCCGGAAGACCCGTCCACCAGTGCTGCAGGGCCGGTTTCGGGCGGTGGAACGCTCATTATCGATCAGACCGTGCGTTCGGGTCAGAGCATCCAGCATATGCAGGGCGACGTAATTATCCTCGGTTCGGTATCTTCAGGGGCTGAAATCGTGGCTGCGGGCTCCATTCATGTGTATGGAACACTCCGTGGACGCGCGATTGCGGGTGTAGGCGGACAGTCCCAGAGTCGTATTTTCGCCAGCCGCATGCAGGCTGAACTGTTGGCTCTTGATGGCTATTATGCTGTCACGGAAGACATCGACCCTGCACTTCTGGGACAGCCCGCACAGGCCGCTCTGGATGAAGACCGGGTCCGCGTTCTGCCACTCCCTGCGTGATCCGGGCAATAACGTGACAGGGGCTGCCATGAAAGCACCCCTATTCGCAGGTTGCCGCAGGGCATAAAACATTCATAGAATAAGAAATCGGCCCGCGTTGACCTGTTACGGGCAGGCGCAGACCGGAGAGACGTTTTTCTGGAGTATTCATGTCCAAGGTTCTGGTTGTCACTTCCGGCAAGGGTGGCGTCGGCAAGACGACATCGACCGCCGCGCTCGGTGCCGCTCTCGCTCAGAGCGGACAGAATGTGGTGGTGGTTGATTTCGATGTCGGGCTTCGGAACCTCGACCTGGTCATGGGCGCCGAGCGCCGGGTGGTTTTCGATCTTATCAATGTCGTGCAGGGCGATGCCCGCCTGTCGCAGGCGCTGATCCGCGACAAGCGCTGCGAAACCCTGTCGATCCTTCCGGCCTCCCAGACCCGGGACAAGGACGCTCTGACCTCCGAGGGTGTCGCCCGCGTGATGGACGAGCTTCGCGAGAAGTTCGACTGGGTGATCTGCGACAGCCCGGCTGGCATCGAGCGTGGCGCGCAGTTGGCCATGTATCATGCCGATATGGCCGTGATCGTAACCAATCCTGAAGTCAGCTCGGTGCGTGACTCTGACCGGATCATCGGCCTGCTCGACAGCAAGACCAAGAAGGCCGAACAGGGTGAGAAGGTCGAGAAGCACCTGCTCCTGACCCGCTACGATCCGGCCCGTGCGGCACGCAAGGAAATGCTGAGCGTCGAAGACGTGCTCGAAATCCTTTCCATCCCGCTTCTGGGCATCGTGCCGGAAAGCGAGGATGTGCTGAAATCATCCAACGTCGGCGCGCCGGTCACTCTGGCTGCGCCCACGAGCCTTCCTGCCCGCGCCTATTTCGAAGCTGCCCGCCGCCTGAGCGGTGAAAAGCTCGAAGTCTCGGTTCCAGTCGAAAAGCGCGGTTTCTTTGACTGGCTTTTCAAGAGGGACGCATGAATTCATGAGTTTTCTCGCAAACATCTTCGCCCGGCGTCAGCAGTCCAGCAGCGTCGCCAAGGATCGGCTTCAGATCCTGCTCGCCCATGAACGCAGCTCTGGCGGGGAGAGCGGCGAGTCCGATCTGATCCGCCAGCTTCACAAGGAAATCATGGAAGTCATCGCGCGCCATGTTGCCGTCGATCAGGACAAGGTCCAGATCAAGGTTGATCGTGGCAGCGGCTGTTCCATGCTCGAAATCGACGTCGAAGTTCCGCAGGAACTCAGCGGCAAGCGGGCTTCGTAACTCTGCACCAACTGCGGCCCGAAACGCCGCGTCTGAAAGAACGGAATAACACGGATGAGCGGCTTTCTCGGAAACCTCATGAATCAGGCTGTAGGCGCGATCGGTGGCCAGCTTGGCGACAAGTTCGGCGGCAGCATTGGCGAATTTCTCAAGGGCGATGGCCTCAACATGCTTCTCAGCCAAGCCCAGAGCGCTGGCCTGACGGACAAGATCCATTCATGGATCGGCAATGGCGAGAACCTGCCCATCACCACTGACGAGCTGCGCAGCCTTCTGACGGACCAACAGATCCAGACGATCGTAGCCAAGACGGGCCTGCCCGCCGGGACGATCCTGCCTGCGCTGGCACAGCTTCTCCCAGCTGCCGTGGACAAGCACACCCCGGAAGGTCAGGCACCATCAACGACGGCCTGACACCCGGTTTAGGCGTACCAGGCCTTCAGACGCCCCGGTGGAACCTATCCACCGGGGCGTTTTGCGTATTTGGGTTCAGGCTTTCTGGCCGCTTGGCACCGCATCATAGGACTGAGGCTGTTCGATCGGGAAGCGGATCAGCAGATAGGGCGTGACCCGGCGATCCTTACCCTCATTGAAAGACGCCAGACGGTTCCACTGCCCGAACGTGCAATAAACATAGTCCGCAGTTGCAAAAATCCCGTCGGGTGACAGGGCGCGTGGGTCGCGGAGCATCATTTTGAAAGAGCCATCCTGATCGCGCCTCAGGATGCAGTCATGCTCATAATTCGTCGTGTAAAGCCGGTCATGGTCGTCCAGAGCCAGTCCGTCCGCCACCCCTTTTTCGCCTTCGTCGTGGATTGCAGGCGACAAGACCGTGTCGTCAGACGTCGGATCTGCCAGAAGATCCACTGGCAGGCTGTAGAGACGGCGGCTGGTCAAGGGAGCGAAATAGAGAGTTTTTTCGTCTTTGGTCAGGGCGATACCGTCCACGCCTCCCGAGACTAGTTGGGGATGTCCGGGGATATAGCGACGGGGCTCTCCCTCGACGATAGCCAAAAAGCCTTCCTCCGGGAGAATGGCGGGATGTTTGGTCAGGAGCCGCCGAGCCTGCTGGGTGGCGACATCGACAACCACGAGAGCGGGGCTTGTTCCGAAAGACGAATCCGTTACGAAAACCGTCCCCTGAGCGCCATGTGACAACGACACCCGTAGATCATTCATATGACTATCGGGCATCAGGGCGGGCGCTTTGAGGATAATCTTGTGAGCGACCTGGTTTGTCGTCGGGTCGATACATACGATCTTCGCGGCTCCGGGCTGAAGAGGGTGCCCGGCACGCTTGCCGTCATCAATCACCCAGAGGCGTCCCTGACGATCCGTCGTCATGCCGTGGACAGAGACAAGGCACTCTGCCGGAACATTTGCCGGAAGACTCATCTTCGCACTGGGATAAGGCACGACCTTTCCGTCCAGCAGTTCGCCGAGCGTGGCGCCCTTGTGATCCACTGCGTGGCGCGGAAAGCCTACAAAGGTTCGGCCATCCGGCAGCACTACGATCCCCGACGGACCGGGGCCGTTGAACTCGGCGACAACGTCAAGGGCGCCGTATGGGCCAGTTCCATTGTCTTCGTTTCCAGCAGCCCGCGCCTGACCGGTCGGCAGAGCTGCCGAGACAGCCAGAGATGTCGGACCTACCGACGCTGCCTGCAGGAAATGACGTCGCTTCATGCGCTCTCTCCAAAATTCATTTTCAAAACAAATCGTTTCCATAACGCCCGATCCGTGTAAGGAACGCCACAGACCTTGAAAAATGTGCTCATAATTTTCCCGGAACCGGAAAATTATATTGACCTTCCGCAAATACGAACCAATTTTGTATTTCGTATAAATTACTAACATATTGCGTGGTAAAAGTGCTGACCCAGCTTTCCCTTCGTCATCTGACCCTTCTGGGTACGTCCCTCCTTGGCTCCACGTTCGTTCTCATGACGGCGGAAAGCCGGGCTGCAACAACACAGCCTGCTCCGGCACACTCAGCTCCAGCCACACACAAACACTCTCGCCCGGCTCCTGCGCTCGTAAAGGCGAAACCCGCTCGGACGCCAAAGCACGAGACCGAGGTTTCAGGGGGCACAGAAGCGCTTGTCGTGACGGGAACACGCGAGTTCGGCAAAAAGGCACGGGATTCGATCGCTCCTGTGGATATCGTCACGAATCGTCAGCTGACGGGGACGGGTCAGCCCACGTTGCGTGACTCTCTGGCACTCCTGCTCCCCTCCCTGACAGTGCCAACGGGAGGATTCGATGCCGGTGCCCTGACCGACAGCATTTCGCTGCGTGGCCTTAACCCTAACGAGACGCTCGTACTTGTGGATGGCAAGCGGCGCCACACCACGGCCAATATCTACGCCGATGGCGGACCGGCGCAGGGGTCCACACCTGTCGATATCGACATGATCCCCATGGCCATGATCGACCATATCGAAGTCCTGCGCGACGGTGCGTCCGCCCAGTATGGATCTGACGCCATTGCGGGTGTAGTCAACATCATCCTCAAGAAGCAGAACCATGGTCTGACCATGCGCTCGAACACCGGGATCACGAGCGAAGGCGATGGTTTCCAGCAGGGCGTGTTCATTGATGGCGGCCTGAACCTGAACAATCGCGGTTTTGTCCATATCGGCGGCGATTTCGTTCATCAGGACCACACCTTCCGCTCCGGAAACGACAACCGCACCAACACCGACGTCAACCAGCTTCTGGGACAGCCCGAGCAGACGCGTGAAAGCGTCGCCATCAATGCCGGCTATGACATCACCGATGATATCCAGGCCTATGCCGGTGCGACCTATGCGCATCGTCATGCGGAATCCTATCAGAACTACCGCCTGCCCTCTTCGCTCGCCAAATATCCGGGCTACGCGGCAATCTATCCTTATGGCTATTCCCCCATCGAGGCTCTGGAAGAAGACGATTATGAGCTGACGGCTGGTCTGAAAGGCACTCTGGCAGGCTGGCGCTGGGATGTATCGTCCGTTTTCGGACGCGATTACGATGCCCTGAACGCCGACAGCACCACGAATGTGGGGCTGTACACAGCGACGGGCGAGACCCCGACATCGTTCGCAGCGCAGTCCTATAACAACACGCAGTGGACAAACAGCGTGGATCTGAGCCGTAAGTTCCGTACGTCGTTCTGGCCATATGCCATCAACGTCGCAGGCGGTGCGTCCTATCGCTATGAAGCCTATGCAATCGGAACCGGCTCTCCGGCCAGCTACAAGTACTCCAGTTCTGATGGTTTTCCCGGTACCAACCCGGCCAATGCTGGAAAATGGTCCCGTGACGTTGCGGCGGGCTATCTCGACATCTCTACCAACCTGATGAAGCACTGGCAGGTCGATCTGGCCGGACGCGTCGAGCACTATACGGATGTCGGCAACACCAAGACCGGCAAGGTCTCGACCCGTTACGATTTCAGCCCGCGCTTTGCGATCCGCGGCACGTTCAGCAACGGCTTCCATGCCCCGACGCTGGCGCAGGAGCATTATTCCGCGCTGTCCGTCTCGCCGACCGCTGCCAGCGGCATTATTGCAGCAAACTCCCCCGGAGCACTCGCCAACGGCGCATCAGCGTTAAAATCAGAATCCTCCACGAGTGCCGAAGGCGGTATCATCGTCGAGCCGGTCAAGAAGCTGCACGTCACTGTCGATGTGTATCAGATCGACCTGCGGAACCGGATTATGCCGGGTGGGTCCATCTACGGATCTCAGGCTCATAGCGCGCTTGAGATGGACGGGTTCAATCTTCCCCCGGGATCTGGAAGCTGGACGGGTAGCCAGCTTGCCACACACTGGTTTGCCAATGTCGCCAATACGAGGACGCAGGGACTTGATCTGAGTGCGACCTATCCGACCGATTTTGGGCGTTATGGCCATGCGGACTGGGATGTCGCCATCAATCTGAACCGCACGCGCCTGCGTCATCAGGCCAGCAGTTCGACCGGAGCACCACTTCTGACCGCACAGTCGATCGCTTATATCACCACGGCTTATCCGCGCAGCAAGATCATCTTCGGTGGCACCTGGCGTTCTGCCGCCAACAAATGGGCAGTCTCGGTTCATGAGATCCGTTACGGCGAGACGACGTCTCAGCTGACCTATTACACGGGTCCTTATAGCTTTTCCTCAAGCCACTATCGGGAGTTCCCAAATCTGCCGAAATGGACGACGAACGCCTCCGTAACTTACAATATCACGCCCAAATGGAGTGCTACCATCGGGGGGAACAACATCTTCGCCAAGTTCCCGTCAGTTGTTCCTGAAGGAAACCGCTATCTCGGCGTACCCAAGTACTACATGAGCACATCGCAGCTCGGCATGAATGGTGGCTATTATTATCTGGACGTTTCAGCGCGCTTCTGATCGTCCTTGGGCAATGCGGAAAGTATGCCGCATTGCCCAACCCAATCTGTGAAAATCAGACTTTGCGGATTGTACAGAGAGAAGCGATATGGCGTCTGCACAATGCCATATCGGGAGATGCGCTCTGTTTGCAGGCCAGTTCGAAAGCCTGCGTTTCCCGTGCTGCCTGTTCAAGTGCCGCGAGAGGCCAGCGATCCAGCGCCTGACCGAAAGCGGCCGTACGTTTGAAAAACACAGGTGGCTTCAGGGATTTCATGGCTTCGGCCCGCCCCTGCCCGTCCTGTACAGCCTGCGCAACTTTCTGGAGCCGCACCAGAACGCCCAGAACAGTTCGCGCCACCGCTACGGGATTGGCACCATCGGCCAACGCCCGTTCGAGCGCCTGATCGGCCATCATGCGATTTCCGCACAGAGCTGAAAACGCGGCATCTTCCAGTGAATTTCCACCGGCATCGCCAACACAGTCCTGAACAGACGACAGATCAAGACGACCATTGGGACCGGCATACAGCAGAAGTTTTTCGACTTCGCCTCGAACACCACTGCGGTCAGCGCCCAACACACCCAGTAGCCAGATGAGGGCATCGCGATCGATTGTGACACCCGCCTGCGCGAGTGCTTCTGTCACGGTCTGGGAAAGAGCCCGGCCTTCTTCAGGATAGCAGGCGATGGACGCAACCTGCTTGTGGGCTTCAGCCAATGCGCGGAGCTTCGAGCGGGCCGTGATTCCCGGAGCTTCAATAACGACCAGAGCATCTGTTGTCGCATCCAGCACACGCTTGAACAGAGGCGCCAGACTGTCCTGCCCATCACGCACCCAGACGACACGCCGCCCCCCGATCAGCGAAAGCGCGGTGGCTTCCTCTTCAAGACGATCCTGCGTTTCCCGGTCTAGCTGCGCCACCTGAAACGGATCATCCGTTGTTCCTGCCACCCCTCTGACCGCCTGCGCGGCCCGTTCCCGAATAAGACCCGTATCTTCCCCATGAAGCACGATGGCCCGCCAAGAACCGGCATCGTCCAGTGTGCGCCCGATATTCCGTGCGTCAATCTTCACCACTTACTGGGCGGAAGTGCTGGTCGTGCTGTGGGAAAGACGACCGGTGGCAGATGCCGGGAAGCCGTCAACGCCCGTTCGATCCGTCGCTGCGTTGCCGTTGTCGTCTGGCATCCGGTCTGTATTCAGATAACGCGGCAGTTCGTCAGGAGCGGCTTTCTCGGGCATGTTATGATTACGGAACCAGATCGCGAGCTGCTGCGTCACGGTCTGGGCCAACGTGTCGGAAACACGCGCCTGAAGGGTTTCGTCATTCAGGGTCTGGGCAAAATACTGCTCGAAACTTGTGTTGAAACCGTCCAGCGTCGTCGCATCCCCCTGCGCCAGCATGCGCGGATTCTGCTCCACCGTTATAAGAACCCAGTGCGCCGACCCTGTGCTTCGCGTTCGGCCGGACGTATTGTCCTGATGGATGTCGACCGCTTCCTCATTCATGCCGGAATAGACTTTCAGCATGTACTTATGAGGATCTTCCGGCCCGGCACCCGCCAGATTTTTCTGCAAAGCCAGACGCAGCAGCTGGCCATAACGCCCCGGAATGTTGTCCACATAAACTTGGGCCAACTCTTCCGACATATCGGATTTCGGGGTCAGCTTTCCATAGAGGGGTGAGAAACCACACCCCCCTAACAAAAGGAAAGCCGTGAGCAGAAAAGTACCGCGACGGTCAGACATCATCCGGCAACCACGAAGTTGACGATCCGGTTCGGGACATGAATTTCCTTTACCAGACGCTTTCCTTCAAGAAGACGGGCCACGTTTGGCTCGCTTTTAGCTGCGGCAAGCACCTCGTCCTTCGGTGCATCTGGCGGGACTTCGATAGTCCCACGCAGCTTGCCAAGGATCTGCACGCCAATCGTCACGCTCTGGACGGCAAGCCATTGCTCCTCCGGCTCAGGCCAGGGGCGATCCACAACCAGCGCACTTCCCGGCTCGAGAACTGCCATCATGTCTTCCGCAAGATGCGGCATCATCGGCGCGGTCAGCAGGCACAGGACACGCGCGGCTTCTCGACGGGCCGCAGCGATACCGTCTCCCTCGAGACGCTCGGCCTCAGCCAGTGCCGAGGTCAGTTCATGCAGACGCGCCACGGCAACGTTCGGCGTAAAGGCTTCGAGCGCTTCACCTACAGCGGCGATGGTCCGATGTGTGATACGACGCAGATCTTCCCCCGCAACGCCATGGACACTCTCGACAGCATCACGACCCGCAACAGAAGCGACCAATCGGTGTAGTCTCTGACCGAAACGGGCCGCCGCCGCGACACCGGAGGCCGTCCACTCCATATCCCTTTCAGGCGGGCTGTCAGACAGAACGAACCATCGGGCCGTGTCGGCGCCATAGTGTTCAATGATGTCGACGGGCGACACCGTATTGCGCTTGGATTTGGACATTTTTTCGGAACGGCCGATCTGAACAGCCGCACCCGTGTCCCGCCGCACAACCGTGTCACCACGACGCTCGACTTCTTCAGGATACAGCCAGCCGCTCTCGTCACGGTAGCTTTCATGCGTCACCATGCCCTGAGTGAAGAGACCCGCAAACGGTTCGTCCACATCCAGATGGCCGGTTTCATGCATAGCTCGGGTGAAGAACCGTGCGTAGAGCAGATGCAGGATCGCATGCTCGATGCCGCCGATATACTGATCAACGGGCAGCCAGCCATTCGCCGCCGCCGGCACCGTCGGGGTCTCGGCATGGGGGCTGGTGAAACGGGCAAAATACCAGGAACTGTCAACGAAGGTGTCGAACGTATCAGTCTCGCGAACAGCAGGCTTGCCGCAATGCGGACAGTTTACCTGCTTCCAGGTCGGGTGATGGTCGAGCGGATTCCCGGGGCGGTCAAAGGTCACGTCTTCCGGCAGGATGACGGGAAGCTGGTCGTCGGGAACAGGAACCGGACCACAAGTCTCGCAGTGAATGACGGGGATCGGGCAGCCCCAGTAGCGCTGGCGGGAGATGCCCCAATCACGCAGACGCCAGTTCACGACGCCTTTTCCGGCTCCCAGACCTTCGAGACGCTCGATCACCTTCGTGCGGGCGGTCGCCGGGTCCATTCCATCCAGAAAACCTGAATTGAACAAGGCCGCATCGCCAGAAACAGCCTTCTTACCCAAAACGAAGGTCTCGGCATCCTGCCCCGCAGGCAGCAGGACCTGCGGAACAGGCAGGCCGTATTTACGGGCAAAATCAAGATCGCGCTGGTCGCCACAGGGGCAGCCAAAGACGGCGCCGGTTCCGTAATCCATCAGGACGAAATTGGCGATCCAGACGGGAGCCGTCTTTTCCGGGTCCAGAGGATTTGCGACACGTAGTCCGGTATCAAAACCACGTTTTTCCGCAGCTTCGATGACTTCTTCCGACGTTCCGAGACGACGGCATTCTTCGATAAAGGCGGCTGCCTGCGGGTTACTCTCGGCAACCTTGCGCGCCAGAGGATGTTCCGCCGAAATTCCGACGAAGCTGAGACCGAACAGCGTGTCAGGGCGCGTCGTGAAGACTTCGATGCTGTCCAGATCCGCGTCATAGCCACCAGGTGGCTGATGCAAGGCAAAACGAACCCGCGCGCCTTCGGAGCGGCCAATCCAGCGCTCCTGCATCGTCCGCACGCGCTCTGGCCAACGATCCAGCGTTTTGAGATCATCCAGCAGCGGCTGGGCAAATTTTGTAATCTTCAGGAACCACTGGGAGAGCTTCTTTTTCTCAATCAGTGCTCCCGAGCGCCAACCGCGGCCATCTACGACCTGCTCGTTCGCAAGAACTGTTTCGTCAACCGGGTCCCAGTTGACCAAGGAAGCACGGCGCTCAACCAGTCCAGCCGACAGCATGTCGACGAACAGCTTCTGCTGTTTACCGTAATATTCGGGGAGGCAGGTTGCGATTTCACGATCCCAGTCCAGCGAAAAACCAAGACGCTGGAGCGTGCCGCGCATGGCCGCGATGTTATCCATCGTCCATTTGCCGGGATGAACATTTCGCTCACGTGCCGCATTTTCTGCTGGAAGACCGAAGGCATCCCAACCCATCGGGTGCATGACGGCAAAGCCGCGGGCCCGTTTGTAACGCGCAACCACGTCCCCGAGCGTATAGTTCCGCACATGTCCGACGTGAAGCTGCCCGGACGGATACGGAAACATTTCCAGCACGTAGTATTTCGGACGGTCGGCCGGAGGGACGTCAGGAACGGCAAAGGTATTCCGGCGCTTCCATTCGTTCTGCCAGAAGGGCTCGCGGTTCTGGAAATCGAATGCGGGGGCTGGGGTATCGTTCATGTCTGGCTCAGTTGTCCCGCTCGCCATTTTCGGCACGCAACTGACGCGCGCGCGTCAGGATACGGGTGGTGATGTCGGAGGTTGTGGTGGCGGAGACCGGGGTATCTTCCCACTGGCCATCCTGAAGAACCTGCCGGAAGACGGAAACCCGCAGGGCATCCGAACGCAGGCGGCGGTCCAGAACGTAGGCCGCAATTTTGAAACGCTCGTTCTGAGTGGCGGAAGGCTGGTACCAGTCCGTCAGGATGACACCACCCACGGCATCGGCAGACGCCAGCGGCATGAACGACAGCGTATCGATCGCGCCGCGCCACAAATAGGCATTCACCCCGCCACGAAGCTCGTCGGCGCCGCCTTCGGCTCCACGATCCACACCCAGAAGATGATTGCGCGGGGCAGTCAGAGTGCTGGGATCGCGTCCACCGCCGCAGGCGGAAAGCGCACTGAAAGCCAGACACCCAAGGGCAAGACGGGCCGCTGGTCGGTGAAAGGGTCGAAGAACGGTCAACTGGATGCGAGACATCATGGGTGGTCCTGCGGGCCGCGCCAGGGCCGGTCACAAGCAAGGATACAGACTGGCGAGGCCTGTAGCCGGCAACTTCTTGAGTGTTCATATCGCGCCGACGGCGCAAGGCCAAGCACCTGACGGAAGATGTTCCTATCCGGCAGCCACACCTGCCTTGCTCAGTACCTCAGCCAGTCTTGCCTGCTGCACAGGTTTTGCAAATGCGAACCGGCTGACAACTCTGGAAACTGTCAGATCAGGCACCAAACGAAGAAGGTGCCGACAGGCCTGATGAGCCTCATCCGGAAAAGCTCCCAGTTCAGTCAACGCGACAAGATAGTACACCAGAGCGCTCGGGCAGGATGGATACAGACCAGACATCAACCGCCCCATAGAGATGACTTCTTGATACTCTTGGCCCAACAACAGAATCATCATGAAGGCAGGTCGCAGGAGTTCAAGGAACTGCGAACGGCACCCATTTTGCAGAAGAATTTTTACGTTGCGAATAGCTGGCTTTGTCTCTCCCCGTAGAAGCTCCAGAACAATATCAGCCATCAGACTGTCAGGAGAATCTTTTTGATTCCCTTCATTGCAGGAGATGCGCTCAATAGCATCCTGAACGACTGATACAGCTGTACTGTGACTTGCAGGATCATACATCAGATAGGCGGCCAACAGGACCTCGACTGCGTGCGTATCCGGCATAAGTAAGATCGCAGCCCGCACACTACGCAGGCCACGAGAGAAGAGAGCGTCCGCTTCGGCACTCCATTCATTTTGAAAACGTACATAGCAGTACATCGCATCAATAAGAGCGATGGTTCCGTCGGTCTTTTCAAGACCCTCCGCATCGTTCAGCAGAAAGTCAATTTTTTTAAAAAACGACGAATCATGCTTTAAAAGAAGGGTGAAAGCCCTCAATGCCATACCCAGCGGCGACAGCTCCATGTCAGGACGTCCTGCCGTGCGCCGGGCCTCAGCAACAAAAATACTCCACTGCATGGCCTGCGCCGGGGTCAGCATGCTGTTTCGGGCCTGATCAGATCCAGAAGATGGGAAATCGTAATGCGTTCCCCAGATGATAACACCGTTGCGTCGTGCATCGAGCACGCGAAGGATCAGACGATTTTCGACACCGTCTTCCCCGCCACGCAGACTTGTGGAGATGACGTAGTCTGCCCCAAGAGCCTGATAGGCCGCCACGGCGTTCACCGGGTCCGAAAGGGAAATATCGGGAACTGCGACGATATCAAAGGTTCCCATGCTTACAAACATGAGTTCCAACTGGTCTCGGAAAAGCTGCCCACATTGTAAAAGCTTTTCATCGAAACATATTGGTGCCTGAAAAATCAGGGAGATTTTTCGGGACTCTGTGCCAGAAGGATTACGGGCAGCATAATGCAACGGCAAGGCCAGCATGGGGTCTGGCCGGGGCATAGACATCGAAAAAGACGCATCTGAAGTGGGTGCGGACGAGGCTGCCTGAGAGATATCTCTCGACAGCTCTCTACTGGCGCTCTCTATTCCGATACCACTAATCAGCGCCTGTGTAGTCGGGGCCAATATATGCCCTTCGACATTTCCGAGCACACTCGTCATCTGCTCGACAAGCGCAGCCGCGCGCACGTGGTCCCCACGGTGAAGAGCCGTTTGTATTCTGGTGCGCCAGGCAACCTCACTGAAGCTGTCGAACTTCAAAAGGCGCTCAGCCATCTCCGCAACCTGATCCGGATCCGTAAACTCCCGGACAGCACTTTCATAAAGCTGTTGAAGATGGCCGGTGAGTCGCTCTCTTTGCTGGGCAATCCATTCGTCTAACGCCGGATCAACACCAATCAACTCTCCAAGAAGCGGCTCATCTGACCAGACCACACTGTCGATCGTTCGAAGACTAGCCGTCAGAAGTCTTTCGGCATCTACCGATGTCAGGGCTGGTTTGAGGGCGAGTGAATGCCGCTGAACGTCGATGACATCCACACCCAGCGGGCTCAACGCGTCCAGAAGGCGATGAATTTCTTGCCTGAGAGAAGCACGGGCCATGTCTTCGGGCCTTTGACTCCACAACAATTCAGCAAGACGGGACCGCAGAACCGGCTTGCGGTCAGATAGAGCCAGAATTGCCAGGAGAGCACGCGTCTTCCCACCCACAGGAAGCACACTGTCTCCCATGAGGGTCTTCGCTTCCATCTGCCCAATCAGCTTCAGACGCAGAAGAGTGGGGTCAGTTTCTCTGACCTGACGGGACAGACTATCCATCATCTTTATTGCTCCCACGATCAGCACCCCAGATCCAAAAGCAGAGAGCTTTCAAGCCACTTCAACGCAACATCACAAGCAACGCAGATCATGGCAATTTTCAACCCAGTCAAACCTGTCCCCTGGCCAGAGAGATATTCTGTAGGATGACAGATGCGAACGCGCTCTATCCTACTCAGGATTTGGCACTACCAGAAAAATAATCACCCTTTGATAAAAAAAGGCGTAGCGCAAAGCCGTAACAGAAACCTCGATCACAAGAATACCCAGAAAAAGTTTAAATAGCCTAAACAAACGCTACCATTCTTTTTTCGTCCACACATCTCGTCCCTGCAGGTTCAGATTTTCCACCTTTCCATTAACAATTTACAGCTTGCAATATCTGTGGTGCGTTTGTGGCGCAGGCATGGTTGCACAAACAGAGAAACCACAATATGTTCAAAGAGGTTTGTCCGCGTAGCTCAGCAGGATAGAGCACAGGATTCCTAAGGCTTTAGAATTGGGCGCCATGATGGGAAACCGCATGGTGGATTTGCTCAAATTCGGGGAACGCTCTGATCATCTCGATCGTGCCAATCCCGAGCCAAGCGTTCTGGTGCGCTGGAACGAAGGTGTAGAGACTGTACGGGCAACACCTTGGCTATGTTATTCGTAGCTGTGGTGAAGAGACAGTCCAGACCACAAACATGCCTTGCGGCATGGCGGTGAAAACCGAAGTGGTAAGAATCCTGGGGCCGGAGGTTCGAATCCTCTCGCGGACACCATACGTACAAAATTGCTGTTTTCCTCTGATATTTTACAATTCGAGGGCTACGTTTCACAGCGATAATCTGCGCTATGATTTCTCTTGCCAGCTTTTCCCAAGCTTATGACCCCTTGATGGGATTGAGCAAAAAAGATGAACGCCTCTTTTTCACGAAGAACCACAGCAGGTTGCGGGTGGAAAACGCGCACATTCCGAGCGGAAACATTGCAGCCAACCACAATGGAAGATCTCTAAGTTTCTTCATGACCGACCCGTCAGGTCTGTGACCACACAAGGGCAGTGACCCTGCCCGACAGCCTGCGATGGTTGCTAGCGGACCGGAGCGGGTCGTCATTCGCTACGGCAGGTAGTCTATCGTCTTCTTCTCCATCGTCCCCTTCGCTGAAACCGTCATGTTCCAGCTACGAACCTTAAGCTGACTGCTCACACAGGTAGGCTGCCAGACCGTTTGATTTCACGGATCGAAAAATGCGTATGCATTTCCTTGATACATCCCAGCATCCGGATCTGTCGCATGGAGAGTGCGTGAAAATCCTCCATGTCCCGCACTATTATTTGCAGCAGATAGTCATATTTCCCTGAGACATTATGACAGGCAATCACTCCAGGCATTTCCGAAACTGCTTTTTCAAATCCGGTCATCGTTTCTTCGGAATGGTCGTCGAGCATGATGCTGAGGAACGCGAGAAGATTAAGACCGAGTGCCTTTGAGTCCAGCTCCGCGTGATATCCCGCGATACAGTCGGCTTCCAGTCGCTTCAGTCGTTTCCAGCAGGCGGGCGCGGAGATACCGATCCTCTGCGCCAAATCGCTGTTACTCAGGCGTCCATCTGCTTGCAGAATCCGTAAAATCATACGGTCGATCTGATCCAGTTTCATCATTCACTCAAGTTAATATTCTTTCTCATAAGCGTCCATGAATCCATATTTTTGAAAGCACATTTTGCCAGAAATTTCCTACGTTCGCCGGGAATGGAGGCAAAATGCTTAATAGAATGAATGATCGCACATTTTTGGCTCACGCTGCTGTCAATCCATCGGAGCATCACGGCTTTATCAATCCCGCTATCTATCGCGGTTCGACCGCTGCGTTCCCTAACGTTGCTGCTCTGGCAGGCGGGAAGCAACCCTACCGTTATGGCCGCTGGGGCAATCCAACCTCAACTGCACTTTGTGACGCCCTCAGCGCTTTGGAAGGAGCTACCGGCACGCTGCTCTGTCCATCCGGCCTGACGGCCTGCACCACGGCGATCCTGGCAGTTTGTGGTTCAGGCGATCATCTGCTCGTCCCTGACAACGTTTACGGCCCGGTCCGGCATTTCTGCGATACTGCGGCGCGGCGGATGGATATCGAAACCACCTATTACGATCCCCGCGTCGGGGCTGCCATTGCTGAGTTATTCCAGCCTAACACGCGGGCTATTTTCCTCGAATCTCCCGGCTCCGGGACGTTCGAAATCCAGGATGTTCCCGCTATCGCAGCCGTAGCCCATCAGCGTGATATCTGCGTTCTGATGGATAACAGTTGGGCAACACCTCTGTTTCTGAAACCACTGGAACTGGATGTTGATATTTCCATCATGGCCGCCACGAAATATATTGGCGGTCATTCCGACGTGATGCTGGGCACGATTGCCTGCGGCCCCCGTGCGTGGGAGCAGGTCAGAGACATGCATTTCCAGCTTGGCCAGTTCGTCGGGCCAGACGATGTGACACTCGTTCTGCGCGGATTTCGTACCCTTGATGTCCGACTGCAACGGCATCAGGAGAGTGCGTTGACCATGGCCTGCTGGCTGGAACAACGGCCGGAAGTTTCGCGCGTCTTTTATCCTCCCCTCCCCTCTCACCCGGATCATGCTCTATGGCGGCGGGATTTCCGTGGGGCCAGCGGTTTGTTGTCATTCGTGACCCGCAATTCGTCATCGGAAGCCGTAGCAGCCATGATTGACGGGTTGAAGCTGTTCACGATCGGGTACAGCTGGGGTGGCTTCGAAAGTCTGGTATTGCCCGTAAATCCCCGTTCCATACGGACGGCAACACAATGGACAGAAACGGGGCATCTCATACGGCTGCATATCGGCCTGGAAGACGTTGATGATCTGATAGCCGACCTCGAAGAGGGGTTCAGTCGGTTCAGAGATATCTCCGGCCAC
Organism: Gluconobacter sp. OJB; assembly: GCF_039638275.1. Lineage (NCBI taxonomy): Bacteria > Pseudomonadati > Pseudomonadota > Alphaproteobacteria > Acetobacterales > Acetobacteraceae > Gluconobacter > Gluconobacter sp. OJB. Next base: position 2,629,533 of record NZ_JBDIWH010000001.1, on the reverse strand, counting down.
TGAGAACGGTTCCGTAAATCGCGTGCTTTCCCCTATCGGGGGTCACGCACACAGAGGGGCACATGCGATTATACGGAAAATGTTTCTGGCAAACATACCGAGCAATGATCATCTGATTTTTTTGGATTGCGCTGCGATATATTTTTATTTTCGGCCTATCTGCTGCATAGAGAGCAAACCTCAACCTCAAGGAATCATTCTGTTGCACAAAAACCGGATGACGCTGCTCATTCTTGCCGCAATGATACTGGGAAGTCTGCTCGGGGGCGTTGCGCATGCGTTTTTCCCAGATCCCGCAACCCAGCAGTTGATTGCGGGGAACCTTTCGATCGGTTCAACCGTGTTTTTGCGGCTTATCAAGATGATTTTGGCCCCTCTGATTTTCTCAACACTCGTTGTAGGGATCGGTCATATGTCTGATGCTGCAGCGGTTGGCAGGATCGGCGGCAAGGCTATGCTGTGGTTTGTCTGTGCGTCATTGTTCTCTCTTACTCTCGGCCTGATACTCGTAAATATTTTCCAGCCCGGCGTGGGCATGCACAAAGTCAACACGCTGGCAGATACTCATCTGGCAGCTCATTCTCTGACTTTAAACGGCTTTATCCAGCATATGGTCCCGGATTCCATTTTCCGCGCAATGGCGGATAATGAAATTCTTCAGATTGTCGTTTTTTCAATTTTCTTTGGGATTGCCTGCGCATCCCTCCCCGCTAAAGCAAAAGTCGTTCTGGAGTGGACGGAAAGCCTGTCGCATATTATTTTGCGGGTGACAGGATACGTCATGATGGTTGCCCCTTTGGCCGTTTTCTGCGCCATGGCGGCCACTGTCACAACGAACGGATTTTCCATTTTAAGCATCTACGGAAAGTTCATGGGCGAGTTCTATCTCGCGCTCGCAATTCTCTGGGCCTCGCTGATTGGTGTTGCGTTTGCTTTCCTTGGCAAACAAGCCAGAAAACTTATCGACCTGATGCGTGAACCATTCCTCCTGGCGTTCTCAACGGCGAGTTCAGAGGCTGCGTATCCGCTCATTCTGGAGCAGTTGGGCAAGTTGCCCGTATCTCGAAAGGTTTCGTCTTTCGTCCTGCCGCTTGGATATTCCTTCAATCTTGATGGCACGATGATGTACTGCACCTTTGCCAGTATATTTATTGCGCAGGCGTACGATATTGCATTGCCCTGGAGTACTCAGATTACCATGCTCTTTGTGCTGATGCTGACAAGCAAGGGCATGGCAGGAATTCCGCGAGCATCTTCCGTCGTAATTGTCGCAACACTTGGACAGTTCAACATTCCGGAAGAGGGAATTTTATTGATCCTCGGCATCGACACCTTTCTGGATATGGGGCGATCCGCCACCAATGTGATCGGGAATTCTTTAGCCGCAGCAGTGATCGATAAATGGGAAACACGGCGCCTTATCTAGGCGCAGGATTCATTCTTTTTTGCGCTGGTAAGCAGCCCTTGCCGCCAGCCTGCCAAAAGCCGAATGGTTATGGCAGGTTCTGGCCCGTTCGAAACCAATGAGTTCAAACGGGCCAGATAGATCATTAGTCCAGCCGAATGGAAGGGCGGACAAAGCCTTCCACCCAGTCTGAGAAAAACGAGATCAGACCGCGATAGTATCCGAACAGTTCGATTTGATGCTGACGATACAGCATAATATGTCCCAGCCTCGCCGACAGGCCGTGAGAAAATCCACCACCCCAGACAGTTCCTCCTGGCAGGGCAGCCCAGCCGTTGTATTTGCCCAGCGCCACGATGGCACCTTTGTTATGGAAGATGCATCCTGGCACATCCCGTCCATGCTCGATCCAGGCTGGCAGATGCCGCCCCAGATGATTGGCCTGCTGTCGGGCAACCTGTGCCGTAGCCGGCAAAGGATCGTCTTCGATGAACGAGCAGTCTCCCATAGCGAAGATATTTGGATCATCCTTCGACGAAAGATTGCCGTTGACCAGGAGCTGTCCTGACCGGTTCAGTGACAGACCGCCATAAGTCTGAGTAACCTGCGGAGCTTTTACGCCAGCAGCCCAGACACGAAGTTTGGCCGGAACATGTGTGCCATCCTTGAGAATGAAACCGTCGGCATCCGCTCCGGCAACACGGGCACTCGTTCGGACCGTGACGCCAATCCGCTCCAGTTCATTTTTGGCAGCTTCAGAGACTGATTCAGGGAAAGCGGGCAAAATACGCGCCCCGGACTGCAGCAGCGTGACATGCAGCTTGGGGGGAGTCCGGCCGAAAGCATGCAGGCTGTAGGGATCTACAATATCAAGTGCTTTGTGGAGTTCCGCCGCAAGCTGCGTCCCCGTTGCACCTCCGCCGACAATCGCGATATCCAGTTCCGAAGTATTGGCGAACGCCTTTAGTAATTCCATACGGAATTTTTCATTGAAGTGGTTGGCATCGACTAGGTTATCGATCGGCAGGCAATGCTCCTTTACGCCTGGCGTGCCGAAATCGTTGGCACAACTCCCAATCGCCAACACCAGTGCGTCATAGCGCAGGGTTCGGCTATCCAGTACGAGGGTACCATCCGAAGCATAAAACGGACTGAGAACTACTTCCTTCTTGTCCCTGTCAACCGAAACGACCTCTCCGGGCCAGAATTCAAAATGATACCGGCTGGCCTGCGTGATAAAACTGACGCGGTCGTTTTCATTCAGAACGGTTCCGGCAGCGAAGCAGTGCAGCATCGGTTTCCAGACATGGGAAAAGCTTTTGTCAATGAGGGTAACGCGGGCTTTGCCGCGCTTTCCAAGCGATTTTCCCAACTGGGTCGCCAGTGAGAGTCCGGCCACCCCTCCGCCAACAATCAGAATTTCAGGACGAGACGTCATTGGTTTACAAGCCTCTGTTTGCACGGCTCCTGTCAGAAAAACCATATTTACCTGAGTAGAAGAGGTTTTTCTGGCACGCTGAAAGCTCCGGATGACGAAGCGTTATCCGCTGGCTTCAAGATTCATGCGTTTTTCTTGAGAAAGGTCCGTCAGGCCAACTCCGGGCGTCATGCATGATCAGACGCCGGGGTCAGAGGGGAATGGAAATACTTCCATTCCCCTTTTTCATTACAGTGGAGCGTCAATATCAACGATGTTGATCAGCTTGTGATTGACGAATTCCTTAATACCCAGACCGATCAGTTCACGACCAAAGCCGGAGTTCTTGATGCCCCCGAATGGCAGGTCTGCCTTGGGAATGAGCGGATGGTTGATGAACACCATGCCCGTCCGGATGCGAGATGCCACATGTGCGCCACGGGTTTCATCCTTCGTAAAAACGGCACCACCCAGCCCATAGGGGGAGTCGTTTGCGATGCGTACCGCGTCCTCTTCGTCCTTGGCGCGATAAAGCTGCGTCACCGGCCCAAAGAATTCCCAGTGCCGGGCTGCATTGTTGCCATCCAGTCCCGTCATCAGCAGGGGACGGAAGAAAGAGCCTTTTTCTGGTACGGGTGCACCAATGACCTCAACCTTCGCACCATGCTTTCTGGCCTCTTCGACCTGACGTTCCAGATCGTCCTTCGCGCCCTGAGAACAGACAGGTGCAAGCGTTGTCGCCGGATTCATTGGGTCGCCAGCCTTCAGCTCGGCAACACCCTTCTTATATAATTCCAGAAAACGGTCATAAACGGCGTCTGCCACGATAAGGCGCTTGGCGGATACACAGACCTGGCCTGCATTCCAATGGCGTCCAATCACCGCAAATTTTGCCGCCTTTTCAACGTCTGCATCTTCCAGAACGATGAAAGCATCTGCCCCACCCAGTTCCATCATGGATTTCTTGAGTGCTTTGCCAGCCGTAGCGGCGATGATGGTGCCAGCGCCTTCGGAGCCCGTCAGCGCAACGCCAACAACACGGGGGTCACTCAGGATCATCTCGGTATGATGACGGGCCGTGTAAAGATTACGGAACAGTCCAGCCGGAAGCCCAGCCTCCTTCATAAGCTCTTCGCAGATAGCGGCGCATTGCGGCAGGTTCGACGCATGCTTCAGAATGACCGCATTACCGGCAGAAAGCTGCGGCGCAATGATGCGGACGACCTGATAGAAGGGAAAATTCCACGGTTCGATCGCAAGAACAATCCCAAGCGGTTCGTGAACCAGAACAGCTTTGCCCTCGGCAGGATCGGCAACGGGGAGAGATTCCGGTTTCAGCAGCTCTTCGGCATATTTGGCATAATATTCGAAGATTTCGGCGGAAAGGATGACCTCTTTCTTGGATTCCGAGAAAAGCTTGCCCATTTCCAGCGTGCCAAGGCGGGCATATTTATCGACGTCACGACGCAGAATGTCAGCCGCAGCCTTCATGATCCGTGCGCGCTCGGCAAATGAGGTCTCACGCCACTTTTCATAGGCAGCATGGGCCTGGGTCAGAGCCGCCTGAACTTCTGCATCCGTTGCATTCGGAAAGGTTGCCAGCACTTCGCCGGTGAAAGGATTGGTACTTGCGTAAGCCATTCTTACCTCGTGTTGCATATATGGAAAAAGTGACGCTGAGCAGAGCCTGCCCTTTTCATGCAGATGGCCATTCGGTTCCGTCCGCTCCGGGCACGAAACGTATGACTCTCTGTTGAATGGGCGGGGAATGACTCCCTCCTCAGACGATCTTTCCCCGATAAGAATTAGACCGGTCGTATATTATTAGACCGGTCGTCTATAGAATCGAACCAGCAGGAGACGAGGCCTCGCTGCCGTCTTCAGGTATGATCGAGAAAGCTTTTCGTCGCTACCCATGCATTATCAAATGGATGTGAGTCTCTGGTGATCTTGACCATCAGAGTTGCGCCGAGCCACTGCTGATAAAGTGCTTGTGCAAGGATATAGGAATTCATGGCAGACTGGATGGACCCATCCTCCTGCCCCGCCCGGATGATCGCCGTAATGCGTTCGACTGCCTGTTCCGTTCCGTTTTTGAGAATATGGCGCATTCGCTCCGAAAGGTCCGAAACCTCGGCTCCCAACTTAACGATCAGACATTTATCGCCTGTTTTTCCGTCAACATGTGTTTCCCACCAAAACTGGCAGTAGGCGAGAATTCTCTCCCGGCCATTTTTCCCGGACGTTCCGAACATGATGTCCATTTTGGCCAGATAATCAGAGATATAAAGATTGAGAAGTTCTTCACCAAATGCCTCTTTGGACTCAAAATAATGATAAAAAGAGCCCTTCGGAATTCCAGCGACCTCAATGATCTGAGAAATCCCCACTGCCGAAAAACCCTGGCTTCCGATCAGGGGACGAGCCGCATCCACAATGGTGCGTCTGACAAGCATCTGTTTGGTTGCAACGGTCATCTATCATTCATGCGTCCGGTAGCCAGACGGGTCAATATCTTCTCCGGTTTTTGAGGAAACAGGGCGGTTTCAGTCGGAATTCAAGTCATGGATTGTCTCCAGAGGCGATCCGGAACGAACTGGCGTTGAGGCAGGACGTGAATCAAAGGCGGAAAATGGGCGACTTCAAATGGCCTCACTTCTGGGTGTAAGGTCCTTCTCATTCCCAACCGCCTCCGAGCACCTGAAACAGATCAATCTGCCGATCGACCAGATCGATCCGAGCAGATGACAGACGTGTCTGCGCCTCGGCGTAATTCGCTTGCGCGTTAAGGACGTCGAGAAATGGCGTGCGGCCGAAGCGTTGCAGCGTCTCGGCATCGCTGCTTGCCTTGCCAGCGGAGTTCGCAGCCCGGTCCAGATCTTCGAGGCGTTCACGCGTCCGCCTATAGGCCGACAGGGCGGTCTCAGTCTGTTTCAATGCGAGCAGAACCGTTCCGTCGAACGCACCGAGCGCAGCACGGGATTCTGCGCCAGCCTGCATGATACGGGCGCGGGCCAAGACCCGGTTAGGAAAGGACCATGAGACCAGTGGACCAACGCTCAAGCCGAACGACGACAACGTCAGGGCATGCGTGATCGACGTGGTGCTCCCCACCGATCCGCCAAGGCTGACCTTGGGGTAGAGATCGGCTTCGGCGACGCCAATACCAGCTGTCGCCGCAGCGAAAAGTCGTTCTGCCTTTCTGATGTCGGGACGGCGCCTCAATAGTGCTGCTCCATCGCCAACCGGCAGCGGGAGGACAAGCGACGGGATTATGGTGCATGCCTCCAGTGCGTGCGGATAGTCCGATGGAACGCGTCCCATGACGGCTGCCAACGCGAACAAAGCGCTTTTCTGATCGGCGAGGATGTCCGGAATGGCGGCTTCGCTCGCGAATGCTGCCGTCCGCGCGCGTTCACTGTCAAAGCGCGTGCCGCGCCCCTCGTTGGCCATACGCAACGCGACATCAAGTGTCGCGCGTTGAACGGCAACAACGTGTCTCGCGGCGGCCAGCGCTACGGCATCGGCACAAACGCGGGCATAATTGCGGGTGACGGTGGCGGCTACGATCACACGCACTTGGTCGCGCGCTGCCTGCGCTGCCTCTGACTGAGCGTTCGCCTCTTCGATTGCGCGACGGATGCCCCCAGCCAGATCGAGAGGATAACTGACGTTCATACCCAGTGCATAGCTGAAGGGTGCTGGCAGAAACCGGGTCGGACCTCCGATCCGCGAGCCAGTTGTTTGCCCACTAAAATCCGTCGTTACGGTGCGTGCTGTCTCTGCTTCGCGTATGAGGGCGTCTGCTCTGCCGAGATTGGCGTCTGCGGTGCGAAGATCAGTGTTTGCCGCCAGTGCTTCGGCAACGAAGGCGTCGAGGCGGGCATCCTTGTAGAGATGCCACCAATGCGGTGGCAAGGATGCCTGAACCACGCCTTCGTCCCTGCTACCAAGGAGCGCCTTCGTCGCCCCAGGGCGATGGACAATGGCCGCGTCAGGAACACGATAATCCGGCCCAGCAACGCAGCCGGTCATCAGAAGCGCCATACACAGCGCGAAAACAGATCTCACAGGTGCCTCCCAACCACGTTCGGGGTTGTTGAGGGCAGGATTTCCACCGTCGCCGTTCGCCCGACGATCAGCTTCGTTCCCGCTGGCACGCGGTCTATGTGCACACGGACAGGAATGCGTTGTGCAAGCCGCACCCATGAAAATGTCGGCGCGACCCTGGGCAGCAGATTTCCGGAGTTGTCGCGCTGGTCGTCGGCGATTGCGGCGGCAATGCTCTCGACATGACCGACGATATCGGCATCGTCTCCCATCAGATGAATGCGCGCGCAATCACCGATGGAGACACTGCGCAGTTTGGTTTCTTCGAAATACCCTTCCACACGCAACGTCTCGGCATCCACCAGCGCCATGGCTTGGGCGCCCACGGCCAGATAATCGCCAGGGTGAAGGTCAAGATTGGTGACGGTGCCCCCGACTGTTGCGCGGATTTCGGTGCGCTGCATGTCGATCAGGGCCACGTCGCGGTCGGCGAGCGCGCGCGTCAGCGCTGCCTCCGTCGTCCTGATCTTTGCGATGTTCTGCTCATGCGCCTCTGTCGCGACGAGATCGCGCAACGCCAGATCGCGCCGCGCCTCCTTGCGCGCCAGATCAAGTTGTGCCCTCGCCTCCGTTATGGCGGCTTCTGCACGTCCGAGCGCCGCGGCCCGGCGCGGTCGATCGAGGACGATCAGGAGCTGTCCGGGGTGCACCACCTGATTGTCATGGACCAGAACCTGGGTAATGAGCCCACCAATATCGGTCGAAACCCGTACGACGTCAGTCCGTACGTGGCCATCACGGGTCCAGGGCGTCCGCTGATTGCGTTCCCACAACTGGAGCGCGACGGCAGCGGCGCTGACGACGAGCCCAAGCGTCAAGGCATGGCGACCCAGAAAAGCAAGAAGGAATTTCATGGAAGGGGTCCGATGATGGAGAGACCCTGCGCGAGCAGGCTGAACAGGATGACGAAGACGGCCAGTTCGACGAACGACCGGATAGAGAGCAGTTTCCACGCGCCGAGGGCGGTGAGCAGACGCAGCAGCACAACGGTGGTTACCAAGGCGATGCAGGCGCCTCCCAACAAGCCGGGAACAAAGACGCTACTGATGCAGAGATCTGGAATCATGCTCTGGCCTCGCTGTTCTGAACAGAAGAAAGCGCGAAACGCAGGTCGATGAGCGGGTCAAGCAGCAGACGGCGCGCCCTCTTCCCGACGGCAATGAGCGCGATCAGCTCTTCAACCCGCGTGCTCAGTTCATCGACTGATGGTGAACCTCTGTCGAAATGATGTGCGAGATCGCGCAACAGGACGCGGATGGCACTGACGGCTTCACTTTCCAGCAGGTCGAGACGCTCGCGAAGACGGCTCACTGCGTGACCAGTGCGAAGGTCCCGCACGATCATGTCGATCGTCTCCGTTGTCGGACGCGCCGAAAGACCCAGACGGGATCGCAGAAGGGCGATGCGATCGATTGTCAGATTGGTCCAGGCGGCTTCGGCGGAAACCCTGCTTCGGACGCGATATGCCGCGTCTCGACGGCCGAGCAGCAGCAGTCGGTTGATCGCGGTATCTGGGGAGACCGTCTGGAACAACGTCATAGTTGCCGCTCCGAAGCCGACCCCCATCAACAGCGCGATGCTGCTGTTGATGGCCTCAGCGAAGTCTCCGCCATAAACAGGGCCCAGCCCGACGAGGATCGGGACAGTCAAGGTGATGCCGAGAGCCATGAAGGCGGTCGACGGCCGAGCCTGCAACGATCCTCCGAACAGAAACGCCGGGGCGAGGACCGCGATCAGCACCCAGAACTCGAAGACACGCGGCAGGACAGTAAAGCTGTAGATCAGGCTGATCGCGATGCCATAGACCGAGCCAAGCATGTATTTTCGGACATACGGCACCGGTGCATCCACATTGCCGAACAGGGCACAGGTGACACCCAACACCGATACAGCCAGCCCTCCATCGGGCCACGCAGACCAAATCCAGAAGAAGCAGCCGAGGGTGATCCCGCAAGCGGCACCCAGACCTGCCCGCGCCGCCATCATCGGATCGCGATGGAAGACATAGCCAGTCGTTTTCCCATCGCCGTGGAGTGGCTCTGTTGCACACTCTGCTGCGCTGGCTTCGGCGCCAAGCCGTTCGATATCGTGAAGGAGACCGACAAGTTCGGCGAGATGACGGGCGATGTTGGCGACAAGGCCGTCGATCAAGGTGGCGTCATCGGCATGGTTGAGCGAACGGGCATTCTGGAACACCCTGTGCGCTTCTGTTCCGCGATCATTCGGCGTGTCCAGAGTGATCCATCTGCGAACTCTGTATAAAAGCTGCGCTAGCTCCTCAGGCATTCCAGGCGCATGGATGAGGGAGAGGCGTTCCTCAACATCGTCGAGGAGCAACAACAGGTGAGCCAGACGATCATGTAAAGTGCGCAACGTTGCGCCGCGTAGACGTGTTGTAACCGGATCATAAGGAAGATGCGTCGCCAGTCCTCGAAGCGCGAGCATGTCCAGAGCCATTCGGTAGCGATCATCGCGACATGAGCTTTCCGGGACGGTGTTCAATACATCGCGGGCCAGTCTTCGGGCATCATGCAGCGTCGTCGCCAGCTTGGCCTGAAACTGGCCGGTCATCGGCCGGGGGAACACATAGCGATGGATCACCACTGCGCACAAAATGCCCAGTGCGATCTCCTGCACGCGCACAATTGCAGTGTCGAAGACTGCGCCAGGCGCCGCAACTGCAGGAAAGCCGATCAGGCTGGTTGTGTAGCCGGACAGCACGAAGGCATAAGAGCGCGGCGTGCGGTCGAGTAGCGACAGAAACAGACCAAGGCCGATCCATCCGGCGAGCACCGCACTGCACACCACTGGCTCGTTGGCGAAGATCGGAACGATTGCCACGGTCGCGAGCGCCCCGACCAGAGTGCCCATCAGACGGTAGAGACCACGACTGAACGAGGCTCCCGCGGTGGGTTGCGACACGAGATAAACGGTGACGATCGCCCAGGAAGGACGCGGCAATCCAATGCGAAGCGCTATGAAATAAGCCAGCATCGCGGCCGCGAAACTCTTGGCGGAAAAGAGCAGCGCTTCACCGTCCGCCCTGAGGGCTGGGTTGCGAAGCGGGGCGATGAGTTGCGGCAGCGTGGGTCTGATCCACCCGTCCTGCCAGAAGGGCCTGAATGTCATAGATTGTTGATAACGAGTTGCAACAACCAGATAAATTAGGTATCCAGACAATCAATCACTGAAAGCTGCCAATACGATGCCGTATCGCTCCTCAGCTATCGCTTCCGTGGACCCGGACACCTCGGATGCAACCGCGATCGCCCACAGGCTCGACTTTGCTGATCATGCATCTGAGGTGCCGACGCACATTCATCGTAAGGGACAGTTGATCCTGGCATCATATGGGGCCGTTACCTGCATCGCCGCCCAGAACGTATGGATCGTTCCCCCAAACTGCGGGATCTGGATTCCGGGCGGGGTGCCGCATAGCGCCAGAGCGACTGCGAACGCCCGCGTCGATTATCTCTTCGTCGAAATTGGTGCGAGCAGCCTTCCCGACCATTGCTGTGCGCTGGAGATAACGCCGATGATCCGGGCGATGATTGATCGTCTGGCTGCCGAGCCAAAAGATTATCCTCCGGATAGTCATGCCGCCCGACTAGCGCGCGTGATGCTCGACGAGCTGGCTGAGATGCCACGGCAGGGTCTCAACCTGCCTGTGTCAGAAAATACCAAAATTCGTGCCATCGCCGATGCGCTGACGACCGAGCCGTCAGATCGCAGTACGTTGGCCGACTGGGCCCAACGGGTTGCGATGAGTGAACGATCTCTGGCCAGACTGATGATTCAGGAAACCGGGCTGACATTCGGCCGGTGGCGACAGCAGCTTCACCTTGTCGTTGCGCTCCGTGAACTGGCGAGTGGTACGAGCGTACAGCGTGTCGCGGCCATGCTTGGTTATGAGTCCGTCAATGCATTTATTACGATGTTCCGAAAGGCTGTCGGCAGCACGCCGTCGCGGTATTTGCCTACCTGTTTGGTCCCGGGGTTTGATGGTTTAGATTTCTGATGAATCTTTCTGGCTCTGAAGTCCATATTTTGCAGACATATTCGTAAGGCGTGAGTCCACTCAGCGTTTTGAGCCTTCTCCCGAAGCTGTAGGCTGCCATGAAGTCGTTGAGGTGGATCTTCAACTGTTCATGGCTGTCGTCATGGAAGCGTTTGACGGTTGCTTCCCTGATTGTCCGGTTCATCCGCTCAATCTGACCGTTCGTCCATGGATGATTGGGTTTCGTCAGACGATGTTCGATCCCGTGGGCTTCGCAGAGGATGGCGAAGCGCGTGGGACGCGACCACACCGTACTTCGATTACGGGGCTGCTCAGCGAACTGGATTCCATTATCGGTCAGAATGGTATACACCCCATAAGGAATGATGCTCAGGAGATGTTCGAGGAATTCTCAGGCCGTCCTCCGATTGGTTTTTTCGACCAGTTGTGTGACAGCGGATTTGCTGGTCCGGTCGATGGCAACGAAAAGATGCAGCTTGCCTTCAGCGGTCTGGACTTCGGCAATATTGATGTGAAAAAAGCCGATGGGATAGCGTTTGAAGCGCTGCCGTTTTGGCTTGTCTCCCTCCATGTCCGGAAGCCGTGAGATCTGGTGACGCTGAAAGCAGCGGTGCAGGGCCGAACGTGTCAGATGAGGAATGCTGGCCTGCAGGGCATAAAGGCAGTCATCCAGCGGCAGTAAAGTATGCCGGCGAAAAGCGACTGCCATGGTTTCTTCGGTTTTTGTCAGGTTTGTTGAACGAGGCTCTTCAGGGCCAGTTTTCTGATCTTCAACAGTCTGGCGCTTGCGCCATTTTGCAACGCTTTTCGGATCGATCCCGAACTCCTCGCTCAGTGCCGCGAGCGAAGCCTGCGATCGCTGTATTGCTGCTCGCACAACGTGCGTGGTCGTGGCGCTGCCATGACGTATCTGTCCCATAAGGCTTCCTTCCACTCACGTGAAATTATCACGCCATCAAACCCCGGGACCAAACATCTAGCCTCAGGACACATTGATTGGAGGTGAGGAGACTTGAAATGCGCGATCTATTTTGGCTGACGGACGAACAAGTGGAGCGTCTACGGCCGTTCTTTCCCAAGAGCCACGGCAAACCTCGCGTCGATGACCGCCGTGTGCTGAGCGGCATCATTTTTGTGAACCGCAATGGTATGCGCCCCGGGAGTACGGTCCGCACAAGACGCTCTACAACCGCTGGAAGCTTTGGAGTGACATGGGCATTTTCATGAGGATGATGGATGGCTTATCTGCTGCAAAGGCCGAGCCCCAGACCATCATAATTGACGCGACATATCTCAAGGCACATCGTACGGCTTCAAGCCTGCGGCTAAAAAAAAGGATCCAGGGCGTCTGATCGGACGGACTAAAGGTGGCATGAATACAAAGCTGCATGCGATCACCGATCAGAATGAACGACCGCTGACTTTTTCATGACTGCGGGGCAGATCAGCGATTATACAGGTGCCGCTGCCCTGCTGGACAGTCTTCCTGCGGCACAATGGATGCTGGGCGATCGCAGGTGTGACGCCGACTGGTTCAGCCATCTGCCTCGCTGTAACCGTAATTTTTTGGCTATAAGCGCTGAGACTAAAAACAAAAATCTCCTCAAAGTGCTGGGTTGACATATAATTTTTCTCGGTGCGCGCGACTTTGTCTTCTTATGAGAAGGCTTTCCGAACTGCAACATCAACCCATATTTTAGAACCCTTCATTGGGGCGGTTTTTTATATCCGAAAATATCATGGGCAATTGCGTCCCCGCACTCTGGCTTCAGCGCCCCGCTTCTCAGATCTTCAGAAATCCTGAAAAGCCATCCACGACCATCGAACAAGGCAAAATTCGGCAGTCTAATTACGCCGAAGGGGAACACAACTTCGGCCGGATTCCTCATTTTGTTTCCACAGACCCTACGCAGGATAGAAAACAGGACAAGTACGCCTCGAAACATGACCCGCGCACCTGTCATCTCCGCAGCGTGCTGACCGGGCGCCTGCCTGCCATGTGGGCAGAGAGAAACTGGCCACAGATACGGAGAAATAACGGCTTCATCTGCTATCGCGAAAGAACTGGCCGGACGCCCCTGACAAGACACCAAGCAATAATGATTTTAACGCGTTTCTGACCAAAGTGAGGACTGCATGACCACAGTTAATAATCTCGCACCGTCCCCACTGCGGACGATCGTTTTACAAGGACGCAACGGAACCATTTCACAGGTTGTCTTGTGCCCGAAGGCCTCGGCCGACTGTCTGGACTATGTGCTGGACTTCTCCACCCTGCTGGCTGGCACAGGCGATACGCTGACCGCGATCCGCTCCGCTGTCGTCACGACGGCCACGGGCGGGGCCTATGACCTTAAGGTCATGTGGTCCGCCGTGGCTGGACCGCTGGTAGTGGCGTTCCTTGCCAGCGGGCAACCCGACACGACACAAAAGATCCTCTTTGAGATCACGACCCAGCAGGGTCGCGTGTATTCGGTGATGGCTGTCCTTCAGATCACAGCGCTGACCGTGGCGACCGCGCCGCCATCTGACTTCACGGCCGACACACTGACGAACGGCAAGGTGCTGATTGCCGGCATCGAGGCGCTGCCGTCCGGCTATTCTGCGAACGGCCGCGTCGTCATGGCCACGGAAAACACAGCCCCCGTGGGGACGCCGTCGTTCGAGAGCGTGACGGCAGGGACGTATTCCGGCGATGGCTCCGGGCTGGATGTCACATCAGGCGGTAAGGTCCAGACGATCGGGCAATGGATCGCAGCCCTGTCCTCGGGCGGCGCTCAGGGCGTGGGGATCAAGGGGATCAATGTGACGCAGGGTACTGTCGTAGCCGGCCAGTCCTCTACCGTCACGCTGACCGCAACCCTCACCGATGGGACCACAACCGCGCCTGCGACGTTTGAGGTTCCGCCCGGAGCAACCGGAACAGAAGCCAAACTGTCAGCAGCGGCAATCAACACAGCCCTCGGTTATACGGCGGCGAATGGGGCTGAGTATTTCCCTCGTTCTATTGATAATAAAAAAGATTCTTCAGGGAATTATAACCTTCCTGAACTAAAAAAACTGCTTTCAGGATTTGATAATTCGGGCGGCATTTATACGATATCTGATCCTGACACATCGAATGGCAACGGAGGGACTGTTAAAAACCCGTTTCTTCAGATAGGTGCATATAACGGGTACTTCGGAACGAACTTCTATGTAATAAAATCTTTGACTAACAATCCTCCCGGGATATTGCTGACAAACAGTACAGGGGAGGAGTTACAAGTAACAGGGTTTTACGACACTTCCGGCAACAGCTATTTTATGTCGATTGGATTTGCTTTAAACGGCAGGTATGCGTCGGATGAAAATGACAATGGATGTTTCGCGTTTGTAAATCCAGATAACAAAGCTGCTCGTTATTGGAAAGTTCAGGCATCCACCAATACAAGTGGCCCCTTCTCCCCTGATTTAAAAATCTCTGCCGGGACGTCAGATTTATCCGCTTGGCAGACTCCTCTTGTGACATTCAACGGAGCAACCAATACCGCCAAATATGCCAATGAGCCGATTGTTGCTGCGACCTACACTTTTGCGACACTCCCTACATCTCCCATCGCATGGCAGCGCGCACTGGTGACAGACAAGGCCATTGGCTCCGGCTCACCGGGCGTCATGGCAATGTGGAACCCGAATACGAAAGCCTGGACGGGACTGAGTGGGGAGGCGCTGGTATGAGGACGATGGCGACCATATGCTGCCAGTCATCGATCAGTTCAAATCCTCTCGTGCATGCCTGCTCCACTACGTCACCTTATCAAAGCCCCATGAAACAGCCCCTGCATCAGTCCGATAGAACTTTTGTCCGTATGGCCTAATGCTGTGAAGGGCTTTTTATGAGGATAAAAAAATTCACTCTGTTTCAGAACCTGCAAGCCAAATATAACAACAGTCCGCTCTGTGGCGTCTGTTTTTCGTGCGTAAGGTTTCAGGTCCATGCCCTCCTCTTCTCACCCTCATTCATTCCGCCTTAACCCCGCGGATTACAGCGCTTTAGTGGGACGTGCCGCTGCCGAGCCCAATCTCTATTGGGCCTGCGAAAGCGAAAGACTGCTCTGGAAGACCGCACCACTCCAGACCCAATGCGAGGAAAAAGGCTGGTTTCCGGGCGGAATGCTCAATGCGAGCGTCAACTGCCTGGACCGCCACCTCGACACCCGCGGCGATCAGAAAGCCCTGATCTGGCAGGCTGAGGACGCCGGGCACGTCTTGACATTTACATATAAAACTCTTCATGAGCGTGTGTGCCGGATGGCGAATGTCCTGCGGGACCAAGGCATTCAGGCAGGCGATCGAGTTGCCATTCATCTGCCTTCCGTTCCTGAAGGTCTGATCGCTATGCTTGCCTGCGCGCGGATCGGAGCGATCCATGTGGTTCTTTTTGGCGGTTTTTCTCCCGAAGCGATTTCCGACAGACTGGCTGACAGCGGTGCAGCTCTGGTGATCACGGCCAATGTCGGGCGGCGAGGTCCCAAAAGAATCCCGTTCAAGGCCACACTGGATGCGGCCCTCGACCTCCGCCCGGAAACCCTTGCCGTCAATACTGTTCTGGTCGTCAGCGTAACGGACGATGAAGTGGGCATGAAGCCGGAACGGGATAGTTGGCTTACCCCTCTTCTGGAAAAAGCCGCACCTGACTGCGTGCCTCAGAACATGCCCTCTTCGGCTCCACTATTCCTGCTTTACACTTCGGGCAGCACTGGCAAACCCAAAGGCATCGTGCACGGAACGGGGGGATATCTGGTCTGGGCCTCCTACACGCATGAACTGGTGTTTGATCATCAGGACGGAGATATCTTCTGGTGCACGGCCGATATCGGCTGGATTACAGGACATACTTATGGAGTTTATGGCCCTCTCCTGAACGGCGGGACGGTTCTGCTGTTCGAGGGTATGCCGTCCTATCCGGGGCCGGGTCGCTGGTGGAATGTAATCCAGGATCACAAGGTTACGACGTTCTATACATCTCCAACCGCCATCCGTGCGCTCATGCGGGAAGGCGACGCCGTCGTGCAGCGTTACGACCTATCCTCTCTGCGTGTTCTGGGAACGGTAGGAGAACCCATCAGCCAGGAAGCGTGGTCCTGGTTCAACGACCATGTTGGTGGCGGTCGCTGCGCTTTCGTTGACACCTGGTGGCAGACCGAAAGCGGCGGCATTATGATTTCTCCCGTTCCGGGAGCCGTTCGCGAAAAGCCTGCGTCAGCGACGCTTCCACTCCCCGGCGTGCATCCGGTCCTTCTGGACGAAAAGGGTACGCCGCGCGAAGGAACCACCGAGGGCGTGCTTTGCCTCAAGGGATCGTGGCCCGGCCGCGCGCTCTCCATCTGGAACGACGATGGTCTTTTCGAGCGCACCTATCTTCAGCCCTATCCCGGATACTATTTCACGGGTGATGGCGCACGCCGTGACGAAGACGGGTACTATTGGATTACCGGCCGGGTGGATGACGTCATCAATGTCTCGGGGCACCGGATCGGCTCTGCTGAAATCGAGGATGCGCTGGCGACTGAGCTGACCATTGCAGAGAGTGCCGCAATCGGCATCCCGCATGATCTGAAAGGACAGGGGATTGTCGTGTACGTCGTCGCACGCGACAATGCGCCAGATGATCTTCACATCCGGGCTGCGAAAGCGATTACGTCGAAAGTAGGCCGCTATGCAGCGCCCGAACGTATCCATGTCGTGCCGGATCTTCCCAAGACCCGTTCCGGGAAAAGCGTTCGCCGTCTTCTTCGCAAGATTGCCTGTGGCGAGACTGAAGGATTTGGCGACCTGTCCACCCTCGCCGATCCTGAGATCGTGGAAACGCTGATCCGCATCATCCAGACACCAGCGGACTGACTGATTAGAGTTGGGCCTGTTCAGACATCGGTTGTCGCACTCGATGTCTGAACGGGGATGAGTGCATCGCTCAGAACGCCAAAGACGACATGCATGAAATAGACGGAAAACGCGGCGACTAGCAGAACAGCAAACAGCTTTCCAAAAATCCTGAAGGCCCCCAGAATCAGTCCACCCAGAAGCAGGAACAGCAGAGCCGTCTGGACCTGTCCCTGAATTCCAAGGCTGCTCAGTACGGAACGGGCCATGACCTCGATGATCGCCACGCCAGCCACCACAATGCCCAGCAGACCCAGGATCAGACCCCACAACGTATCGAGTATGGATTGCATCACGTAATCTGGCACCGGCATAAAGAGGACAAGATCACTCCACAAAGCCATTCTCCGCGGCTTTGGTCAACTGCCATCTGTAGCAGGGATAGACGAATGTGAGGGTGACCGTTACGAAAGGTGATCTTTTCCTGACCGGATTTCTGTTTTCATGGGTCATTTATGACGAATTCGCCTGCCCTGCTGCTGACGATCGTTCAGTCTATTCTCCCGATTCTCGTGACATTGGGCTTTGGCTATTTCGCGGCATACCGAAAAGATTTTGACGCCCAGCAGGCCGGTGTTCTGACACGTCTGGTCATGCTGTATGCGCTCCCTCTGGAGCTGCTGGTTTCCATCCTGAGCACGCCGCGAGGTCAGGTTCTGGCGGCAGGGCCAGTCGCCGCTCTGATCCTGCTGGCCATGATTGGTGGCTATGGATTGATCTTTGCCATCCTGCGCGGCCTGCTCAAACGTCGCCTCGGAGAGGCAGCCCTGATCGCGATGACCATCACCGGTCCGTCCGTGCCCTTCATTGGTATTCCAGTCTTGGGCCAGATTTTCGGCCCGGCAAGTTCCGTACCGATTTCAATCGCATCTTTGGCTATGAATCTGGTTCAGCTTCCGATCACGTTGATCCTGATGGGGCATGACCGTGGGACAGGTCATCGCGTCGGAAATGACGATAAAGCCCGTAGTGACGTCCGCGAACTGTTCGGACACCTAATCCATTCCTGTCGCGAACCCGTGGTCTGGGTGCCCATGATGGCGCTCGTTCTGGTCAGCGCAGGTGCGTTCCTGCCGCAGTTCCTCAAAGGCTCTTTTCAGCTTCTTGGACGCGCAACAGGGGGCGCGGCCCTCTTCGCTTCAGGTGTGGTTCTTTTCACCCGGCAGGTGAAGTTCAGCCCCTTGGTGGGTATCATTGTCAGTGTCCGGAATGTTGTCATTCCCGGCGTCATCTATGCACTGGCCCGCATATGGCATCTGCCCCTGCCTGCGCTTCAGGAAAGCGTCCTGACGATGGCCATTCCCAGTGCGTCAATCAATGTTATCCTTGCCATGCGATATCATGTTCTCGAACGTGAAATTGCATCCGTTCTGTTCTTCGGAACGTTATCCTCAATCTTCACCATGGCATTTTTCATTTGGCTGACAGGCGCATGAGTAGTTTCCTTTTTGTCTGCACGGGCAATATCTGTCGATCTCCTCTGGCCGAACTGGCCATGCGCCGGGAAGCGCGCATGCGAGGGCTGGAGCTGGATATTGATTCGGCTGCGACCGGGCGCTGGAATCTGGGCGAAGCCCCAGACCCGCGTGCATGCACCATCGCGTCCCAACAAGGTCTGGATGCTTCGATGCTACGTTCACGTCTTGTAATGTTGGATGATTTCAGCCGCTTTGATCATATCATCGCTCTGGATCGCTCCCATCTGACTGTCCTTAAGAAAATGCAGCCCCGCGCCTCAAAATCGCACCTTTCGCTCATGCTGGATCATATTCCGACCCGCATGGGACAGGATGTCATTGATCCCTATTATGGGCCTGACAAAGGCTTCGTCAGAACCTGGGAAGACGTTGAAGCCGCCTGCGCTGCGCTCGCAAACGCAACTCTCGGACGACGCACCAAAGAGTGACGCCCCCATAAATCAGTAATGGAGAACTTCATGTCATCCAGACCCGGCATTCTGACGATCGA
Organism: Gluconobacter sp. OJB; assembly: GCF_039638275.1. NCBI lineage: Bacteria > Pseudomonadati > Pseudomonadota > Alphaproteobacteria > Acetobacterales > Acetobacteraceae > Gluconobacter > Gluconobacter sp. OJB. Next base: position 2,610,690 of record NZ_JBDIWH010000001.1, on the reverse strand, counting down.
TCCCATTCTTCCATTTATGAGAGAGCGGCTGGAGCAATCTTTTGAACTCCATCCCTACACCACACCCGAAGATCTACAGCGCTTCGCTCCGAGCATCCGCGGCATCACGACTGGAGGCGCCTCCGGAGTTCCAGCCGAAATCATGAACGCGCTGCCCAATCTGGAAGTCATTTCGGTCAATGGCGTAGGCACTGATCGCATTGACCTGCAGGCAGCAAAACGCCGGAATATCCGCGTTGCGACAACCCAGAATACCCTGACAGAAGATGTGGCCGATATGGCCGTCGTCCTGATGATGACCGTAATGCGGGATGTCGTGAATAATGACCGCTTCGTCCGGGGAGGAAGTTGGCCTGATTCCCCTCTTCCCCTGAGTCGCAGCCTGACAAAAAAACGGGTCGGGATTGCAGGTTTCGGTCACATAGGACAGGCCATTGCCAAACGTATCTCAGCTTTTGAGATGGACGTTGCCTATTTCAATTCTCATGCCAAACCTGACACCTCCTACCGCTTCGAGCCTGATCTGAAGAGCCTGGCAGAGTGGTGTGATGTTCTGGTCTTGGCAGTCTCCGGAGGGCAACGCTCCGCAAACATGATCGATAACGACATCCTGACGGCACTGGGAAAAGACGGTTTCCTGATTAATATTGCCCGGGGTACAGTCGTAGACGAAAATGCCCTTCTGGACGCCTTAAAAGAAAAGCGCATCGCCGGTGCAGGACTAGACGTTTTTCAGAACGAACCTGACATAAACCCGGCTTTTTTCTCGCTCACCAATACGGTTCTGCAAGCCCATCAGGCCTCAGCAACCGTAGAAACCAGAAAAGCCATGGGCAATCTGGTTGTGGATAATCTGATTGCCTATTTTGCCGATGGAACTCTCCTCACTCCCCTCGTGTAAATTTATGCCACGAACTGTTCGGCAATAATCCGCTCCGAAAGACCATGATCCGGATCGAACAGGATCGTGGCTTTTCGGGTGCGATCTTCACGCACCACGACTTCGGCAACATCACGAATTTCCGTAAAATCCGCTACGGCTGCTGTCGATCTTTTTTCCGTATCCAAAAGCGTTAGCTTTACGACAGCACTGGAGGGCAAAAGAGCGCCTCTCCAACGGCGGGGGCGAAAGGCAGAAATCGGTGTCAAAGGAAGAATATTCGAGCTCAAGGGAACAATAGGTCCGTGAGCTGAAAGATTATACGCCGTAGAGCCCGCCGGAGTGGAAACAATTATTCCGTCGCAAATCAGTTCTTCAAGACGTGTCCGACCATCAATTTCAATTTTTATTCGGGATGTCTGTCTCGTTTGTCTAAAAAGAAAAACATCATTAAATGCCAGTGCGCTCCTGACAATCCCCGAAGAAGTCGTCGCCGTCATGTGTAATGGATGGAGGACTGAAGGCTGAGCATTTTCAAGGCGACGTAAAAGATCTCCTTCATTGGCGGCATTCATCAAAAAACCAACAGTTCCGTAATTCATTCCATAGATGGCGATACTTCTATCCAAGACCTTATGAAGCGCCTCAAGCATGAAGCCATCTCCACCCAGACAAACAACAAAATCTGCATTGTGAAGATGAGCATTGCCGTACTTTCTTGAAAGCCGCTCCAGTGCTGATTGCGCAGTATCGCTAGAAGACGCAACAAAATGAATTTTCATAGTGGAGCCATATCAATCAAAAGTCAGCAAGAACCTTAACATATTCCTGCCTCAAGGTCGTTATAACAGAAGCTCAATCGAGGCATGCGATCTGGAATGCCCTACAGAAACCCCTTTGTGGACCTAAGGCAAAGCAGGCAGCTGCTATACTCATAGTTTTTTAAACGGCGATGCTGATCCTCTGGCCGAAAAGAGACCGCCGCATATTGTAAATGATACTGATAAATCTGATTTCCATTCTGGCATGGATAATGCCCACTGTTCGGCTACCCAGCCCTGATTATAATTTTTGCGCTGTTTGCGTGTTTCATGGAGAACCAGCTTTAGCGAAGAATGGAATTTGAATAAGACTGTCAAGCAGATCTTGAGCAATCTCTCGTCCTACATCTGAGAGGTCTGTGCAGTAAGGCACGATGTAAAATTTGCCTAGCCTATACCGCAGGTCTAATTGATGGAGATGGGTGCCGATCGATGCCAATTATGGTTTGTCAGCCCCGTTTCAACAGGAATTGACCGCACGAGCTTTTTGTTGGGCTGTCGGCATTCCCCGGCACTCAAAGGTCTACTCCGCCGATGTTTAACTGATCTTTCCAGTTACAGTCCCGGCCTCCCAAAACTACGACTTGTCCTGAACAGGATACGTCATGCCCGAAAGTGCGCGGTGTCGGCAGGTCAATTGGCGTGCATTGGCGCTACTGGCACTCGGCACATACAAGGTGAAAAAATTTGGCTGTTGGGTGATCACCGCTCGAATGACGAACACAAATAAAAATATCTTTCGAACCTATCGGCCGACACACCGCTCAAGGCCCTAGCTGACACAATCATAGCAAGCTGGCTATGCGAACAGGCACATCAGCAACTCAAGACAGAACTTGGGTTGGATCACTTAAGATGAGGAACTGAGTGTTGTTGCAGCCCCGCAGGTTCGCTCAGTCGGGACGAAATGGCCGCCACCATAACTCTGCCTGCAGTAAATTAGGCTCTCCTTGACCACATATCTCATTAAGCGCCAAAATGTTTATTGCCATCCGTGCGGAGGCAAGCTCAACAGCCATCCCAACTCTATTCTAAGAAAACCACGACAGAGAGATTTTTTAAAATCCCCACATACTGATTAAAAGCAAAAATAAGTTTAAATAAACTAATTTATTATTTCTATATTCTGAACCTTAACACGAGGAAAAATTTCCTCTTGAGCCAAAACAGACACAGAAGGATTTATTCTTTCTACTATGCGCCTAATAGGAATCCTAATATTATTAGATACCAGTAGTATCGGCAATTCTCCCTTTTTTGATACATTACCAAAAGAAGTTCTCAAACTAGAAATAAATTTATTCATTTGAGAAGGCGAAAAATTAATTTGCCCGCCCTCTTTTGAAGAAGAGAAATTATCATAGATAATATTCTCCCAATTCGGACTCAGCAATATTACTGGGATATATCCTTGAGAGTTCATAGCGCAAGAACTTATTTGGCGAGCCAACTTAATTCTGACATGCGCGACCAAAGATGAAACTGTTTTTAATCCTTGGCTACATCCATCTTGTATAGATTCCAAAATTCCGATTAAATCCCTAATAGATACTCTTTCCTCAAGAAGAGATTGCAATATTCTCTGTATATTACTTACAGAAATTTGTGATGGAATTAGGTCAGAAATAAGTTTTTGTTGATCGACCGTAATTCCATCGAGTAATTTTTGCGTTTCTGAGTAAGAAAGAAGATCTGCCATATTATCTTTGATTAATTCAGTTAAATGTGTAATAATAACACTAGATGGGTCTACGACTGTATATCCTTGGATAATAGCATTCTCGCGTAAATTTTGGTCTATCCATGATGCAGATAATCCAAAAGCAGGCTCTATAGTTTTTTCGCCTTCAATATCAGGCTCCCGACCTTGAGGATCCATAGCTAAAAGCTTATTCACTTTAATATTACCACTGCCAACTTCTATTTCTTTAATACATAATGAGTAACGGTCAGGTGGCAAATTTAAATTATCTTGAATCCGAACAGGCGGTAATACAAATCCCACATCAGCAGCAATTGTTCTTCGCAACAATTTTATTTTTTCAGTCAAACTACTATTATCTATATTAGCAATAGGAAGTAAATTAAATCCCAGCTCTAATTTCAATAAATCTACTCTGAGAATATTAGAAATAGGAATATCCGTTTGACTCTTTTCCTCTGGAACCGAAATAGAGTCATCTTCATTAATTTTATCGGCAATCGGGAAAACATATCTGAACCAAGATGCTAATGCAGATAAAATTGCCAAAAATAGAAATGGGAAAGCTGGCAATCCAGGCATTATCGCCAAAACCAGTGAACAAACAGCAACTAAAATAAGCGGCTTAGCATTCCCCCCTAATTGCTTTATTAGAACAACATCCGCCCCCCCTTCTGTACCCCCTTTTGTTACAACAATACCTGAAGCCGCAGAAACTAAAAGAGCTGGGATCTGCGAAACAAGTCCGTCACCTATCGTTAGTGTTGTAAAGGCTGCAGCGGCATCTGATACGGTCATCCCATGACGAACAATACCTATTGTCAACCCGCCGACAATATTAATAACAGTTATTATCAAACTAGCAATAGCATCTCCACGAACAAACTTAGATGCACCATCCATCGCTCCATAAAAAGAGCTTTCTTCTTCAAGTTCCTTCCTTTTTTTCTTTGCAATTACATTATTTATACTACCTGAAGATAATTCCGCATCAATAGCCATTTGTTTTCCTGGCATAGAATCCAAGAAAAATCTGGCGGAAACTTCAGAAATTCTTCCAGATCCTTTCGTAATGACCATAAAATTAACAACAAGAAGTATAGAAAACAATATAGCTCCAATAACTACATCGCCTCCCATAAGAAAACCACCAAAAGCTGCAACTACATGCCCTGCAGAATATAAACCTTGATATCCATGACTTAATATCAGGCGGGTAGTTGCTACCTCGAGAGAAAGACGCAACAATGTTGTTAACAACAACAAGATTGGAAAAGATGTGAAATCTAGTGGTCTTTTCAAGAACAATGCTACCATTAAAATCAATATAGCTAATGTAATAGAAATAGCTAAACCGATATCAAGAATAAATGTAGGAAGAGGGAAAATAAGTACAGAAAGAAGGCCCGCGACAAAGACTGCAAGCCCCACATCAGATCCTGGAATTTTTTTTTGGATAGAAGACAAGCCAGGGAAACTTCTAAAGAAATCAGATATTATTCCTGCGTTATTAAAAAAATATCTATCAGTATTATTCACTTTTTCCCACATCTTTCAAAATAAATAAAATTTTTATAAAGTATTTATTTATCAGATTTTATAATTTCGGTCATTGTAACCCCTAAACGAGTTTCATCAACCATAACAACTTCCCCTCTTGCAATTAGACGATTATTGACCAGAATATCAATGGGGTCTCCAATCTTGCGATCTAACTCAACAACAGCGCCTCTTCCTAGCCTAAGAAGCTGATTTATAGGCATAACAGACTTACCCAATACTGCACTAACAGTAACTGGTACAGTATAAATAGCTTCTAAATCAGTAGAAAAATCACAATTAATATTATCAGATAACGAAAAATCTTCTCTTCCCATATCAAATTTATTTTTATCGGTTTCGGACATTTTTCATTCTCTCTATGTTGTTAAAAAAATTCGGAAACTATTTTTCCGATTTTTTCATTTGCATTACGCGATAGGGATCCAGTATCCCAGACTAAATCAAAATCTCCATTTTTCAATGTCTCATCCACATTGAAATTTATTCCTCCTTTAAAAAAATTTGGTAAAAATTCATTTATTTTAGCGAAAAATTCTTTAGAGCAATTTAAACTAATATTTGAATTTTGATCTATAAATTCAAATATTTTCTCAAGAAGTTTTTTAGACTCATTTTCACCATATTTTATTATCAGATTAGGAAATAAATTTAATAAACTATTCAATATAACTGAATATAAATCTTCAGAAAACTGTTTTTTTTTCAAAAGAATTTGTTTTTCTATAGAAGAAAATGCATCCAATAATAATTCATTACTTTTTTCCAATTCTTTTTTGTATTTATCGTATTTTTCTTCTTCTATCCTTACTCCCTCTAAGATACCCTTTTTATAATAATTATCTAAAATTTCATTTGAAATTAAAACTTCTTTTTCATCAACTAATGGAATATATGATTCTTCATTTTTTTTACTTTTTTCTGCAAAGGGCTCCTCAAAATCCTCCAAATATAAAATTTTTTCTTTCTTATGATTTTCTTGTAATTGCTTAATCATCAAACAATCATCTCATTTCCTGGTTGCTGCTGATCAATCATGTCAATTTCTCCACGATCAATTAAACCCTTAGCTACAATAAGAATTTCATTTTGAGCTATATCAACATCTTTAACCCGTACAGGACCTAAGTCCTCAATTTCACTTAAAAGAATTCGACCCGCACGATCAGACATTGATGCAAGAAATGCCTGAAGCAGCCTATCACTTGCCCCCTTCAGGGCTAATGGAAGAATCTCACGTGAAATTTGATTTAAAAGTACTATTAAACTCTCTCCCGATAGATTCGTGAGTTCTTCGAATGTAAACATAAGACTCTTAATTTGTTCAGCGTCATTATGACTTCGTTCTTCTAAAGCTGTCATAAACCGACTTTCAAGTCTTCTATCGAAATTATTAAATATATCCGCTAATACTTCATGACTATTGCGATTTACTCCTCTCGGAATATTAGAAATAAATTCCAATCTTAGAGTTTTTTCTATGCTTTGTATTACGTTTTTTTGTATTGTCTCTGTTTTCAACATTCTCATCATAATATCTAAAGAAAATTCTTCAGGTAAAATTGCCAACACTTTAGCTGCATGAGAAGGTTTTATTCTAGATAAGATAACAGAAACAGTTTGTGGGTATTCATTTTTTAAATAGTTAGCAAGCACTATTTCGGACACATTCCCTAATTTTTCCCACATAGTGCGACCAGCAGGACCACGAATCTCCTCCATAATAGCTGCAGCTTGGTTGGCAGGGAGGGTGCTTTTGAGCAGCTTTTCTGTATTCTCTAGGTCTCCAACCACACCTTCAGCTGTTCCCAGTCCTTGACTAAACTCATGACATACTTTCTCTACAATTTGTGATGATATGATGCCAAGTTGAGTCATCTCTGAAGAAATCTCTCTAATTTCTTCTTCATGCATTTGCTCGAACAATCTAGAACAATTTTCTTCACCTAAAGCCATCATCAAAATAGCTACTTTTTGTACTCCTGAGATATTTTTTTCCATATCCATTATCTTGATACTCCTCCTTGACCAGGAACCAACCATCCTCTTAATAATGAAATACTTTCAGATGGATGTGCACCCACAAGATCTATAACTTTTTGTACAGATGATGCTTTTATTCTACCTTGCACACCATTAACGAAAACAGTCTCTTCATTTGCTAAATCTAAACTATCCTCAGGAGCTTCTAGTATTTGTATTTTTTGTTTTTCGGAATGATTATCCGAAAGGTAGATAGCATTTCTCGAAGGCGCAGTTATCGTTTGAGATTCAGATACCGAATTCAAAGTATTAAAAAGATTTTTATGGCTATTATCTCCAATTGGTTTCAGTAGTGGTCGCACAACAAAAAATAGAACCATTGCAAGGCAGAATACGAACAATCCAAATTTGACAGCTTCCATCTCATTTCTACGGTCGAAAAATTTTCTCCAATTGGAGATTTCAGGCCGCATTTCAGTCCCTATATCGGTAAACTTCATGGACATCACCGTAACAATATCGCCTCGTCTTTGATCAAAACCAACTGCGCTTTTAGTTAACGCAGTTAAACGAGCGAGTTCTTCTTCATTACGCGGTTGCCAAGAAAATTTACCTTTTTCATCAGATTGACTAATGCCGTCCACCATCACGGCCATGCTAATACGTGCAATCCGGGGTTGATCCTGAATTAAAGTACGAACTGTCTTACCTATCTCGTAATTATTAGTTTGCTCTTGCCTGTTGCTCTGGCTTCCATTTTGCTGCTGTCCCGCATTCGCATTTGGAAGGTTATTCGAAACAGTTGTATTGGCAGGTCCCTGAGTATTGATGTTTTTTTCCGTTTTGGTCTGTTGAGAGCGTAAAACCTGCTGGTCTGGATCATAACTTTCCTGTGTTTCACGAATATGATCATTATTCATCGTAACATTCGCTTCTACACGGACATGACCAGGGCCTAATGATGCCCCCAACAAGTCCTCAACTTCATGTGCAATGCGCTGCTCAATAATCTGACGCTGCCCTTCCAAGGACTGGTCACCATTCGCGTTTCCTTCTCCTTGTTTAAGAAGGACATGCCCACGATTGTCTATTAGTGAAATATTATGTGCATCCAACCCCGGAACGGCAGCGGCGACGAGATTGACAATTGCAGCGACGTTCTCCTCATCAAGTCGACGCCCTCCATCCATGGAAAGAAGTACACTTGCCTGTGCATTCTGTTCAGCTGTTGAAAAAAGCTCTCTATGACGCAGAACAAGATGGACTCTGGCATTTTGCACACCATGAATAAGGCGAATAGATCTCTCCAATTCCCCCTCAAGAGCCCGGGTTTCATTGATAGTCTGCTCGAATTGTGTTGCAGTGAAGCTGTTGCCCTTATCAAAAATCTCGTATCCGACCGCTCCGCCAGACGGTAGGCCGTCTTTCGCCAGAAGCAATCTGGCACGAGCAACATCATCATCAGGAACCATGATGGTACTACCTTGGTCCTGAAGACGATATTTGATGTGAGCTTTTGCGAGCTGATCTACAATTTCACCAGCTTCATGAGGCTCCAAATCACGATACAAAAGGCCATTCGTGGCATTAACGCCATGCAGGACCAAAACACCCAGTAGAACCAACATTGATACGCCGACGCCACCGAGGGCGGCCAGACGCGGGAGGCCGAGCTGTTTTAGGTTTTCCAGAAGAGCTTTCACTGATTGCTCTCCTTCCAGTTTTTCAAAGAACCGCAATCGCTGCGATTTCCGTCTGAAAAACCTCCCTGCCCTGCCCACATACGCATTTATTCCTAAAGTTTTACTTTCGATGAACTCCATTGTGGAACAAAAAAGTTAATGCATGACTAACAATCGACTTGATTAGGCTTTGAAATCATGTACCTGAAAATCTGGTTAGATCGCTCATGCTAATGGTGGCGCCGCCCATATCGATATTTACTCCTGAATTTCCTTTGGAAACCCCTGTGACCGTTCCTGTCACCGTGGTCGGAAGTACGACACTGGTTCCGTCAGTAGAGTTTCCTTCTACTGCTACGGTGTAACCGCCATCGCTCAGTTGGGCACCAGCGTTATTTTTTCCATCCCACGTCCATGTATTTGTACCAACCGAGGCATCCACTGTCTGGGACCTAACAACAGTCCCCTTATTATCAGTTATGGCGATTGCAACCTCTCCAGTCTGCGGCGCTGTAAATGATAAAGACGCGACCCCATTCTGTAATGGCAAACTAGAAGTACTTGCCGTAGTTGTTTTTCCAATGAGACTAACAGCCGAGGCCATCTGGTTATCCTGCGTGGCTGAAATTAAGCTCGCTAGATTCGTATTGGTTTCGACTTGTTGCTGCACACCAGCAAACTGGGCCAGTTCAGCAGTAAACGAATCGGTACTGGTTGGATTACTAGGATCTTGATGCTGCAATTGGGTTGTAAGTAGCGTAAGAAACTGATTAAAATTACCGCCTAAGGAAGACAGAGAGGAACTACTTGTTGTAGCATTAGAAGCCGCAGAATAATTTGTTGCGGCATTGCTTTTTGCTGCGCTTATTGCCTGGCTTAAAAGAGACGTACTGCTTGTTGTGGTGCCAACTGAAGAAACCATGGTTCCAATCCTATTTTCAAACAGTGAGATCAACAACGCCACTTATAAAGCGGCGTTTAGTGGTGGAACTTGAAGTATCCGACGCGCTATCCCGTGAGAGGCCCAGCGAGCGGTTTTTACCCTCTTGCCGCTCATCGCGAGACGACATGTCAAGAAAGGCTGGCAATGAAAGACTGATTTGGATATCTGCCCTTGCTATAGGTTGCATTCCAGCAGTAAGGCATGAATTATCAGATAGAGCTGCAACCAATATATCCTGATCAGCTTTCAGAGACTGATAAATTTTTGGATCATCTGTATTAATATGAATCCGATGATCTTTACTTTCGGATCTATTGATTTCTACATGTATTTTTTCATTTCTACCAACGTTCATTTCAATATGCGTTGTCGTATTTCCGTTATTTTCTTGCTGGTAAAGTAAGGTATGCGCGTCAGCGCGCGAAGAGGGTTTTTCTTCATCACCTGGTGTTACAGTTTCATTTTCTGTCTGCGCTTTAGAAGATACCTCCTCCAATGATTCAGACAATGTTTTTTCCGAAGAGTCTGGAGAGATCGATTCCAGATCAATAAATGGAGTATTTTCTTTTGTGGAGTTTTCTTCAATTTTAATATTATTGGCGCAATCTCCAGAAACAATTTCTGGATTATTACTTTCCTCTGAGGAGGAATTATTATACATCAATGATAATTCTGTATTTATTTCTTTTTTATCAGTATAATTTGAATTTTCTTCATTTATAAAACTATTTACTATTCCATTAGTAGTGAAATCATTTTTTTTTGTTTGTGATAATGTATTTTTTGCCTGCTCCTGGTCATCACTAGGTAGGTGTTTATCATCAGGATCTGGAACAATCGATTGAGATGAGTTTTTTTGATTAATATTGTTTTGTGGCTGTTTTTGACTTCCACTAGAAATAGTTTTTTGTACAGTATCGGGAAGAACTTTGTTTTTAGTTACAGCCTCTTGCTTCAGAAGATGCGTACGATCTTCTAAACTCGAATCTGTACTTTGCTGCATTGTGGACTTCGTTAGCGTTCTAACTTTCGAAGGCTGCTTTTGAGTCGTATGTTCGGATCCAACAGGTTCTACTTTTGTAGCCTGAGGCTTAGTAATCGAGGCCTTCTGGCTAACCTCAAAATGTTTGGGTGTTTCCGGATGTACGTAACTTTCCAAAAACTCGTGAAACCGCTCGTTGGAAGCCAGTTGTGCCCCGGGAGCAATATCTGTGCGCCCGAGGCCAGCGATCGACGTAACTGCAGATGTCGTGACATGTGACAAGAACTTGCGCCTCCGGATCCGCCAACATCGGTAAATCCGGAAAATTATTGCACAAAAAGCGTAAAGAAAGCGTTTAACTACCGCTCGGTACTACATCCAGACGCAAGCGATCAGGGGTGGATCGTGTCATATCCTGGCGAACCCGGAAAAGCGCCTCTTGGGATCACCGGCGCGCTTGGACAGATGGGAGGGTTACCATCGAGTGCCAAAGCCTGCACGGTGTGCGTGGCCGTTGCAATCAATCCTCTAACGGCCAGTTTCTGGTTCAGGTGAATATGTGCCAGAAACTCTGCGGGCAGGATGACAGCTGTACCGTCGCTGAGCTGCACGCCGGTGGGCGTGATGTTGGCGACAGTCCCCTTGGTCACCGGAAGTGGCGTCATGTCATAGACACAGGGGGCAGCTTCCGCTGCAGAAAGGGACAGAGCCAGAACCAGGCTGGCGCAAGCGAGCTTTTTCAATGTCTGAAATGCCTCATGCCGGTGAATACCATGGCGATCCCGGCTGCGTCTGCCGCATCGATCACCTCCTGATCGCGGATGGAGCCACCCGGCTGAATGACAGCCACGGCACCCGCCGCAACGACGCTCTCAAGACCATCTGCGAAAGGAAAGAACGCATCCGAAGCCGCAACCGATCCGATTGTCAACGGAGCCTGCTCTCCGGCTTCCTTTGCCGCATCTTCGCTCTTGCGCGCTGCAATTCGTGCACTATCTACCCGTGACATCTGCCCAGCACCAATGCCCACCGTGGCGCCATTGCGAACATAGATGACAGCGTTTGATTTCACGTGCTTCGCAACGCGGAAAGCGAACAGCAGATCCTTCATTTCCTGATCCGTCGGCGCCCGCTTGGTCACGACCCTTAGGTCGGCTTGCGTTACCCGACCGGCATCGCGACTCTGGGCGAGAAAGCCACCGGCGACAGAGCGGAACGACAGCCCTTCAGCCGTCGGATCGGGTACGCCCTGCGTGAGCAGCAGACGCAGATTCTTTTTCTTTGCCAAGACCTCGACGGCCTCCGCATCGGCATCGGGAGCTACGATCACTTCCGTGAAGATCTTGCTGATCCTCTGGGCCGTTGCGCCGTCCAGCGTCCGGTTGAGGGCGACAATCCCACCAAAGGCCGAAACCGGGTCGCAGCGCAGAGCCGCAATCCAGGCCTGTTCCAACGTCGCAGCAGAGGCCACGCCACATGGATTGGCATGTTTGACGATCACTACAGTCGGTTCGTCAAACTCGGCCACAGCTTCGAATGCCGCATCCGTATCGTTGATGTTGTTATAGCTCAGCGCCTTGCCCTGAAGCTGCCGCGCGCTCGCCACGCCGTGACGCTGGCTACCGTCACGATAGAAAGCCGCCTTCTGATGCGGGTTCTCGCCGTAACGCAGCAGATCGTCCCGTGTCCCGCTCAGAGTCAGGACAGGGGGCAGAATCTCGCCGGTCTGTTTGGCAAACCAACGGGAGATCATGCTGTCATAAGCGGCTGTGTGAGCATAGGCGGAGGCCGCGTAGCTGCGCCGCTCGACCAGCACCGTACCGCCCTGCTCCAGGGATGCGATGACCGCCGCATATTGCTGCGGATCCGTCAGGATTGCGACGTGATCGAAGTTCTTGGCGGCCGCACGGATCATGGCGGGACCACCGATATCGATATTCTCGATGCAGTCTTCGTCACCCGCACCCGAAGCAACGGTGGCGGCAAACGGATAAAGATTTACACAGACCAGATCGATCGGAGCAATGTCATGCTTCGCCATCTGCTCAACATGATCGGCCAGATCGCGGCGTCCGAGAATGCCACCATGAACCTGAGGAACGAGGGTTTTGACCCGTCCGTCCAGAATTTCCGGAAAGCCTGTATGGTCCGAGACATCCTTGACTGTCAGACCGGCGTCACGAAGAGCCTTGGCAGACCCCCCGGTCGAAAGCAGTTCCGCACCGTGGGCAGCGAGCGCACGCCCCAGTTCGATCAGTCCCGTTTTGTCAGAAACGGAGAGAAGGGCACGGCGGACGGGGAGTCGGGTCTGTGTCATGATGAGAATGAAATATCCTTCAAAACATGTCCGCGCAACCGCGAGTGATGCGCAGATGGAAAGACATGGCTCGGAACAGGGCCACTGCCGGAAAATCCTGCCCAGCCCAGAAGGCAGAGGATGGGCACAAGAAGCATGATTTCCCCGATGCCGCCAGTCCGGACATAGGGCCAGAGCGAAAGTCGCGAACGACTAAGGGGGGCGAGAACCTGGCACCCTCCTGTCGGAAGATCGGCGGCGATATGCGTCGCAGCGCCGAGTAGCAGGGCACCCCATGGCCCCCTAAGACTCTCAGGTCCCATCAGGCCGTTCATGACAGCCGCAACCACGAACAGCATCAGACCCGAATGCGTCAGACCACGATGGCCGAAAGCTTTTGCCAGAAAGCGGGAGAGAATCTTCACCCGACAACCAAGCATCGAACGCTCGGTATCGATATCGGGCAAAAGGCTACCTAGCAGTCCCGTGCAGACGGAGAGTGGCTCAGGAGAAAGCACATGCCAGCGCATGGCACACAACACGGCAAAGCCGCCGATCAATAAATGGGAACGTCCAGTCACGCGCCCTTATGATCTGGTTCAGGCCGTCCCGCAAACCATTTGTTCATAAAACGTTCACGGGGAGCCACGGCATAATGCTGCACCCCGTGAACCGTTTATTGCCGCGTGTTCAGACCTTCAGGAGGGCTGCGGCCGTTGCGCGCTGACGGATCTTGTCCGCGTCAAACGCGCCCGACGTCACCCAGGAACCACCAACACAGGAAACGGTCGGAAGGGCCAGCCACTCCGGGGCGCTCTCTTCCGTAATGCCACCCGTCGGGCAGAAACGGACATTGCTGCCGAAAACACTGGCAAGGCTCTTGAGCGCAGGGATGCCGCCATTCGTCACAGCCGGAAAAAACTTGAAGCGCGACAGGCCCAGATCGAGACCGCGCATGATATCACCCGCATTGGCGACACCCGGCAGGAACGGGACGTCATGCGCGACTGAAGCCTTGACGAGAGCCTCGGTCAGGCCGGGGCTAACGATGAAGCGCGCGCCCGCTTTCACGGCACGGTCCATATCAGACGGGTTCAGAACGGTCCCCGCACCGACGAGCGCACCCGGCACCTTGGACATTTCCTCGATGACTTCGAGCGCACAGGGCGTCCGCAGCGTGACTTCCAGCGTGGACAGGCCACCCGCCACCAGAGCCTCGGCCATCGGACGGGCCTGCGCCACGTCATTGACCACCAGCACCGGCATGACCGGACAGCGGCTCATGACGGCATCAAGTTTGGCAGTATCGATCATGAGAAATCTTCCTTAGTGAATATCGTCGCCGACGGCTTCGATCACGCGATCCATCTGGGCCAGCATTGCAGAGCCGCCCGCTTCAGCCGGATCATGCACTGAACGTAACAGCGCGAACAGTTCCCGGCCCGTTCCCAATGCCGGGAGCGGCGGAGCGACCGGCGTGCGGCTGTCCCATTCTGCGGCGTCAACCAATACCTCGATCTGGCCGCTCACGGCGCAGACGCGGATCATGTCACCGTCCCGAACGCGGGCGATCGGACCACCGACCTGCGCTTCAGGGCCGACATGAATGGCCGCCGGCACTTTGCCACTGGCACCCGACATACGACCATCCGTCAGAAGCGCAACCTTGAAGCCACGATCCTGCAACACACCCAGAGTCGGCGTCAGCTTGTGCAGTTCCGGCATACCGTTGGCTTCCGGTCCCTGAAAACGCACCACCACGACAACGTCACGCTCAAGTTCGCCATTCTGATAGGCCGTGATGACGTCATGTTGGTCCTGAAACACCCGCGCAGGCGCTTCAACCGTCAGATGCTCGGACGCAATGGCGCTGCTCTTGTAGATCGCACGCCCCAGATTACCCGTCATCAGACGCATGCCGCCATCCGGACGGAAAGGCGTTGCCACATCACGCAGAATGTCGGTGTCCGTGGACGGCTTTGCGCGGCTGTACACGAGTTCGTCGCCTTCAAGCGAAGCGCGGCGGGCGTAATCGGAGAAGCCGCCCCGCGAGACCGTCAGGATGTCCTGATGCAACATTTCGGCGCGCGACAGTTCGGCGATCACGGTCGGCATCCCACCCACGCGATTGAAAGCGTTCACGTCTTCAGAGCCACTCGGATAGACGCGCGTAATCAGGGGAACAGCTGATGACAGGCGGCTGATGTCTTCCCAGTCGATCAAAATACCCGCCGCACGAGCGATCGCGGGGAGATGGATCGCATGGTTGGTCGACCCGCCTGTTGCCAGCAGCCCGACCGCCGCGTTTACGATCGCTTTCTCATCCACACACTGCGCCAGAGGACGCGCGTCTTCACCGTTCAGGCCGATTTCCGCCAGACGATGGATTCCCGAGCGCGTCATGGTCTGGCGCAGCTTCGTGTTGGGATTGATGAACGCCGAATCCGGCATCATCAGCCCCATGATCTCGACCATCATCTGGTTCGTATTGGCCGTTCCATAGAATGTGCAGGTTCCGGCGCTGTGATAGGAGGCGTTTTCCGCTTCCATCAACTCGGCCTGTCCGACCTTGCCCTGGACATAGAGCTGGCGGATGCGCTGCTTTTCCTTGTTCGGAAGGCCGGACGGCATCGGACCAGCCGGAATCAGCATGGTCGGCAGGTGGCCAAAGCGCAGAGCGCCCATCAAAAGTCCCGGCACGATCTTGTCGCAGATCCCGAGCAGAGCCACGCTTTCGAACATGCCGTGACTCAGACCAACCGCCGTGGACATGGCGATCACGTCGCGGGAGAACAGAGAAAGTTCCATCCCCTCCTGCCCCTGTGTCACACCATCGCACATGGCCGGTGCGCCGCCTGCCACCTGGGCCGTCGCCCCGACTTCACGGGCAAACAGCTTGATCTGCTCGGGATAGCGGCCATAGGGCTGATGCGCCGAGAGCATGTCGTTATAAGTCGTAATGATGCCGATATTGGTCCCGGTGGGACGCATCAGTTCCGGCTTGTCCGGGCTGGAGGCGGCGATGGCATGAGCCAGATTTCCGCAGGCGAGTCTGGGACGGAGCACACCTTTGGCCCGGTTGCGCTCCATCAGGGCAAGATACCGGCGCCGGGAGATTTTCGAACGCTCGATGATACGGGCAGTTACACTCTCGACGACGGGATTCAGAGACATCTGGAAATACTCGCTACTCGGCTGATGCCTGCAATGCGCTCCGGAAAGGCCGACTTTCCGGCGCAAGGCACGGTATCGTGATTGAGGCCCCGTTCATACGGAAAGCCCTGCCTCAGGGCAAGCCATTCCCCAAATGAAAACCTCGATATTCTCATTTTTATTTCAATAAATCATTTTTTGGAGTCGCTAAATTCCAAAAATTAAACTCCAAGCGCAATAAAGAGAATTGCATCCGTTAGTCACAATCTTCAGGATCCACCATCTTTCAGAGAGGCAACCCTGCCCACCAGAGTGAACTTCGAAAAACATTCAATGAACCGAAAATCATTAAACGATCGGTAATTTGCCTGAACTATTTTTGTGAAATACCGATAAAGACCAGAACCAAATATTCACGGAGGCAATATCATGAAATTTGTTCCGACCATCGCCGCGATTTCATCCATTCTGTGTGCAACGCCTTTTGCCAGCGCAGATTCACTTCACACACATTGGGAAAAATTCAAGGCTCACCGCGCTTTTCATCATCTTTCCGCCGACGGACAGCGCGCCTTTCAGGATATTCTGAAGGCCCGCGACATCCTTCAGACAACCGGGAAGACCGAGGCCGCCATCCCGGCACTTTATGATGCCCAGAAACGCCTTGCTGCTGCTGAAAAAGCCGACAAGAAGTTTCAGGCTGCGGAAAGCGATCTCCATCCCTCTCCGCAGCATTCCATCCTTGCCAACCATCAGCCTGTCGTCGGACAGACGGACTGGCTTCCGGTCGGGGGGGAGTTCATCGTGAGCGAAACACTGGCTCCTGAAAAGAAAGCTGCGGTCATCTCCGCCAATGCACAGTTGAAGACCGGCAATACGGATCAGGCCGCCCAGTCCATGAAAGTCGTAGGAGCAGACGCGGACTTCATTATGGCACTCGCTCCGATCGCACCAGTGCAGGGTGCGGTTTACCGGGCAACCGTTTTCACCGAGGGGCACCATCCTCAGGACGCTGTCGATGCTCTGAATCAGGCCCTGAATTCAGTGGTGTTCGTTTCCGAAAGCACAATCGAAACATTGGCGCCCGCAACTCCGGCTCCCGCCAAGAAGTAATTTTCGAAGCACGGCCTGAGACAGAAAAAAGCGGTGAGGCTTCAGCCTCACCGCTTTTTTCATATCCGTTGTTCAGACCGCTTTAACGCCAGGCGGACTCTTTAGCCGGAAGCAAAATCGCATTTTCCATAATGCTCAGACTGCTTCCGATCTTTGGCGGCCAAACTCCACTCGTCACGGCCTGAGCCCTGATCTCCATCCGCGCATTCATGTCTGCATAGGGCCAGATATGAGCCAGCCGTGGTGTCCCTTCGAGAGAAACCATCCCACAGATCAGCCCAGACAGCTCCAGCCGTGGCGGGAGGGACGCCACAAAGGCTTCCTCCACATCCCCCACCTGCCCCAGCTTCAGCTCGTAGCAGCGCCATTCATAAACGCCACCGTGCGCCCCGGCAGGAAGCAGGGGCGAAATGAGACGCCAGCTTGTGACATCGACGCTCTGGATCGCGTCTTTGGGGATAGCAGCCAGAAGCTCAGGTCTCCCGTCCAGAAGACCGGCATAGGTGTCAGCGGCCCGGAACAGGACAACCCGGTTGAGTATACCGATCTCGCTCACCCAGACGCCAAGTCCGTCACGCCCCGTGAGTGCAGAAACCACCACAGGGACCTGTCCGATCCGGACATCGAGGATAATGGTTTCCGCGTAACTCATGGACTGACTCCGTGTTATTTTCCTGCCTGCTGGGCAGCGACAAAATTTTCCAGCCAGTGGATGGTATAATCCCCCTTCTGGAAAGACGGATCCGCCAGAATTTTCTGATGGAGCGGAATGACCGTTTTCACGCCATCCACCACGCATTCGTCCAGAGCGCGCTGCATGCGGGCAATAGCTTCGGCGCGCGTTGGGGCGTGCACGATCAGCTTGGCAATCATGCTGTCGTAGTAAGGCGGGATGCGGTAGCCAGCGTAAATAGCGCTGTCCATCCGCACACCCAGCCCACCCGGAGCATGGAACACCTTGATCGTGCCTGGGCTCGGCATGAAGGTTTCCGGATCTTCCGCATTGATGCGGCACTCGATCGCATGACCGGACATTTTGATATCCGATTGCGTGTAACCAAGTGGCTCACCAGAGGCGATCCGAATCTGCTCACGCACGAGATCCACGTTGCAGACCATTTCCGTTACCGGATGCTCGACCTGAAGACGCGTGTTCATCTCGATGAAGCAGAACTGACCGTCCTGATACAGGAACTCCAGCGTGCCCGCATTGCGATAGCCCATGCGCGAAAGGGCCTCGGTCGCGGTGCGGCCAATTTCCTCACGTTCGGCGTCCGTCAGGGCCGGCGAACCGGCTTCTTCCAGTAGCTTCTGATGACGGCGCTGGAGCGAACAGTCACGCTCTCCGAAATGCACGACGTTGCCATGCGCATCGCCGAGAATCTGAAGCTCGATATGACGCGGACGGTTGAGGTACTTCTCGAGATAGACTTCGTCATTGCCGAAAGCCGCCCGGGCTTCAGCACGGGCGACCGACCAGGCTTCCTCGATGTCGTCCGCCGTCATTGCGACCTTCATCCCACGTCCGCCACCACCGGCAGCAGCCTTGATGAGGACCGGATAGCCGACTTTGTCCGCGACTTCACGCGCGGCCTGCAAGTCGGCCAGACCGCCATCAGATCCCGGCACCAGCGGCACGCCGAGCGCACGCATGGTCGTCTTGGCAGCAATCTTGTCGCCCATCGTGCGGATATGCTCGGCGGTCGGACCAATGAACGCAAGGCCGTGCTCTTCCACGGTTTCGGCGAACTCGGCATTTTCCGACAGGAAGCCATAGCCGGGATGGATGGCATCCGCTCCCGTGATCATCGCGGCCGAAAGAATGGCAGCAACGTTCAGATAGGAGTCACGCGCGCTCGGCGGCCCGATGCAGACGGCTTCGTCTGCAAGGCGCACATGCATCGCATCGGCATCTGCCGTCGAATGCACGGCAACGGTTTTGATGCCCATCTCGCGGCAGGCGCGCTGAATCCGCAGCGCGATCTCACCCCGGTTGGCAATGAGGACTTTGGAAATCATTACTCGATGATCGCCAAAGCTTCGCCGAACTCGACCGGCTGGCCGGATTCGACAAGGAACTTCGTCAGCGTGCCAGCACGAGGGGCCTTGATCTGGTTGAAGGTCTTCATGGCTTCGATGAGCATGATCGTCTGACCTGCGACAACAGGTTGGCCTTCCGTTGCAAACTGCGGGGAAGCCGGATCGGGCGTCAGATAAGCCACACCGACCATCGGGCTCGGCACCATGCCCGGATGCTTGGCCGGGTCAGCCGAAGCCGCGACGGGGGCTGCGACAGCCGGGACTGCTGTAGCCGCAGCAGCCTGCACCGGAGCAGCAGCCTGAACCACGCTCACGTTACGCGCCACGCGGATACGGCTGTCCGCTTCGGAAATCTCGATTTCGGTCAGGCCGGTCTGTGTCAGAATATCGGCCAATGCCCGGATGGCATCCTTGTCCACGAGCATACGGCTCATCCTTCGTCTTCGATCATGTCGGTTATTGCCTGAAGCGCGTGCGCATATCCCCTGACGCCGAGGCCACAGATCACGCCGATGGCGGCCTGCGAGACGTAGGTGTGATGACGGAACGGCTCCCTGCGATGAATATTAGAAATATGAACCTCAACCACCGGCAGCTCGACCGCCAGAAGCGCATCGAGCAGAGCAATCGAGGTGTGCCCGTAAGCTGCAGGATTGATCACGATTCCGTCTGCACGGCCGCGGCATTCCTGAACCCAGGACACAAGTTCACCCTCTCCGTTCGTCTGGCGGAAATCAATGGCAACATCAAGCCGTTCCGCAGCCTGAATGCACACCTGCTCAACATCATCGAGCGTGGCGTGACCGTAGATTCCGGGCTGGCGAAGACCCAGCATATTGAGATTCGGACCGTTGAGAACGGTGATCAGAGGGCGTTTCATCTGGCCGCGCGATAGCACTTTCGAAGCTGTCATGAAAGCGTCATTGCCCTATTACTGCCGTCTTCAGGGTGTCCAAAAGACGACAGGGCAGCATTTTTGTGCTATCAGGTGCAATCTGAGCCCATCCCGTCCACTGGAGAAGAACCTGATATAGTGCGCTTTAACCTGTCTGCCCTTCGCAATCCCTTAGGCTTCATCCCTCTGCGCAGCATGACATTTGCAGTAGCGCTTGCAGGTCTGGCCGGTCATCACACCGCTCATGCGAGTGACGAGTCCGCCATCGATGGAACGACGAGAACAAGCTGGGCAGACTCCGTTCGGGCCGCACTCTCCAATCGCGCCCATCAGGCGGCACATGCCTGGTCCCAGCATGGTATGGCGAGCTGGTATGGACGGCATTTCCATGGGCGGCGCACGGCCAGCGGAACGGTTTTCAACACCAATGACCTGACGGCCGCACACCCATCCCTGCCGATCGGGACGAAACTGCTGGTGACGTCCCAAGATACGGGGCGTTCAGTTGTGGTGACGGTCAACGACCGTGGCCCTTTCAACAGTCGCATCATTGACCTGTCCCACGCTGCGGCCGCGAAAATCGGCATGCTGGGCGCAGGAACGGCGCATGTCACGATCGCGAAAATGACGGAAGCGGTTCCCTCCCCGCAGTCCACCTCCGAGCCTGAAGTGGCGGAAGCCGATCCTTCGGACACCAGCGCCCAGGCCATTGAAGCCGCAGGCACCAATACAGCCCCTGCCTCTCCGCGGGGCAGCGCATCACAGCGTATCCCGCACCATCACCACTGACGCTGAACGTCTGGCCTGATCTTCAGGCCAGACTTGTTTCTTCCGGCGGTACGGCCTGACTCTTTCCAGCCCGCGCCTCAAGGCTGGCGTTCAGCTCCGCCCCAAACAGCACCACATAGGCGCTCACGAAAAGCCACATCATGATGGCTGCGACGGCACCAAGGGGTCCATATGTCGCGCCGTAGCTGGCGAAATGCGCGACATACCATGAAAAACCCAAAGACGTTGCAACCCACAGGATCGTCGCAAGGATCGAGCCCGGAAAGATCCAGCGCCACTCCGTATGCACCCGACACGGCGCAAAACGGTACAGCAGCGTCACAGCGATAAAGACGAACAGCAGCATCAGAACCGGCGCCAGTGTGTGCACAATCATCGGCGCGCCATAAGACAGCAGGAAATTCACTGGAAATGGCGGGTCGCTCAGAAAGCTGACATGGCGCGGCAGGTAATCGACGAGTGCAGGAGCTGCCACCATGAGTGCCAGAGTAAGCGCAGCACCCACGATAGCCGTCAGCGTCGTGGAGAGCGCCACAGCCTGAAACTTCAGAAAACTCCGTGTTTCCTGCGCATTATAAGCCATGTTCAGTGCGGACAGGATCGACTTTGTGCTCGCCGAAGCAGACCAAAGGGCCACCGCAAGCGAGAAAATCAGACCGATTGTCAGAGACGAGTGAGGTTGGGAAATCAACTCGTGGATCCGGTCGCCAATCAGAGCGTAAGCCGAGGGTGGCAGGAGATGTCGAAGCACTTCAAGCTGAGGTTCGACCGACTGGAGGTCGAAGGCCAGACCGTAAAGGGAAATCAGACTGGAAATGGCCGGAAAAAGCGACAAGGTAGCGTAAAACGCGCAGCCCGCTGCAGAAAGCGATGTCTGGCTGGAGCCGACCTCCGCGAAGAGGTGCTTGGCGATAACCCGCCAAGCCGCATGATGCAGCCTGTTCTGCGATGATACGGTGTTTGAATCAGTGGCATCTGTGTGAGTAGCCGCCTGCCCCGACTCCGAAGATACGGCTTGTTCCGGTATGATCCGGGAGCCGGAGATGGTCGCAGATTCGGGTGTCAAACTCACGCAGGGTGTCCTCGGCAGTGTCCTGTTGGGGCAACGGTCGACCTCATGACAGTCCAGATCGGACGATATGAGCCATGTACCTACGCGAAAGATACCTTCAGCGTTCCGAATTCGCCCAGATTCAGCACACCAATATTGGCAAAAGCATCACAATGCAAAATTAGCAGTTGCACGACAGGGCGTTTGGTCCCATATGCCCGCCTCACGCAGCAACGCACGTGCCACTGGCCCACTCGAGGTTACGCAACGACGTCAAGCGTTCTGGCCTTCAGGAATCCACCCGTTACGGATTCCCGCTATTCGCCGGTCCGTTCGACCGTTTCGCAACACACTCGCAGGGCGATATTGTTCCCTGACGAGTCCGGTTCTGGGAATTGAGTGTCATGACTCCCAAAATCTCCCGCTTCCTTGCCGAGCAAAAGCCGGCAACCCCTTGCCTCGTCGTCGATCTCGACGTCGTGGGCGCGCATTACCGTGCCCTGCACGATGCGCTCGGGGAAGCGAAAATCTATTACGCCATCAAGGCCAACCCGGCCCCGGCCATTCTCGAACGCCTCGTCGGGCTGGGTTCTTCCTTCGACGCCGCCTCCATTGCGGAAATCCGCATGTGCCTCGATGCCGGCGCAACACCGGATCGGATCTCTTACGGCAATACGCTGAAGAAGCCGGAATGGATCCGCGAAGCCTACGATCTGGGCATCAGCCTGTTCGTGTTCGACAGCATCGAAGAGCTGGAAAAGCTCGGCAAACATGCACCTGGTGCACGCGTTTTCTGCCGTCTGGCCGTGGAAAACGAAGGTGCCGACTGGCCCCTGTCCCGCAAGTTCGGCACCACGCTGAACAATGCGCGCACGCTCATGCTGCGCGCACGCGAACTCGGCCTGAAGCCTTATGGCCTGTCCTTCCATGTTGGCAGCCAGCAAACCGGCGTTGCGGCTTATGATCACGCCATCGCCAAGGCGGCTGGCCTGTATCATGATCTGCGCGCGCAGGGCGTGGACCTTCAGATGCTCAATCTGGGTGGTGGCTTCCCGACGCACTACCGCGAGAACGTGCCGTCCGTTCAGGATTTCGCAGACACGATCCACGCGTCCCTCAAGACGCATTTCCCTGATGGTGCGCCAGAAATCCTGCTGGAGCCGGGCCGCTATATGGTCGGGCAGTCGGGTGTCGTGTCGAGCGAAGTCATTCTCGTCAGCCGCCGCGGGGGTGCCGTCACCGATCCGCGCTGGGTCTATCTCGATATCGGGCGTTTTGGTGGACTGGCGGAGACGGAAGGCGAGGCCATCCGCTACACGTTCCGCACCTCCCGCGATTTAGAAGACAGCACCCGTTCGCCATGTGTCGTGGCCGGTCCGAGTTGCGATGGTGTGGATATCATGTACGAGAAGAACCGCATCCCGATGCCGGATTCGCTCGAATGTGGCGATCGCGTCGAGATTCTTGCTACCGGCGCGTATGTCTCGACGTACTGCTCCGTCGGTTTCAACGGCTTTCCGCCGCTGACCGAATACTACATCTGAAAATGGCGTCTCCGGCCCATCCGTGGGCTGGAGAGGGTTTTAGCCTCTGAATGTCTCTTCCAGACCGGACTGGTACCCCAGTGCGGACAGGAGGTCGTCGGCGGAAATTTCAAGATTGACGCAGGCCAGCCAGCAGAAACCAACCACGCCTGCGAGCAGCAGCAACAGACAGACCGTCATATGTTCCAGCTCCTCAAAGCCCGGAATGCGTGACGCAACGCCATTCCGGGCAGTGCGCCTGCCCAGCGACATCATCAGTGCATCACCCGGTTCGCTTCGGGCGCTCTCTCACGCTGGAGAGGGCCGCTATCCTGCGGCCACAGGACGCGCATCCGCGACGGGCTGACGGAGCGCCAGCGGCTGATCGACGACAATGCTCCGCCGCCTGAAATCGTCGTCTCGTCTTTAAGCAATGTCTTGGGGAGCCAATGCCCTGCTCCGGCGAGGCAATCCGCCAGGAGCGTCAGGGCCGTGGCAAGACAGCCCTGTACGAAGCGATCCGGAAAGACTTCCGCAAGCAGCACGAAAACGTCACGCTGGCCTTCATTCTGGGCCGCGACGATCCCGCGGAGAAAACGCTCCTCCAGCACCGTCAAAGACTGCATACCCGGCGCATTCACCGCGAGCCCCGGCTGTCCCGCAACGGCTAAAAGATGAACGGCGTCCGAAAAAGCCCCTTCCGCAGCATCAAGAGCCGGGCGGAAGCAGACCGGGAACAGGCCGTCGGTCGTTTTTGTCTCAGGGCAGTTTGGCAAACGGTAATGGCTGATGAGGCAGCGGATACTCCACAGCGCCAGCCGTTCACAGCAACAGAGATCGGACAGGGAAAGCGACAGCCGTGTCATGGGGGAAACTCCGAATCGGCAGGACCGGAGTTATTCTAATTGAGAATGATTTGCAATTACAACTCAAAAAAACATGCGGCGGAACAGAAAGCTTCTGTTCCGCAGTCAGGCTCAGTCAGTGATGGTGATGGCCACACTGTCCATGATCGTGGTCATGCGCATCCGCTTCGGAGGCACGGGGCGCCGTCTGGCAATGGTGGCACGCCACCCATTCGGCATCCCCATCCAGATAATGTTCCTTCTTCCAGACAGGAACACGGTGCTTGACCTCGTCGATGATGTAACGGCAGGCCCGGAATGCCGCATCGCGATGCGGTGCCGAAACACCGATCCAGACGGCGACCTCCCCGACCTTCAGGCTGCCCGTCCGGTGCATGGCCACAGCCTGACTGATCTCGAAGCGTTCCAGCGCCTCCGCCACGATGCGTTCGCCTTCAAGCTGCGCCAGCGCTTCGTAGGATTCATATTCCAGACCGTCCACGGGGCGGCCGTCATTCCTGTTACGGACCCAGCCTTCAAAGGTGCAGAAGCCCCCCGCCTCGGCCAGATGCAGATCCTCACGCAGCAGGTTCAAATCCACGGGCGCAGACGCCATTCGAAAGCGGCTCATCCTCCCGTCACCGGCGGAATGAACACGATGTGGTCTCCGTCCTTAAGGGGCTGCGTCCAGGGCGCGAAATCGCCATTGATCGCCACACGGAGCTTCGAGGCTTCGAAAGGAAAAGCGTATGTCTCACGCAGTTCCTCATAAAGCGGCCCGACGGTGGCAAACGCCGTCTCGAGCGACTGTTCCCGCGTTCCGGCAAGCTCCCGGAGCTGTGCAAAATATTCCAGTTTCAGGCGAATCATCGGCGCTCCTGTCGGGTGTTCCAGACGCCGGGTCGCATCCTCGCGTTCCTCGGGCGTGTTGATATTGTCGAGCGCCCCACGGGCATAGGGCTCCAGCAGCTTGGTCGGACTGTTGATCAGCAGCTTGCGCGGGCAGGTCCGACCATCCAGAACCTGCTGTTCCAGCCGCTCCAGCGCTTCGGGTTCCCAGATGGCACAGAGCGGTTCCGGCAGACCGTCATGTTCGCTGCGATAGGCAACCGCGACGTTTGTAGCCTCCCGCCTTGCGATCAAATTCTCCAGCGTGCCTTGAGCCAGCATTGGCAGATCGCAGGCCAGCACCAGCCAGGCGATATCCGGATAGGCCTGATGCGCGGACAGCAGACCGGCCGCCGGGCCATCAATATCTACGGAATCGACGATCTGCGGAAATGCGGCCCGGACCGGGTTTCCCGTCTGGTCCGGCCGCACCGAGACAAAACACTTCTCCACCACAGGCGACACGACATCGAATGCCGCCTGAAGCTGCGGCTTGCCGTGATAGGCGAGCGCGGCCTTGTCCGTCCCCATCCGCTTGCTGGCCCCACCTGCAAGGATCAGGCCGTAAAGGGGCCTCACGATTCGATCCTCTGGAAGTCGCGCTTGCCGCCTGCCTTGCCCATCAGCCGGACCTCGCGGATGACCATGTCGTGGGACATCGCCTTGCACATGTCGTAGATCGTAAGCGCCGCCACGGATGCGCCAGTCAGGGCTTCCATTTCCACACCTGTCCGCCCCTTGCACGACACGCGACAGTCGATCACCGCCTCGTCACCCTCGATCGTGATGTCTACCCGGCAGCCGCTGAGGGCCAGCGGATGACACAGCGGAATAAGCTGCGATGTCGATTTCACACCCATCACGCCCGCAATCTGCGCCACAGTCAGAACAGCGCCTTTGGCCGTCATGAACCCGGCTTCAGACAGCGTCCGCGCCATATCGGATGGGAAAACCAGACGAGCCTGCGCATGGGCGCTGCGCTCAGTCACATCCTTGCCGCTGATATCGACCATGCGCGGATCTTCGCCGTGCTCGTTGACATGGGTGAGCGTTTTCATCGTGTTCGATCTCCCGATCCGACTACCGTTTCTAGCCGCCGATATAGTTCATCTCGATGCGGCGGCGTGCTGGTGCATCCGCAGACGCAGCCCGCTCCTCACTATACCTGTCCGTCCGCTGGCGCCACACCCCGGCCAACAGCGCACGTAAGGCCGTATCGTCTTCGTCGCTGCGCAGAAGTGTTCGCAGATCCGTCCCTTCCGACGCGAACAGGCAGGTATAAATCTGCCCTTCTGATGAGAGGCGCGCGCGCGAACAATCACCGCAGAATGGCGCCGTGACGGAAGAAATGAATCCGACTTCTCCGCCCCCATCGCAGTAGCGGTATCGTTGTGCCACCTCTCCGCGATAGTGCGCGTCAACCGGTTCGAGCGGCCAGCGGGCGTCAAGACGTTCCAGCAGTTCACGCGACGGAACCACTTCCGCCCGCTCCCAGTGATTGCGGGTCCCGACATCCATGTATTCGATGAACCGCAGCACGACGCCGCTGTGGCGGAAGCGTTCGGCCAGTGCTTCGACGCCTGTATCGTTCAGGCCGCGCTGGATGACGGTGTTCAGTTTCACGCCACCTGAAAAACCTGCCCGCGCAGCGCTGTCGATAGCCTCCAGAACCGGTTCAAGCTGCGCGCGGCCTCCGCTCATCCGCGCAAAAACCGCCGGGTCCAGACTGTCGAGACTGACCGTCACACGATTCAGCCCCGCCGCTTTCAGCTCCCGAACATGCCGCTCCAGCAGAACGCCGTTCGTAGTCAGAGCAACATCTTCCACACCCGGGATGGACACCAGACGCGCCACGAGTTCCGGCAGTTTCGGACGCAGGAGCGGCTCCCCACCCGTCAGGCGCAGTTTGCGCACCCCGAGCGATACGGCCACACGCGCCACGCGCTCGATTTCATCGAAGCTCAGACGCTCTTTCGGCTCCAGAAAGCGGAAATGCTCGTGATAGGTCGCTTCCGGCATGCAGTACGGACAACGGAAATTGCACCGATCCATGACAGAAATCCGCAGATCATGCAGCGGACGGCTGAAGCGGTCAGTCAGGGCGTTACCAGCCATGAAATAACACAGCTGTTCCACGGGGCAACACGCCATCCCCGCGTGACAGTTCCACAAAGCCGTCCGTTGAGGCCAGAAAGCTGAAATCCCCGGATGTTGGCATCGGACACGGCGTTGCGCGCGCCTGCCCTGTCGCATCGTGATGGAGTTTTACGGGAAGAAAGCGCGTCAGTGTCGGGATCCGTTCGGCATCGGCATCCAGCATGACCGTATAGGGTTCGGGACGGCTCAGTCCCTGCCCTGCCAGAAGCATCGGCATGACATAACGCACTCCGCAGGTCGTGGCGGAAACCGGGTTGCCCGGCAGCCCGAAAACACGCTGCCCTTCTGGCCCGACCCCGAACCACAGCGGCTTACCCGGACGCTGCGCCACCTTGTGGAACACCCGCTCGACCCCGATTTTCGACAGTGCCTTGGGGACGTGATCGAAGGCCCCCATTGAGACGCCACCGCTCAGGATCAGAACATCATGGCGCGAGAGCTGTTCACGCAGCGCCACGATCGTCTCCGCGAGATCGTCCGGGACGACGGAGCGTTCAATGCAGTTGAACCCGCGTGACAGGAGCGCGCCGGTCAGGGCGAATTCATTGGACCGGCGGATTTCCCAGTCGCACACAGGGGCGCCCACATCCACGAGTTCGTCGCCCGTCGCCACGATCCCGATGGAGGGAATCCGCGATACGCTCACCTGCGCATGCCCATTCCCCGCCAGAACCGCCAGCGCCGGACCATCCAGCCGACGCCCCGGCGTCAGAAGTTCCGTGCCAGCGGCACAATCGGAACCCCGGCGATGGATGAACTGGCCCTTGCACGGCTCATAGCCCTCTTCAAATCGGATCAGCCGTCCTTCGCGGACAAGACGTTCGACCGGAACGACGGTATCAGCACCTTCCGGCAGGACCGCGCCCGTCATCACTTCCAGACAGACAGAACCATCCGGCAAGACCTGCCCCGGCGCACCGGCGCGCTGAATTCCGTGCGACACCAGGGTCTGGGCGCTGCCGTAACGGTAGGCAATGCCGTCCATCATCACGCGATCATAGGGCGGCTGGGCGCGCTCGGCATGGATCGTCTGCTGAAGGATGCGATCGGCCGCCATCGGCAGATCCACCGTCTCGGTCCCGAAGCTGCCGGCATAATCCAGCACCAGTTCCATGGCCCGTATAACGCTCAGGAGATCACTCATTTCCGCTCCGGTCGCTGGTGCGTCTGTTGCGATGGCTGAAATGCCGACGCCGCGTTCCATGCCGATATAGACCTCATGGCCCGTGGATCAACAGTCTGTGGGTGAAAGGGTATGTCATAATCGTCTTTGGCGTTACCCTGCCGCCCTCAAAGCGCATCAGGGACCCTCCATGACGGACGCGGCACAGCTCTCTCCCCTTCCCCAGTGGCCAGACTATGGCCTGACGGACGATCTGCTTCCCACACTGGAACGCTGGGCCACTGGTGGGAAGAGTGCGGCTTTGGCGACGCTGGTGCGGATCACGGGTTCTTCGCCCCGCCCGCTGGGAAGCGAAATGGCGATCTGCGAGGAGGGGGAGGTTCAGGGCTATGTTTCGGGTGGCTGCGTAGAAGCCGCCGTGCGCGTCGAGGCACTGGAATGCCTGAGGGATGGACAGCCGAGGACGCTGGACTATGGCGCGGGCAGCCCGGTTCTGGACATCCAGCTTACCTGCGGCGGGCGGATCGGTATTTTCGTGCGCCCGATCCCTGATCTCGCAGTCCATGTCGCCACCCTCAGAACCGCGCGGGACAGCCGTCGCCCCATCACCCTTGTCACGGACCTCGACAGCGGGAACATGACGTTCTGCAACGAGACGCGGCCTACCAGACAGGAAGCGGGCCATTTCTTCCGCACATATCTGCCGCCCTTAAAGCTGGTTCTGGCTGGCGGAGATCCGGTCACGCTCGCGATCCTGAGCCTGTCCACCATCATGGGACTCGAAACCATTCTGATCCGCCCTTACGGACCGCCCGAGTCTCCTCCGGGACTGCACCCGACCCGTTATCTGCGCGGAAATCTGGAGACTGCCCTTCGTACGCTGCCACTGGACCGATGGACGGCAGTTTACAGCCTCACCCATGACGCCCATTCCGATCTGATGCTGACGGCGCATGCGCTGAAATCAAACGCTTTCTGCGTCAGCATTCTCGGCAGCCGGCGCAAAATTCCCGGACGTCTGGAAGCTCTCAGGGCAGCTGGTGTCCCTGCCGAAGCTTTTGACCGGCTGCACCTGCCCGCCGGGCTGGAGATCGGCGCACAGGCTCCCATGGAGATCGGACTCTCCATCCTGGCCCAGATAATCGCGAAACAGCCTCAATGAGACCCCATTCCGCTCTTCTTCTGGCCGCAGGGGGAAGCACACGGCTCGGACAGCCCAAGCAGCTTCTGACTGTCAATGGCGTGCCACTAGTGCGCCACACCGCAGAACTCCTACTGACAACGGGGGCGGAGCGCCTTATCGTCGTGACAGGTGGTGCGGCCGCAGAGATAAGTCAGGCTCTCGTAGGGCTCGACATCATTCTGGCGCAGAATAATGAGTGGGAAACCGGCATGGCGTCTTCGCTCCAATGCGGATACCGGGCCTTGGGGACAGATCCGGGCCTACTGCTGATTACCGGCACGGATCAGCCACGTCTGAAATGCGAACATCTCAGCACCCTCCTAAAACTGGGTGACAACCATGCGGATGTCGTCACCGCTTATGGAGAGGAAGGCCGGGGCATCCCGGTGCTACTCAGCCCTATAACGCAACCACGTCTTGCCGATCTGCGAGGCGATACCGGGCTGCGTCAGCTCTGGAAAAACGGCGCAACCAAACCGGCCTTCCTGCACGCTCCCGAACTCGGCTTCGACATCGACACGCCCGAGGAGCTTGACGCAGCGATCCGCGCCGGATGGATCGATCCGGCTTAAAAAAAGCCGGGCTCGTTATGAACCCGGCTGGCAGACTTCAGGAAATGCGGTGAATCCAGCCATGGACGTCATTCGTCCGGCCGCCCTGCACATCCGTCAGGGTTTTCTTGAGCGTCTGGGAGACCGGGCCGGGCGTCGTTCCGTCCCCGAACACAGCCTCGCCCGACGGACGGACGAACTTGCCGATCGGCGAAAGAACCGCCGCCGTGCCGCAGGCAAACGCTTCCGTATATTTGCCCGAAGCCGCACCTTCAAAAAGCTCGTCGATCTCGACAGGCTCTTCAATCACCTCAATCCCCTGATCGGCAGCAAGCTGGATCAGGCTGTTGCGGGTGATACCGCGCAGAATGGTCCCGCCCAGAGGCGGCGTGACGATCTTGCCGTCCTTGCGAACGAACATCACGTTCATGCCGCCCATTTCCTCAACAAAGCGGCGCTCGCGTGCATCAAGGAAGAGGACCTGATCGCAGCCCTTCTCCTTGGCTTCAGCCTGGGCGATCAGGCTGCCGGCATAGTTGCCGCCGCACTTGGCTTCACCCGTGCCACCGATCGCAGCCCGCGTATAGTTTTCGGACACCCATACCGATACGCAACCGGAGCTGAAATAGGCTCCGACGGGACAGGCGATGACGATGAACAGATACTCGTTCGCCGGCTTCACGCCGAGGAAGACCTCGTTGGAAATCATGAACGGACGCAGATAGAGGCTCTGCCCCTCTCCAGACGGCACCCAATCCTGATCCACGCGCACCAGTTCATCAACGGCCTGCACAAACAGGTCTTCCGGCAGTTCCGCCATTCCCATACGACGTGCGGATTCGGCAAAGCGCGCCGCGTTGGCCTCCGGGCGGAACGTGGCGACATGACCATCCTTCTCCCGATAGGCCTTCATGCCCTCGAAGATTTCCTGCCCGTAATGCAGGACCGTCGAGGCCGGATCGATGCTCAGAGGACGGCGCGGCGTGATTTTCGCATCGTGCCAGCCCTTGTCCGCGGAATAGCGAATGATGGCCATATGATCTGTGAAGACGCGCCCAAAGGCCGGATTAGCCAGCAGCTCCATCCGCTTCACAGGATCGGTCGGGGTTTCGGTCTTTTCAATGATGAAGGACGTCATGAGATCACAGCTTCCGGTAAGATCATGGTCTGGAAAAATAGCGAGCGCAATGTGACACAGGATACGTCATCTGGCGATATCGGAATAATATTGCTTTATAATAGAATTTTATATAATTTTATTATAATTAATATTTATTAATTGTTATTTTATGATGAGTATACCAGGCCGTATCTTTCTTTCCCAGAAACAAGCTCTCACGATATAAATATTTATTGCTTTTCGATATTATCGTTTTACAATAAATCTTAATCCTGCTGTTGTATGAGGAAGCATCATGATCCGGTCAAAATCCGCTACACTACCAAGTCGACCCTTGGTGGAAAGCGCCGCCCTGTTCCAAATCCCGGCGGGACTTTCAGCTCTCGTTGCGGCAGGACATATCTGCGCCGCCCTGCAAAACGATTTGCCGCTTCTGCTGACGCGCTGGGTGGGCTGGAAATTCATGATGGCCCCCTGGCGGGATGTATCCACAATAGCCCATCTCTGTCTCGCCTTTCAGAATCTCTGTCAGGCAATCATCCTGTATCGGATTGCCTCTCTCATTTTAGAATGTCTTCAGGAAAAGATTTTTACGGTCAGCAATGTCCGTTCGCTCCGCGTCATCGGCTTCGCGGGCCTCGCTAGTCTTTGTATTCCATTTTTTACAGGTTTCATTGAAGGAATCACGGACCTCCCAACAGCACCACCTTCTCATCAAGCCATATTTTATGATGTCACAAGCGCTTCGGATCTCGGACTTGTCGCACTGCCATTCGTTATGGCTTGGATTTTTCAGAAGGGGCTGGAGCTTCGTAAAGAACTGGATGAGGTTGTTTGAAACCACTTGTAAATTGCCCTCCCAGACAGAACAAAAAAAACCCGGCCATTTCTGGCCGGGTTTTTCGTCGTTCGGGAAGACTGAGAGATCAGCGCTTCGAGAACTGGAAGGAACGACGTGCCTTCGCACGGCCGTACTTCTTACGCTCGACAATACGGCTGTCACGCGTCAGGAAGCCAGCGGCCTTCAGGATGCCACGCAGGCTCGGCTCGTAGTACGTCAGCGCACGGGAAATACCGTGACGGACGGCGCCAGCCTGACCGGACAGACCGCCACCAGCGACCGTGCAATACACGTCGAACTGGTTGTAGCGATCGGAAATCAGGAACGGCTGCGTGAGGAGCATACGCAGGACCGGACGGGCGAAATACGTCGTGACCGGACGGCCATTGACGATGATGTCACCCTTGCCAGGCTTGATCCATACGCGGGCCACGGCGTCCTTACGACGGCCGGTTGCGTAGGAACGGCCCTGGGCGTCACGCTTGACTTCGTGAACAGGGGCAGCGTTGGAGGTAACGGCAGGAGCAACGCTCGCAAGGTCCTGCAGCGTGCCGGTGCGCTCTTGGGTCTCGGACATGATACAGGCCTTACGACTCGTGGGTTACGGTGTTTTTGCGGTTCATCGCAGCAACGTCCAGCTTGACGGGCTTCTGGCCATCATGCGGGTGCTCGGAACCGGCATAGACATAAAGGTGCTTCATCTGGGCGCGCTGCAGAGGACCACGGGTGATCATACGCTCGACAGCCTTCTCGACAACTTCACCCGGGTGCTTGCCCGTGAGACGCTGCGTGATGGTGCGCTCCTTGATCCCACCCGGGTGACCCGTGTGGTAGTGGAACAGCTTCTGCCCGACCTTGTTGCCCGTAAGGACAACCTTCTCGGCGTTGATGACGACAATGTTGTCGCCGCAATCAACGTGCGGGGTGAACTGCGGCTTGTGCTTTCCGCGCAGGCGGGTGGCGATGATGGTGGCGAGACGGCCGAGAACGAGCCCTTCGGCGTCGATCAGCACCCAGTTCTTCGTCACCTCCGCTGGCTTCAGCGAACGTGTGGTCTTCATTAGTGACATTCCAGCTTGGGGTGCATCCACAAAGAACGCACCGTGGATGGCGCCTGTGGTCAAAACGATGTCCGAAAACACCCTCCTTCCCCACGAGGCGGATCAGGTGGGGCCTTATTGCCGTCTGCAGCGCGCGCGTCAAGCCCCGTTCACACATTGAATTATGTGATTCGCAGCAGTTTTCAGCCATTTTTAGCAATATGGTATCCCATTACCGCAACAAAAACGACGTCTGCATTGCTCCATATCGCGACAATGGTATCCTGCCGCCACACAGAACGTTCGCGCCCGACGCCTGTGCGGGACCGGTTAGACAGGAACATCAACGTGAAAAAACCCTGGCTCGCGGCGAGCCTGATTTCAGTAACGGCTGTGATCGGCCTGGCCGGTGTGCATCATGAAGCCCATATGGGACTGGTCCGCGGTCTGTCGAGCTTCCGGGCGGCCCTCCCGCCGGGAACCACATTCACTTACGGAACCGCCACACCGTCCATTCTCGCCCTGGGCGCCACCCTGACGGATATCACCCTGCGTGATGGGTCCATCACGCTCCGTGCTTCCCAGATGCGACTGGGCCACCCCCGGCCGATGCCGGATGGCAGGCTTTCCGTCCGCTCTGTCGAAATTCGTGAACCCTTCCTTCAAACGCCCACCCAGATCATTCATGGCAGCACGCTCAGCCTGCGGCATCTGATCCTGCCACCGTCGAGGGCTGCCGCGGAAGGACATTCCCGCATTGATCTGGCGCATGTCACTCTCGCTCACGGCCAGATTGAACAGCTTTCGATCCAGAATCTCGCACAATCCTCAGCGCCCGGTCCTGTGAATGTTCACAGCCTCTTTACCCGTCGCCTGACACTGGACAATTACGGCCCCGCCCTGCTTACGAGCCTGCGTACCGACGCCGCAACAGTTGCTTATGAACGCACACTGCAGGCCCCCGGCCATGATCCGCAGCTTGTCAGCGGTCAGGCTAGTCTGGAACGCTTCGATCTGAAACAGCTCGATCTCGCGTCACAGGTCGCAGCACTCTGGGATCATCTCCCTCTCCCGTCCCACATGGCGCCGCCCCAGAGCTTTGCAGCTCATAATTTCAGACTGAACATGACCTCCGGTCTGTTCCGCCTGGACGATCTGCAGGGGACGGGCACTCTGGAAAACCAGATTTCGACGGTCACGCAGGACTTGAAAGGCTTTCATTTCCAAAGCGATGAGAAACTACCCTTTCACATCAATGGCACAGGCTCGACCGCTCATTATGTGCAGGTTTCAAACCTCGCAGAGCACACGTCACGGACCAACGCCACCCTCGCAGTTCCGGGTTTCATGACCTTTACTGTCGATGCACGCACAATCCAGACTGATTTTACAGAAAGACACCCGTCGCCACAGCAGTTGCTGCAATCCACGGCCTTGCAGAATGTCACAATCTCTTTGCAAGGCGATCGCCTCCTTGACGCCGGCTTCCTCCTTGCTGCCCGGCAGATTGGAAACGGCACTACCACAGAGCAGATCCGTGAGCGGACCGCACAGATCCTGCGGGCGAGCCTTTCAGCCAATCCGGCTCTGGCCGCAATTCCGGATTATGTGGAGCACCCCGCAGACCGCACCCTGACGGTCACTTATGCTTCCGCAACGCCAATGTCCTTCACGGCACTCAATGCCGCCATGTCTTCACCCGCCGCGATGCTGACGTTCCTCGCTTCCCCCGATCTGAAGGCTTTTGCGCAATGACGCCCGAAGACATCACACATCTCGCACCATTGGCCAGCGGCCCAGTCTGCATCGTCGGCGCCAGTGGACGCTCAGGGGCCGCTCTATGCCGTACACTTCTGGCACAAGGCCAGAAGATCGTCGCCGTCGTCCGCAGTCAGGGCAATCTTGCACCTGACATCGCACAGGCCTGTCAGGCCGTCCGCATTGCCGATCTGACAGAGCCCGCCATGCTGGCGCTGGCTTTTGAAGATGCTGCGATTGTCGTCAACACGGCCCATGCGCGCCATCTGCCAGCTATTCTCGCAGCCACGACGGCTCCAATTGTGGCCTTGGGCAGCACACGCAAGTTCACAAACTGGCCGGATGATCACGGACGAGGCGTTCTGGCGGGTGAAGCTGCGCTCGAAGCAGATGGCCGCCCTTCGATTCTGCTGCATCCAACCATGATCTATGGCGCTCAAGGCGAAGACAACGTGCAGCGGCTGGCCAAACTTCTGGAACGTCTGCCGGTGATTCCCCTGCCCGGCGGAGGGCGCGCCCTCGTGCAGCCCATCGATCAGCGCGACGTGACACGCTGCGTGGTCGCGGCCATCCGCCTCATTCAGAGCGGAAACGTCTCAGGCCCCGAGAGCATCGTCATCGCAGGACCGACCGCCGTAGCGTACCGGACCTTTGTTCGCATGGTTCTGTATTTTGCGGAGCTTGGTGGCCGCCCCATCATTTCCCTGCCGGGATGGATGCTTATGGCGCTGTCTCATGTCACGCGCCATATCCGCAAACTACCGCAGATCGCACCGGAAGAAATCCGTCGACTTCTGGAAGACAAGAATTTCGATATTGGCCCGATGGAACATCGTCTGGGTGTGACGCCCATCCCACTTGCGAACGGGCTTCATCACCTCTTCGGGCGCCGCTCCCCCGAAAAGCACAAACCCTGATCCTAGCTGGATCAGGGTTTGCAGCCCGCCTTAGTTGCGGGCGTAAACGTCTTCAATACGCACGATATCGTCTTCGCCCAGATAGGGGCCGGACTGGACTTCAATGAGCGTCAGGGGAATCCGGCCCGGATTCTCAAGACGGTGCACACAGCCCAGCGGCAGATAGACGCTCTCGTTCTCACGAACCATGATCTGGTCCGTGTCGCGCGTCACAAGCGCCGTGCCACCTACGACGACCCAATGCTCGGCACGATGGAAGTGCTTCTGCAGCGAGAGCTTCTGGCCCGGCTCCACCACAATGCGCTTCACCTGGAAACGGTCCGCCTGAATCAGGCTCTCATAGAATCCCCACGGACGATACATACGGTTATGCGCCACCGCTTCCTTGCGGCCCGCCTTCTTCAGACGGTTGACCATATGCTTGACGTCCTGGGCACGATCACGATGCGAGACCATGACGGCATCCTGCGTCACAACGACGACCAGATCCTCGACCCCGGTGACCGTGGCAACAATTCCATCCGACCGGACGTAGCAGTTCTTGGCACCATCAAGGAAAACATCCCCGAACGTGACATTGCCCGCATCGTCCTTGGGAGACAGATCCCAAAGCGCGTCCCAACTGCCGATATCCGACCAACCGAACGTACCCGGCACCACTGCTGCAC
Organism: Gluconobacter sp. OJB; assembly: GCF_039638275.1. Lineage (NCBI taxonomy): Bacteria > Pseudomonadati > Pseudomonadota > Alphaproteobacteria > Acetobacterales > Acetobacteraceae > Gluconobacter > Gluconobacter sp. OJB. The sequence continues at coordinate 2,574,186 of NZ_JBDIWH010000001.1, read as the reverse complement.
GCTTCGTGCGCTCGGCGACGGCATAATCCACGGAGATATCTGGAGCCTGACGAAAGCTCGCATCATCCAGCCGGTCGAAGTCCAGATCGCTGTGACGTGCCTGAACAGCCTGCCCGACATACTCATAAATGTCCGGCTCAAACGTCTTGATTTCGGATAGGAAAACACCGGCCTGCGTCACAAACATGCCGGAATTCCACAGATATCGGCCATCACGGAAGAAGGCCTCTGCGGTGGCGGCATCAGGCTTCTCGACAAAGCGCGACACTTCGAAAACGCCGTCTAGCCCCGGAAGAGACGCACTGCTTTCAATATAGCCATAGCCGGTTTCAACGCGGGTCGGCTTCATGCCGAATGTCACGATCCGCCCTTGGGCTGCCGCAGAAACTGCATGCTCAAGAGAGGCGTAGAGCGCCGCTTCGTCTGTAATCGCGGCGTCCGCAGCCATGATCCACAAGATGGCGTCCGGATCGGTTTCGGCTACAAGAAACGCCGCAGCTGCGATGGCGGGCGCGGAGTTGCGTCCAACGGGTTCGAGCATGATACGGGCATTTTCGACGCCGACATCCCGCAATTGCTCCGCAACGATGAAGCGATGCTCGGAATTACAGATCACGATCGGTGCCGAGAGCTCGGCACGGACACCGCGCAAAGCAGTTTCCTGAATCAGAGTCCGTTCCGTCAGGAGAGGCCAGAACTGCTTGGGATAGCTGCTGCGCGATACTGGCCAAAGGCGGCTACCTGATCCACCGGAGAGAATGACTGGAACAATCTTCTGAGACATAAGGGGGCTCACGCTTTTTCATCCAGGAGATGGGGGCCATACAGCCTACCCGAATGACGCGCACCATACATGAAGATGGCAACCTCTCCAATTTTACTTATAGATACCTTTTATAAAATCAATATTCACTTAATATTAATGATTTATAAAGCAGGAAGAACGATCTCGGGAATCTGAAAAACTTGACTGTCGACAACAGCAGATTTTCTTATTTTCACACCGAAAACAGCTTTACCTGCGGAGAAACCGGCCCATGAAACAGAACATTTTCTCCTCGGGTATTCTGCTGGCACTTCTCGGATACGCCGCCTTTGCCATCAGCGATGCCTGCTCAAAAGGGCTTGCGGGGCGGCTCGATCCTTTCGAAGTCGCCTTTTCAGGCGGCGTTTTCGGCTTTCTGCTCCTCCCGTTCATCCGCCGCCCTGAAGAACCCTATTCCGACATTTTCGCGACGAACCGGCCAGGCATGTGGGTTCTGCGCGCCGTTTCAACATTCGTCTCAACGGCCGCCAGTGTCATGGCTTTCATGCTGCTCCCGATGCCAGAAGCGCTATCGCTGATGTTCCTGATGCCGTTCTTCGTCACCATCATTTCCGTGACGATCCTGAAGGAAAAGGTTTCGTTCTGGACGTGGCTTTCCGTTGGAATCGGCTTTCTGGGCGTATTGATCGTCCTGCGCCCCGGCGCCCGCGCATTCCATCTCGGGCATGTCTGCGCCATCATCGCCGCTCTCGCCAATGCCAGCAGCGTCGTGGCTTACCGACTGGCTGGGGACAAAAGCGCGCGACTTTCCCTGTTTGGGTCAAGCCTTTTTGGACCGCTGATCGGCGACGGCCTTCTCATGATCACCCATGCCTCCTGGCCACATGGACCGCGAGTCTGGGCCCTTCTGTTCGGATACGGTTTTCTGGCAGCTCTGGGACAACTGTTCATGATGATGGCCACAGCCGTCGCCCCCGCGAACCGGGTCGCGCTGCCGCAATACAGCCAGATGGTCTGGGCGGTGGCATTCAGCTACCTGCTGTTTCATCAGCCATTGGACAACTGGACATTCATGGGAATCATCGTCGTGACGCTGTCGGGCATGCTGAACTGGATCCGGCAGAAACTACGCTTCGAGCGCATGGCGCTGGAAGAACACTGGGAGCACAGACACAACCATCAGGCTGATACTGCCAAGCCCGGATGAATGTTCATTCAGATTTTCAGGAGAAATGCTGGGGCGAATGACGGGGATCGAACCCGCGACAACCGGTACCACAAACCGGCGCTCTACCGACTGAGCTACATCCGCCACACAGCGACGCACTCTCTAGAGGAAGGTTGGGGCATTCGTCCAGTCTTTTGACGCATTTTTTTTTCATGCCTCCGATTTTTTTTTAGACTCTCTCATGTGTGTTCTCCCGGCAATTCCGTCTCTTCAATCCTGGGATCAGCCGGGTTACACTCGTACATCATTGCCGCGCCGGGCCTGAATACGTCGCACCCCTTTCACGCCCTGCCCTCAAGGATTTTCATGACTCCCGCTCTCTATCGTCGCCAGTGGACACAGAACCCACTGCGCGAAGTGCTGGCCGGAATGGTCGGAACCTTTGCCCTCATTCCCGAGGTCATTGCCTTTTCCTATATCGCCGGGGTCTCCCCCGCGGTCTCGCTGTTCGCGTCATTCGTCATTTCCGTTTCGATCGCCATTTTCGGCGGCCGTCCAGGGATGATCTCGGGTGCCGCGGGGTCTGTCGCTCTGGTGGCCGCACCGCTGGTTCATGCCCATGGCGTTCAGGCCATGCTGCTCGCCACACTGGTTGCCGGTGGGCTTCAGGTCCTGTTTGGTCTGCTGCGGCTTCAGGCCGTCATGCGCTTTGTCCCCGCAGAGGTCCGGACAGGCTTCGTCAACGCTCTGGCTATCATGATCTTTGCCGCACAGGTGCCGCAGATGCTGGGAGTGAGTTGGCACACTTATGCGCTGATCGCGCTGGGCCTTGTTATTATCTATCTGCTGCCCCGCCTGTCCGATGCCATTCCTTCCCCGTTGATCTGCATCGTGGTTCTCACCGCCATCACGATGCTTTATCCGATGCCGGTTCATACCGTCTCCGATCTCGGCGACCTCCCGACCGGCCTTCCCAGCCTGACTTTTCCGCATATCCCGCTGAACTGGGCCACATGGTCCGTCGTGCTGCCCTATGCTCTGGCTATGGCCGCTGTGGGTCTGCTGGAATCCATGATGACGGCCTCTGTTGTCGATGACATCACCGATACTCACGGTGACCAGCGCATGGAATGCACGGGCCTCGGGATTTCAAACATTCTCGTCGGCGCGTTCGGTGGCATCGCGGGTTGCGGCATGATCGGCCAGACCGTCGGCAATCTGCGCTATGGCGGACGCGGGCGTTTGTCGACCTTCACCGCAGGCGCATTCCTTCTGGCCCTTATGGTGCTGCTGCATCGCTGGGTTGGGCAGGTTCCGATGGCTGCTCTGGTCGCCATCATGGTCATGGTCTCCGCCAGCACATTTTCATGGAGCAGCCTGCGCGACCTGACCCGACATCCACGCCTGTCCAGCCTGACCATGCTCGTCACCGTGGCCGTGGTCGTAATGACTCACGATCTGGCGGCAGGTGTCGCGGTTGGCGTCATGCTTTCGGGCGTGTTCTTCGCCTGGCACGCCGCGAGCCTGCTTCGCGTCACGGAAAGGCGTTCCGGCGATGTGCTGACGTATAGCGCTGCCGGTCAGGTTTTCTTCGCATCCGCCGACAGTCTCTCCGATGCGATCGACTACCATACTGATGCCGCTATTGTTGTGCTGGACCTGACCGAGGCCCGTCTGTGGGACATTACGTCCGTTCAGGTTCTGGAAAAAATTATCGGCAAGCTTCAGGGGCGCGATCACATCGTCAAAATTACGGGGCTGCATCCTGACCGGCATGGCATTCTGGCAAGCCAGTCGAACGAAGCCCTGCTCGCTCTATAAAAGACGGTTTGAGAAAAAAGGCTCCGGCAGGACACCGGGCCTGAATTCCGTCCAATCTTTAATCTGGCCGTAATCTGGCCCCATACCCCTGCCCACGCTCTGACGGTAAGAAGAGATTATGGAGCCGCCCCAACCCTCCCCAGCAGCTTTAACGCGAAAGATTCCCCGCGACCATCGCGTGGATGCCCTTCGCGGTATCGCACTGCTGATGATGCTGGTGGACCACGTCCCGGATGATCTGCTCAATCGCATCACGATCCGCAATTTCGGATTTGCTGATGCAGCAGAGATCTTCGTCATGCTGGCGGGTTACGCGTCCTATCTGGCTTATGGGCGCCTGATCGACCGGGAGGGCTGGAAAACCGGCATTCACCGTATTCTTGGCCGATGCCTCAGACTGTATCTGTATCAGACTGGCATGACGCTGGTGTTCGTTTGGACGGTTCGGCAGTGGCGGCACTATCAACCGTTGCCCGAATACACGATCGAGCCGCAACTTGCGCATGGCTATAGTTGGCTATGGCGTATTCTGACTTTCGACGCGCTCCCAAGCTATCTGAACATCCTGCCGCTTTATGTGGTGCTTCTGGCGCTGTTTCCGCTGATTTACTGGATTCTCAAGCGCAGCCTGTGGCTTCTGGTCGCGCTCAGCGTCAGTATCTGGGCCATCGCCAATCTGGACCCGCACATCACCATTCCCAACTGGCTAGATCCCAGTGGATGGTATCTCAATCCATTTGGCTGGCAGTTTCTCTATATTCTCGGAATTCTGGGGGCCGTCTGGGCCTCGAAAAACAACGGCGATCTGCCGTACCGCCCGTGGGCCAAGGCCCTGTGTCTGGTTTATCTCGCGGGCGCGTTCGTGGTGTGCTTCCCTTACGAGTACTGGCACCTCCCGTTTCTGCGGATTTTTCCGGCCCCGCCCAATACAGGCAAATCCACACTGGCCATCTGGCGGCTGCTGGACATCATGGCGATCTTCTATCTGGTGCAGTCTTCCGCTGCGCTGCGCCGCATCTCCGCCGACCGCATCGGCCAGAGCCTTGCCCTGCTGGGACGGAATTCGCTGGAAGTCTTTGCCTGCAGCACGGTGCTGGATCTTCTGGGGCGGCTGATGTTCGCCAGCTTTGGCATCAATCTGTGGGAACAGCTTGTGATGAATGTGGTCGGCCTCGGTCTGACCTATGCACTGGCCGTACCGCTGGACCGTGCCCGCCAACGCGCCAGAGCCGCCCGCGCCTCTTCGCGCAGCGCGACTCTGGCGACACGGGCGTCCGAGTAGAAAACTCAGGCGTCCGGCTGCACGATCCGGTCTGGATGCAGCAGTTCGAAACGCTCCAGATCCGCCGAGAACAGACGGACCTGCACATCTATTCCATCGTCCCGATCCGTTCGCCCGACTACTTCGCCATGCTGGTAAAGCCACGCCAGCGCCGCGCCGTCCGTAATCGGAAGGCGGACATCAACGGATTTCATGGATCGCGTCAGATACTGATCCAGAACCTCGAACAGGTCCGGCAGACCCTCGCCTGTGATGGCAGAAATCGCGACAGCATTTTCACGCTTCGGGACTGCCTCAACACCGCCCACCAGATCGGCCTTGTTCAGAACCTCGATCGTGCGATCCGACCAGTGTGAATCGAGCACGCCATCCCGCACCATACCATCCAGCACGTTCAGGACGTCTGCCCGCTGGGCTACGCTATCAGGGTGCGAGATATCGCGCACATGCAGGATCACATCCGCCTGCGCCACTTCCTCAAGCGTTGCCCGGAAGGCTGCGATCAGTTCGGTTGGCAGTTCACTGATGAACCCCACCGTGTCGGACAGGATCACATTGCGCCCGGACGGCAGACGCATGCCGCGCATGGTCGGGTCCAGTGTGGCGAAAAGCTGGTCCTGTGCATGAACAGAGGCCCCGGTCAGGGCATTGAACAGCGTGGACTTGCCCGCGTTGGTGTAGCCGACGAGAGCCACGACCGGAAACGGTACGCGCTTGCGGGATTCGCGGTGCAATCCGCGCGTCCGGCGCACCTGTTCCAGTTCTTTGCGGATCTTGCCGATCCGCTCGGCCAGCATCCGGCGATCAGCTTCCATCTGTGTCTCACCCGGACCGCCAAGGAAGCCGAAGCCGCCGCGCTGACGTTCAAGATGGGTCCAGAGACGGACGAGGCGCGAGCGCTGGTACTCCAAATGGGCCAGTTCGACCTGCAACACACCTTCACGGGTGGCAGCACGCGCGCCGAAAATATCAAGAATCAGTCCCGTCCGGTCCACGACCTTGCAGGCCAGCGCCTTTTCAAGATTGCGCTGCTGACCCGGTGACAGCCGCGCGTCAATCACGACCACATCCACGTCGTCGAGCTTCACCGCCTCGGCAAGCTGCTCGACCTGACCGCTGCCCAGCAGGGTTGCCGGACGGCGGGCTCGCAGCAGGATCGCGGCCTGACGCACCACGACAAGTCCGATCGAAGCCGTCAGACCCACGGCTTCCTCAAGCCGTGCATCAGCTGCACGGATTTCTTCCTGCGGCCCGGACTTCTCCCACGGCAGAATAACAGCCGCCCGTGTTGCAGGCTTTTTGGTCTCGAAACCGCTCAAAGTTCTTCTTCCACAAAATGCATTGCCGTCGCCGGCATGATCGTGCTGACGGCATGTTTGTAAACTAGCTGTACATGGCCATCACGGCGCAGCAGCAGGGTCTGCGCATCCGACTGGGCCACGATCCCCTGAAGCTTCACGCCATTGACCAGAAAGACGGTCACGGAGGCTTCCGTCCGGCGCAGATGATCGAGGAAGACTTCCTGAACGGCACGAGGGCCGACAGGAGAGGAATGTTCTGAAGTCACGCTGTTCTCAGTCGACAGAGGAAAGAGCAGGAAAACCGGCAGGTCATCTCAGCCACTCACAGGTGTGGACGACGCGGACGCACGGTCTTCATTGGTCGTCACGCCAAGCTGCTTGAGTTTGCGATGCAACGCACTGCGCTCCATGCAGACGAAGCTGGCCGTACGGCTGATATTACCGCCAAAGCGCATGAGCTGTACCTGAAGATACTGCGTCTCAAACAGGTCCCGCGCCTCACGCAGTGGCAGGCTCATGACATCCGCCCCCGAATTGAGGCGCGTCATGGACGGTGCACCCTGACTGATGGTGGAGGGGAGCATGTCTGCCCGGATCGGATCGTTCCCCGTCCCCGGCATCATGATCAGCAACCGCTCCATCAGGTTGCGCAACTCCCGCACATTGCCCGGCCACTCATAGGATTGCAGCGCGGCAAGAGCGTCCACAGACAGTTCCCGGACCGGCAGACCCGAAGACTCGGCGCACCGGTCAAGGAAATGCCGGGCGAGACCCGGAATATCTTCGCGCCGTTCCCGCAGGGACGGAATGCGCAGCGGCACGACCGCAAGCCGGTAATACAGATCTTCCCGGAACCGGTGTGCGGCAATTTCGGACTGGAGATCGCGGTTGGTGGTGGCGATGACGCGGATATCCACTTTCACCCGCGTATTGCCGCCCAGACGCTCAAAGGTCTGATCCTGAAGTGCGCGGACGATCTTGCCCTGCGTTTCAGGGGGCATATCCGCGACTTCATCGAGCAGGAGCGTTCCGCGATGGGCGCGCTCCAGCACGCCGCGACGCATCGGCTGGCCGTCTTCGCCCTCAAGACCGAACAGCTCCTCTTCGAAGCGGTTGGGCGCGAGCGTCGCACAGTTCAGGGCGATGAACGGACCTTCCGCACGGCGGGAGCGCGCATGGATCATTCGCGCTGCCACTTCCTTGCCTGCGCCGGCCGGACCGCTGATCAGCACACGGGAGTTAGTAGGGGCGACACGTTCGATCTGGGCACGGATGGCCGAAATGACGGCACCCTCTCCCGAAAGGGTGGTTTCCGGCCCTGCTCGCAGACGCAGCTCCGCATTTTCCCGCCGCAGGCGCGCTGCTTCCAGTGCGCGACGCACCACCACCAGAAGCCGGTCCGACTGGAACGGTTTCTCGATGAAGTCATAGGCACCCAGCTTAAGACTGGACACTGCCGTCTCGATGGTTCCGTGGCCCGAAATCATGAGCGTCGGCAGGCCGGGCTCCTCGGTCTGGAAAATCTTGAGCAGTTCGATTCCATCCAGCCGGGAACCCTGAAGCCAGATATCCAGAATCGCCAGCGATGGACGATGCGCGCGGAACAGCTCAAGCGCCTGATCCGAGTTGGCGGCTGTCCGGGTTCTGTAGCCCTCATCGTTCAGAATACCTTCGATGAGGAACCGGATGTCCGGTTCGTCATCGACGATCAGGATCTCATGTTCCATCTGCTGTCCTCATGGTCTGAAGGTCCGTTTCACCCGGGATATGGCTCTCCTGCTCCCACAACGGCAGAGACAGGGTGACGCGCGTTCCCCGCTGCCCGGATGTCGGGCCACGGGAAAGGTCTGGTTCCCGATCAGTGAGCTGAAGCATCCCGGAATGGTCCTCCATGATCTTCTTGACGATCGCAAGGCCGAGGCCGGTGCCCTTCGCCTTGTGGGTTACATAAGGCTCGGTCAGCCGGTGGCGTTCCACCGTCGGCAGGCCGATCCCGTCATCTTCTATGTCTAGCAGGACATGCCCGCCGCGAATGTGCAAGCCCACCACAATGTGTCCTATTGGCTGCACTGCCTGTCCTGCGGGTTGTCCGGAGGTATTTTCTCCCGGTTTTCCGCGGTCTGCCATGCTGATGGCATCTGCTGCATTCTGTAGCAGGTTTGTCAGCGCCTGACCGATAAGCCGCCGGTCACACCGCACGATTGGCCCTGATGGCGGCAGTCCGGTCGTCTCGAACACGATTTCGGGATGGGCATTTCTCTGGAGCACCAGCGCTTCCCGACACAGCCGCGAGAAGTCCTCCGGCTGCATGACGGGCTGTGGCATCCGCGCAAAGGCGGAGAACTCGTCAACCATCCGCCCGATATCGCCCACCTGTCGCACGATCGTATCGACAAGCTGCGTATAGGTTTCGGGGTCAGAGTGGATTTCCTTGAGGAAGCGGCGTTTCAGACGCTCTGCGGCTAACTGGATCGGAGTCAGCGGATTTTTGATCTCATGCGCCACGCGCCGGGCCACATCTGCCCAGGCAGCCTTGCGCTGGGCGGACTGGAGATCCGTGATGTCGTCGAAGGTCACGACATAGCCCGCAACATCCTGGCCGCGCAGTTCCGCCACGACCCGCACGAGAAGCGTGCGCCCCGCACCCGCACCCGCACCCTCACCCGGACCGCCGGGACGCTGCGCGCCCTCGGTATCGACCTGAATTTCGGCCGTATGGACGCGCTCTGGCGCCATGCGCGCAGCCTCCAGCAGGGCGGAGAACTCCGGCACCCGCTCCGTCAATTTTCGGCCAATGGCGGGCTGCAGATCACGCTGGAGCACACTGGAGGCCGCGCGATTCGGCAATTCGATCACCTGCGCGCGGTCCAGTCCGATCACGCCTGCCGAAACACCAGCAAGTACCGTCTCGGTGAAACGGCGGCGTTCGTTGATCTGGTCGTAGGCCTGCATCAACTCGGACCGCTGGCTTTCGAGCTGGTCCGTCATGCTGTTGAACGCACGGGACAGCCCAGTCACTTCGTCATCCTTGTCCTGCCCTGCGTTTTCGGGAACAGGAACCCGAACCTCCAGATCCCCTTTGGAAATCCTTTGGGCCGCCAGAATGAGAAGACCCAGCGGATTGGCAATCCGGTTTGCCAGCGCCAGTCCAGTCAGCATTCCCACTGCCAGAACCAGCAGGCCCATCAGTGCGAAAATGACCGCGAACAGGACCTGCGTCTTACCACGATTGGCAATCAGCCGTTGATAATCCGCAACCAGCGTGTCCGTCCGGCGCATGTGTTCCACCACATCCGGATCGACCGGACGGGTGATGACCAGCATGAGCCCCGAATTGCCGCCCAGCGCGACCACGGCCCGCACCCTGCGCTGATCCGGACGATCAAGGATGACAGCCTCGCCGTGCCGGGCCAGCTCCACGACCGATTTCGGTGGGAGTGGCGGGGCCGTCGACATGTCTGCATCGCTGCCCAGAAGGCCGCCAACGGCCAGCACTTTGGAGGTCAGCGGATCAAACACTTCCGCATCCGTCAGGCCACGTTCCGTGACTTCGTCGTCCAGAAATTCCTGAAGACGCGCCGGGTCGTGAAATAGGTCGGTCCCGCGCGAGAAAAGCTCGTCGTTCTGGACCGTAATCAGCGTGTTTGCGAGCGCGAAGGCTTCGGTACGGGCGTTATCATTATGCTCCTGCAGGTAACCAACCGCGACCGACCGCGCCTCCGTCAGGGCATCATTCACACGGTTGGAAAACCAGATTTCCACGCCGTAATGGAAAAATAGCGTTGCCACCGCACCCACGACGATGGTCGGGGCCACCGCCACGATTCCGAACAGCGTAATAAGCCGCACATGCAGACGCGCGCCTGCCAGACCAAGCCTGCGTTCAGCCACCATCCGCCCGATCTGCACCACGGCAGCCGCGGCAATCAGCATGAGCGTGATGAAATCGAGCAGGAAGACGATCGCCTGAACCTGCGGGCGATGCGCCAGAGACATGCCGCCTGACAGCACCACGAACGTGGCGAAGGCCAGCACCAGCGCCAGAACCGTCAGAAGAACCGCCCCATTGGCACTGGTCAGCCTTGCAAACAGGCGCCTCAGGGAAGGGAATTTCACTCGTCGATGCCTTTCGGGATCGTGATGTCCAGTTCGCGGATGCGTTTGCGCAGGGTGTTGCGGTTCACCCCCAGAATGGCGGCGGCGCGCAACTGGTTGCCGCAGGTCCGGCGCAGAACCATCGTAATCAGCGGCCGTTCGACTTCCCCCACCACACAGGCGTGCAGATCGCCCGCGCCGTTTTCCAGATCACCCTCAAGATATTCAGACAAAGGCCGTTCCAGCGCCCTTTCCAGCCCACGGGGACGCGCCGTGCCCGTGCCTGCGGCCAGACGACAGACCGCGCTGATCCGCTCCGGTCCCATCCGTTGTGCGGAGGGCAGCGCTGACAGCCACTGATGCAGTCCAGCCGCTAACCCTCCCTGCCGCAGGAGCAGGAGCGGATCGTGACGGCTTCCGGCAATAACGCGCAGATCCGTTTGCGCAAGACAGTCCACGAAGCGATCCTGCATCGTGGGGCACAGACAGTCGATCTCATCCAGCAGAAGGGTCCCGCCCTGGGCCTGCTGGATCCAGCCCGCCTCGGCGTTGCCGAACAGCGCCGCTTCGCGCAGGGCGCGCGGTGTAGCGGTCAGGGTGGCAACCACAAAGGGGCGCTGCGCGCGCGGGCTGTGACCGTGCAGTCTGCGGGCCACGTCCTGCCGATCCAGCCGGGAGGCTCCGTAAAGGAAAACCGGATGACAGCCCTGCTCGACCAGACCGGATACGGACGCTTCCGTCATGAACGGCGCATGATCTCAGGCCGCCTCACGCGTGCCGTCGCGGCTCAGACTGCCTGCTGGTCCGGCTTCGCGGTTCCGCACAACACCGGCTTCGATATGACGGTCATAGAAGCCTTCAAGCAGCGCGATGGCTTCAGCGGCGTTATCGACATTATTGATCGTGGAGCGGAACGTCGCAGATCCCGGCAGACCGGCGGAATACCAGGAGACATGTTTGCGCGCGAGCCGCAGTCCTGGACGTTCGCCGAAATGATCGAGCATCATGCGGTAATGACGCAGGGCGATCTCCTTTTCGGTCGCCAGATCAGGGTCCGGCACATCCTCGCCCGTCCGCAGGGACTGCGCCACCTGCGCCGTGAACCACGGGCGGCCATAGCAGCCGCGCCCGATCATGACGCCATCGGCCTGAGACTGATGCAGCGCCTCACGCGCATCGCGGATGGTGTTGATGTCGCCATTGACGATGACCGGCAGCGACACCGCGTCCTTCACCGTTTTGACGAAACGCCAGTCCGCCGTCCCATTATAGAACATCTGCCGGGTGCGACCGTGAACGGTCACAAGCCGGATTCCGCTCTCTTCCGCAATTTTTGCCAGACGCGGCGCATTGAGGGAGTTGTGGTCCCAGCCCATGCGCATTTTGAGTGTGACCGGCACATTCACGGCCCGTGCCGTTGCTTCCAGCAGCTTTCCGGCCAGAACCTCGTCCCGCATCAGCGCGGAGCCAGCCATCTGCCCGATTGCGACTTTCTTCACCGGACAGCCGAAATTGATGTCGATGAGGTTCGCGCCCCCATCGACCGAAATCTTCGCCGCCTGCGCCATCGCCTCGGGGTCACAGCCCGCAAGCTGGACCGCATTGGGCCCGCGCTCGGCCATCCGAGCCATGCGCATGGTGTTTTCGTTCTCACGGATCATCGCCCAAGAGGCGATCATTTCCGACACGACCAGCCCTGCCCCAAGATCGCGCGCAAGCTGACGGAACGGCAGATCCGTAACACCCGAAAGCGGGGCAAGGATCACCGGGTCCTCGATCACCACGCCCTGCCCCAGATCAATGGGTTTCAGAACACGGTTCGGAGCGGCGGTTTCAAATGGATCAGAAGAAGGAGAAGCAGTCATGGCCCAGTCAATTTACCGCCCCACTCTCGCAAGCGCAAACGCTCCTTTGAACGCAACCCGCCCTACGGTCCGCGCGCTATGTTCTGTGACAGTTTCTGCACTCTAACCCGCCCAGCGCTTTCATGGAGAAGAGCATGCCGCATATCACGACCAGTGACGGAATCCGTATCCATTACGAGGAGCAGGGGCACGGCCGGCCCCTCGTAATGATTCATGGCTGGACGTTCTCGGGACGCTTCTTTCATCGCAACATCGGCCCGATCTCCGAGCAGGCCCGCGTCATCACCATGGATTTGCGCGGCCATGGACGTTCGGAAAAACCGTCACACGGTTACAGGATCGCACGTCTGGCCGCCGATCTGCGGGACCTGTTGGTGGCGCTGAACCTGCGGGATGTCACGGTTCTGGGGTGGTCGATCGGCTGTCCGGTCATCTGGTCGTATCTGGAACTGTTCGGAACCGAGCGCATCCGCAATGCCATTTTCGTTCAACAGACCCCGAAACAGTATTATTCTTCCGACTGGAAGCTCGGTCACTCTGACTGTTACGATCAGGCCGGTCTGACGGCCGTGCAGCAGCAACTGACCCTTACCCCGGACGACTTCGACAGGGCCAATCTGGAAAACTGTGTCTGTCATCCGCTTGCGGAAGAGGAAAAGGCCTTCCTGCTTCGGGAAATGGCGCAGAGCCCCCATCACGCCCGCAGCGCCATGATGGCCGATCATACCACGCAGGACTGGCGCGATATCCTGCCGCGCTTCACGCTCCCAGCCTTGATGATGGTGGCCCGAAAAGACACGATACTGAACCCCGCAGGCCCTGCCTGGGTCGCACAGAACATGCCCAACTGCACGGGCATGGACTTCGAAGACAGTGCTCACATGGTTTTTCTGGACGAAACTGAAAAGTTCAACCGTGCCGTTCTGGAGTTTCTGAAAACCTGACCTCAGCCCGTTGGGCCGATTTCTTCACTGTGCCGCTTCAAACCATCTTGTGTGATTACGAAACGCCCGTCATCGCGCAGTTGGGACAGTCCCAAGCTCTGCAGCCGCTCCAGACAAGGCTGATCTTTCAGACCTGTCGGGCGGCCTGTGGCGGCACAGAGCAGAAGCCGGTGCAACGTCGAGCGACAGCACGTCTCCAGATAAGGCTCGTCATAGGATTCAGAAGCGGGGGCATCGGACATGAGTTCGCGTCTATCGTGTCCCTGCGTTACCGCCAAGATAAAACGCCACCAGACATCACCCAAAGCTGTGAGGTGGATGCTTCACAGCACGGATTAGGCTATGGAAACGACTCATGATCGATCTCGGAACGCTCGTCACCCCGCTTCTGCACCGCTTCGACACCGAAACGGCACATGAACTCGCCATTCACTCTCTCGCTCTTGGCCTCGGTGGTCAGGCTCCGAAAGATGTGCCGGCTCTCTCGACCCGCGCACTCGGCCTGCGCTTTCCCAACCCGATCGGCCTGGCTGCCGGGTTCGACAAGGATGCCCGCGCCATTCGCCCGCTCGCAAAGCTGGGCTTCGGGCATATCGAGGCCGGAACTGTGACGCCCCGCCCCCAGCCCGGCAATCCGGGCCCGCGCCTGTTCCGGCTGGTTGAGGACGGTGCGATCATCAATCGCATGGGTTTCAATGGCTGCGGCGTAAACCGCTTCTGCAGACGCCTCGCCCGTCTGCACCGCCCGATGCCCAATGGCAGGATGCGCGGCCCGACCGTTCCGCTGGGTGTAAATATCGGCATCAACAAGACCGGATCCGACCCATTACGGGATTATCCGGAACTCGTGGCTCGCGTGCGGCCGTATGCCGACTACATCACAATGAACCTGTCGTCGCCCAACACGCCGGGCCTGCGTGATCTTCAGTCGGCAGCCATGCTGAAAGAACTTCTCGCGGCCATCAACACGCGCAATCCCGAGCGGCCACCCCTGCTGATCAAGCTCGCACCGGATCTGGATGACAGTTCCTACGAGCCGATCCTTGAGGCTGCCATCGACGGAGGTGCGCAGGGCCTGATCCTGACCAACACGACCATAGCCCGCCCAGCCACCCTGCGCGATCCGGCAGCCCGCGAAACCGGCGGCCTGTCCGGGCGTCCTCTGGCGGCCCGTTCGCGGGATGTGCTGCGGATTGTCTCGGCGCTGAACAAGGGTCGACTGGCACTGATTTCCTGCGGCGGCATTGAAACTGGCGAAGACATTCTTGCCCGCATCCGCATGGGCGCAGACATGGTGCAGATCTATTCGTCTTTCGTGCTGCAGGGACCCGGCATCCTGAGTCGCCTGAAACAGGAACTGCTTGAGGCTATGCGTCGCGACGGCTTTGAGTCGATTGCAGACGCTCATGGCGTTGACTGGCAGGACTGATCTGCCAGCAGGATTACACGGAGTACTTTTCGGAGTTCAGGGCACCTTTCCAGTTTTGGAAAAGATGCCTTTTTCGTATCCGTGCCTCCGTGGCAATCGAACCCTTGTCCCTGCAAACCGTTGAAAACCCACCAAGACACTGAACGGAATACACACCGCATGACCAAACGGCCTGCCGCGCGCGCCTCTAGATCTTTAAGCAGACAGCGTTCCGGAGCCGTTTGTAGGCATGGCCTGAGTGTTTTTATGCTTTCCGTTGGGCTGCTATTTGCAGGATTGCTTCCCCCGGGGGCGTTCGCTGCTCCACAAGCCGTCACGCCCCAGACAAATACGGTCTCTTCCAAACCTGCGCCGAAAGACACAGGGAAAGATTCGCCGCGTGACCCCGCAAGTTCCGGCCTTGGCTGGACTGCGGTCTCTGCCGCTATCGGGCGTCAACTCGACGATAACGTCACGGCCCTGCAACAAGTCTTTGCTACTCTGAACCGTAAAGACGGCAATACGGGAAATAGCGAGCTCGAAAGCCTGTCGTCCCGAATCCAGAAAGTCCAGCAGAGCACTCAGGACGCGGTCACGCAAATCCAGTCCTATGACAACATCATTGAGTCTTTCCTGAAGATCCTCGGTCCAAATGCCGTGGAAAACGAAGACGCCTCCGTCACTGCACAGCGCCAGCAGATGCAGCAGAATGCCCGGTCTGTGAAATCAGCCCTGATACGAGCCAAGCTCTATAATCTTCAGGCACAGCAACTTAACACGGCCATCAATACCCGCCGCTCACGACTGCAACAGGCGGCATTGTCTGAACACACGGTTTCTCCATTGGCTCCACGCTTTTGGAACACGCTCCTGACCGAGCGTGCCGAGAACCGTTTTTCGCTTCATGCGGGCGGCGTTCTGGCAGACTGGCTCTATCTCCTGATCGGCTGCGCCATCACGTTCGTAACCATTGGTTTCAGTTCGCCGCTGATGCTGCGTCTGCTCAAACGCTGTGGCGCCCATTTCCGTCCCGCTACCGAGGACAGCGTCAAGGAGGTTCTCTCTGCCAGCATCATTGCCATCACGCTTAATGGCGCGCTGGAAGCCCTGATCGCCACGCTGACATGGTTCATCTGGGCTGCGGCAGTGCTGCCTGATGGCGGCGGCCCCATCGGTTCCGTCATTGGTGAGACTATCCCCGTCTGCGGCTTCATCATCGGCGCCGGACTGCCGGTTTTCGGACGCAGCGGCGTTCTGGCACAAGGCAACCCGGGCGAGCGTAAGGCACTTCGGGGGGTGGACTGGATTCTGGCCATCAGCATTCTTCTGCTGGATCTGCTGCGAGCCTTTCAGGCTCAGGATGCTTTCGGTCAGACACTTCAGCTTCTGTTGGAAATCGCGTTCTCAATTGCCATCGGTCTATGCGCTGTAGATACATTCCGCAGGCTGGGAAACCAGAACGATACACGCGGCTTCGCCCCGTCTGCATTGGGTGTGTCCAGCTTGATTCTGGCCATAACAGTTATTTCCATCCTGCTGGGCTATGTGGCCTTTGCCTTCACGCTCAACGGCTGGTTGCTGTCGTTGGGAACGGGCGTAGCCATTGTGGCGCTCCTGGGGTTATGCTGGCGCGACGTGCTGGAACGGTTGTTTTCAGAAGGGGGCTTCTTCAGTCGGCGCCTGATTCAGCTTGGACTACCGCAACGTCGTCTGTCCCAGATCGGGGTCATCCTTTCCGGGCTTGGAAACATCCTGCTGCTTTTGTTGTTGTTTTCCATCGCCCAGACGGATGGCAACTTCAGCGTAACAGACATCACCAGCCGCTTCTGGTTGCTGTTCGTCGGCAATACCATCCACGGTGTAAAGATCTCGCTCGACACAGTCGTTCTGGTCATCGTGCTGGCCGTGGTCGCCTATTACGCTATCCGCCAGACCCGGATGTGGATCAGAGACCGGTTTTTCCCCACCACCCGTCTCGACATCGGCAGCCGTACGTCGATCCTCAGCATCTTCACCTATTGCTCGTGGATTCTCGTCGGTCTCGGCATCCTGTCCATCTCCGGGGTATCCGTACAAAACCTGACCTGGGTGGTCAGCGCCCTCTCGGTCGGTATCGGTTTTGGTCTGCAATCCATCGTGCAGAACTTCGTCTCCGGCGTTATTCTCATGGCTGAGCGACCGGTGCGCGTTGGAGACATGGTCGAGATCGCCGGGACGCGGGGGGATATCAAACGCATCAGCATCCGCGCGACCGATATTGGGCTGAGCGACGGTTCGACCATGATTGTTCCGAACTCCCAGTTCATCACGACGAGCGTCAAAAACGCCACGCTGAGTGGGGCGACGGGAACTCTCAACCTGACATTTCAGGTTCCGGTGGCGACGCATCCGGAAAAAGCGAAATCCATGTTGCTCGAAGTTGCAGCACATCGCGATGAAGTCCTTGCAACACCTGCACCCAAAGTCCGGGTCAGTGCCATTACGGCAGACAGTCTGATTGTGACCCTGAGTGTTGCCCTCACCTCCGCCCGGGACGCCAGCAGCGTGCAGGATGCCATTCTTTTCGACGTCTTCCGCCGGTTCCGTTCCGAAGGCATCGCCATCACGACAGCCTGATTAAAAATATACCGCAGGACTCCGCGAAATGCTCGATTTCCGGAGGCCCTGCTCTTAAGGTCAAGACCGTTCCGCAAGGACAGGATCCAGACCGATGCCATCCCCGACACATCTTTCCGGCCAGAAAACAATCGGTCAGGTTCTCCACCTGCCCGTACGCTCCAAAACCCTCTCCATAGCAGAAGCCGCAGTCCATCTGGGGCTGCCGGAACGCAGAATGAAGCTGCTGACCCTCCTCGGCACAGGACCGGCACGGACCCAAACTCCAGATAGGAAGATCGCATATCGTCGCGAAGATCTGGAACTCTATCTCATCGCACTACACGAAAAAGCTGACATTTCTGGAACGGAAATGACACGCCGTCGTGCGCAGGCGGCCGCTAACCGTCAGCGCGCGCTGGAACTGATACAGATCGGCAGCAAAACCGGTTTCCCTGACCCGGACCCCTTCATGATGCTGGCAACCGGCGCGGATGCCCGCCATCACGCCTGCTTTTTTGTCATCAAGGTGATGGCGCTATTCGGGCTGATCATGCTCTGTATTTCGTCAACACCGCTACTACGGGCGCATTTCAACTAACGTGTTATTCAAAGCCGCAAAGCACGACTTTTCCAATACCCTTACCGCTTTCAAGCAGTTCATGAGCTTTCCGCAGATTGGCAATGCCAATCGGTTCCAGCACCTCATGCAGCGTGGTTTTCAGAAGGCCAGCTTCCACAAGCGAAGCAATCTGTCCCAGAATGCGCCCCTGAACAGCCATATCCGGCGTCTCGAACATCGGGCGGGCAAACATATATTCCCAATGCACCGAAAGAGATTTGCGCTTGAAAGGCATGATGTCAAATTCGCCCGGATCGTCGATTAAGGCCAACGCGCCCTGCGGAGCGAGAGAGCGCACAATCGCATCCCGGTGCTCACCCGAGGCCGTAAGCCCCGCAACATAACGCACCTGAGGGATTCCGATCCGCGCCAGTTCCTGATCGAGCGGCCTGCGATGATCGATAACATGATGGGCCCCCATCTCATGGCACCAATCCGTGGTTTCGGGGCGCGAGGCTGTAGCAATAACCGTCAGTCCCGTCAGACGGCGCGCGATCTGCGTCAGGATCGACCCTACACCTCCCGCTCCGCCAATGATCAAAAGCGCGTCGGGATTATCCATCTCACCCAATCGCACACCCAGTCGGTCAAACAACAGTTCCCAAGCCGTCAGGGCCGTCAGAGGGAGTGCTGCGGCTTCGACATCCGAAAGCGTTTTCGGAGCCAGCGCAATCAGACGTTCATCGACGGCCTGAAACCGTGCATCACTTCCTTGCCGCTGCGCGCTTCCCGCATAGAATACCCGGTCTCCCGCCCGAAAGCCGCGCACCTGACCGCCCGTCGCAACGATCGTACCGACTGCATCGTATCCCAACACGCGCGGCTCGCCATCCGGCGTGTCCATCGAACGCAGTTTTGTATCAACGGGATTAACCGAAACCGCACGGATCTCCACGATCACATCCCGAGGCCCCGGAACAGGCGTCGGAATATCCAGTTCGACCAGAGCATCCGCTTCGTCCATGCGGGTCCCGCGTCGATGTCCGAAAGCCTTCACGGTCATTCCCTTTCAATCCGGAAACCGAACCGTCAGATGCCTTAGCCCTGACGATCCATCAGCATGTTCGTTACAGCCGCTTTGAAGGGCAGTAGCCGATTGGCCACAGCCAACCCTGCCCGACGCGCCATCAGGAACGGTGCTTCATCACGGGTATAGACGGTCGCAATGGCATTGGTGGCCGCAAAGAGCGGCGCGGTCGCCAGACGATGCGTACGTTCGAAACGCGACAGAACGGAGGGATCGCCCGCATCGCCCGGCCCGTCCGCAATCGCCCGCGCCAGAACTTCCTGTCCCTTGAGTCCCAGATTGAACCCATGCGCCGTAATCGGGTGCATTCCCACAGCCGCATCCCCGATCAGCGCCAAGCGCGGCGCCTGAAAGCGATGCGCATAAACGGCCTTGAGTGGATAGACACAACGCGCGCTCTCCAGCGTCATCGGCCCCATACGCCCCTGCGTGCGGGCGGTGATATCTTCGCTGAACGCCTTGCCGTCGAGCGTCTTGAGACGCGCGATCTCGTCCGGCTCCAGCGTCAGAACCAGCGATGAACAGGACCCCGGCCGATCATCTGCTGCGACCGGCAGAAGAGCGATCGTCTGTCCTTCATCGAACCACTGAAGCGCCGTATTGGCATGCGGTTCGGGGTGCCGCATCCGGCAAACCATGATGTTGCGCTGGAAATCGTGTACGATGGCACCGATTCCGGCTTCAGTCCGCAGGCGCGAAAAACGTCCGTCCGCCGCAATCAGCAGATCAGCCTCAAGACGCTCGCCATTAGCCAGAACGACGCCTGCCGACCGCGTATCGTGCCATGAGCTGGCAATGCCCTCTCCAGCCTTGATGTCCACACTCGGCGTCCTCGAAACCACGCGATACAGCGCCCGCCGGATCAGATGGTTCGCCACCATATGCCCCAGCGCATCGGGGCCATTAGCGGGCGCATCGAACAGAAGGGGCGGATTTCCGGTCTTTCCGGTCTCAATCCGGGCCGTATACATTGGACAGATGCTGCCAGCCGGGATTTCGTCCCAAGCTCCGACGGCCTTCAGCCATTCCGATGCATGATGTGTCAGGGCGATTTCCCGCCCGTCAAAGGGCGGATCAGCCAACACGTCCAGCGATGAGCGTTCGACCAGGCAGACCTTCCGCCCGTCCCGCGCCAGTGAGAGGGCCGCCGCCAGCCCGACCGGACCACCACCCGCGATAATGACGTCGTAACGCATCAGTTCAGCCGGCATCCGCGGCGAACTTGATGGAATCTCCCTTCCAGACCGCCATGTAATCGTCGATTTCGGGACGCTTGCGCTCATCGGAATGCTTCGCGGGCGTTCCGACGAACAGGAAACCGGCGAGACGATGCGGCTCGGGCAGCCCCAGAGCTGTCAGCAGGATACGGTCGTCACAGAACGGACCCGTTACCCACATACCGCCGAAACCCGATGCGTGCAGCGCATTCAGAACATTCATCGCTCCTGCGGCCACAGCCATTTCCTGCTCGATGACGGGAATTTTCCCTTCCGGCTGAAGATGCATGCCCAGTGCGATAATCATCGGCATATTGGAAAAGCGATGATGACGCTTGGTTTTCTTGGCTTCAGGCGCATCGGGCTCCTGCCGCCCCATCGCTTCCACTACGAGATCGGCGAAGGCCTCGCGATGCTTGCCTTTGATCACCGTGTAGCGCCAGGGCCGCATTTTCCCGTGATCTGGCGCCCGCAGGCCAGCAGAGAGAATGGTGCGGAGATCATCCCCCTTCGGCGGAGGCTCGACGAGATGGTCCGTCGAGGCGCGGGAGAGAAGGACGTCGAGGGGAGAATGATGATGTGCCATAATCAGGAAATATGGGCCGATCTTTCTTCCTCGCCAAGGGCAATTTCCTGACACGGCCCACTTCAAGGAAACGTGACGTGCTTTCGCACCGTCTCCTTCGTGAATGCCCCGTCCCCAATCCGGCTTTTTCTTTCTGCGTCCGTACGGATTTTGTACGCATCTTAGCCGGATAGCGTGGAAATCCGCGCCATGCTGGTGTAGCAGAGAGGTCATGAACGACATCCGCCACGCCAGCCTGCATCGCGCCACCAGCGAAACCGACATCACCCTTGCCCTCACGCTCGACGGCGAAGGCCGTTCCGACGTAGACAGCGGCATCGGCTTTTTCGATCACATGCTGACGGCGCTGGCCAAACATGGCGGCTTCAACCTTGACCTGAAGGCCAAGGGAGACCTGCATATCGACGGGCATCATACTGTCGAGGATGTCGGCATCGTTTTCGGACAGGCCTTTCGTCAGGCCATCGGAGACAAGCGTGGGATCGAGCGTTTCGGCCATGCGCTTGTCCCGCTGGACGAAGCCCTGTGTGAAGCCGTGGTGGATATTTCCGGCCGCCCTTATCTCGCGTGGAATGTCGTCTTCCCGCGGGAGAAGATCGGCACGATGGATACGGAACTGTTCGAAGAGTTTTTCCGCGCCTTCGCCATGTCCGCCCATATCGCCCTGCATCTGACCTGCAAGGCCGGCACCAATGCGCATCATATTGCCGAAAGCGGCTTCAAGGCCGTTGCCCGCGCGTTGAAAGTTGCCGTTTCGCAAGATCCGCGCTCGGCGGGCGCCATTCCTTCCACCAAAGGCGTGCTGTGAAGCTTTATATTCCCTGCATAAAGCCCGATGCTCCCGGACCGCAGATCCCCGTGATGGTGCAGGACGGCTTTTCATGGCGCGTCCTGTTTTTCGGCTGGTTTGGCCTGCTGACCTATGGCGCGTGGATTTCCGCCCTTCTGGCTGCCGCCGTCACCATGATCGTGCTGCATGTCCTGAAAGGGTTCTGGCCCCGGCTTGATCTGGTCGTAGCCATTCACGCCGTCCTCGCCAGCTTCACGGCTGAGATCCGGCTGTGGGAACAACGCCTGAACGGCCGCGTTCCCGGCACCCCCATCGCCGCACCCAGCCGGGACATCGCACTCCTGCGCTGGATGGACCAGCAGCAATACGCCCCTTCCTACGGCACATCTCCGGAGTTTCCATGCGCGTCGTCGTAATTGACTACAATGGCGGAAATCTCGCCTCGGCCGCACAGGCAGCCCGCAAGGCCGCGACACGCAAGGGGATCGAAGCCGACGTCGTCATTTCCCGCGACGCAGACGACATCCTCACCGCAGACCGACTGATCCTCCCCGGTCAGGGCGCATTCGCGGACTGCGCGCAGGGCCTTGGCCCCGAACTGCGCAACATGCTTGAAACCGCAACCGCCAATGGCACCCCGTTTCTCGGCATCTGCGTCGGTATGCAGCTCATGAGCAAATATGGCCTCGAGCATGGCCGCACCGAAGGTCTGGGCTGGATTTCCGGTAATATCCGCCGCATGGATGAAGCCGCCAGTGCTGGCCTGCGCCTGCCCCATATGGGCTGGAACACGCTGGATTTCACACCCGGCGCTCATCTGCTGACGGACGGCCTCACACCCGGCAATCACGGTTATTTCGTTCACTCCTATGCCCTGCATGATGGCGCGGACAGCGATCTGGTCGCCACCGCGCAGTACGGCACGCAGGTTCCGGCCATCGTTGCCCGCGGGAACCGCTGCGGCACGCAGTTCCACGTCGAAAAAAGCCAGGATGTCGGCCTGACTATCCTCGGCAACTTCCTGCGGTGGACTTCATGACGATCACCTGCGAACGGGTCGTCTCGTCGCTGTCGCCTGAAGATCTGGACGCCCTGATCGAGGCCACATCGGCGGGTATTCTGGACGGTGGAGGCTTCGGCTGGCTTCAGCCTCCCGGCCATCAGGCACTGGCGCGCTATTTCGAAGGCCTGCTGCTCGTGCCGGAACGCAACCTGTATGTCGTGCGTGACAATGGCACGATCTGCGGTGCGGGGCAGCTTGTCCGTCCGCCTGTAAGTTATGAAGCCCATGCGGCGACCGCCAACCTGACCGGCTTTTTCGTGGCGCCCTACGCCCGCGGGCGCGGTCTGGGACGTGTACTTCTGGAAACCATGCTCAAAGGCGCAAAAGCCATTGGCTGCAAGGTTGTAAACTGCGACATCCGCGAAACGCATGTCGCCGCTATCGGGCTGTTCCGGTCATTCGAGTTCGAACACTGGGGCACGCATCCTTATTATGCACGGATCGGAGGGCAGACGGTGCGCGGACTTTTTCTCTCAAAACTTCTGGCAAACGAGAACGAGGCCGCCCGCTGGCAGTCCAGCATCGCCATGCCTGACACCAGCAGTTCCGCATCCAGCGCGGCGTCCGAACCAGAAGCCCAGACTGCGACACACGGACTGACGCTTTATCCCGCCATCGACCTCAAGGACGGTGCCTGCGTCCGCCTGCGGCGCGGCGAAATGGAAGACGCCACTCATTATTCCGACGATCCCGGTGCCCAGGCCCGCATGTTCGCCGAAGCCGGATGTCGTCACATCCATGTCGTGGACCTGAACGGTGCCTTTGCAGGCCGTTCGACCAATATTCCGGCGATCGAATCAATTGTGAAGGCCACCAGCCTTCCCGTACAACTCGGCGGTGGCATCCGGGATATGGCCGCGATTGAACGCTGGCTCGAAGCCGGTGTCTCACGCGTCATTCTAGGTTCCGTGGCCGTCAAGGACCCCGAATTGGTTCGTCAGGCCGCCCGCGCCTTTCCGGGACGCATCGTGGCGGGCATTGACGCGCGACAGGGTCGGGTCGCTACCGAAGGCTGGGCCGAAGTTTCAGAGCTGGAAGCCAACGATCTGGCACTGCGCATGGAAGATGCCGGTGTTGCCGCCGTGATCTTCACCGAAATCACCCGTGACGGCATGTTGGCTGGGCTCGACCTCGAACAGACCGCAGATATGGCGCGCCGCCTGTCCATTCCGGTCATCGCCAGCGGCGGTGTCGGAACTCTGGAGCATCTCAAAGCCCTGCGCGACGTCGCTCGCGACGTTCCGGGCATTTCCGGCGCGATCGTCGGACGCGCGCTCTATGACGGTCGTATCGCACTCAAAGACGCACTGGACGTCCTCGGGTCATGCTGAAACTCCGCGTCATCCCCTGCCTGGACGTCAAGGACGGTCGCGTCGTCAAAGGGGTGAACTTCGTCTCCCTGCGCGACGCGGGCGATCCGGTCGAACAGGCCAAACTTTACGACGCCGCCGGTGCCGACGAACTCACCTTTCTGGACATCACTGCCAGCGTCGAAAACCGGGACACCATTCTCGACGTCGTTCGCCGCACGGCCGAAGCCATCTGCCTGCCCCTGACCGTGGGCGGTGGTGTGCGCACCTGCGAAGACATGCGTCGTCTGCTACTGGCCGGAGCTGACAAATGCGCCGTCAACTCGGCTGCCATCAAAAACCCGGACCTGATCCGTGAGGCCTCCGAACGTTTCGGCAGCCAGTGCATCGTCGTTGCCATCGATGCGCGCTCCAATGGTCAGGGTGGATGGGAAGTCTATGCCAAGGGCGGCCGTGAACCCACAGGGCTGGATGTCGTGGAATGGGCGCGGAAAATGCAGGATCTGGGTGCGGGCGAAATCCTGCTAACCAGCATGGACCGCGACGGCACCCGCGCAGGCTTTGACCTCGATCTGCTGCGCGCGGTCTGCAACGCCGTAACTGTTCCGGTTGTTGCCTCGGGCGGCGTGGGCGAATTAAAGCACTTCGTGGAGGGAGCGGAAGTCGGCGCAAGTGGCCTTCTGGCGGCCAGTGTGTTCCACTTCGGCCAGTTCCGGATTGATGAAGTCAAGAACGCGCTGAACAAGGCCGGTCTGCCGGTCAGGCTTGGAGAATAAGATCATGGGAAAACCCGCCACCAAACCGGCTCCGAAGCCTTCAAAGCAGCAGGATGACAAGAAGTCTGACCTTCTAAAGGAACAGATTCTCCAGCGCCTGTACGACACGGTTCAGTCCCGTCGCGGCACCGACCCATCCCTCAGCCATTCCGCACGTCTGATGTCCCGCGGCCGCAACAAGATCGCCCAGAAATTCGGTGAGGAAGCGGTCGAATGTCTGATTGAAGCCGTCAACGGCAACCGCAAGGAACTGATCGGCGAAAGCGCGGATGTTCTCTATCATCTGATCGTCATGTGGGTGGACGCAGGCGTCTCGCCTGAAGACGTCTGGACAGAACTCAAGCGCCGCGAAGGTACCAGTGGCATTGCCGAAAAAGCTGCGCGCCCCAAAGAAAAGATCGGCTGAACAGGAACCTGCCCATGGCCTACGATCCCAACAACATCTTTGCCCGCATCCTGCGTAAGGAAATCCCCGCGCGCACGGTCTATGAAGACGACTTTGCCCTCGCCTTCCACGATATCGCTCCCAAGGCGCCGATCCATGTTCTGGTCATCCCAAAAGGCCCTTACATCTCCATCGCTGATTTCGGAGAAACAGCTTCTCCCGAAGAAATCACCGGTTTCTGGCGGGCTGTTTCGAAAATCGCAGAGGAACAGGGTCTGACCCACGATGGCTTTCGCCTCATCAGCAATTCAGGCCCCAATTCCGGACAGGAAGTTCCTCATTTCCACGTCCACCTCTTCGGCGGCACCTTTCTAGGCGTCTAAATCCAGATTGTGCAGACCTACATATTGGTATGTCGCGATCCTGTTCAGAGTCCTTAGCCGTTATCCAGAGATGTAAGACGGTCACGAAGCCATTGAGGTGCATTCAGTGATTTCGTGGCCGTCGTGATGACAGCGTCTGGATAGTTGCACCCTCGGCCGACCAACCCTTCAAATACAAAGTATTGCACCAGCCGGTTAAAGCGGCAAAACACGCGGCCATTCGTCAGACACAATAAATAATCAACAAAAAACCGAGAAACCAATCAGAAGTATCGACAATAGGTACTCAAGGTTTTTCAGAAAAATACCAGCACAAAGTTTATCATATCGCCAATCATATATAAAATAGATTATTGATAATTATTTTATATATTGAAATACACAATAATTTTCTCAAAAATTATATTTATAATAATTTATATTTTTGAACCCATCTCAAATATTGAACAAAAATATTTTTATAATAATTGATCGTATGTTTTCAATTTATCAGAATATTCAAAATCGATTTGGACACTCTACACCATCAAATATCGTGAAGAGTACCAAATTAATACAAAATATCATCACAAAACGTTAAATGAAACAAAACATTAACAAGAGAAATACTCAGAAACCAGTAAACGTCCCGCGCAGCGAGAGCAGATCTCTGTTTATTCCAATTCAAGGCTTTACGAATGTCTTTCTCAAGTCGGTCTTTCGCGCTTGCGCTTTCGGTTTCCGTTCCATGTCTTGTGCCCAGTTTTGCTTCCGCCCAAGATTCCCAGAACGTTTTTTCCCTTCCTGCACAGTCTCTGACGTCTGCCCTGACAGCTTTTAGCAGACAGACCGGGGTCTCTGTTGCATTCGACGCCAATGTGACGAATAGCCTGCGATCTTCTCCGCTCTATGGCAAGATGGACAACCTGAAGGCCCTTCGCAAATTACTCGGAAAGAATGCTTTAAAAGTTAATGCATCAAATCCGAAACATATTACGCTACGTACGGCCTCTTCCAAGAAATCGGCTGACGCTGAAGCCGACATGGTGGATAACCTGACTGTAAAAGGAAGCCGACACGAGCTTCGGACAAAACGAAATTTTGCGGGTGTTGTTGACTCCATTACCTATGATGACACCTCCAACCTTGGTGGGGCCACGTCCATCGCCCAGTTACTGACTCAGCTTCCAGGTGTTACGGGCATCCGCAATGGTGACGAACCGCGCTATATCAGTGTACGCGGCGTTTCGGCGGATCTCAATCAAACAACCTTGGATGGCATGACGCTAGCGAGCATCAGCGACGGCGGCAGCATTCGTCGGCGCGTCAATATGCAAAATATCCCGGCTGAAATGACGGGAGAAGACGATATTTACAAGACTTTTACTGCAGAACAGGATGGCGGTGCCATCGGTGCGGTCATTAACATGAACCCTCGCAGTGCGTTTGATCATGAGGGATTTTACAAATACGTCAATGCCTACGGCATTTATGGAACCGAAAAAGGGTCAGCCGGCGCCAACAGGATACCCGGCATGTCGCCACATCTGGGACAGGGCGCCAAGGCTGTTTTTTCCGATCGGTTTGGAAAGCATAAAGAATTCGGCATTATATCGTCGTTCCGGTACCAAAAACGCACCCGGAACACGACCAAGAAGTGGCAGGAAGACAGCTACAATTATTATAACACCAAAGGTAAAATCCTAAGCCCGAACGATCCGAGCACACCCGGGTGGAACGGCATGACTGCCCCCCGCTACGTTGACGGCGGAAGTTATTCCAATGATCTAAATTCTTTGGGTGGAGCTACACGTCTCGAATGGCATCCCGAAAATAGCGGATTCAGTGCATCTGTTATGGGTTATGCTTACGAGAGGTGGGAAAACTCCTTCATGGAGCATAACGAATACCTGCTTGACGATTCTGGCATCTGGAACCAGACTCCCACTTCTGGACGTGAATACATCTATCGTGCCCGTACGATCGGCCGAAAAGATAACTGGCAGATGAATACCAATGGTGTTCTTGGCAATTTAAGCTGGCACGATAATATCTCAACGCTGAAATTACGCGCCGGATACACATGGGAAGATTATTATGATCACGAACCCTATGTAACCGCCAGAGCTTACCCCAAGGAGACAGCAAAAGGCGCTGTATATGCCGATTATACTATAGACAAAAATAATGTCGCCGATCTTGTCAATATCATTGATATGAACAAGCTCCTCAATAGCGGTTACGCATTCCAGACAGTTCAGCAGGAATACGACCGTGATCATGAGGGCGTCACAAACGTTCGCCTTGATTACACCCGTAATCTTAACCCGGATTCCCATGGATTTGGATTTGCGAGCGGTTTTGAATGGCGTAGCCTTAATGCCACGAACTCGTCAGATCAGCTCTGGTACAAACCCGGTGGCAACGCGGCCTCCAGTATGTTTATTCCGAACATGCGGAACCCGAACGGACCGTTTTTCGATCTCGCCAATTTCCCATGGGACAAACAGACGCTTGATACGGCCAAATCCAATAATTACACACAATTGGCGTATTTCCGGTATCAGGAACAGCTATTTGATGGCTATGTCTCGCTGCACTACAAGTGGCGGAACTCACAGCTCATAGCTGGCGTTCGAGCTGACTCGGTAAATTTCAATTCATTTATTCCAGGAACTGACAGCTCATCGAACCCGACAGGGAAAATTGAGAAGAACCGGGGTGGTTATATCAACCCACTCCCTTCAGTAACATTCGTGCATGAGTTTCCTAAGAACCTGATACTTCATGCTGTCTACAGCCAATCTGTTGGACGCCCTCAGCCCACGGACCTGGCACGCGCAGCACAATATAGCTGTGGCGACTCTCAGAATACTCAGCCCGGAGATATCAATTGTTCACTGTCACGCGGCAACCCTAACCTGATGCCTCGTAAAGCACAGAACTTCGATATTTCTCTTGATAAATTCTTTGATCGCGGAAAAGGCGTCTTTAGCGTCGCTTACTTCGATAAGATGATCAAACACGATATTTACACGACAAGATCTACTCAGATCATCAATGATGAACTCACCTATGTCACACAGCCGCGGAATGCCAACAACTCATCCCTGATGGGTGTTGAAGTGTCGGTGGTCGATCGCAGTATCAAGGGGCCCTGGAGACAGTCTTTTGATATCAATGCCAGTGGCACGTGGATGCGTGGTCGGATGACGTACCAAGGCGTCAATGTTTCTTACAAGCTGAAGCAACTGACCGAACAGCCTTCATATGTTTTCAACGGCAGCGTGACATGGCACATCCCGCAGATCCGCGGTGCAGTCAAAGCGTCCTTTTCGTACTCCGCGAAGTATCTTGAAGGCCTGAATGACGATCCGACGCAGATGTACGGTTACGGGTCTCAGCCAAGTCTTGATATTGGAGCCTGGAACGACATTACAGACGATCTTCGCCTGAAATACGAAGTGTACAATCTCGCAGGCTCACATACCCGGATGTATTACGGCCAGAACCTTAACCGTCTGGGAGCAAAAGAGAATTATGGCCGCAGCATCTATTTTGAGCTTGTCTATAATTAACAGAAAGCCACGTCGTCAGGAGATAAAATATTTCCTGACGACATGATTTTGCACAGTAATGAGATTACCCCCGGAGTGCACTCCGGGGGTAATCTCATTTCAGGCAGCGAATACTTTTGAAATGGCGTCCTGTGCTTCCTGCTGAATGGCCCGCAGGTGATCAGGGCTGACGAAGCTTTCCGCGTAGATCTTGTAAACATCTTCCGTACCGGACGGGCGTGCGGCGAACCAGCCGTTTTCGGTGACGACTTTCAGTCCGCCGATCGGCGCATCATTACCCGGCGCGCGGGTCAGTTTACTAATGATCTTGTCACCGGCCAGTGTTTCCAACGGGAACTGTTCGGGTGTGAGTTTACTGAGCTTTGCTTTCTGCTCTGGATTTGCAGGAGCATCGATGCGCTCATAATAGGGCGTGCCCAGGCGATCGATGATCTCGTGATAATGAGCGCTGGGGTTCTTGCCGGTCTTGGCTGTAATTTCAGCGGCCAGCAGACCCAGAATGAGGCCATCCTTATCCGTGGTCCAGACCGAGCCATCGCGGCGCAGGAACGTGGCGCCTGCGCTTTCCTCACCACCGAAACCCAGCGATCCATCCATCAGACCGGGTACAAACCACTTCAGGCCGACCGGTACTTCAACCAGTTTGCGCCTCATCTCGGCTGCCACGCGGTCGATCAGGCCACTGCTGACGAGCGTCTTGCCAATGCCAAGTTCCGGGCTCCAGTCCGGGCGGTTCTGGAACAGGTAGGAAATCGCCACGGCAAGATAATGATTGGGGTTCATCAGGCCATCGGGCATGGCGACGATGCCGTGGCGATCCGCGTCCGTATCATTGGCGAAGGCAACGTCGAAGCGGTCTCCCATTTCAATCAGGCGTGCCATGGCATAGGGGGAAGAACAGTCCATGCGGATCTGCCCGTCCCAATCGGCCGTCATGAAGGAGAATGTTGGGTCCACCACATCGCTGACGACGGTAGCGTTAAGGCCGTATCGGTCGATGATGGGTTTCCAGTATGCGACGGCTGCTCCCCCCAGAGGATCGATGCCGATCTTCACGCCCGCGTCCCGAATGGCCTTCATGTCGATGACGGAATCCAGATCATTCACGTAAGGCGTGATGAAATCGTAGCCCTTGATGCAGGCTTCCTGCTGGGCCTGTTCATAAGGCAGGCGTTTGACGTCTTTCAGGTCGTTGGCGAGAAATTCATTGGCCATGTCCTGAATGGCTTTGGTGATGGAGGTATCGGCTGGACCGCCATTGGTCGGGTTGTACTTGAACCCGCCATCTGCCGGAGGATTGTGCGACGGCGTGATCACCACGCCGTCGGCGAGGTCCGTGGTGCGGCCCTTGTTGTAGGTCAGGATGGCATGGGAGATGACCGGGGTAGGCGTATAGCCGTCATGTTCGTCAATCCGCACGTCAATGCCATGAGCGGCAAATACCTCGATGGCGGATTTCTGTGCCGGACCAGAGAGCGCGTGGCTGTCCATCCCGATAAAGAGCGGCCCATCAATTCCTTCGGCTTTGCGATAACGACAGATGGCCTCGCAGATGGCGAGGATGTGGTTCTCGTTGAAACTGGTGTGGAGCGAGGAGCCGCGATGGCCCGAGGTTCCGAACGATACACGCTGCGTGGAGACGGCCGGATCGGGTTTGCGATCATAATAGGCTGCGATCAGAGCGGGGATATCGGTGAGCTGGGAAGCGGAAAGTGTTTTTCCTGCCAGAGGACTGAGATGGGCCATAGCTTCAGAGATCCTTGCATCCACGTTGAGACATTGCCGTTTGTCGACGGCCATAACGCATGAACGCCCTATCCGGGCGCGTCGTTCAGGCAGGAGAACGTGTATCGGGATCGATGTCCAGAGAGATGCGTTCATTTCATGAAGATTAAATGCCGCTACAATTCATGAAAATTCATCGTGAATGCAGAACTGTTACGACGAGGCAAATCACAGACTCAATTTTTGATCAATTCTGACAGTACTCATGAACGACCCTGCCTGAGTTTGCGGATTTAAAAAATATACCCGACACCTTAGTTTTGTGAAGCATTTCTCACTTCTAGGTGGGACCATCATGCGGTGAGATACTCCTCATATGAATAAATTTCATGGATCAATGAAATAAAATCATTTTTTCTCACACACTCTCTCAGGCATAACGTCTTCCAACGCGTCTCAATTCAATCAGTATAAAAACTGCTTAATCAAAGATGTGGACAAATAAAATTCTCAACAGATTTAAATAATAATCTGGAGGATTCTGCCCAAGCGAGGGGAAACAGGAATGTCTGCCGAATTTACGTTCTCTATCAAGAAAACCCGGTTTGATGAAGACTATACACCTTCGGACGACACGCGCCTGACAACCAATTTTGCTAATCTCGCCAGAGGTGAGCACCGGCGGGAAAATCTGCAGAAAGTCCTGCAGATGATCGATAACCGTTTCAATTCCCTCGCACACTGGGACAATCCGAAAGCGGACCGCTATTCTGTCGAGCTCGATATCATTTCCATCGAAATGAATATCAATGCCAGTACGAAGCAGGACGTCTTTCCCCTCATAGAAATTCTCAACACGACTATTGTTGATAAAATTAAAAACGAGCGAATCCCGGGCCTCTCCGGAAACAGTTTTTCTTCCTATGTTCGCGATTATGATTTCAGCGTTCTGCTTCTGGATTACAATCAGGGCCGTTCAGAGTTTCAGGTTCCCGATCATTACGGGGATCTTCATGGCAATCTGTTCAAGTCAGCGATCCGTTCGGCGGCTTACAAGGCGCTGAATGGCAAAATGCCCGTCATCTGCCTGAGCGTTTCCAGCAACCGGACCTATCATAAAACTGCAAATTATCATCCGGTTCTGGGAAACGAATATGAGCAGCGGGAATTTTCTCTGACCGATCAGTATTTTGGGAAAATGGGCATGAAGGTGCGGTATTTCATGCCTTCCAATGCAACTGCCCCGCTAGCCTTCTATTTCACCGGGGATCTTCTTTCAGATTACTCCAATCTGGAACTGATTAGCACGATCAGTACGATGGAATCTTTTCAACGCGTTTACCGGCCCGAAATCTACAATGCCAATTCTCCGGCGCCTGCCTTCTATCAGCCGAGCCTGAAGCATCAGGATTATTCACTGACCCGCATCGTTTACGATCGTGAGGAACGCAGCAGGCTGGCCGTTGAACAGGGCAAGTTCACAGAAGAACGCTTCATCAAGCCGTATCATGATCTGCTTGAGCAGTGGTCTGCTCAAACCCCCGTCTGATCCATCAAAAACACCAAGGCCGAAATCATCATGAAAACACTTCTCCCGACCTCGACCGCCGGCAGCCTGCCGAAGCCTTCATGGCTCGCAAAACCGGAAACCCTCTGGTCTCCCTGGAAACTGGAGGGTGAAGAACTGGTCGAAGGCAAGCAGGATGCCCTGCGCCTGACGCTGGACAATCAGGACCGTGCCGGCATCGATATCGTCAGCGACGGCGAACAGACACGTCAGCATTTCGTCACGACGTTCATCGAGCATCTGAGTGGCGTCGATTTCGAGAACCGCCAGACCGTCAAAATCCGCAATCGCTACGACGCAAGCGTTCCTTCCGTCGTGGGCGCAGTGTCGCGCGAAAAGCCCGTCTTTGTCGAAGATGCCAAGTTCCTGCGCAGCCTTACGAAGAAGCCGATCAAATGGGCCCTCCCCGGCCCCATGACCATGATCGATACGCTGCATGACGCACATTACAAGAGCCGTGAAAAACTGGCTTGGGAATTTGCCCGTATCCTGAACCAGGAAGCTCGCGAACTTGAAGCGGCTGGCGTCGATATTATTCAGTTCGACGAACCTGCCTTCAACGTTTTCTTCGATGAAGTGAATGACTGGGGCATTGCGACGCTGGAAAAGGCGATTGAAGGCCTGAAATGCGAAACGGCCGTTCATATCTGCTACGGTTACGGCATCAAGGCGAATATCGACTGGAAGAACACTCTGGGCTCGGAGTGGAGACAGTATGAGGAAATTTTCCCCAAGCTACAGCGGTCAAACATCGACCTGATCTCGCTGGAATGCCAGAACTCGCGCGTTCCAATGGATCTTATCGAACTTATCCGCGGCAAAAAAGTGATGGTCGGCGCCATCGACGTGGCGACCAGCACCGTTGAAACACCAGAAGACGTTGCCAACACGTTGCGAAAAGCTCTTCAGTTCGTCGATGCGGACAAGCTGTATCCTTCGACCAATTGTGGAATGACACCGCTGTCCCGGCAGGTCGCCACGGGCAAGCTCAATGCACTGAGTGCAGGTGCAGCAATCGTTCGGAAAGAACTTTCGGCCTAAGTACCCGATCCCACAATTCATCAGATTGAGTTGAGGATGAACGGTTCAGAGTGCTGACCTGTCATCCAGAATTATAAGCGGCTGTGATGTTATTGAGGTTCGCCTTCAGTAACATCACAGCCATTTTCGTTTGATGTTTGAGTTTAAGATAACCGTTTCAGGTAATGATAGAGCTGTTTTAGAAGATATTCCTAATATTCCCCAACCAGAGATTAGGAACGCAGTGCCGCCTGTAGCAAAGGCCCTGATCCACACATCTGTGATAAAGCCCCATACTGCGCCGAAACATTCACCATAAATTTCTAAAAAATCTTTGAGAATTCCAGGATTTAGCTCAAAAACAAAATCACATTATAAAGTTCCGTGAGCACGCGCCTATTTCAGAAAAGTGCTCACCGAACTTTATTACAGTCACCTGAATATGATTTTCGTCATATCCGGAATGCTCATAATAGTCTCTTCCGATCCTCACTGTTTACTGCTGTGGCGAGGCGTAAACATCTCTTTCTGTGTATCTTTTTTTGCTGCCCATCCCCTTAACGGAGGCATGAAAACCGATGCTGTCTCGACCTGAAATTCTGATTGTCGGAGGTGGCGTCGCTGGCCTGTCTCTCGCAACGCGCCTCGGAAAATCGATGGGGAAACCCGGAAAAGCGCGCATCACGCTGATTGATAAGAGCTTCTCCCATGTCTGGAAGCCGATGTTGCACTGCTTCGCCTCTGGCACGCTCAGCAACGAAAACGACAAAGTGAACTTTATCACTCAGGCCAGCGGTCATCATTTCGAATTCTGGCCCGGTGAAGTCGCCTCCATTGATCGCGAAAATCGCGAAGTCATCCTTAGCCCATTGCTGGAAGCTGACGGCACCGTCGTTCTGGAAAGCCGCCGCATGAAATATGACACGATCGTCATTGCGATCGGCAGTTGCGCCAATGATTTCGGCACGCCCGGTGTCAAAGAACACTGTATGTCCATCGACAACCTCGTAGAGGCCAATGCTTTCAACGAGAAATTCCGTATGGAACTGCTTCGCGCGTTCGCCAATACTTCCGAACTGGACATCGCTATTGTTGGTGGCGGTGCCACCGGCGTTCAGCTTGCCGCCGAACTACACAAGGCTCTGGAAATCGTCGGACCGTATAATCTGCACGCCTTCGGCAAGGCTCCGCCCAAACTACATGTCACGCTTCTTCAGTCAGGCGCGCGTATCCTCCCCGCCTTTCCGGAGTCCGTTTCTGCGGCCGCCCAGAAAGAGCTCGAACATATCGGCGTGACTGTTCAGACCAATGCACGCGTTGCAGGTGCGGATGCGCATGGTTTCATCCTGAAAGATGGATCTTATATTCCAGCCAAGTTGCGTGTCTGGGCCGCAGGCGTCAAAGCCCCCGAAGTCACCACCGCCTATGGCGACCTGACCATCAACCGTACTGGCCAGATCCTCGTCAATCCAAACCTCTCCTCCATTGACGACGAACGCATTTTCGCACTTGGGGACTGTTCTTTCATTCAGGATGATCCCCTGCCCGCCACCGCACAGGTCGCGGGACAGCAGGCCAAACATCTGGCCCGATATCTTCCTGCTTGGATCGAACACGGCCGGAAAGTCCCAAGCTGCGTCTTCCATAACAAGGGCGCAATCGTGGCCCTTGGAAAATACAATGGCTGGGCAGCCCTTCCTGGGGGCACCGTCTGGGGCGGAGGCATCTCCCACGGTTTTTCGGCGCGACTGGCGCATCTGATGCTGTATCGCCAGCATCAGATCGAGCTCTTCGGCTATTATCGCGGCCTGATGTCCTGTTACTCGGACTGGGTGGAAACCTTTGTGCGCCCTTCAGTTCGACTGGACTGAAGGGAAGCAGGCTCCGATGATCCGGGCGGAAAACGTCTCAGAGATTTGTCCCGGAACTCTCGCTTCACACGCTCTGGCTTTCGCGGATCAGGCGATGAATGAAGGCGAGTTTGTGCATGACACCTGCCGTCAACACGAAAGGGTAAAAATCCGCCAGCCCCATAGAGCGGTTCAGACTGTTCACGGCATAGGTCAGAGGCAACCAGGCCTGCATGATGTCTTCGAAAGATGCTTGCGTATACGGATCTTCAAGCGTCCGCCCCGAGGCATGACCGATCCCCTCAAGGCGCGGGTTGACGCTGACACCGAAAGCACAGGCGGTTTCAAGCGTTGAGACGATATGCAGATAATGCGCCCAGGTTTCCGCGAAGTCCTCCCAGGGATGAGATGTCGCATAGACGCTGACATGACTGTCCTGCCATTTGGGCGGCGCAGGACTGTCATAATACACCTGAAGCGCCTGCTGATAATCCGCGCGATCATCCCCGAATACGGTCCTGCATTCCTCCAGCCGACCAGCATCCCGCACCAGCAGGTTCCAGTAATAATGTCCGATCTCGTGCCGGAAGTGTCCCAGAAGCGTCCGGTAATACTCTCCCATCTCAATGCGCATCCGCTCGCGGGTTGCATCATCGGCTTCCCGCATCGCAATGGTAATGACGCCGTTGGAATGCCCTGTCATGACAGACGACGATCCATCCGGCGCGTCATCAAGGAAGTCGAACACAAGCCCGTTTTCAGGGTCCTGACGCCTGTCCCGGATTGGCAGCCTGAGTCGCAAAAGCGTGTAGAAAAGCCGGTGCTTGGCAACCTCAATCTTGCGCCAGCGCTCCAGATTCCCGGGAATGTCGAGGCTTGGAATCGTACGGTTGAAGCGGCAGGCAAAGCAGAACGATCTGTCACTCTGTGGGTCAGGTTTGGTCAGCCAGTTGCAGACGTCGTAATCATGATTGGAGCAGTAGAGCAGTCTCTCTTGTCGCGCCGAAGGCTCAAGTGGGTCCCACAGCCGCTCTCCCGCCGGGTCCAGCGCAGTCAGCAACGACTGTTCCGGCAGATACCCGACGGAATGACGGCAGTTCTCGCAAACCGTATTTTCAAAAAAGAGGATCTGTCCGCAGGACTGGCACTCAAAGAGCTTCATGGGAATGCATTACACCGGCTTTCCCGATCATAGCCAGCTCCGGGGCAATGTTCCCGGCTGAGAGAGGAATGGCACACATTGTGACCTCAAACGTAGCCTTGCATCGGTCCAGCAGCCCTGAAATGGGTGCG
This sequence comes from Gluconobacter sp. OJB, assembly GCF_039638275.1. Taxonomy (NCBI): domain Bacteria; kingdom Pseudomonadati; phylum Pseudomonadota; class Alphaproteobacteria; order Acetobacterales; family Acetobacteraceae; genus Gluconobacter; species Gluconobacter sp. OJB. Next base: position 2,537,770 of record NZ_JBDIWH010000001.1, on the reverse strand, counting down.
GTTTCCTCGGGACGTCCGGCGACTGCTAACGGAATGTGATGTTGCGCCACCATCAGACCCGACGTCGTATCGAAACCAACCCAACCACTTTCCGGAATCCACGCTTCCGCCCAGGCATGCAGATCACAGTTCAGGCCCTCGGCGTCATCCGGCTGGATCAGATAGCCGGACACGAACCGCGCCGAAAATCCCAGATGCCGCAGGACCGTCACCAGAAGCCACGCGCTGTCACGACATGAACCGCTTTCCCGCTGCAACGTCTCTTCAGGCGTCCACACGCCGGGCTCAAATCTGCGCTGATAGGTCAGACACTCCGCCACAGCCCTGTTGAGATCCGCCACCACGGACGGAACCCTCTGTTCACCTGCGATCCGCCAGGCTTCGACAAAGCGGGACACCTGCGCCCCAGCCGTATCGACATCCCGGTAGGCAGCACAGACCGGTGTTTCTGCTTCTCCTGCCTCCCCCGGCTGGCTACCCAGATCTACCTCCATGCTGACCGAGACATCAAACGCCGTAACACGCTCCGGAACTCGGACTTCCGCCACACGGTTGCCGTAAGCATCGTGCCTCCAGAGCACATCCGCAGCGTCCGGCGACACGTCGAGCGCATAATTCCGGATGGCGGAGGTCACGCGCGGAACCGGACACAGACGCACGGTCTGACGCCCCAGAAAGACAGGCCGGTCATACTGGTATCGGGTATGATGGCGCAGGACGACGCGGGAGTTCATGCTCGACAGGCCCTGAGGACAATCAGATTCAGAAATACACTCCAGACACAGGACTTTCGGGCCAGCACGCTCCGACAACCTACCGGATCTGATAGCAGTTCAGAACGTTACCCTATCAGCCTTGTCGGGAACCGCAACAATTTCCACCATACTTTCCGCTATCTGTCCAAACGCCAAATTTCACGCTTGGCAAAGGGCCGGAATCTTGCTCCGTTAATAAAAGATCGTAACGAACCGGTATGGCTGATCGGATTTTTCCTCAGCACAGGGATCGGGGACAAACAGGGTGTGAGGCAGAGAATGAACAAGCCGGTTTTGCAGTCTCCCGATCCCTCCCTGAGCAGCGTCTCCACACTGCCGCCCGTAAAAGCCGCGGCAGGCATTTTCGCCGCCTATGATACGCCGGATTTTTTCTGCGAACTCATGCGCCGGACAGATGACATGCCGCCGCTGCTCAGAACAGTGCGGGACCGTCTGGCCGGGTTGGATCTTTCGGAGTTGCGCCACCGCACCAGCACAGCCGAGACACAACTCTATCGGTTGGGCATCACTTTCACCGTCTATTCCGACCGTGAAGCGATCGACCGCATCCTCCCCTTCGACATGATCCCGCGTGTTCTCACTGCCCCGGAATGGGATCATATCGACCGCGGCGTGCAGCAGCGCGTCAAGGCGCTCAACCTGTTCCTGCGGGACATCTATCATGAGCGTCACGTCCTGCGGGATGGCATCATCCCTGCCAGTCTGGTGCTCGGCAATCCCAATTACTGTGAGGCCATGGTTGGAGTCCGCGTCCCCGGTGACGTCTATGTCCATATCAACGGGACCGACCTGATCCGCGACAGTAGCGGCCGCTTCATGGTCCTTGAAGACAATGCCCGCACGCCTTCGGGCGTCTCCTACGTCATTGAGAACCGGCACATGATGCTGCGGCTGATGCCCGACCTTGCCTCGGGCATGCCGCTGCGTTCGGTAGAAGAATACGGCCTCAAGCTGCACCAGACCCTGTGCGAGGTCGCGCCCGAGGGTGTGACCGATCCGCAGGTCGTGCTGTTCTCGCCCGGCATCTACAATTCCGCCTATTTCGAGCACGTCTTTCTGGCGCGCGAGATGGGCGTGCCCCTCGTCGAAGGCCGGGATCTGATCGTCGAGAACCATCGCGTCTATATGCGGACCGTCGCAGGGCTGCGTCCCGTTCATGCCATCTATCGCCGCCTCAACGACGAATATCTGGACCCTCTGGCTTTCAATCCGGACAGCATGCTCGGCGTACCCGGCCTCGTGGAAGCCTATCGCCGGGGTAACGTCACGCTGGCGAACGCTCTGGGAACAGGCGTTGCGGACGACAAGGCCGTCTATGCCTACATGCCCCGCCTCATCCGCTATTATCTGGGCGAAGACCCGATCCTCGACAGCGTCCAGACCCATATCTGCGCCGAGCCGGAGGGGCTGGCCTATACGCTGGCCAATATGGACAAGCTGGTCATCAAACCCGTTGGTGAGTCCGGCGGCTACGGCCTGTTGATAGGCTCGCAGGCCACCCAGACCGAACTGGACGAATTCCGCGCCAAGCTGCTCGAAGATCCGTCCAACTACATCAGCCAGCCTATCATCGACCTCTCGGTCTCTCCCACACTCTGCCCCAGCGGCGTAGAGGCGCGGCATGTGGATCTTCGGCCCTTCGCCCTGACCGGGAAAAACACATGGGTCCTCCCCGGCGGTCTGTCTCGTGTGGCCCTTCGCAAAGGCTCGCTGGTCGTTAATTCCTCACAGGGCGGCGGCTCGAAGGACACCTGGGTGATGGCCCGATGACACAGACCGGCACACGTTTTCCCGCTATGCTCGCCAATCTCAACACGTTGCTGTCGCGCTATGGCGAAAGCATGATGTGGCTCGCCCGTTATATGGAGCGGATTGAGAATCTCGCCCGCATTCTGGAAGTGACGGAAGCCTTCGTCCGCAACCCCGACGGCAGTCCGGGATGGGAGTCCATTCTTCAGATTAATTCGGACGAGGAGCGTTACGCCGCCCTTTATACGCTCCCTGCGACGGAAGAGAACATTCTCGCCTTCTACATCACGGAAAGCACGAACCCGACATCCATCGGCGCCATGGCGCATATGGCCCGCGAAAACGCCCGTTCGGCGCGTCCGCTGATTTCCACCGAAATGTGGATGCAGCTCAACATTTTCACCCAGAGCATGTTGGAGCTTTCCACGCCTGACATCCGCCGCGACGGTCTGTCCGGGTTGTGCAACCGCATCAAACAGGATTGCCAAACGCATTTCGGCGTCACCGAAGGCACGCTGTATCGCGATCAGGCGTGGCTGTTCTATTTGCTGGGAAAATATCTGGAACGTTCCGACCAGATCACGCGCCTGATCGACATCCGCTATCACACGCTACTTCCGGGCGGCGAAATTTCGGGGTCGCAAATGGACCTGACGCAATGGGGGTCCGTCCTGCGTTCTGCTGCGGCCTATCATGCCTTCCGCCGTCTCCAGCCGGTGACGACCACACCGGCTAATGTCGTAGGGTTTCTGCTTAAAAACGAAGGTTTTCCGCGCTCCCTGATGCTCAATCTGCGGCAGGTGGAAAGCACGCTCAATGCCCTGTCCACGCACTACAATCTTCGCCACCAAAGCGGGCCGCTACAGGAGCGCATCATCAATCTGAGGGCCACACTTGAAGACCAGACGGCCGAGGACATCATTTCCCGCGGACTGCACGAATACATGACTTATATTCAGGACGAACTTGCAGCATTGCAGGCGGAAGTCTCCGTCACATTCTGGCCGATCACTCCGGTCATGACGCGACAGACGGCTGTCAGTCCACAGTAAGTCCAGAAGCGGGGCGTGGGACACGGGCAATCTGCAACGATATGCCTGCGTCCCGCAGCAGCCCGGCGCAGGCGGGATTAATCCCGTCATCCGTAATCACCACGTCGAATTCGGACAGGAGGGCCAATCGGTTCATGGCCGAAGTATCGAACTTCCGGCTATCTGCCAGAAGAATGCGGCAATCCGCCACGTCCATCAGGGCACGCTTGGCCTGAAGGATGTCCTCGACCTGATGATAGGCCGCCCCGTCAGATATTGCGGCCGCCGACACGAATGCCATGTTGATCCGCATGGACAGCACACCCTGCTCGCAGATCCTTCCCACAAAGGCGTCAAACGTCGGACTGTAACGCCCTCCCAAACCGATCAGCCCAACCGTTTCGCAAGGCCCCAGACGACTGACGAGCCCCAGACTGTTCGTCACGACCGTCAACTGGGCGATTTTGGACAACCTGTCCGCCATTGCCCCTGCGGTTGTGGAATCATCGAGCGCCACGGTGTCGCCCTGGCTCACCATGGAGGCGGCAAGCGTCGCAATCGCCTGTTTTTCGGCAACCGCCTGCGCCCTGCGATACATCACGCTTGCCGCTGCACTGACGTTCGGAAGCGTCGTGATGTCCGTTCCGATCCGCCGGACCAGACCCTGTGCGCAAAGCACTAGAAGGTCTCGGTTAATCGATGCCCGACTGAGCGAGAAGCGCTTCAGCAGATCCGCGACCGGCACCACGCCATGTTCGGTGACATAATCAAGGATCCCGCGCCGACGGCCAGACAGTGCCTGCCTTTCCGTAAGCAGGGCATTCATCATGCAGGAACCTTCGAACACACTACGTCGCGCACGCTCTCGACCAGATCCATGAAATCCGCAGGGTCCCATCCTGCCCGGCCGATCAGCACGCCGTCCACATCCGGAAGGGCCACATAATCCCGGATATTGCTCCGCGAAACGCTACCGCCATAAAGGAGCGGAATCCGCACGGAACTCCCCTGCCCCGCAATCTCGTGCACAACGGTGCGCAGCGTCGTATGGATCTGCGAAACGAAGGCCGGTTCGGCCGGACGGCCCGCCGCCCCTATGGCCCAGACAGGCTCATAGACCACCAGAACCCGCTCAAGCTCTTCCTGCGAAACTCCGTGCAGAGCAATTTTCGTCTGCCGTGCCAGAGTCTCCTGCGAGACACCGAACTCATATTCGTCGAGCGTATCACCAATACAGATCAGGGGACGCAGACCATGCCGGAGCGCCGCGCGGACCTTCAGATTGACCGTCCAGTCCGTTTCCCCGAAATGCTGCCGACGTTCCGAATGTCCTAGAACGACAATGGAAGCACCGCATTCGGCAATCATCGGCGCGGAAATTTCACCCGTCCACGCGCCATTGTCTTCCCAGTACATGTTCTGCGCGCCCACCATCAGGGGGCTGTCCTGAAGAACCGTCCCCACATCCCGCAGCGACGTGGCGGGCGGGGCCAGAAAACACCGGATACCTTCAGGAGGACGGAAAGACGCCAGGGCGCGCGCATCCGCAATGGCTTCGGACGGCCCCTTGTTCATTTTCCAGTTCGTCCCGATCCAGATGCTTTTCTGATTCACGATGCCTCTCCCGACAGCTTTCCAACTTGCTGGATCGTCACGACGATTCTCCCGGCTCCAGACCGGCCAGCAATCTCTTTAGCGTTAAACAATAACAGAAAAAACGTCATGCGTCTCATGAATAACGATACATCCCGCAGTTCGTAGCAACAGCCCAGCGCGTCCTTCATGTTGCCAACCCGATCCTGCGCGCCCATACAGACAACACGATATTGCAGGTCCCGCCCGGGGCGATCCCCGCTGATTTTCACTGGAATTCAGTCGTCCGGCATATGACGGCCTGCTTCTGGAAACGGAGCACGCACATGACCCGAGAAACAGCCGCAACCGCCTTTCTGACGGCCCGGAACATTCCCTTCAGCGTTCATGATTATGAGTATGCCCCCAATGGCGGCCTGATCGGGATGCAGGCGGCAGACGCAATCGGAGTGGCGCCGGAAGACGTGCTCAAGACACTAGTTGTCGAAGTGGACAAGAAACAGGCTGTCTGTGTCGTCGCCCCTGTGCATCAGCGCATGAATCTCAAGAAGGTGGCAGCTTTGTTCGACGGGCGGAATGCCCGCATGATGAGCCCCGAAAAGGCCCACGAGCTAACAGGCTTCGAGTCTGGCGGAACCAGCCCGTTCGGATCGAAAACCCCGATCCCGGTTGTCCTGTCACAGGACGCGATGCCGCGCGCGCATATCTATATCAATGCGGGGGGTCAGGGGCTGGTCGTGCGGATGACACCCGCCGATGCCCAGCGGGCCACGGATGCCAAAGTTGCCGATATCACGGCAGACTGACTGTCGTGAGCATTTCCGGGAATGCCGCAACGGGCAAGCTTTCCCCAGAGCTTGCCCTGTCTGGGCCGCAGATGGACCTGTTGCAGCGCGTGGTTTCATTCTGCGAATGCCACCGACAGGTCGACAGTGCCCTTTTCATTATTGAGGGCGCAGCGGGGACAGGAAAAAGCGTCGTCCTGAACGCAATCTTCAACACGCTCCAGACCCGGGCTCGGAATGGTTCACCCGCCGACCCGTTGAAGGGTCTGCGGAACATGCTGATCGTCAATCACCCGGAGATGCTCAAGCTCTATCGCAACATCGCGGCCGCCATGCCCAACCTGCGCAAGAGCGATTACGAACGCCCCACGACCTTCATCAATAAATCCGCAAAGACTGGAAAACGCACGGATATCGTTCTGGTGGACGAGGCCCATCTGCTGCTGACACGTCCTGACCGGTACAATCATTTTTCCCAGCAGAACCATCTGGAAGAAATCCTGCGCTGGGCGCGGATCGTGGTGGTCGTGTTCGATCCGTTGCAGATCCTGAAATTCAAGAGCCACTGGTCTACCGACCTTCTGGAGAGCTTCCGCAAAGACCGTCCTTCGGAAATTTTCCATCTCGAAACACAGTTCCGTGTCGCGGCCAGTGCAGCCACCTGTTCGTGGATCGAGGCTTTGGGACAGGGCACGATCCTGCCCCGGCCAAAAGATCCGCGCTTCGATCTGCGGATCTATGATGACTGCGCAAAACTGTATGCAGATCTGTGTGCCTGCAATGCAAAATACGGGCTCTGCCGTCTGCTTTCGACCTATGATTATCCTTATACGCTCAATGGCGAAGACCATTTCATCACCGAGGGCGACTTCCATCTACGATGGGACCGCTCCCTGCCGAGCGAAAAACTCCCCTGGGCCGAGCGCCCGGATACGATCGACGAAGTAGGGTCCGTCTATACGATTCAGGGGTTCGACCTGAATTATGCTGGTGTCATTCTAGGGCCGTCACTGTTTTATGATGCGGAACATGACCGGATCGGCGTGAGGCCGGAAAGCTACGAAGATAGCGCGGCCTTTCAGGGACGTGATGGGATCATTGCTCCCGAAGAGGCGAAAAAGCGCGTTATTCTCAACGCCCTGAACGTCATCCTCACGCGCGGCATCCATGGGCTGTTCCTGTATGCCCACGACTGTGCCCTGCGCGCTCGTCTCCTGCAGCACTGATCTGCTGCACTCACGTGGGCGTGGGTTGTCAGACCTTAGCGACTCTGGTTCTTTCGCGGTAAAGGAGATTTCAACCATGGCTCGTCAGACATTTCTGGCCCTCGCTTTCAGCGTCGGTATTGCAGCACTGACTACCGCATCACCTGTCCTCGCCGCCGAAACCGTCGACAAGGGCACGCTTCCGTCCGGCAATGTGCAGATCATCGGGCGTTTTTCCAACGCCCAGCCTTCCGGCATTGCCGTTCTGCCTGATGGGCGTCTGGTGCTCGGCTTCCCCCGCAGTGCCCACGAGCATTCCGGCCCGAGACTGGGGCTGTATGCGAAAGGCAAACTGACCCCCTTCCCCGATGCCGCCTCACAGGAGCAGTTCGTTTCGCCGCTCGGCATGACGGTTGATGCCAAAGGACAGCTCTGGGTTCTGGATGAAGGCATGATCGCTGGCACGGGAACGGTGGCGGGTGCTCAGAAGCTTTTCCGGATTGATCCCGCGAGCGGAAAAATCGCGCAGGTCATTTCCCTCAGCGCTCCAGCCCTTCTGCCGGACAGCCACGTCAATGACGTCCGCATCGACCTGACCCATGGCAAGGCGGGAACCGCTTTCATTACCGATACGTCCGTCGATGTGCATCCCGCACTGATCGTTGTCGATCTGGCCACGGGACATCAACGCCGCATTCTCGCAGACACGGTCTCCGTCATGCCGGTTCAGGGTTTTGTCGCTGTGATGGACGGCGTGGCAGGTCGCTACGATCCGGCACATGCCACGGTTCCTCAGGGTGGCGTAAACGGGATTGCCATCAGTCCCGATCAGCAGACGCTGTACTGGCAGCCGCAAAGCAGTCGTCGCCTCTATTCCGCGCCGACCGCCCTCCTGTCCGATCCGAACACCAGCGAAGCCAATCTGGAAAAGGCTGTGAAGGATGAAGGCGAAACCGGAGTGGGCGATGGCATGGCAACTGGCCCCGACGGATCGCTCTACATCACGGATGATGAGCGCCACGCAATCCTGCGACACCGGCCGGATGGCAAGATCTCCGTCGTTGCGCATGATCCGCGCCTGACTGAGCCCGATGGCCTGACCTACGCTAATGGCGCGCTTTACGGTACGGTCGGTCAATGGGCCCGCCTGCCCGTTTTCCATAACGGCAAAAACCTTGAGGTAATGCCGTATATTGTCGTGAAGATTGCGCCACTGGACTGAAGAGATGCCTTGCCGGAGAGCAGTCACCAGCTCTCCGGCACAAGCCCTCTTCCACCAGAACCTGCTCCCGTGAGGCCTTCTGGCTGAGAAAGCGATCCCGGATCATAATTCCTTCGGCCTCCAATGCCTGTACCGACACTGACTGCTCCATGAATCCTGTGGTCCGACTGTATCGGGCTTTCCTGATTATCGGAGCCGGTCATGGGAAAGGGCTTGAGAAGCGCCGAGCGCGCATCAGTGGCCTGCGAAGAGGGATGAGAACACCCGCCCAGCCCTGCTGCCAGAGACATCACGATAAAAAATCGCTGTGTCATACGAGCCTCCCAAATACGGGTCGTCTGTCACCAAGAGCATCTGGACGAAGGATGCCTTCTAATTGGTAAGGGAGCCTAATACTTCTACCTTACCGTAGCAGCTCAAAATTTATGAGAAGACCTGGTGGAGAGAGTTGGACTTTCCGCCAAAAACATCAAAATCCGCAGAATATCAACAAAATTAGCTAAAAAACCACTACCGACAGAGCCTCTTCCGTGTTGGTAGTACCGACAGACGAAGTCCTGACCGTCTTCGATAATAGCGGTATGACGACCTAATTTCAAAGGCACATATTACTATACAAGTGCTTCACCCGATCTAAACGGTGAGCGGTCCATTATGATAGAAGCCGCTCACCGAGTTGTATTTTACGCTTTACGCCATAGGTCCGGCTTACGCTTGTCGTCCAAATGACGCGAACGCGCTACATGCGGATCGTAGCCATGACTCCTAGCCCAATTTATTCCTTCAAGTTGTGTTTTTGAACTATGAAGAACGCTACTGGCATGGTCCTCAACGACCCAATGCGAAATCGGATCACCTTCTCGACCTCTAGGACGCGCTTCAACAAATACTATTTTTGACATTTTGATTCTCCTTCCATCACTCGATATTTGCTCCAAGAACGGAATATTCAACATGCTATTTTCATAAAAATTATATTGACTCGAAAAATCCTCAGATTCTTGGCAAGATACTAAAAGAATAAAACCCGAGACACAGCAGCAGCGGTCCACGTTCCACCTTTAGAAGTCCTGATGCCTTGCTCCGTCATATGCTCTGCAATTTGACGAAGACTCATCCCCTCCTCCCGCAGCCCAGCGACCATCGGGCCAACGCTCATCCTAAACGCCTCAGCGGCCCTCTGACGGGCTTCTATGGACAGCCTGAAGTCCACCTTCCGAGCGCCGGGCCGATAGCCGCCCAACTTCTGGCCACGCGCCTTTGCTTCAGCAAGCGCCGCCTTGGTCCGTGCTGAAATCGCCTCACGTTCCTGCTGGGCCACAAGGGCCATGATACCAACTGTCAGGCGGTTCGCATTGGGCATGTCAGCCGCGATGAAGTCGATCCCAGCCTTTTCCAGCCCCAGCAGGAAATAGGCGTCACGGCTCAGGCGGTCGAGCTTCGCAATCAACAGAACAGCACCCGTCAGGCGGCAACGCTCCATCGCCTCAGCGAGCTTGGGCCGCTCATTGTTCTTCCCGCTCTCAATCTCCGTGAAAGCCGCAAGCTCACGTCCGCCTGTCTGGGCCACATGAAGCGCAACTGCTCTCTGTTGGGCTTCGATACCAAGCCCTGAAGCGCCTTGGCGGGCTGTAGAAACGCGAAAGTAGCTGACGAAGAGCGGGGCGGTGGTGGTCATGTCGTCCTGTGTTCGCTGAATGTCATCGTTCGTTGACATTGGTGATACAGGCCCGGCGACAGCCTGACTCGTGCCGTTTCGGAATCCCGACGATTCCTAAAATGCATAGCTGCACTGGCGCAGTCACCGCCATGAACCACACGACCGGAAAACCCGGAACGGATAACGAAGGCTCTCGCACCCCGGCGGGGCGTCAGGCCATCTTGCAGGCTGAAGTCGCCAAGCTGCCTAAAGGGCAAAGGGCTGATGCGGCTGTGGCCCTCTCGCGCCTCGTTCCGTTCGGCTACAAAGGAAAGACCACGACAGGTGGATGAACTCCAAAAACTGACAGAAATCCTCACTTTTCTCGAAAAAGTGGGAGATAACCTACATCATAGAGAAACGCCCCACAGAGAAGTGGCGGATGAACTCCTGAGAACAATCTCGTGGGGCCAGCTTTCGCGACGATGTTTCCCGGAGTCCCGCCGGTCCCGGAAGGCCAGAAGGCCTCGCTGAAACCCGGATTCAAAAATCGACCCTAAAGCCCCGTTCATTGTTCTTGTTCAACGCGCCTCGAAGCAAACATTTCCCGCCAGAAGCCCCCCGTGGCCTTTTAGCACCTTGCACGCCTAACACCCTGCTAGGCATCCTTTGGGTCCCATCCCGCCGGTCCCATCGCGGCCCAAACAGGCGCATAGAAAACCCTTATATTTCAATGGGTTTGAGTTAAGTACCATCATAGAGAAGCGCCCCTCAGAGTAGGATATGGAGGCTCAGGGTTTTTCACGCCCGGATGTGGGCATCCCACGTCAAAAACTTAATGAGAATAGATCGCAATTAAGGCCCTTAGCAGAGAACCGAGGAGGCCGCAGGCTGCCTAACGGGAGTCTCAGGCCGCCCTCGGCTCCTTGGTGCGGGTCATGTCATCCACACTTCCGAACCACACCCAGCAAGTCTGGCCTTCTTCTCAATAGCTAGAAGGCAAAACAGAGCCGCCATGGCAATTCCCAACAATATGATACCATGAAAGTTTGAGTTGAAACCTGAACTTGAATTCACCAATACGTCCATTCAAGGACATAACGCCAATAAAGCGTCCCCGCAGAAGACACGATCCTCTGCTCCAATGTTTGACAGACTTATGAGCAGCCTCAACAAGGACGGCCCAATACATACCACCCAGCCTGATAAAGGTCAGTGCTGGATCAGTTCATATCGCAAAGTAGGAAATGGCTACCCTCAACTGCATGGCCCAAAAACTAATGGCACCAGCGGGCAGCAATATACACATCGGGTGATGTGGGAACACCTCAATGGGCCTGTCCCGCCGGGCTTCGTCGTCATGCACACCTGCGATAACCGGGCCTGCTGCAATCCCGATCACCTAGAACTAGGTACTCAGGCCGATAACGTCCGCGACATGATGAAGAAAGGCAGAGCCCGCCATGGGAAGAGAATGTCTTTGTCAGAGATCGGCCATATCAAAGCGCTAAAGGCCATAGGAACCCCTGTCGCGCAGATCGCCCAACAGATGGGCAGAGGCCTCAACACGATACGCAATGCCATCCGGCAAGCGTCTAATCCCGATCAACCCGATCTATTCGGCACAGCCTCGGCAAGCATTTAAGCCTCTCGCCTCATGAGTTCCACCTTCGACTTTCGATCAGGGATTTGATCCGGGAAGGGCGTAGTATAGGCCCCCAAAGCCAATATTCCGCCCTCTTATTTCAGCATCTAATCCCAATTTCAAAACATCGACTGAGAATAACCAACCATCATCATTTCATACAAACCTCTATTCCAGTGGATATGGTGAAGGAGGTAATAGGGGTAAAGATGATATTGGTAGTTATGCTTCTTAGTGGGGGTAGTGAGGGTTGAGCCTCTTGGGAACCCATAAGGAGGATAAGATGAAAGGTTTGGGACATTGACCGACTTGCCAACACAGAATGTCATGACTAAAGAACGTCCCCAGCTTTCAGTTCCATCTCATAACCACGATGCCGAAGAACTCCGCTCTGCAAGCTCACTCTCTCTGGGCCGCATTCCAGATACGGACGCTGCACACGAACTGACGGCCCGGATCAGCGACGACCTACGGCCCCATCTTGGTGACAGGGCTAAAGCAGCCTTGGGCGGGCGCGACAAGGGCCGAGAAAGACGCGTACGGGAAACGGGCATCATCCTCGCCGGACTGCTCCGACACGGCCTGAGCGGCGACTGGAGCGCTGTACATGAAAGCCCCAGTACATGGTTCTGGAAGGCCTCACGCAAGCTTCCTGTGAAGCACACTGCATTCTGGTCCAAGGTCAAGGCGATGCAATCTCTTGGGCTGCTCGAAGATGTACCCGGCCTAAAATTCAAAAATGTCTGGGGAGATTATCAGGGCCACGCGGCCCGCTTGCGTCCATCCAGAACCTTGATCGACATGGCCCGGCGTTACGGCTGCACGCCCTCAACGGCGGCTGACGACTGGAAGCTGATTGCACCTGCTACCGTCGAACCTCTAGGCTCAGGACCTATTAAAATATTGAACTGAGCGAGACGTTGTGATTCACAGGCTTACCGATGGAGGTAAGGCTGTGAGTGACGTATTTTTGCTGTCTGAACGCCAGATGGAGCGGATTGAGCCGTTTTTTCCTCTGCCGCATGGAGTGCCCCGTGTGGATGACCGGCGTGTTTTGAGCGGAATCGTTTACGTGATCCGCAACGGGCTTCAGTGGAAAGACGCTCCGAAAGCGTATGGCCCGCACAAGACTTTATACAATCGTTTTATTCGCTGGAGCCGCCTGGGTGTCTTCGACCGGATCTTTGTCGCCCTGACAGAACAGGCTGGCCGTTCAAAGCGCCTGATGATCGATGCAACACACCTCAAGGCACACAGAACGGCGGCGTCTCTACTCAAAAAGGGGCTTTTCCCCGCCATATCGGACGGACAAAAGGCGGCCTGAACTCAAAACTCCATGCCGTGTGCGATAGTCAGGGCAGGCCTGTTCGCCTCTATCTGACAGCAGGACAAGTCAGTGACTTCAAAGGCGCAGACGTGCTGCTGGCAGATCTCCCCGAAGAGACAGAAGAAGTCATCGGGGACAGAGGCTATGACAGCAACCGGATCAGGTTATCGCTTGCAGAACGCAATATCACTGCCTGTATTCCCCCGAAAAAGAACCGGAAATCAAAGCTGCCTTACGACTGGCATCTGTATAAAAAGCGCCACCTCATCGAAAACATGTTCGCGAAACTCAAAGACTGGCGACGTATTGCGACCAGATACGACCGATGCGCTCATATCTTCATGTCCGCAATCCATATCGCAGCAACCTTCATCTTCTATCTTAAAGAATGAGTCCTGAGCCTAGCACCTAATGAGCTTCTGGCCTTTACGGCAATTCCTACGAAGGTGAGGGGAAGGATCAACGAGGGCAGCAGACGACCGATGAAGGTCCCTCCCGGATGTGACGATCTTCAGGCGTTTATGCGGCTTCTTACAGAATGCATTGCAGAGACCGAATTTACAGGATGCGCGACCCCCGTTCTTCAAGCCCGCTTTATCGGCATGAGGGAGCTTGGGGGGCGTATCTATGCCAGTGGGGCGGATAACTACCAGAACGGCATAGGCAAGACAGAGCGCAGCCACATTACGATGAACGGTGAGGCTGTAGCAGAGCTTGATCTCTCTGCATCCTACCTATCCATTGCTCTGGCTCTTCTTGGCTCTCCAGCGCCTGAAGGTGATCCCTATACCCTTTCGGGGCTTGAAGGGACCCACCGGGACGCCATCAAGCACTGGTTCGTCCTGTTTTGGCAGACGGGCAAGGCTCCTCAGAAATGGCCGCAGAAGACCCCTTCAGCAATTCGGGAGAGTATTAAGCCTCAGGCGATCACAGGCCCAGCGTTTGCGCGTTACCCAGAACTGAAAGACGTGGAGAACATCCTTCCCGAGACATTGCGGGCAAGCATTCCCAAACCGATGCTGAACTGGGCGGTAGGGCAGTATCTTACGGGGGTGGAAGCCTCCATCATGCGCGAAGCTATGCGCCGCTTTATCGAAGGGGGAGGCATAGCTCTGCCGATGCATGACGGTCTGATCGTGCCTCAATCATGGAGCAGAGGGGCATACAGCGTAGTCATCGATACCTGCATCAGCCTTCTGGGACGTGAGATACGAGTTGAGGTAAAGGAATAATGACATCAAATCCAAGGATATGGTGGTCGATTGTTCTGGGTAGCCTCCAACGCCTTCAGAACCTCTGAGGGCAAGCCTTTCTCAACCATCCCCATGATAGCCGCAGAATATGCATCACCGCCAAAGTCCTTGGTCGCATAGGTGCTTCCAGCAAGGCTTTGCGGCTTATGTCCTACAAGGTGGTCACGGATCAGTTCAGAACAGGCTGAGACACCCTTGCGCTGGGCGTTCTCCATATTGGTGATGAAGCAGCGCCGAAAGCTATGATAGTCAACCTGTCCTTCTGATGCATCCCCCAGAACATGCCGCCGAAAATCTGTGAACCGCTTGGAGAAAGTCCAAGAACGCTTTTGGTCTGGGCCGCCCGGTGGACATTCCGGGAAAAGAGAGGCGTCTCCAGACTGATCCTTCAGTGCATCCGAACGCTCTTTAATGATCCTGTAGGCTAATGGATGAAGTGGAATACGCCTACGTGAGTTACGGGTCTTGGCCACTTCGGACGTAACTACGATCATGGGCAGAGCACCTTCCGTCTCAGGGGGCTGGATGCGATCCCGCGTCAGAGAGGCCAGTTCATTTTGTCTTGCCCCTGTGAGGAGACCAAGCCGGATAAGATCAAAGAGCGCTGAACCAAAACCGTAATCCCCTCGCTTGCCTGTCTCAGGGTCGGCTTGAAGAAGAGCCACCAGTTCGCTTTCAATGTATTCCCGCTTCTGACCATGCGTTTCCTCAACGCCTGCCCGACGTTTGAGGCCCGTGGTCGCTCCCAGCCATGGATTGGTCTCGCTATAGCCCTTGCGCTCCAGCCAGTCCCAGAAGGTCTTGAGTGGGCTGATGCGACTCTGAATAGTTTTTGCAGATAGACCCTTTCGTTGGGCCAGCCATTCGGGAAACTCGCCTATGCGTCTCTTGGTGACACTCTCCACACTTGTTGCGGCAATCAGGGTTTCCGGGTCTTGGCTGGAGTAGGCATCCTCATCCTGAAAAGCCAGAAACTCCCCCAACAGCCGAAAGGACAGCCTGTGCCCTCGGGCCGTCTGCTGCCTGATCGTGCTTTCCACATCTCGCATCCAGCGATCGAAGAGGGGCCCAATGGGCGTGACCTTGCCCAATGCAACTTCACGGAAGCGAGTCACATAACCTGAAGAATTCTTTCCGGCCTTCTCAAGCTGTTCGGCCCGCTCCTCCAGCAGATAATCCATGCCCTCAATCAGGCGGCGTCTGGGGTCGCTAGGGCCCATCTGCCTGTCACCACCGTCCGTCCTGTCTGAAGTAGCCGCTATCTCCCGCCGGGCCTCCAATGCCTCAGTGAGCAAGCGGTCCTCATTCATCCAATCAGGCCGCCAATGGCCGTGGATGGGCAGGAAGCCAGCCGCTACCAGTCTGGTATCCAAGTCCTCTCGCATCGCTGCAAGGGCCTTGTCGCGCCTTCTGATGGCTTCTTGTTTTTCACGGGTTCCGAGAGAGCGGACCACTTCCTGCTTGATGCCTGTCTTGGTTCCAAACGCCTTTCCGGCATCGGCCCAGCGATCACGCGGGATAGACAAACGGGCAGAGTATGCTTGGCCACCCGTCCGCCTCAAGCCGTACATATCATCATCCTGTAGAGCCTTCTTGATCATGGAAGGACTACCGACGAGGTGCTACCAGCATGGTAGTGGACTACTACCGGCATGTGGTCATAACTAGTTGATTTCATTGGGAAAAAGAGGACCTGGTGGAGAGAGTTGGATTCGAACCAACGTAGGCGTACGCCAGCGGATTTACAGTCCGCCCCCTTTAGCCACTCGGGCACCTCTCCGGGTCGGCGGTTCAGATATGGCGGATTGACGGCTATGTCAATCGCCTGTTGTCGATTATATGCTTTTTATGGCCAGAAGATCTCCCTCCCGTTCCGCTCCCGACCGTTCCACGGATCGGTCCTCCCCTCCCTCCGCGCCCGCTGACCAGCTCTCCCGCTCCTCCGGTGAGCGCTCTGGCGGGCGTAGTGGCCGTTCCGGTCGCGGGCATGCCAGCAACTCCGGTTCCGGCTACTGGATTTATGGGCACCATGCGGTGCAGGCAGCGCTCGCCAATCCAGAGCGTGTGATTCATGATTTTCTGGCGACGCGCGAAGCTGCGGCCTCTTTCGAAGGCGCATCACACAAGCCGCAGATCGTGGACCGTGAGCGCCTCGATAAACTCTGTGAGCGTGACGCCGTGCACCAGGGTGTTTGTCTGCGGGTTGAGCCGCTGGAAACGCTCGCCATCCTCGATATCGTTGAACGCACCGGCCCGGTTCTGGTGCTGGATCAGGTAACGGACCCGCGCAATATCGGCGCCATTCTCAGATCGGCTGCGGCGTTCGGAGCGGCAGCGCTTCTGGTGCAGGATCGCAATGCCCCGCAGGAAAGCGGTGCCATGGCGAAGGCGGCATCAGGCGCGCTCGACGTCGTTCCCATCCTGCGTGAAGTCAACCTTTCCCGGGCCCTTCAAGCGCTTCAGGCGGAAAATTTCTGGGTTGTCGGTCTGGATGCCGGTGGCACACGGCTGGATGGAAAAGGGTTTGTCGGGCGTCGTGTGGCGCTGGTTCTGGGAGCCGAAGGTGCCGGACTGCGCCGTCTGACACGTGAGACCTGTGACGAGATCGCCAGCGTTTACATGCCCGGCGACATGGAGAGCCTGAACGTCTCCAATGCTGCGGCGGTCGCGCTGTACGAACTCGTCCGGCCCGTCTGACTGAAGACCCGGGAGCGAGCAATGGCTCCCGGACTGCCTCAAAGCTCAGTTAGGGCCTGAAGTGGCGGACGGATAATCGATATATCCTTCTGGCCCCTGACTGTACCATGTTTTCATATTGTCAGGCTCAAGGGCGATGCCGCGCTCGAAACGCTCCGGTAGGTCGGGGTTCGAGATGAACTTCCGGCCAAAGGCAATCGCATCGGCGTGCCCTTCTGTCAGTGCTTCCTGAGCCAGCTCGAACGTATAGTCCTGATTGAGAACCAGCGGCCGGGTAAAGACCTTGCGGATCTGCGGGGACAGTTTGGGCTGTTCTGTCTTTCCGAAAGTCCCGTCCGGCCCTGGTTCGCGCAGTTCGAGCCAGGCCACACCCAGATCCTGAAGCATTTTGGCGGCCGGCACGAAAACCGTTTCCGGCGCGCTGTCGATGCAACCCTGCGTATCACCATTCGGAGACAAACGAACGGCTGTGCGTTCCGCGCCAATCGCGCCAATCACGCGCTCTGTCACTTCACGCAGGAAACGGATACGGTTTTCCGGAGAACCACCATATTCATCAGTGCGAAGGTTCGTCCCATCTCGCAGGAATTCGTCGATGAGGTACCCATTGGCTGCATGGATCTGCACCCCGTCGAAACCCGCACGGATGGCGTTGCGCGCCGCGTTCGCGTAATCGTTCAGAATACGGCTGATATCGGCGGCATCAATTGCGCGCGCCTGTTCGTAAGGCTTTTTGCCTTCATAGGTATGAACTTCATTCGGAGCAGTCGTCGCAGAAGACGAAACAGGCTGCGTGCCCGTGACGGAAGAATGGACCATCCGTCCCATGTGCCAGAGCTGGCAGACGATCTTGCCGCCCTTGGCATGAACCGCAGCCACAATCGGCTTCCAGGCTTCCACCTGCTCATCCGACCAGATCCCGGGAGCAAACGGCCAGCCCAAACCTTCTCGGGAAATGCCTGTGGCTTCACTAATGATCAGCCCGGCGCTGCTGCGTTGGGCATAGTATTCCGCCATGATCGGAGTCGGAACAGCGTTCCTGTCGGCGCGCGCGCGCGTCAGGGGGGACATCAGAATCCGGTTCTTCGCGTGAATGGGACCGAAATCAATCGAATCGAACAGCGTTGGCATCCTGCTTCTCCTTCAATGGACTGATCACCATATTGTTCGATAAAATTCGAACAAAGCAAGTGTTGCGATAAAACTTCAGGAAAGGGATAAGACCTCTATGGCTGCCTATGACCATCCTGACTCCGCGACATTCGAACTCATTCCGGTGCTGCGCGCACTGGCTGATCCTGCGCGTCTGGAGATCGTGCGGCATCTGGGCCGTGTTGGGGAAGCCAACTGCGCCACGCTGATTGGAACACGGCCTAAATCCAGCATGTCGCATCATTTTCAGGTCCTGCGTGAGAGCGGCGTTTTGCGGACACGGATCGAAGGCGTCCAGCACCGCAATTCCTTGCGGTTGGCGGAGCTTGACGCACGGTTTCCCGGGCTTATGGCAGCCATTCTGAACGTCTCCTGAAATATTTTCAGTTCGTACGCCAGATCTCTTCATGAATGCAGGTCGCGAAGATCAGCCATGCAAAAAACGGCACCTGCATCGAGGCAGCTTTGCAGTCCACTTTGTGCGCCGCGCAGATCGAAGCACCTGACGTCATGATCAGGCCGACGCAGATGGCCAGACCCGTTCCAAGCTGACGTTTGCGGAACACGAAGAACGGAAAGCCTGCCACACCTGCGACGCACACGGCCCAGAGAATCAGCGCTACCGTCCGGCAACAGGATTTCTCGGCACGCAGAAGCCGATATCCCGACCACGCCAGAAGACCGTCCAGAATCGTCCAGACCACGCCGTAAACCGGGCCGGGCGGATTGAAATGCGGCTTGTTCAGCCGATCGTACCATCGGCGCGTGGACGGATCGTCCGCCGGGCTGATTTCGCGCGAGGCGTACTGCACTCCAAAAACCGTACCGACGGCCAAGGCCGCATCAATCAGACGTCCCATTATCCGAGATCCTTCATAAATCCTGCCGCCTTAACGCGGAAACACGACGGCAGGTTCAGACCGGTCAGAGCGAAGACGGTGCGGGGGTTCCGAAATCCAGTTCGGCGGCGATTTTTCCAGCCTCGGGGTTCCACAACAGCACACGATCACTTCCGGCGCCGCTCAGTGTCACCGCCATCAGACCGTCAGGACGCGCCGTAACGGCCGCAATGCGCTCGCCCGCACCGAGCGGAAGCGCCAGACGGGAAAAGCCTCCTTCAGCCAACGGCACAGTTGCCGTGATGCTCGGACGCGGATGCAGGAAGCGGTAGGCAATCACGCCAATCAATCCGAAAACGGCCGCGATAATCAGCACGCCCATCAAAATTACAGCGGCCAGAAGCGCTTTTGGTGTCTGCGACTCGCTGTTCGCCATTTCCTCGGCTACACCCTGTGTCATGTCTGATCCTGCTTCCCCATTCCGTCTTGTTGTCGATGCGTCCACGGCTGGCCAGAGAGCCGACCGCGCGCTGGCGGACGCCATCGGCACGGTTTCACGCTCCCGGGTCAAGGCCCTGATTGAAAGTGACAATCTTTCCATTAATGGAAAGACGATCTGCGAACCGGCGGAAACGCTGCGTGACGGCATGGAACTGCTGTTGACATTCCCGGCCCCGACCCCGGCTCGTCCCATCGCCGAGCACATCCCGCTCAACATCCTGTACGAGGACGATGACCTGATCGTGCTCGACAAACAGGCGGGGCTCGTCACGCATCCTGCTCCCGGAAACGAGACGGGCACGCTGGTCAACGCCCTGCTTGGCCACTGTGGAGAAGGTTTCGAAGGAATCGGAGGGGAGAAGCGCCCCGGTATCGTCCATCGTCTGGACAAGGACACGTCCGGCCTGATGGTCGTAGCCAAGACGGCCATGGTTCATAATGCCCTGTCCGAGGCCTTCGCCGCCCGTGACATCGACCGCGCCTATCTGGCACTTTCCTGGGGGCTTCTGCCGCTTGAAGGCGAATTCGACGGGAATATCGGCCGGGACAAACGGGATCGCAAACGCATGGCGGTCGTGGGCAGTGGCGGCAAGGTGGCTCTCACACGGTTCAAACTGATCGAACCCTATCAAGCTGCCGTCTCCCTGATTGAATGTCGTCTTGCCACTGGACGCACCCATCAGATCCGTGTTCACCTTTCGAATGCAGGCCACCCCCTGCTCGGCGACCCGGTCTATCTGCGCCGGATTCCCGCAGGGGCGCGCGGTCTGTCGCAGGATGCGAAGGAAGCGGCACTCGATTTTCCCCGTCAGGCGCTCCATGCGACCCGACTCGGATTCATCCATCCGCGGACGAAAAAGCAGCTTTCGTTCGAAACTGCGCCCCCTGAAGACTTCCAGACCTTGAAAAAGAGACTGATCGGCTAAACCTTAAAAGGCCATTGACTTTTTTGGCTAAGCCTGTCACAAACAACTTATCCGACGAGCTGACGCGCCGCCGGAACGGATCGTACCACCAGAGGTCGCCCAGTTCGGGGGCTGACGGTCGGGGACGTGAAAGTCCTTCCCAATGCGTCACCTGGGTCAGACGGAACTATCCCGTCGCCGGTCCGTATGAGTCTCCATCTCATCCGGATGCGGGTTAAGCCCCGGGCGAAAGGAGTCGAAGACCATGGCATCCCCAGCCGTCATTTCAGTGGGTCCAGAGAACAATCTCACCCGCTATCTTCAGGAAATCCGCAAGTTCCCTCTGCTGACGCCGCAGGAAGAACTCGATCTCTCCCGCCAGTGGCGCAAAAATGAGGACACGAGCGCGGCACACCGCCTTGTCACGTCCCATCTGCGCCTCGTAGCCAAAATTGCCATGGGCTATCGTGGCTATGGCCTTCCGGTGAACGAACTCATCAGCGAGGGCAATATCGGCATGATGCAGGCTGTGCGCCGGTTTGATCCGGAACGTGGCTTCCGCCTTGCCACTTATGCCATGTGGTGGATCCGCGCCGCTATGCAGGAATACATTCTGCATAGCTGGTCTCTGGTGAAAATCGGCACGACCGCTTCACAGAAGAAGCTGTTCTTCAATCTGCGTCGTCTGAAAGGACAGATGCAGGCGATCGATGACGGCGATCTGAAGCCGGAGCAGGTTAACTCCATCGCGACCACTCTGGGTGTGCCGGAACAGGACGTCATGTCCATGAACCAGCGTCTGGCCGCACCGGACCACAGTCTGAACGCACCGCTGCGCATTGATGGCGAAGGCGAATGGCAGGACTGGCTCGTGGACGATCACGAGAATCAGGAACAGACCTACGCCGCATCTGAAGAGTTCACTGGTCGTAAGGCGCTTCTGGATCAGGCCATGATGACTCTGAACGAGCGTGAGCGTCATATCCTGAGCGAACGTCGTCTGAAGGAAGAACCTTCCACCTTGGAAGAGCTGTCCCATCACTACAACGTCTCACGCGAGCGTATCCGTCAGATCGAAGCCCGTGCCATGGAAAAGCTCCAGAAAGCCATGGCTGCGGAAGTGGAACTGCGCCGCCGCGAAAACGGACTCCAGGCCTGAAGGCACACACCACAAAAAAAGCCCGTCGGGATATCCTGAGGGGCTTTTTTTGTGAAAGACTGATTAATCCATGCCTGTCCGACACCAGTCCAAAATTTCAGAAATAGGGCGTCTGGTCAGGCTTTGACGGAGACAGAAGCATCCCCGCTGGACGCCCGCTGCGGATGGATTCTCCCATAGACGGCGGTGCGGGCGCTGTCGGGGGCTGATCGTAAGCCTGACAGCCTGCAAGAGCGCATAAGAGAAGACAGACTGACAGCGCTCTTTTCGGCATCGCCTTTATTTCCATAAAAAAAGCCGGGAAGGTTACCCTCCCCGGCTTTTTGTTCAGGTGAGCCCCAGATCGTGGCCCGCAGAGCGCAGAACTTCGATCCCCGGCAGGATTTTGCCTTCCAGCCACTCAAGAAAAGCCCCGCCAGCCGTGGAGACATAGGTCATCTTGTCCACGACACCGGCATGACGCAGAGCCGAGACCGTATCACCGCCACCGGCGATCGTCTTGAGCTTGCCCTCTTCCGTAAGCTGCGCGGCATACTGTGCAACATCGACGGTTGCCTTATCGAAAGGCGCGATCTCGAATGCACCGAGCGGACCATTCCAGACCAGCGTCTTGAGCGTGTCCAGACGTTCGCGGATCAGCGCGACCGTACGTGGACCGGCATCAAGGATCATCGCATCGTCCGGAACTTCACCGATAAGGCAGATCTCGGTCGGGACATTGGCCTTGAACTCGCGCGCCACAACTGCATCGACGGGCAGGATGATCTCGCAACCCTTTTCCTGCGCGAGATGCGCGATTTTACGCGCCGTCTCGTGCATGTCGGCTTCCTGCAGGGACTTGCCCACATTCATGCCTTCAGCCGCAAGGAACGTGTTGGCCATCGCGCCCGTGATGAACAACGTGTCCACCTTCTCGATGACGTTCCCGATCAACTCAAGCTTCGTCGAAATCTTGGAGCCACCGATGATCGCACCGACGGGCCGCTCCGGATTTTCCAGAGCGGCCGACAGCGCGCCCAGTTCAGCCTGCATCAGGCGACCGGCAAAAGACGGCAGGTCGTGAGCCACACCTTCGGTCGAGGCATGGGCGCGGTGTGCGGCAGAGAACGCATCGTTGACGAAAATGTCCCCGTTCTGTGCCAGAGCCTTGGCGAATGCCGGGTCATTGGCTTCTTCACCCGCATGAAAGCGTGTGTTTTCGAGAACGATGATATCTCCGTCTGCCATCGTGCCGACCGCGGCTTCCACGGTCGGACCGACGCATTCAGCCACAAAGCCGACCGGCTGGCCGAGGATCTGACCGAGTTTCAGCGCGATCGGCCGCAGCGACAGAGCCGGGACGACCTGCCCTTTCGGACGGTCGAAATGGCTGAACACCACGACGCGCGCGCCTTTGTCGGCCAGTTCGCGGATCGTGGGCGCAACCCGTTGCAGGCGGGTGTCATCGGTGATGACGCCGTCATGCATCGGAACGTTGAGGTCGGCGCGGACCAGCACGCGCTTGCCGCGTGCGTCCACACCATCAAGGGTGCGGAAGGCCATCACTCAAAGGCTCCCGAACAGGGCGGCCGTGTCAGCCATACGGTTGGAGAAGCCCCACTCGTTGTCGTACCAGGAGCAAACACGCACCATCTTGCCGCCATCGACAAGGACCGTCTGCGTCGCGTCGAAGATCGAGGACGCCTTGTCATGGTTGAAGTCGGAGCTGACGAGCGGTGCCGTGTTGTATTCGAGGATACCCTTCAGGGAGCCTTCGAGCGAAGCGGCACGAATGGCTTCGTTGACGGCCTCGGCAGAAGCCGGAGCGCGTGTCGGGACGAAATCCAACGAGACAACCGAGACATTCGGCGTCGGAACGCGAATGGAGGTTCCGTCCAGCTTGCCCTTCAGGTGCGGCAGAACCAGACCGACAGCCTTGGCAGCACCCGTAGAGGTCGGGATCATGTTCAGGGCGGCGGCACGGGCGCGGCGCGGGTCCTTGTGCAGGGTGTCCACCGTGCGCTGGTCGCCCGTGTAGGAATGGATCGTGACCATGTAACCACATTCGATCCCAAAGGCCTTGTCCAGAACGGAGGCCACGGGCGCGAGGCAGTTCGTGGTGCAGGACGCATTGGAGATGATCTTCATGTCCGGTGTCAGGACGTCGTTGTTCACACCAAACACGATCGTCGCATCGACGTCCGTAGCCGGAGCGGAAATGACGACGCGTTTTGCACCGGCTTCAAGCAGGGCAGCAGCCTTTTCGCGGGACGTGAACAGACCCGTACATTCCATCGCCACATCGACGCCCTGGAACGGGACCTGTGCCGGATTACGCTCGGCAGACACCGTGATCGGGCCATAGGTGCGACCATTTGCTTCGATGATCAGGCTGTTGCCTTCGGCGCGGACCGTGCCCGGAAGACGGCCGTGCGTGCTGTCATAGGCCAGCAGATGTGCATTGGCCTCAACAGACCCCAGATCGTTGATGGCGACCACTTCGACATCCGTGCGCCCGCTCTCGATGATGCCACGCAGCACCAGCCGTCCGATCCGTCCGAAGCCGTTGATCGCGATTTTTACAGCCATGACCTGCCCTACTCCGCTCTTTGAAAACTCGGACATATTCCATAGCACCGCCACAGCAGAGCGACAGGGGGCATCAACAGTTTTTCATGAAGTTGACTCTATAATCTTGCTCAAACCCTCCGTTCCTGCGACGGTTCCGCGCGATATGGCACCATTCGTCCGACATTTCCGTTCGCAGCGGGGTTTTGTTCCGCATTCTGCACTCCTGATGGGAGGGCTGCTTCTGGCTGCGCCTTTGCTGTCGGGGTGCAAACTGCTGGATCAGCGTACATTCAATCCGAACGCGGGCAGACCTCCTCACCCTTATATCCCGCCTGCACCACCAGCGCCCCCGCCGCATGCTCCATTCCTGTCGATTTCAGAAGGAACGCCGGAATCCGAATACGGCCCCATCGTCGAACGTGCTGCGAAAGCCGCCCTGTCCCGCAAGGCGAACGTCCTGTTTGTCGTGCAAGCTTTCGCCCCGTCCCAGCCGACGCCGGACGCACAGGCACAGGCTCTGACGGACGTGACCGACCATCTGGCGGCCGGTGTAGCAGCGCATATCGAAAAGGCAGGAGCTCAGTCCATCCAGATCGAAATGCACGCCATGACTGACCCTTCGGCCACAAAACCCTTCGTCCGCGTGGACGTGCGCTGAGGATAGCGAGAGAAAGAACACGCCACGAGTTAGTGCCTTAAAAACCTGACTGAAATAGCGATGCATTTTCGACAGTATCGTTATTTCAAATGGCATAATTCGTGGCGGCCGGAATTTTTCTCAAAAGCCGTCATCGCATTGTCCAACACTGCTTTCACTTTTGCTGAAACAGTCTTTATTACAGAAATTCCCGCTCCACGAGCAAATCATTTCGACATGTATTTTACGTATGCGTATGTCGGCAATGTATTTTGCCGTTAAAACAAAATCTACGACAGCCTGACAGATCAGAGTAGCCGGGTCAGTAGCAGACCCAGCGCCAAGCCAATCGCAAGCAATATCAGCCCACTACGCAGGCGCGCTGCGATGGGTGCCCGTTCCGGCACGACATTCAGCGCCACGCTGTCCCGAAGTGCGGCCATTTCTTCCTGCTGCGCACGGGCTTCTTCCTGTTCCTGCCAGATCCGGCCGCTCATACGCCGGATATAGTGTCCGGCATCGGCGGGCGTGGTGGCTGCATGGTCCACGACACGTTCAGCCAGAGTGCGATTGGCTGTATGCCCCAGCCCCAGAACCCGATGCGCCGGACAGACGGCCAGCGCTTCCATCACTTGCGGGTTTTCAAACACGACGAAATCCGAAGCATCCCCGCCCCCGCGGATCAGAACAACGATCTCTTCACGACAGGTGCCGATCGCTTCCGCCAGACGGCCGGGATCGTTCATGGCTGTGGGCAGACTTCTCACACGCTCCGGGCGCCACGCTCCGCCCAGCGCCTGAAGAAAATCCTCGGCCACCAGTGCACTGGATGCTGCCGAGTGGATCAGCAGCAGTCGCGCCTCAGGGCGGGTTGGATAAGAGTGAGAGGCGCAGGGCAGTCCGCGCAGAACATCGAGTATGGATCGCTCAACACGCTCGACCTTCTGGCGGGCTGGGTCGTGAAGTTCAACGGCCACGACCTCGAAACGCAGGACGACCTGCCCCCGATATTGCCGCGCCCGCAGCATACCGGTCACATGGACATGATCGCCGGGACCGACACCGGCCCGTACCAAAACGGATTTCTGCACTTCCAGCGACAGGGTGGTCCCGAACTGCGGGTCGGTGAGCGGAAGCTGGTAATATTTCGGGTAGGAATTGGGCGCAGCATCGCCAAGCTGTCCCGCCACGATCAGCGGAAAGCCCCACTCGTCGAAAGCCGCACAGATTTCCTCCAGCCGCGCGGAGAACAGGTCTTGCACCTGTAGCGGAGAGAGAACCGTCAGTGTTGTGGTGTCTCCTGCCCCGGACGATGAGCGGGAGCGTCTCGGAAAAGCGTCCATCCGTCACCATATGGAGAAAGAACAAATGTTCTTACAGGGGGCTAGCGCCCTCTCACGCGATTTTTTGCCTGTTTTTCAGAAGGTTGTGGATCAGTGAGCCGTTTTGACCCCGAAGATCTCTTCAAACGCCTCGCCCAATCCCGTTTCCGCTCACGCTTTCATCTGGACGATCAGGCCCGACTCTATCTGGAAAGCCGGGGCCTTGATGTTGTCATGGGTCATGGAGCGGCCTTCATCGCCGAGCGCCTCGCCCCAGCACACCCACCACGCGACGGGAAGCAGACCCCCATGCGCGGTCATCCGGTGTTTATCGCCCAGCATGCGACGGGGGCCTGTTGCCGCAGTTGTCTGTCGAAATGGCACGGCATGGGGCCGGGCAAACCCCTGACGCCCGAGCAGCAGGAACAGATCCTGCTCGTGCTCCGACGTTGGATCGAGCGGGATTTTGGAGCGAGCATCCCCGGAAGCCCGGCACAGAGAGCATTATTCTAGAAGTCCCATCCCATGGCTCATAGTGTGACTTTACTCCAAGTTAAGAAACTTCCTGATAAATATATCGTCTTTAATGAAGATAAAAAATTCTGAATTATCCACGCAAAAAATTGTCAAATACGATTTTTAGGACTAACCCAATGAAAATAACGCCTCTTTCCAGTATGATGCTGTCCTCTGTCCTTTTATTCCCTACCATCGGGCAGGCCTGCTCAAGTCTGGCGATTACGGATAACAAAGGCCATGTTTTTCATGGACGCACATTGGAGCTTCCTGAAGATCTGCCGTCATGGGTGACTTTTTATCCCGCACAGACGGCGTTCCAAAAAAAAGCGCCGAACGGCACTGCCGGAGCGCATTACAAGTCTTTCTATCCCATTCTGGCGATTACCACGCCCGTCTATGATGACGGTGACGACCACAACATGCTTGAGGGTATGAATGGGGCGGGCCTATCTTTCAGCGCCAATATGGTGCCGGACGCCACCCTCAATCCACTGGCGGAGTCAGGCTACCGGGAATCCATTCCTGTAACATCGCTCGGGGAATGGGCATTGGCCAATTTCGCCACCGTGGATGAGGTCCGGAAAGCCGTTGACAATGGGCATTTCTGGTCTCCCGTTCTAGCCAGACTGGGCGGTGTGAAATCGCCTTTTCATTTTGCGTTTTACGATAAAAACGGCGGAAGCATCGTCGTCGAAACGCTTAATGGAAAATTCCATGTCTATGACAATCCAACAAAGATCATGACAAACGGGCCGGATTTTCCGTGGCATCTCCAGAACCTGAATAATTATACGCAGCTGACCAATCAGGACAGATCTGCGGCTACTCTGGGAAGCATGAAAGTCGTCCAGCCGGATAGCGGGATTGCGGCCTCTGATCTGCCATCGTCAGACACCTCTGTCGGGCGTTTCATTCGTGGCGTTTACTACACCAGCTATGCACCCGTGGCCCAGTCATCAGGAGATGCGATCAACATTCTGGCGCATATCATGAACCGGTTTGATCGCATGAAAAACATTACCACCGATACGCTTGGCGGCGAAACACAGAAGGAATCCGGAAAAACGGTTTCTGAATACACCGTCTGGACAGCACTCTCCGACCTAAGCGACGGGGTGATGTTCGTTCGGGGCTACAAGGATATCAGTTACCGGAAATTTTCACTCCAGACGTTTCACGACACACCGAAACCGGTCTTTGAAAAAATCAACGACCGGGATCTGGGAGTGCCTTACTAAATCATCAGTCGGGCTGACGACGCGGAACAAAGCGTTCTGCGGCGAAGATCAGCAGGAGGGCGCCGGCCCCGAGAATGATCTGTGAGCGCGTTTCGGGCTGGATCAGCATGGCGATCAGGGTGCAGGCAATCAGCACCAGAGCCGCGTAGGCCTTCCAGGCAGACTCCCGCACCAGTTTCAGACGGCCGGCCACGATCATGGTATTGTTAAACACCATGAAGCCGCCCGTCAGACTGACGAGCAGTCCAAAGATCAGCGTCGGCGACAGCACGGCCACGGCTGCGACGAGAATGGAGGCCAGCGCACTTACCAGAATGGCCCGGCGGGGAAGTTTCGAAGAGGTATCGACCGTCAGGAACAGCCCTGGTGCAGACCCGGATTCCGCCAGTTCATACAGAATGCGCGACGTCACATAGATCCCGGAATTGAGGCTGGACAGCGCCGCCGTCATCACCACGATCGCAAGAGCCACGTCCGCGAACGGCACATGCAGACGGTGCAGCACCAGCAGGAACGGCGAATAGCCCGGCACGACATCGCTCCACGGCACCAGACAAAGGACCAGCGCGATCGAGACGATATAGAACCCGCCGATCCGCAGCGCGATGGAGCGCGTGGCGCGGACGATATTCTGCTCCGTATTGTCAGATTCAACGGCTGCGACGGTGGAAATCTCACTGCCGCCCATGGAGAACAGGATGGTCGGAATGACTGCCAGCAGTGCCAGCCAGCCATGCGGCAGCAGACCACCATGTGCAAACAGGTTTTCATGCACCGGAACAGGGCGGCTCAGCAGCGCCCAGACGCCGATCCCGATGAAGCAGACAATCGCCAGAACCTTGATGGCCGAAAACCAGTATTCGAATTCTCCGTACCCTTTGACGGACATGAGGTTCACGCCTGTCATCAGGGCCATGATGAGCACCTCAATGACGGCATAAGGCAGCGGAATATAGGGAGCGAGCATTGTCGCGACCGCAATGACTTCCACGGCAATCGCAATAATCCATGTCAGCCAGTACGCCCAGCCTGCGACAAAGGCTGCCCGCTCTCCTAGCGCATACTGGATTTGTCCCAGAAATGAGGCCCGTCCCGGCACTTTCAGCGCCAGATCGCGCATCATCAGATTGACCAGAAAGACCAGCGTTCCGGCCAGCGCATAAGAGAGCAGAACGGCAGGGCCACCCAGCGAGAGCGCTGCGGACGCCCCAATAAAATATCCGGCCCCGATCACACCACCAAGGGCGATCATGACGACATGGCGCGTACGCAGACTGTGGGCGAGCTGGTCGGGCTGACTCATGGACAAAAAGACTTCCTGCTGTGGACGGGAGAGACGTTTCAGACCGGAAGATCCCTGTTGTCCGCCAGGGTTTCCATGGTCATGTATGACGTGATGGCATCGAGTTCCACCTTGCTGATGATCTGCTGATACACACGATCGAAATCGTTCATGTCACAGGCCACCACCTTCAGAAGATAATCGTATTCGCCCGCGATCCGATAAAAATCAACTATGTTCGGGATCGAACCGACAACCTTACGGAATGTCTCAAACCATTCGCGCGAATGGTGGCGCGTCCGCATCAGCACGAACACCGTCAATGTCAGGCCCAACGCGGCTGCATTCAGACGGACCGTATCGTGAGTGATCACGCCATCCTCGCGCAGGGCATTCAGGCGCCGCCAGCAGGCATTCTGCGATAACCCAACCTTCTCGGCGAGTTCACGCTGCGAGGGCGTACCCTGTTTCTGGAGGATTCTCAGGATCGCCCTGTCCGTTTGATCGAGTTTTCTGGCCATATCGCATCATATGACCACAAAAATGATTTTTCATCCTCAAAAAAGAGTCGGTTTTCGCGCATTCCATCGGTCTATCGTTACCTTCATCACGCAGGGAAAGAACATCGCGCTATGGAAACGATCGGCAATCTCGATAACAGCACTGCCATTCTCGAACTGTTCGAGCAGTCCCTGCGCAGCAACGGACTGTCAGCACTCGCCAAGGGCGTGATCGGTGATGGTGCCAAGTTCTCGACGCCGTTCGGTACGCAGTCCCTTCTTTACGCCGATTATGTTGCCTCAGGACGTGCGCTGAAGCAGATCGAGACGTTCATCATGGACGAAATCCTGCCGTTCTATGCCAACAGCCACACCGAAGCCTCCTTCTGCGGCGCCTACATGACGCGCCTGCGAAGCAGTGCCCGTGCGACCATCTCGCGACTGTGCCAAGCCCCCTCCTCCGATTTCACGACCATTTTCATGGGGAATGGTGCGACAGCAGGACTGAACCGTCTGGTGCATCTGCTGGAGATTCCGGCTCTGTGTGATGCGGGAAAGCAGCCGATCGTTTTCATCGGCCCCTATGAGCATCACTCCAACATCCTGCCCTGGCGCGAAAGCGGTGCGGAAATTGTGGAAATTCCCGAAGCGACCGAAGGTGGCCCCGACCTGCATGTTCTGGAACGGGCACTGAAATCCTGCCCGGCAGACCGTCTGAAAATTGGTTCCTTTTCAGCCGCCTCCAACGTCACGGGTATTCTGACGGATGTGAACGCTGTCACGGCCCTGCTCAAACAGAATAACGCCCTGTCCATCTGGGATTATGCCGGAGCAGGACCGTACTGCGCGATCGACATGCAGCCCGGAACGCCGTTCGAGAAAGATGCGGTTGTCGTTTCCTGCCACAAATTCATCGGTGGCCCTGCGGCTTCGGGCATTCTGATCGTGCGGAATGCCGCAATCTCGCGCACATTGCCTGTTCTTCCGGGCGGCGGCACCGTACGGTTCGTCTCACCGTGGAACCACGACTA
This sequence comes from Gluconobacter sp. OJB, assembly GCF_039638275.1. Classification (NCBI taxonomy): domain Bacteria; kingdom Pseudomonadati; phylum Pseudomonadota; class Alphaproteobacteria; order Acetobacterales; family Acetobacteraceae; genus Gluconobacter; species Gluconobacter sp. OJB. Next base: position 2,507,213 of record NZ_JBDIWH010000001.1, on the reverse strand, counting down.
TTCCGCCAATCTCGCTTCCCGTGAGGAAAGTGGCACGCCGAACGTGATCGGGGACATCCGAGCAGCGCTGGCCTTCATCGTCAAGGACGTCATTGGCGACGCCTATATGGCGCAGCGCAATGCGGAACTGCGTGCCCGGGCTGTGAAAGCTTGGAGCGGCAATCCCGCCATCGAAATTCTGGGGCACCCGACCGCCGACGCACTCCCGATCTTTTCGTTCCGTATCCGCGATGTAAAAAACAACGTATTTATCCATCAGCAGCTTTTCACACGCATGCTGTCAGACCGTTACGGCATTCAGGTCCGGGGCGGTTGTGCGTGTGCGGGGCCTTATGCGCACCGTCTTCTGGGGATCGACGAGACTGAATCGGACCAGATCCGTGGCGCCATTCTGTCCGGTCAGGAAATTGAAAAGCCGGGCTGGACACGCCTGAATTTCAGCGTGCTGATGGATGACGCCAAGGTCGAGCGTATTCTGGAGGCCGTCAACGAACTCGCCAGCAATCCCTGCGAAACCGCCGCACAGTATGACTGCGACATCACCACGGCGCGTTTTCGGCCGAAGGCGGCGGCCTGAAGGTTAGAAAAGATAGGCGATCTTCATGTAATAGGCGTTTGTTTCCGGCACGTTCCGTCCTTCGACCGAATGGGAATAGCGGGGCGTGAATGACAGGCGTTTGGTGATATAGAACATCGCACCGACGCCAAGCGCCGTTTCGCGGCTGCTCGAATTGGCGACCCAGAGGTTGGATGTGTTGTCGTGCATACCGCCGCTGTTCTGCCAGTCGAGCGAAAAGAACGGCTCGAAACGTGACGTGGCTTTCCAGCTGAAACGCAGGTTCGTGTAAAACACGTTGCCGGGCGAATAGCTATGCTCACCGTTACGGTGTTTGGTCGAACTCACGACGCTGCCCAGATCGCCATCGAAGCTGAAATGCTTCCATTCGTAATCGAAAATGATACTCGACAGGTTCGCCCAGTAATGCATCGCCGTGGCATCCCGCGTCCCTGACGGAGTTTCCATAAAGGTCTGGATGCCGAGCGTGCTGTGCTTATTGGGCTTGAACCACGCCGCCGGGCCGACGATCGTCGTCCCCAGACCGCCCCAATTCTGTCCGTTGGCCAGCGTATAGGCTTCGGACTGGATCAACTCGAAGGCGAAGCTGACATGCGGGATGGCGTCGAAACTGCGGAAATGCACATATTTCGTCATACCGCTCCAGGTATGGCTGCCGCCATGCGCCCGGCGCTGACCGCCGCTGTCATAGACCGAACCGGCAGCATTGCCGTCGCCATACTGCACGACGACGTTGAACGGCTTGAAATCCACCGGCAGGTCGTATTCGTGCGGCCCGATGATGGCCAGGGGAATATCCGCGCCATGAGCGGCAAAGCCCGGAACGAGAGCAACAGCAGGCAACCAGGCTGTCAGGGCACCAAGGCGCACTCCGAGCGTGAATTTGCGACGCATGACATGAATTTCCATAGAGATTGAGCGGGAGTGTGGAGCGTGTCCTTACAGGGACACGCTCCATCCTTGACCGAAAGATCAGTGCGCGGCTGTGCTCTGGTCTCCGTTCAGGCTGTAGGCGATGATATAATCACCGCTGCGGGTGCCAAGGCCCCCATGACCACCTGCGGCGATCACAACATACTGCTTCCCATCAATTTGATAGGACATCGGTGTTGCCTGTCCGCCTGCAGGCAGACGGTCCTGCCAGATGACCTTGCCGTTCGACATGTCGAAACCGCGCAGGTAATCGTCGGCCGTTGCTCCCATGAAGGAGACGCCGCCCTTGGTCAGGACGCTGCCGCCGATGTTGTACATACCGGTCGGAAGCGGAAGGTTGTTATGCGTCCGGAAAGGACCCGTGTCGCGCGTGGTGCCGACGGGGTGCTGCCAGACGATTTTCTTCGTCACCAGATCGATGGCTGTGATCTTGCCCCAGACCGGTCCCTTGCAGGGGATCTGAAGCGGGTTCAGCCACGGGCTGGTATAGGCGATGTACGGCGTGCCGTAATCCGGAGACACGCTCAGCGCGTCGCCCTTGGCTTCCGGCTTGTCGCCCTGACCGTTCCACTTCGGCAGAATGCCAGCGTTTTCGGCCTTCTGACGCTTTTCCAGACGGATCCGGAACGGCAGGTAGCTCGCATTGGCTATCAGCAGTTTACGCTGCGGATCGATGGATGCGCCCTGCCAGTCCACCACGCCATAGAATGCCGGATAGACGATCGTCGTCTTGCCAACATGCGGCGGCGTGAACTGACCTTCGTAAGCGGACTGACGGAACTGGATGCGGCAGATCATCTGATCCAGCAGCGTCGCGCCCCACATGTCGCTTTCCTTCAGGTCCGGCGGCGTCAGGGACGGCAGACCGACAGCGAAAGGCTGCGTCGGGGAGACATGGTCATCCGCTGCAACACCCGCGGTCGGAACAGGGCGTTCCTCGACCGGATAGCCCGGAACCGGCTTACCGGTGCGACGGTCCAGAACGAAGAACTCACCGCGCTTCGTGCTCTGGATCAGAGCAGGAATGTTTTCACCATTCGGGCCGGGCAGATCGACCATGGACGGTCCGATAGCCAGATCCATATCCCACAGATCGTGATGCACGGTCTGGAAGGTCCAGCGGCGTTCACCCGTCTCGATATCAAGAGCAATCGTGGCGCTGGACGTGGCGTCGTCGAACGAACGGCGCGAACCACCCCAGTTGTCCGGCGGCGCATTGCCCATCGGCAGGTACAGCAGGCCAAGTTCCGGGTCAGCCGTGTAAACGCCCCATGCGTTCGGGGTGTCACGCGTCAGCTCGTCGTTCGGGCCGGGCTTCCAGTTTTCCGGGTTGTGACCGGCATCCCAAGCCCATTCGATCTCACCGTTGATCGGATTGAACGCACGGATTGCGCCGGAGGGCTCGAAATTCGCCTGGTTGTCGAAAATCCAGCCGCCCAGAACCACGCGATCCTTCACCACCAGCGGCGGAGACGTCACGAAGTGGAAGCCATGCGGCACATGGCCGAGATACTGGCGCAGGGAAATAAAACCATGCTCGCCGAAATCTTCGCAGGGCTTGCCGGTTTCAGCATCAACAGCCAGCAGGCGGACGTCACCGACCGGGGAGAAAATGCGCTTCTGGCAGGCCTTGGAGCCGTCCGGAGCCGTATAGTCGTCCGGCGCCTTGTAGTAGGACACGCCACGGCAGGCCAGATAGACGTTGGCAGCCAGATCCTCGGCAGCAGGCTTGGGATCGAACTTCCACTTCACCTTACCGGTCTTGGCGTCAAGAGCCATGACCCAGTTATGCGGCGTGCAGAGATAGAGCGTGTCATCGACCTTGATGGGGGTGACTTCAAGGTTGAACTCGTGGCCCTGATCCGGTCCGGCGACAACACCTTCATCCGCCTTCTGAACGTCACCTGTGCGGGTCACCCAGGCGCGCTTGAGGTTGCTGACATTCGCAGGCGTGATCTGAGCCAGCGGGCTGTAGCGGTCTCCACCCACCGTACGGCCATAGGCCGGCCAGTCGGCATCGGGCGTATCCTTTGCCGTCAGGTCGGACTGGTTGGTCGCGGTCATACGGTCGGCCGGGAGCGTACCGTTGATGGAGTAGGACGTGAAGCAGCTTGCGATAATCGCAACCATCGCAATAACGGCCGAGCCGAGAAGCTCGCGCTTGTCCGAAACCCAGGTCTGACCGGTCCGCCACACCCATGGCAGCAGCATCCAGGCCGCGATACCGACGAGCGTGAAGAGACGGACTTCCAGACCCCAGATGTCGAACCCGACTTCAAACACGGACCAGATGGTCGCCACCAGCAGAAGCACAGCGTACAGACGCGCACCCAGCAGCGGATTGCGGAAGCTGACACCCGCCGCAGCAAGCATCACGAGCCCCATAAGGGCATAGAACCACGAACCACCGAGAACGAGGAGATATCCTCCCCCTCCCAGCAGGAAAAGCCCGACAACTGCGAGCAGGATAGAGGTTAATGGAGACATTACCCTCTGGAGTGAAGCAGACATGACACCTCGTTCTTGCGAAAAACGAAAACCATTCTCTCTGAAATGATTTGTCTTTCCTGATCATCGGCGGAACGCGATATCGTTGGCGCTCCGTCATGGCTGTGACGGACGGGACAGCTCTGTTCGTACGTCAGGAGCGGCAATAACCGGCGCTTGCAAAAGCTCCGGCTTTCATGCCTGTGTCCCATCCGACCCACAGCACTGAACCGGAAAAGAAAGGAGTGTTGCGTTACCGATGGCCTGCGAAGAAACACACCCGATACGCAACGCTTCGCCTTTTCCAGAAGCCGTCATTCCTGAATGTCTCCTCAACAGGCTATCCTGTATGGTTGCACCCTCACCCGATTGTGACTGTCTGCGACGCACCTGTCGCAGAATTGCGACAGGTTTTCGGCACCGGGTGTCGTATCCCACCGTGCGGGCGGCACGATGACCACGGCCACAGCCCGGACATGCCTGTCGGATTCTTGGGCGAGATGCTCCACAAACTACAATCTGGATCCGTCCGAACGCTGGGAAACACAGGTCCTCAGCCAGCCTGAACTACGCTTTGTCAGCGGCCGCACGCAGCGCCTGATCCAAAGTGCACTCCCCGAAATGCAGCGTCTGCATACGCTGGTGGACCCTCTGGATTTCACGGTCATGCTGGCTGACCCCACCGGCGTCGTCCTCTCGCGCCACACCCAGCGCAGCAATCTGAGCGGCTGTCGGCGATGGCGTTTTCAGGCAGGCGCAGTCTGGAATGAGGCCAACGCCGGAACGAATGCGATCGGCACCTGCCTGCGTGAGGAACGCCCGGTCATGGTCGTTCACGACCAGCACTGGCGTCTGTGCTTCCGCAAACTGACCGGCATGGCGGTGCCTGTTTACAATTCCATCGGGGATCTCGCAGGGGCCATCGATATCAGCTCATTCGTGGCCGAAAACGTGCTGCCTGCTGCGCCGCTTCTGATGGATGCCCTCCAGACAACGGCCCGGCGCGTGGAGGAGAAACTGTTTCACGACCGCTTCCGGGAGGACATGATCCTGACTCTCGGACCATCAACATCGTCCTCGACAATGTTGATTGCGCTGGATCGGGACGGTCATATTCGTGGGGCCACACACGCCAGCCGCCAGCATATGAACTGGCCGAAAGGCGAATTGTCCGGACTTCCGGCGCTCCTGCCTCTGCTTGACAGTCAGGAAGAGCCGAATTTCCGGCGGGCGGAGGCGCAGGTTATCCGCTCCGCCCTTGGAACGGTCCGTGGAAATGTAAGCGCGGCCGCACGTCTTTTAGGCGTGAGCCGCGCCACACTGCACCGCAAGATCAGGGCGCTTGGTCTGGATCACTAGAGCCGGACAGAGCAGCCGCGTAGTCGTCGGCACGGAACCCGACCAGCAGCACCTCCGGCCCTTCCAGCACGGGACGCCGTATCATGGCGGGATGTTCCAGCATGAGCGCCAGAGCCCGGTCTGTATCCAGAGATTCCCGAAGCTCGGGCGGGAGCTTGCGAAACGTCGTTCCCGAACGGTTCAGGAGCTTTTCCCAACCCAGTTTCGCCACCCAGCTTTCCAGCCGCGCCTGCGGAACACCGTCTTTGCGATAGTCATGGAAAGTAGTCGCAACCCCATGCTCGGCTAGCCATGAGCGTGCCTTGCGCATCGTATCGCAGTTGGGGATTCCGTAGATCGTGACGGACATGGGCATGAAGTCTGTCTCCGGTCTCAGGCGACGAGGCCGCCATCCACCAGAATGGACGCGCCGGTGATGTAAGAAGCATCAGGGCTGGCGAGGAAGGACACCGTGCGGGCAATGTCATTGACCTTGCCGTAGGATTCCGTGGCCGTGAAGCTGCGGATGACGGCAGCCCCTTGACCGTCCTCGGGATTGAGATCTGTCGCGATCGGGCCGGGCTCAACGACATTCGCCGTAATGCCCTGCGGTCCGAGATCCCGCGCCACACCCTTTGCAAACCCGATCAGACCGGCTTTCGTGGCGGCATAGAGCGAAATGCCCTGGAACGGTGCGCGCTCGCCAAAGGCCGAGCCGATATAAATCAGGCGACCACCCGCTTTCATGTATTTCAGAGCCTCGACCGTCTCAATCATTGCCGCGCGCAGGTTGAGGTTCAGAACATCTTCGATCTGCGCGACACTCATCTGGGCGATCGGGCCATAGGGGTAGATGCCTGCATTGCACACCAGCGCGTCCAGACGCCCAAACGCCTCATGCGTCTTTGTAATCGCCGCGATATTGCCGTCAGCGCTGCCACCATCGGCCTGCACTGCAACGGCGCGACGTCCCAGCGCTTCGACTTCGCCGACAATTTTCTGCGCGGCCTTTTCATTGCGGGCGTAAGTAATGGCGATATCAAATCCATCCTGCGCCAGCTTCAGCGCAATAGCCGCACCGATGCCACGCGATCCACCTGTAACGAGCGCTACTCTCTGGGTCATGATCCTGCTCCTTTTGCCTGATGGACGAAAAATCCATCCTCGTTCTGACAGATCATGAGCCATTTTCGAGCGGGACCCAACCTCCTGCGGAACATTGTGAAGACAGATCCGAACCACAGGCCTAAAATACGCCTCATGTCAGCACAGCCCCAACCCACAGCCCTCCGCCGGAAATGGACGGATATCATCGCAGGACTCTCGCTGGCTTCAGTAAATATTCCGCAGGTGCTGGGCTATACGCGCATCGCGGCCATGCCCGCCGTTACAGGGCTTTATACGGTCCTGCTGCCGCTTGTGGCGTTCGCAGCCTTTGGGTCCTCCCGGCATCTGGTCGTGGCGGCCGATTCCGCAACGGCGGCTATTTTCTCAAGTGCCATCGGCAAGATGGCGCCGCAGGGCAGCCCGCATTACATGGCACTCGTCAGCATGACGGCACTGCTCTGCGCAGCTCTCCTGCTTGTGGCGCGGGTCTTCCGGCTGGGATTTCTGGCGGATTTCCTGTCCCGTACCGTTCTCACCGGGTTTCTAGCCGGTGTGGGCGTACAGGTCTGCATCGCCATGCTGCACGATATGCTGGGCGTGTCCGTCAGCACGCATAACCCGTTGCTTCAGGCTTACGACACGCTTCGTCAGATCCCGCAGGCCAACCTTATGGTCGCCGCTCTTTCCGCTTTCACGGTTGGCATTCTCATGACCGGACAGCGCCTTGCGCCGCATCTGCCAACGGGGCTCTGTGTCGTCATCGGGAGCATCGCGCTGAGCATGGGACTGAACCTGCCACATCACGGCGTTCCCACACTGGGCCATGTCGCGGGCGGGTTACCGCGTTTCGGCCTGCCTGGCGTCTCATGGAACGACTGCCTGGCCCTCCTGCCCGTGGCGGCGTCGTGTGTGTTCGTCATCATCGCACAGAGTGCAGCCACGTCCCGGGTCTTCGGAGAGCTGTTTCATGAAACCGTCGATGAGAACCGCGACCTTCTGGGGCTGTCCGCCGCAAATATTGCCGCCGGTCTGAGCGGCACCTTCACCGTCAATGGCAGCCCCACCCAGACCGCCATGGCGGTGCGTTCCGGTGCGCGTAGTCAGGTCGCACAGGTGACGTTCGCCTGCGTGACGCTCACGGTTCTGCTGTTTCTGACGCACCCGCTGGAGGCTCTGCCCCGTTGTGTTCTGGCCGGGATCGTTTTTACCGTCGCCATCGGAATGATTGACCTCAAGAGTCTGAGCGCAATCCGGCAGGAAAGTCCGGGCGAGTTCTGGCTGGCCATGACGACCGCCGCCGTTGTCGTGGGGGTGGGTGTCGAGGAAGGTATTTTCCTCGCTATCGCGCTCTCGCTGTTTCGCCATGTCCGACACAGCTACGAGCCGCATACGATGGTCCTGCAGCAGGCCGCAGGCACAGGAATTCTGGAAGCCCTGCCTGCGAAGAACGGGCTGGAAACGGCTCCGGGCCTCATCGTCTTCAGGTTCTGTGCGGATCTGTTCTACGCCAACTCGACGCGCTTTCGGCAGGACCTTCTGGCTCTGGTGGACCACGCGCCGCACCCGGTCCGCTGTGTCGTCCTCGATGCCAGCCCCGTCACGGACATCGACTATTCCGCCGCCGCCGACCTGCGAGACCTGATCGCGCAACTCCAGCAGCGCGGGATTGCACTGATTTTCGGACGGGTGAGCGTCTATCTGCGTTCAGACATGGACCGCCATCACATCACACCTGCCCTCGGGGCAGGGAATATCTATCCCGAGTTACATACGGCGCTCAAAGCCGCCCACGATATTCTGGACGGCCCGGCGCTGTCCATCAGGCCTTCCTGACGAACTCGGATTTCAGGTTCATCGCCCCGATTCCGGCAATCTTGCAGGCGATATCATGCCCGTCTCCGCCGTCCGACAGACGGATGTTCTTCACCTTGGTCCCGCCCTTGACGACCATGGACGAGCCCTTGATTTTCAGGTCTTTGATGACCGTAACCGTATCGCCATCCGCCAGAACATTGCCGTTGGCGTCACGGATCTCGCCGGACGCCGCGCCATGTTCTGCTGCCGTTTCGGCCGGGTTCCACTCATGCGCACATTCCGGGCACATCCACAGCGCACCGTCCGGATAAACATGTTCGCACCCGCAGACCGGGCATTTCAAATTGCTGTCCATGATGACCTTTTTCCGTTTGTGGCCGGACATTACTGCACGCGAACTGTATTTCAAAACGGGCTTTACCTGTTTTCGTAACCTGTTCTCCAGACGCCGGGCACGCTATCAACGAGGGCACCATTTCTTCTCCGCTGATGAAAAGACTGCTTTCATGTCCGACGCCACGCCCCAGCCCGTTGCCGCCCCCCTGACGCGCGCCGCCATTTTCCTTGTCCTGAACATCAATCCCGGCACGGATGCGGAAAACACCATTCGCAGCCTCTGTGCGGATCTTTCAGGCCTGCGCCGCACGGTCGGCTTCCGGGATCTGAACGGTCAGCTTTCCTGTGTTCTGGGTTTCGGATCGAGCGCATGGGACCGCCTTTTTCCGGGCCCGCGTCCACAGGAACTGCACCCGTTTCAGGAAATCAAAGGCGTCCATCACGCCGTCTCCACACCCGGTGACATGCTGTTCCATATCCGCGCCACCCGCATGGACATGTGCTTCGAAATGGCCAAGCTGGTCATGGAGCGCCTGCGTGCCGTCTGCACGGTGGTGGATGAAGTCCACGGCTTCAAATATTTCGACGACCGGGACCTGATCGGCTTCGTGGACGGTACGGAAAACCCAGAAAATGCCGCAGCCTGTGAGGCCGCCATCATCGGCGATGAAGACGCAGCTTTCAAAGGCGGCAGCTACGTCATCACCCAGAAATATTTCCACGATCTCGACGCCTGGAACACCCTGCCCGTCGAGATGCAGGAAAAGATCATCGGGCGCAAAAAGCTGTCCAATGTCGAACTCGATGACAAAACAAAGCCCGCTTACGCCCACAACGCTCTGAACGTCGTGACGCGCAACGGCAAGCAGGTCGATATCCTGCGCGACAACATGCCGTTCGGCGAGGCTGGGAAGGGGGAGTTCGGCACCTATTTCATCGGCTATGCCCGCTCCCCGTCCGTTACGGAGGAAATGCTGCACAACATGTTCGTCGGCAAACCGGCAGGAAATTACGATCGCCTGCTGGATTACAGTCGTCCCGTCACGGGCTCGCTGTTCTTTGTTCCGTCGGCCGATTATCTGGACGATATCGACGCCTGATCCCATAGACAGACATGGCCACGCGCTTGACCGAAGTGATAGAAAAACCGGGACACAAACCGGAACAGGGTTGAGCATGTTGCATCAGGGCAAACGGGCCATGCGCTACATGGTAGGCGTTCTTGCAATTCTTCTCTGCGGGACGGCCTATTCGGCTGATCTCACCGGGGGCGGGTCCAGCTTTGCTGCCCCGCTTTATCGGGGATGGGGGAAAGGTTTTCACCACCAGACTGGCCTGTCTCTGACCTATCAAAGCGTCGGTTCCGGTGCGGGGCAAAAGCTCGTCATGACTTCTGGTGCAGATTTCGGAGCATCAGATCTCCCTCTTGCGGACGCCTTGCTGGATGCAAACGGTCTCTACCAGTTCCCGACTGCACTAGGTGCGATCGTAGTGATTATCAATGTCCCCGGCATTGCTTCCAACCAGATGAAACTGGACGGACCAACACTCGCTGCGCTGTTTGACGGCACGATCACGTCTTGGGCCGATCCGCATCTCCGAGCGCTAAATCCCGGCCTGCGTCTGCCGGATCTGGATGTGCTCCCTATCCACCGCGAGGAAGCCTCTGGCACCAGCCATGTTTTTGCGGATTATCTGCATGACGTCGCACCTGACTGGAAAGCCGGGATGTGGGGTGATGGCCCAGAAGCGCGGGGGAATGACGGGGTCGCGGCCAGCGTGCGTCAGTCCATCGGGGGCATCGGCTTTGTGGGATATGCGTTTGCGCGCCAGAACAGGCTCAATACCGTCCGGCTAAAAAACCATGCGGGGCAGTTCGTCGCGCCGGAAAAAGCGTCGTTCACCAGTGCCGCCACCAGCGCAGACTGGTTGCACGCTGACCATTACGCCGTGAATCTTCTTCAGGCCCCGGCGCCGCAGGCCTGGCCAATCATGAGCGCAACTTTCGTTCTGGTTCCTGTCCATCCGGCAGACAAAACGGCAGCCGCCGCCACAAAAACATTTTTCAGATACGGCCTGAAACAGGGCGATGACGTGACGCGGGATCTGGATTACGTGCCACTCCCCACGAGCGTAAAAGACAGGGTCCTGTCTGACTGGCCCTGAACTCTGCCACGTCATAATAACTTCACTTCACTTCCCCCTCCCCGTCCTGTGAATGGTCCGGACAGTCCACGCCCTCAGGGAAGGGGAACCGTCTTGCCAGACCGCGTTCCGGATCATTGCCGATCTCTGCATGTCTTCAGCCCTGCCGGAACGTTCGATCCGGTTTTTCCGGCGTTCACCCTCCCCGCATCTGTCTGACGGGATATCAGCATGTCCGAAGGACGTTCTCCTTCGCTCCTGCGACTGACGAGCGCATGGCTCGCTCTGGTCTCACTGATCGGAACCGCACAGGCCGCAACCGCTCCGCTCGTTACAGATGTGCTACCCTCGGGCGTTCCCCTACCCTCACCGGCACCGGGATTCGTCCTGCCTCCTGAAGATGCGGGTACCGAACTTCTCGGGGATGTCGGCGGCGCAAGATCCTGGCTGGGCCGAAAAGGAATCCGGTTCAACCTTCAGGATGTCGAGGAAATCTGGGGCCTCGCCTCTGGTGGCCAGCATCCCGGTCCGACCTATGACGGCATGACGGCTGCCAGTCTTCTGCTAGAGACCCGCCGGGCCTTTGGATGGCATGACGGGCTGTTCAATATCAGCGCCATTCAGGTCCGGGGACGATCTCTGGCCGGAGAACGTCTTGGCTCCCTCAACCCGGTCAGTGGTTATGACGCAGGCCGGACGACACGCCTGTTTGAACTCTGGTACGGGCAGGGTTTTTTTGGAAACCGACTGGACATCCGCGTCGGAACGATCGATCTGGATACCGAATTCCTGGTCAGCCAGAACGCATCCCTGTTCCTGAATGGAAGTTTCGGCTGGCCACTTTCAACGTCCAGCAATCTCTATTCCGGTGGCCCTTCATGGCCGTTTTCCGCTGTCGGAACACGGATCAAATGGTCCCCCGCCTATCCGCTCGTTCTCATGCTCGCCATCACGGATGACAATCCAACCCGAGGCCCCTTCTACAGCACTCTCAGCGCGACACGGATCGACCCATCAGGGACCACTTTTTCCACGAGAGGCGGAACCCTTTTCATGGGAGAAGCCCAGCTCTGGGTCGATGCAGCACAGAGTCTCTCGGGAAAGGATGCACCCGCCCTTCCAGGAACCTGGAAGATTGGCGGCCTATACGACACAGGGCGCTTTCCGGACCCGCGTTTTGACAGTCAGGGCGGCCTTCTGGGCAGCCCTGACAGCACCGGTACGCCCTTCTACCACTCCGGGACCTGGCTGGGATATATCGTTCTTGATCAGGCGCTCTGGCGAACCATCGGCGATCCGGTCAAGGCCATCAATGCTTTTGTACGCACCACCATGGCCAGCGGCACCAGAAACCGTCTTACAGCAGAGGTGGAAGCCGGACTGACCTTTCAGGGGTTTGTTCCGTCCCGCCCCAACGACGTCATTGGAATTGGCTGGGGAACAGGATTTTTCAGTCATCGCGCCAAAGAAAACGCGCGGGACGTCATTCGTCTTTCAGACAGTACGGCCAGACTTCTGGTGCCAGAAAATCATATCGAGCTGACATGGCAGATTCCGGTCCGCGATTACGTCACCCTCCAGCCGGATTTCCAGTATTTCTGGAATCTGGGCGGTCAGGAACCGGCAAAAGGTGCTGCCTCCGCATCACGGGGAGCCGTTCTGGGTCTGAACATGACCACGTCTTTTTAAAAATCCGCTCTGTGATTTCAATTAAGTTTCAAACTTCAGATCCGCTTTGCCCGATAAGGTTCTGTTCACGGCCTGTAAAGCCGGTGACAAAGGAACCCATTCATGACGCAGGACAACGATTTCGGCGGTCTCTCGCCAGACGAACAGGCTCGGGCGCGCATGCGCTACGAAATCATCGATGATCTGGATGAAGAATTCGAGCTCTCTCTGGAAGAAAACGAAGGCGAAGGTCTCGATCCTGCTGACCGTGAGTTCCGTCGTACCTATTTCCGCGAACTGATCCGCCTTCAGGGTGAACTCATCAAGCTGCAGGACTGGGTCAAGGCCAGCGGCGAGCGTATTGTGGTCCTCTTTGAAGGTCGGGACGCTGCTGGAAAAGGTGGTGCGATCAAGCGTATTACCCAACGTCTGAACCCACGGATCTGCCGCGTCGCAGCGCTTCCGGCACCGAATGACCGCGAGCGTACACAATGGTATTTCCAGCGTTATGCGGCCCACCTTCCCGCCGCGGGCGAAATCGTTCTCTTTGACCGCAGCTGGTACAACCGTGCTGGCGTTGAACGCGTCATGGGGTTCTGCACAGACGAAGAATATGAAGAATTCTTCCGCTCCGTTCCTGAGTTCGAGCGCATGCTGGTCCGGAGTGGCATCCGGGTCATAAAATTCTGGTTTTCAATTACGGACGAAGAACAGGAATCCCGTTTCCGCGCCCGGATCGAAGACCCGCTGAAGCAGTGGAAACTCAGCCCGATGGATCTTGAAAGCCGCCGTCGTTGGGAGAGCTACACGCTGGCCAAGGAAGTCATGTTGGAACGCTCCAGCATCCCCGAAGCGCCATGGTGGGTCGTCCCCGCCGTTGACAAGAAACGCGCGCGCCTGAACTGCATCGCCCATTTCCTGTCTCTCGTGCCTTATGAGCCCGTCAGCCGTACAGAGGTGATTCTCCCGGAGCGCGTGTTTCATCCGGATTATGAACGCGAACCCACCCCCGAGACCATGCTCGTCCCCGAGCGCTACTAAAGACCACACGCTCTCTTCCCGTTCAGTCAGACGGGAAGAGAATGCGCCTGATTTTCGTTATTCATCCCCGAGCAAGAGCAGCCCTAACGTGGCGCTGAAGGCTTTTCCCAAGATCATTGAAAGGAATTTCAATGAAACGATAGGAAAAATAAGACGCCCCCAAAGATATGGCGAGAACCGGAACCAGCATCAGGAGCATCTGTGTCGGAAGCGAATACGGAACTAGAAAATGCGCCATCAGCCGCGCAACAACGACAATAACCAGAAAATGAACGAGATATATTCCAAAGGAAATATCTCCAAGCCACACCAGCCAGCGTGCTGAAAGAAGTCGGGCCATATGGTTCTTCGTCGCCAGACCATAAATGATGAAGGCGGCAAAAATGGCTTCGACAAGACTGCGGAGTGGATCGTTGAATGGCAGATCAACCTGACCTGTCACTACTTCCACCATCTTCCAGGTACACACAAGCCCGATGACCGCAGCGTAAAAAAAGAGGTCGGAATACCGTTTGGTATAAGACTGTAAAATCCTGAAGGTCAGAATCCCAATAACAAAATCGACTGCATAAAGGACAGGAAGACTTTTCCCACCACCATCGGCCGCAAGAAACGACAATACTGCTGCAATGACGAATGTTAATGCGGCAAGCCAGAGACGTCCGGTGCAGGCTTTGACAAGAAATGGCAATATTAATGCCACCAGCAATTCACAGGCGATTGTCCAGTTCTGGGGAACGAGAGCACTGTTCATACCAACGAAGCATCTGGCCAGAATCGAGGCCGACAGTGGCACGTCGTGCGCCAGCAACCCTTCGAACCAAGAGTTGGCAAATGGCACTTTCCATGTCGAAAAAGCCGATTTCACATAGAAGAACGAAAAAGCCGTTACGACTGCAAGCAGCGGCACAATGCGAAAAAAACGCCGCACGTAAAATCCGGCAAGCTCACTCACACTTGTGGGTTTATTGAAAAAAGAAGGAGACAATACAAAGCCGCTCAGAACAAAAAATACGACAACGGCAGCTTGTGAATTGAAAAAGATATTTTGGTACGCAAGCCAGAAGGTTTCGCCTCCCGGAAAGCAACGAACATAATGCCGCATCAATACGGTTAAGGATGCAATACCCCGCAATGATTGCAGGGACGGGATATGATCCCCAGAAGGTCTATTCAAACGGGCGGTCTCGTGCGTCCTGTCAGACATTCTGTTTGTTTTTCCTGAAACGATTTTGTTTCCAACATTAATACTGGAAACAAAAAAGAAGCACCCATTGCCGGGTGCTTCTTCTCAATTCCTGAATCTACTGATCGCCGAAGCGATTAGCAGCCCCAGGGTGACGGGTTGTGGATCACAGGTGTCTGGGAATGCGACGAAGACTGTCCCGATGAGGAGAAGCAGCCATGTGAACCGCTCTGCTGACCCCAGTTGGAAGAGCAGTTCCAAGCACTACCGGCCTGAGCGGAGTTTCCACCATGCCAGTTGCTGCCACCACAGTTGCTCGGCTGCCAGCCCTTGCAGGACGAGAAGGCGCTGTTCCAAGAAGAAATGATCTGCTGCATGGAAGACGAGTAATCACACCCACCAGATCCCCAACCCCAGCCCCAGCTGGTGCCATGATCGCCACAACCCGTGCTGGAGCCGTTATGACCGTTCCAACCCGAGTGGCCATTCCAGCCTGAGTGACCATCGTGGCCGTTCCAGCCCGAATGACCGTCGTGACCATTCCAACCCGAGTGACCATCGTGGCCGTTCCAGCCGCAGTGGCCGTCGTGGTCACCCCAATGGCCACCGTGACCACCACAATGGTCGCCAGAGTTACCACTGTTCGCGGATGTGTCAGAAATAAGATAATTACCGCTCTTATCCTGCGTAATCGCGAGCTTACCCGGCGTGTAACCGGAAGCCATCGTGACGCTGTTCAGGGTAAGTGTGTGATTATCGCTTTCCTGTACAACAAGGCTGTAGCTACCATCGGCGTTCTTGGTATACGACGCGGAAAGCGGCGTTTCACCGGTATTCGCCGTAATACCGAACTGGGTCTTATCAGAAACACCCGAGAATTTGGTGTCGACCGCTTTGTCCGAACCATTGAGGAAAAACTGTTCGCTCGACTTGGAGTCGAAGGAAACAGACACGCCCGTTGTCAGGAAGCCCGTGTACATCGAGCTGTTTCCAGAGAGCGTAATGTGCATCGAATTTTCGACGTTGATGCTAGCCGTCTGGCTGCCAAACGTGGAATTAATCAGATTCACAGTACCGTCGCCATTCAGGCGCGAACCAGCTCCCATAAAAACATTGCTACGATTGTTTTCAATGGTGAGGGTACCGCTCATGACATTAATGTCGCCGAGCTGAACTGCCGAAGGCGTGTCGATGACGATGGAGCCGTACTGAAAAACCTGGAAAGCGCTGGTCGAGAAGACAGGAGAGCTTTCGCTGGACTGGCAGGAAGATGCCGTGATGTCGAGCGTGCCGTACCCACCGATTGTCAGGCTAGGAACAGCCGTCGCACTCGGTGCGCAAGCTACGGCTTCAACCGTGGCGGTGGAGCTCGTTCCAGAAATGGTAACGTCATGATATGTCGTCGGAGACGCACCGGTCGACCAGTTCTTGACGTTATAAAAGTCGCCGCTAGTGCCACCAGTCCAATAAGTCGAAGCCATGTCACAATTATCCTGCATAATCGGGAGCAATCCCGACGTATTATAAATCAACCTATACGCACCGAATTGTTTATCCGTGCATTTTTAGATCGAATAATATGCGCCTATTCGCACACAGGGAGAATTTTTTCTCATTAATAAGACGTTAAAGCATTTTTTATTATCTCTGGTCTTTAGCTGAACGGAGATCGAGCACAGATTCGCTTAAAGGTGGCTCTTTCTCACACCGGCCAACTCAAAGAATCCTCCAAGAAAAAGACCAAATGATCTTTGGTGCCTCGTTCTTTCGTTAAAATATGATTAATTCTATTCTATGTTTAGTTATTAATTTATATTTCATTAACGATTAGGAAATACGTGGTAAACAAATGGAATATTATCAATTACTAGAAATCCGATGCGCATTCTTCATCTTTCCAATCACTGCCGTTTTGCCAATGGCAACGTGCATGCCGCTGTTGACATTGCCTGCGAGCAAACCGCCAAGGGACATACCGTCGCATTCGGTAGTTCTGGCGGGTACTTCGAGCCTCTCCTGAAGAAAAATGGAGTTGTTCTGATCGATGTGCCACAGGAAGCAATGACAGTTCGGAAGGGAATCAAGACGTTCTTTTCTATATGGAAAGTCATCCGTGAATTCCGACCGGATGTGATTCATGCCCACATGATGACCGGTGCAGTGCTCGCCAAACCCTGGACGTGTCTCTTTGGAATTCCGCTTGTAACGACGGTTCATAACTCTTTTGACTGGCATGCCATCCTCATGGGATTGGGAGACCGCGTCATTGGGGTCAGTCGCGCTGTATCGGAAGAAATGATCCGCCGTCACGTTCCCAGATCCCGTGTGAGAACTGTACTGAATGGCACGCGCAATGCTGTACGCCGTAAGGAATGGCCAGATCAAAATCTTGATCTTCCACGACCCAACCTGATTTCAGTGGGCGGCCTCCACCCGCGCAAGGGGATTTCCACCCTGCTGGACGCTTTTGAGATGATATGGCGCAGTCATCCTGAAACAACTTTGAACATTCTGGGAGACGGCCCCTACAGAGAGCAGTACGAAAAGCAGGCTGCGGCTCTGGAGGGAGGCGCCAACATCCTGTTCCGTGGGGCTTTGCCAGATACGGGATCATGGCTGAACGCATCGGATATTTTTGTTCTGCCGTCCCTGCGTGAACCTTTTGGATTGGTCATCTGCGAAGCACGTGAAGCAGGCTGCGCCATCGTAGCAACCGATGTAGACGGTGTGCCAGAAGTCTGCAGCGTCGGGAATGCCGGCCTGCTTGTACCCCCGCAAGACGCACCAGCTCTTGCCCAAGCGGTGTTATCACTCCTAGATAATCCAGACCTTCTGGCTCAACAGAAAGCAGCCTCGCTCCGCCACATAGAATTTTTCGATATCAGCCGTGTCTGCGACCAGACGATGGATGTGTATCGCGAAGTCATCAAACAGCGCAGATGAAAGGCTCAGGCAGATTTGCCCCAAATGAAGACGGGCAATAAGAATTTTATATTTCAGGGCATGGAACAAACGGCCTGAAAGAAATAATCTTGAAACCTGAACATGTTCTGGACTGGTGCCACCCTTAGCCGGGGTGGCTGCGTTGAAGGGTTGGCGTACTTTCGTGACTAATAGCCTCGAACCGGAAAATGCCCCGATCCCGGAGCAGGAAGCATTTACCAATGTCGGCGCAAAAGCGGCCCGTGGAGCGGCTTTTCTTGTCGGTGCCAAGCTACTGGGCCGTTTCCTGGATTTTGTGTCGCTTGTTGTTCTGACACATCTTCTGCTGCCAGCTGATTTTGGTGTGGTATCCCTGGCCATGTCCGTCATTTATCTGACAGAAGCCATTTTCGAACTCCCGTTGTCCCAGGCGCTGGTTGTTCTGGAGACCATAGACAAAGACCATCTCGACACGGCATTTACGCTTAGTTTCCTACGCGGCTCCACTATTTGTGTCCTTGTCTTCCTCATTTCCTTACCGTTTTCCATTTTATACCATGATGCCCGACTCTTCCCGCTGCTCATGGCGCTTAGTCTGGCACCTGCGCTGCGCGGAATGCAGAGCCCAGGTTTGGCGCTTTATGCAAAACGTCTTGATTTTTCGCGCGAATGTATCATCGATTTTCTTGGAAAATTCGGCGCTCTGATCGTTGCTGTCTTTGTGGCTGTCACAACGCGCTCTTACTGGGCCGTTGCTGCAGCGACGATTACGAGTACTGCTTTTGGAATGATCGTTTCTTATGTGATCTCTCCATACAAACCGCATTTTACGCTGTCGCGATGGAGCGATTTCAGAAATTTTCTCGGTTGGAGCAGTGGCGGTCAGATCGTCAGTGCCATCAACTGGCAATATGATCGTCTCCTTCTGGAGCGCTTGGTGCGTGCTGGGGGCGTATCTGTGTCGCGTTCATCATGATGCTTATCTATCTCTCGACCACCAAGACGCTGATCAAAGTCTCTTATAGCGCGGTCATTTTTCAAAACTGGCGAACCTGCCTGGCCGGCATCGTCTCATGGCTCAGCATAGAAAGCATCAAATGGTATCTCCTGCCATCTTCATGGCCAGGCATTGTAAAATTTTTCATCCTCGGCACCACCGGGCTCATGGCCTATGTCTTCGCACTGCTCGCACTCTGGGCATTGAACAGCAAAAAACCTGGGTCCGTAGAAGCCAAGGTCGTCGGAATATGCATGTCGAAACTAGGAAAAAACCGCGCCGCGATTTAGCGCAGGCGCACCCGACAGACAGACCTCTATCACTGTCGTTCTGACTTACCGGAGACGTTGCAGGAGTTCTTTCGCAGCAGCGTTTCCGCGCGATGCTGCAAAATCCAGAAGCTTCCGTGCTTCCGCAGGATCAGCAGCACATCCCATCCCATTATAAAGTAACTGAGCCAGCGTTAGCGCAGACCCTGCATGCCCGGACTGTACAGCCCGGCGATACCAGGAATGAGCTTCCGGAAAATTGGGCGTCACCCCATCCCCCTGAAGGTTGATATCCCCAACCAGTGCGATCGCTTCAATTTCTCCACCCTGCGCGGCCTTGCGTAACCATGTCTCGGCTTTGGAAACATCGCGCTCCACGCCCCGTCCCTGATAATAGGCGATCCCAACCTTCATCTGCGCCCCGGGTCGACCTTTTTCGGCAGCTTTCATGAAATGATCGAAGGCCTGAGTGTCTTTTCCGCCTTCATATTCCAGAACAGTCCCAAGGGTCAGTTCAGCATCCGCAAGACCTCCCTGCGCGGCCTTGCGAATATAGACTAATCCATGCTCGCGCTCCGTAGCGTTTTGCGCAGTTCCGAGCAAATCGAGACCATAACCATAAAGACCTTGCACGCTACCTGCCTCGGCGGCCCTGCGGTAAAGTTTCCGTCCTTTTTCCGGATCGCGCAGGCTGTCAGGCCCCTGCATCAGGAGATGAGCCATCATTGCCATGCCGTCCGCATCTCCACGGTCAACGGCCTTGGCCGTCCAGTGCAATGCGCCTTCATAATCAGGCTCATCCTGTTCGGGAATTCTTTCAAAAACTGTCGTACGACTTGCGGACGTGGGCCCCAGCCCCATGTAACACAACTGTGCCAGTTTATAGCACGCTTGTGCGTGGCCGTGGTCTGCGGCCTTCTGGAACCAGCGCAGAGCTTCCCCGGGATTTATGGGCACGTCTTTGTCCGCCAGATAAAGCTCTCCCAGAGCGAACTGGGCCTCCGCATTTCCTGACGTCGCCAAAGTATGCAACTGCCTGAGTCCCTGCCTGACCTTTCCGCTCTCCAGCAGTCTCTTCGCGCTTTGCAGCTTTGCCTCGGGCCTGAGAAATAACGGGAAGCCGAGTTTACTCATGGTACTTTTCCAGATTTGAACAAAAACAGGGTTAGGCGACTTGAAGTGTTACAGGACAGTGCCTGAATGGTGCAACAAACCGATGTGAAAAATATTCGAGCCATACTTCTGCTGGAGAACGTAAACCGTGCAATGACAATGCAACGATCAGAACTGCTGCAAAGAACATTACCACTGACCATTCGGGCTGTTTTTTTTGTAAGGACGTCTGCATTTCCCGATATCGTGCGAGCACAAGCAACAAAACGCCCAGCAGCCCTACTGCAGCACCAACACAAACCTCGACAATGGAATGTACATGCAGCCAAACACGTGCAGCGCCAGCGAGCAGTGCAATCCCCAGAGCCACCACAAAACCCGTCATCGGCAATCGACCAAACAGCACAAGCATGCTGCCATAAACGAACGTCGTACCTGCTGTATGCCCACTTGGACTGTAAAGATTCTGGCCCGGAATTCGGCCGCATGCCTCAAACCGTAATTTGAGGACCAGCATTGCACCAAACACCAAGATTACCAGAGCCAGCCACTGAAAAAATATTTTCCGCCGTCCCTGCACGATCAGCAGAAAGCTACTCAGAGCCATCACTGGCCACAGGATATTTTCGTCTCCGAAGTCACTGAAAAATCCGATGACACTTACGAGGCCGTCAGGCACGCACCCGCTTTCCCGTTTTGGTCTGAAGGCGAATCAACGCCGATACCAGCATGGCCAGCAACACATAAAAATCCATCGTGCCCAGAACTGGCCCTGAAATAAGCGTTGCTACGGTTCGTCCGAGCAACGCCGTGAATGTCGCCTCAATGATCCAGGCATCAAATGATCGCTCGCTCGCCGCAGCCTTGAGGGTGCGATATATTTTCAGAAACAGGCTTCCATTCCAAATAACGAGAAGCAGAACACCCACAATACCTATCGTCGCCAAGAACCCGGGAAGAAGACTGGAGGACCGGTCGCTTCCCCAACCGGTACCAAGACCATAGGTGTCAAACGCGAGCTGGTAAGAGTCAGCATCCTTCTGGGTGCGTTCTTCATAAGAGGCTGACTGTTTTTTGTCCTGCGTTTCCAGCATGACTTCTGCTGCCGCCTTAATGACATCGGGAGCAAAAGCTGTCAGAGCCAGCGTGGTTACACCCATACACAGTATTCCACCTGCAATGAACATCATCAGGCGCCGAAACAGTCGCCTCTCACGACTCAACACGGCATAAATGAGCAACAGACCCAGCCCGATCAGCATAGCAATATAACCTGTGGTTGACGTCGTCATCAACAAACACACAGTGCTAAGAAAAATCATCAATCGTGTTGCCCAGTTTCCATATCCTCTCAGGGTAGACCATACTGTTGAATAAAGCGTCCCTATAAGAAAGGTCGCACAGGCCGAGGGTTCGGAGAAAGTGGCATTAATGCGCGGTACCGGGCCGCTCATCTGCTCATCCAGCACTGCCCAACCGGGATTGGAATAGAAAAATTCTTTTGGAAATGGAATACTTCCTACCAAACGATGCGCCATCTCCCAAAAACCGACCACACACGCCAGAGCAGCTCCAACCAGATAGGCGTTATAAAGCCGTCGCGGGTCTGACTCACGACGGGTTAGAAAAAAAACAGTCATGACAAACATGATAAGATTGAGAATCAGGTAACAATCCTGGGTCATGTTTCCGCGTGTGGGCGAGAGCGGCACTCGAGCCGCTACATCGTCAAGTTTTTGTGGCCAGACCAGAACTACCCCTTCGAACAACCGGGGCAGTAAAATAGAACCAAGTAGCGCCCAGAAAAACGATAGAAAAAGCGGCATGCAGAACCTTAAGATCGGTCCGACTGCCAAGAACTTAACTCCCAGCACCAACTGAAGACTCATAAATGCAATAAACAACATACCAGGAGCCATAACAGGCTGTAGACCAAGTCCTCCCATCACCAAGACTGCCGCAGCCTGAAAGATACCTCCGACGAGGGTCAACTCCAGCAAACACTGCGGATTTTTCTTAAAAAAGAAAATGAAGCTGAGGGGCCAGAAAATCAGCCCCATCGCGGTCAGAGGCATGTCAGACCTTGTCGTTCGACCGGGAAGGCATGAACTCCCGCCATTGCTGCTCGACAAATGCCGTAAAGCGCGAACGGAACAAATCTTCTGAAAAACGGAGTGCATTCTGATGACACAGTTCGGGCGCCATATCCTGTTCATGCTCTTCGAATTTTTGAACAGCCGCGACAATGCTTTCCGCACTCTGGGTGTCAAAAAGAAGACCCGTCACGCCTGGCTGAACGATATCACATGCTCCCCCGCGACCATAGGCAATGACTGGCGTTCCAGCCGCCTGTGCCTCGACCAGAGAAATACCGAAATCTTCTTCACCCGCATAGACGAAGGCTCTGGCTCCCTCTAACGTCGACTGAAGCTCGGAATCAGAAACATGCCCTTTGATCGCGATATTGGGAGCATTTCCGGCCTTTTCACGAACAAGCTCCAGATCTGTTCCTCCGCCAATGACGATCAGTTTTCTTTCAGGCATGCTTCTGAAGGCTTCCACCACTAGATCAATCCGCTTGTAAGGCACCAGTCGCGAAACCACGACGTAATAGTCTTTCTTCTCCTGAGAAACCGAAAAACGCTCCAGATTGACGGGAGGAGGAATGACCGCAGCGTCACGACGCCATGTTTTCCGGATGCGACGGGCAATATAATGAGAGTTGGCGATAAACGCGTCCACCCCAGCTGCCGCACGGACATCCCAGTTCCTCAAACGGTGGAAAAGCCAGCGAATATAGAGACCGCGTAGTCCACGATGCAGCCCGCTCTGACGGAGATAGGTATTCTGAAAGTCCCATGCATAACGCATTGGTGAATGAACATAGGACACATGGAGCTGATCAGGGCCTGTAATAACTCCCTTTGCTACTGCATGATGACTGGAGATGACGATATCGAATCCAGCCAGGTCCCATTGCTCTACGGCGAGAGGCATCAAACCGAGATAATGTCTGAAAAGTTTACGCGCAAAGGGTAGTTTCTGAATGAATGAGGTCTGAATTTCGCGGCCGCCGAGTCGTGCTCGATCTTTCGGAGATAAAAAATCCACAACGGCAAAGATTTTCGCATCCGGGTAACACTTAATTAATTGCTCGATGACAAGCTCAGAGCCGGCCCAATTTTCAAGCCATTCATGTACGATCGCAACTCGGATGGATTTCATGTCTCTTTTTTCTCATTCTGCTGCCATCGAACGCCAGTCCATGGCAGGTGCCTGCATTCATTCAACGAAACCCGCTTCGGCAGAAGATAAATCGCCAATCGCGGGTAGCGGAATTGGCCTTGCAGCGTTTCTGGGAACATTCTTCTGGATTGCTGGCGGCTACTGGCTCTTTTCCTGAGCATTGCCACTGGATAGCAACACTCCGACTAGAGAATCAGATCTTCGGCATCAGAAATGCCGTTCATAGACCTTGATGACATCCCCCGGCTTGACGAAATTCTGGGGATAAAGCAGTCCGGCGACCGTGTAGCCTCCCTCCTGACGGATTGTGTACGCGTATTTTTCCCAAGAACGGTATGTAAAACCCCCAGCGGCAGCAACGGCTGAAAGCATCGTCATACCCGGCTGATATGCATATTGTCCCGGATGTTCGACTTCGCCAATTATCGAAATCAAACGATAAGCCGTAACCTGAACCGCGATCTTTGCATCCCGTAGAATGGCTTTCTGACGCAGAGCCGCCGTAACCTGCTGCCCAAGCTGCTCCGTCGTCAGACCGGACGCATGAACATTGCCAAGCAACGGGACATCAATGTTACCTGCACTATCGATTCGAAAATCAGAGGTTAACTGGTCCTGACCGTATGTTATCAGGCGCACCTCATCATCAGTCCCGAGATGATATTGCACTGGATCGTATACAGGCACCGGAGAGAGACCGGCACCTGGACTACAGGCAGCCAGAGCAATGCCCGATACAGGGAAAAGGATATATTTTCGCAGGCTCTGCAACAACGGCATCCAAGATTTTTTTGTCATGATGAGAACTTTATCATAATTGATATTTCACGCTTATCATAGCCATGTCGATACTGTATCGGCTGCTTCCTACAGCATTAGCATTTCGATAGACGTTAGATGCCTCAAGAGAAAAATGCTGGTTCAGCGCCCAATTAACGCCAACAGTAAAATTGGCGCTCAACTGTGATGTCATTGTCTGATCCAGCGGGGTGTTCTGGAAAATAGCTGGCGTTTGCCCGGCTCCACCCTGTTGAAGCTGAAACCCGGCATGCAGCACGATATTACGAGAATAGACCTGACGGATATCAATAGCGGCAGTAGTATAAATGAAACCGATTACGCTTTCAAACGCACTGTCAGCAATTCCACGCGATACTGTCAAAGAAACTCGCGTTAGGCGAGTGGGCGTCCATGTTCCACGAAGCTCCGCATAAAACGTATTGAGAGTTTTATAGGCTGAAACATTATAAGATCGATTCTGATACCCCCCCAACACACGAATGCTAAAAGGACCTGGCATTTCATAATCATAGCCCAGCAGGGCCGAAAATCCGTTAGAGTCCCGCGAGGGAAGATGAAACCGGTTATTAGAATACCGGATCTCAACACCTTGAGCTATCATTAATAGATCGCTGCCCTCCGCGAGGCTGTAACGCAGCCCAAGACCTTCGGAAAACAGCAATCGGTTACGATAAGACTGCTTCAGATAAATATTATCGCCTCCGAGATCCGTGAAAAGAAAACGTTTCATATCAAAATTTGGGATAACCGAGAGCCTGCCGTGCGTCTCAATCCTATCGTCCAGACTCAGATCTTCCACAAAATACGGGATAGGCTGATTGACGGCAAAAGCCCCCAGATCAGACGGCATCTGAGTCATCTTCTCATGACTCAAGCGGTATGAGATACGATGACGGCCAAGCTGTTCATATCCACGCAGAAACGCCGTCCAGTTGGTTTGATTCTGCAGTTTCCGCTCAGGATAATACTGTTCGCTGACCTTGGCGCCAAGATTGAGAAGCCTTCGACTTTGGGTCAATAATCCTTCAACGTCCGCATTGGTTACGCTGACCGCACTTGGCACCCCGCCCATCATCTGGTCGGCGTTGTTGGTATACCCGCCCCCTTCAGATACTTCCCCGTTAATCGCCCAAGGTCCATATCGCAAACCTTGTGATCCATATCGGCGATCTGTGTCCGATTGAAACGCATCGACAGAGAGACTGTCTTCAGCGCTCCCCAGAGCAGAGAGGTTCTGCGTCACAACCTGCGCATGGGCGACCCCGCTCAGAAACAAGGAAAGCTGCGATGCAATCCCTACTTCAAGCGCAAATAGCAGACGCAAACCGACCTTCTCACGACACACGAACATAAAACACCATCTAACAGAAAAAAAACCGCCCAGAAATGCTCCTGTTGAGCCAATAGGAAATTATATAAAATATATATGCTATGACGATTTATTAACTATTAATGCCGTAGACCCATATGTGATTTTATGCCAGTAATAACCTAGATTTCCCATAGATTAATATTCTTGCTTCCACTTGATTGTTCTTTAATGCCTGTTTTGTTAAGGGCTATTGAGGGGGAGGTAACACCGCTATCCTATTCGGTAGCTTCTTTAATGTAGAGAGCCGATGAGCCTGTTCCATTCTCCCTTCCCGCAAGACGCTCTCGCGATTTCTCCGGATGGAAGTTCGGCAAATACATCCAACTCTACTCGCTCTCGGTTAACATCCGATCGCTCGTCAAGAATTCTCCTGATTTTTCTTGTAAGCGACATAATCGCCATGTTTGTTTCTTTGCGGCTCGGCAGCTGGGTCGCGGCAATCATGCACAACATGTCGTCTGGATATCCGCCATTTCTGGATGTCGGCGTCAACGCCTCATATACGATGAGATCATTAATGCCGATCTGCATCGGCGTTTTGCTGTATATGTTTGCCAGCGGTGAATATCGTATACGATTTCCGTTTTGGAGCGAATTTGGGCGTCTGCTTACGGCTGCTTTCTGCGCCCTTCTGGCAACCGGATTTTGGGCATTCGCTTTTCAAATTCCCAGTCTGCGAATGGCGCTTCTTCTGCCTTGGATCATCTTTCCTTTTTTTGGAGAGTTCCTTAGACAATGTTGCCGACGCGTTCTGCATGCGCTTCGGTTGTGGCAAATCCCTACCGTTCTGATCGGTGATGCCGAGGAAACAACGCAGGTTCGTCATGTTCTGGCCAGCGAGACGCTGTCCAGCTACGAAGTCATTGGTGCTTTGAGCCCCGAAGTGGCAATGAATTCCCTTCTGGCTTCTGAGAATGCAAACGCTTCTTCGAGGCTTCAGTTTATTCTCTGCCTTGACCCAACCGCGCCACACTCGCGCGACATGATCGAATGGCTGACGCGTAGACGCGTTCCTTTTGCGTTAATCCCGCAAATTTCAGGGATGCCTACACATGGTCTTACGCAGTCGTCTTACTTCAGTCATGACACCATTATCCTGTCTTATAAAAGCAATCTGGAAAATCCCTTCCAGCGCAGACTTAAATTCACATTCGATTTTCTGGCAGCCCTCCTCCTTCTTATTCTTGCGTTGCCAGTCTATGTAATATTGTATGTCCTCATTTCTCTTGACGGTGGTCAGCCAATTTATGGTCATCGGCGTATTGGACAGAACGGCCGTGAGTTTAAGTGCCTGAAGTTTCGCTCAATGGCAAAAAATTCCGACGCAATACTGAAGCATTTATTGGAAACCAATCCTCTGGCCGCGACCGAATGGCAGGAAACCCAAAAACTGCGTAATGATCCCAGAATTACCCATGTGGGTCATTTCATCCGAAAGACAAGCCTTGATGAATTGCCCCAACTTCTGAATGTGTTGCGTGGTGATATGAGTTTGGTAGGACCGCGTCCGATTGTTCAGGCTGAAGTGCGTCACTACGGCGAAAACTTCGACTATTACAAAGCTATTCGGCCAGGAATTACAGGATTGTGGCAGGTCAGCGGTAGAAGTAATACCGGTTACGCAGAGCGTGTCCAACTCGATCGGTGGTATGTACGAAACTGGACTCTCTGGCACGATATCGCAATTCTTGCGAAAACCCTTCCAGCCGTTTTTCTGAGACGCGGCGCGCGGTGAGCAGGAAACATTACTTATGAGCCAGATTTCCAGTGCAATGCCCCAACAACACTATCCTCAGATGGACATAGGGCCTGCTCCCGAACAGGAGTTCGCAGGTTTCGGACGAATTTCATCCATTCTGCGCCAACATAGGCTTCTGATGTGCTGCGTGACAGGCGGCACGTTCCTGATGGGAGCCGCTGCCATTGCAACTCTCAAACCTTATTACGAATCTGTCGCTGAAATCGCGATCGGCGCCCGCGGTATGATTTCTCCATCAGAACTCAGTCCCTATGCTGATCGTGCTCTAGATCTGGTGGCGCTCAATACCCAGCTCGGCATTCTCAAAAGCCCGACTATTGCTCTGATGGTGACACAGCGATTGCACCTCGCTGACACGCCTGAATATGCCAAGGCCTTTAACCCTTCGTTTCTATCGCAGCTTAAAAAGCGGTTCGGGCTGGAGAAGCCTTCTGTTTCTCTCACCCCAAAACAGCGCGACGAAATCGCCTCGAGCATACTTATGGGGAAAGTGCACATCGCCAATGATGGTCGCTCGGCGATCATTGGAATTACAACACGATCTGCAGGACCCGAATTAGCGCCAGCTATCGCTAATGGTTACGTCAAAGCTTATCTTGATTTTGAACAACAAGCCAAAATTCAGGCCGCACGGAACGCAAGTGTTCTTCTGGAAGAACAGATTGCTCCTTTGCGAGAGAGATCAATTCAAGCGGAACAAGAAGTCTCACGCTACAGACAGGAACATAATCTACATTTGCTCGGAGACGATTCAGGAGGAGACTCTGGGCGTGCCGGCCGTATTACGCTGCCTTCTACGCCCAATGATCTCCATCTGACGCAGATGAATCATGAGCTTGGTGACGCAGAAGCAGATTTAGCGAGTAAGCAGGCGATTTATCATGAAGCGACGTCTAGCGGCAGCATTGGAACAATTACTGCGATTACGACTTCTCCGCTCATTCAAAATCTCAGGCTTCAGCAGGCTCAGGTCAATGCTCGCATTTCGACCTTGGCTGCCACGGCCCTCGACCAGAATCCAGAGCTGATCGCGGCACGTGCCCAAGCTGCTCGCATAGATGCTCAGATTTCCATTGAGAGCCAGAAGCTTTTACAAAATCTGCGCTACGAAGCCGAGACAGCACAGCAGCGCGTAAATGCCCTCAAAGAGCGCACAAACGCTCTTCAGCTAAATGTGACAGAAGAAGAGCATGCAGACATCCGACTTCGGCAGCTCGTCGGAGAAGCGACGGCAGCCCAGACTCTGTATCGGGACTATCTCTCACGTCTTGGTCAGATTTCAGCAGAAACAACCATACAGCAAGCGGAAGCCCGCCTCATAACACCAGCAAGCCAGCCCTTAGGGCCAGCTGGTCCTCCTAAAAAACAGTACGGTATACTTCTACTGTTGATTTCAGCAGGTTTGGGCGTTGGCGCAGCTCTGCTACGTGACCGCTCTCGCAGCAGTCTTCGAACGCTTGCAGAACTGGAGCAACAAACACGCCTACTTGGACTGGGCGCGCTCCCACGTTTCAGAGGCTCTCTACGGGAACAACTTACATCCGGAGACTCTCTCTATGGTCGGATGCTCAATTCCATGCGAGCCATCCTAACATTCGGCAATCCCTCAATCCGTACAAAAATCACGGTCATCACCTCTGCAGAAAGCGGTGAAGGGAAAACCACGCTCGCCATTTCACTGGCTGCAAGCATCGGAGCACTCGGCAAGCGGGCTCTTCTGATCGACTGTGACGCTCACCGTCCTAGCGTCCTGCTGGCTTTGGACCTCAGAGCGCACGAAGATGGTTTCGTTCACGACGCGCTCCCGGGGCTGGACATTTTTGTCGCCAGCCAAACAGGAGAACGCGGCGTACTGAATTTCGGGGCCTTGGGAGAATTTCTGGAGAAACACCGCGGTGAATACGATCAGATCATTATCGACACGCCACCCATTCTGAGCTTTCCCGAGGCGGGCGTTTTGGCGTCTTTTGCCGAAGGCGTCATCATCGCTGTCAAATGGCATCAAACATCTGCAAGTTCGGTGATCGAGACACAGAGAATATTACGGACACACCATGCAAATTGTCTGGGCGCGGTCCTTACATTCGTTGATATCGAAAACCTGCGACCTGAAGAAAGCCTCCGTATGGGAGAATATTCCCACTATCGCAAACTTGTATCTTCTTCGTAATGACCATTTCTACAATGAGCAAAATTTTTCTTAACGGACGCTTCTCGGTCCAGTCGCTTAGTGGCGTCCAACGTTTCGCAACGGAAATTACGCGTGCCCTGTCGGAAATCTGGCCTGCGGACCTATCACGCCCTGAGCTTCTAACACCCAAGACAAACCCAGCAGCTTCAATTTCTGTGGACCTTGGTTTTCCTGCACGCTCCTGTGGTCGATTTCAGGGACAGATCTGGGAGCAGATTGATCTTCCAAAGGCTGCTGCACCCGGATTGCTCGTTAATCTGGGTAACACGGCCCCTCTTCACCTGTCATCGCGGCATAGTCGGCAACTGGTTGTTATTCATGACGCCGGTGTCTTTTCAACGCCGCAATCTTACTCACGTCAGTTCCGCGCATATTATAAGATTTTACATCGCCTGTTGGCGTTGGGCAGAACGCGTATCGTTACAGTATCAGAGTTTTCCAGAAACGACATCGCACGCCATTTGAAAATCGACCCTTCTCGCATCAGCGTTATTACTGAAGGCGCGGATCACGCCACGCACATTGCGGCCGACAGATCGGTTTTGAAAACCAATGGCCTGGAGAACAGAAAATACGTTCTTGCCGTTGGTAACAAAGCGCCCCACAAGGATTTTGCAGCCCTCGATCATCTGGCGGCAACGTTGAGTCAGCGAGGGATCAAACTCGTCATTAGCGGCGGAATGAACGGACGGGTTTTCAGCGCCGGCACTCCTGACCTGCAGCATGCAACCTATGTCGGCAGGGTCACGGATGCGGAGCTACACGCGCTCTATAGTGAAGCTGCCTGTTTTGTCTTTCCATCCATCTATGAAGGTTTCGGCCTCCCCCCCGTAGAAGCGATGGAAGCCGGTTGCCCAGTCGTAGCCCGTGATATTCCCGTATTGCGCGAAGTGTGCGGTCAGGCCGCCCTGTTCGGTCGGGACCCCTCCGATCTGACAGCACGTGTCATCGAATTGCTCGACCACCCAGACCGCGCCAATGATCTCCGCTGTGCAGGCTATGAACAGGTTCAGAAATACCGTTGGACGATCGCCGCCCGACAGTTGCTAGACATCATGCGAGAGGAATTTATCAAATGCTGACAAATTCCCGCCTACTGGTAATGTTGATTGCCGCTACCGTCATCATGCCGGCTGCAGCACAGGACGAAACTGCAGACCTTTCTTCCAGAAAAATGGTCTTGTGGTGCACCGTCATCGATGGCGGCTCGAAGCGTCTTTTTGCTTCTGACCCGCTTCCTACATCTGAACTCAACCATATGGCCCTATGGAACGCCAATAGTCGTTTCATAACAATCGTTAATAGCCGCTACAATCTAACGATCCGCAATAATGACCATGCATGCTCGGTTTACCGTGATATGACGCATGCCACCAAGGCCCGCGATGCGCTCGTTTCTCTAGCACAACAACGTGGCAACCGCATTGTAAATGTCGGATCGAATTAATCCATGGTGACCGATATAGCCCAGATGCCCTCGACACATGCCTTCCGCCCACAAAGCTCTCATGAGGAAAATCGACAGATGCCGCCAACACTCACGAAAGCTGAAGAGGCTGTACCATTCAGGGAAAAAATGCAGACTGTCGTGGGTATCGCTACCAGTGGTCGTCCTGAAATTCTAGCAGAACTCGTGCGTCAATTGGCGCATCAGACGGTCAAACCGGACAGGATCATCATCAGTTACGCCAAACCGGACGATATTTCCGCTATCCCCCAAATCCTCCGAGACATGGCTTCACTCGATCTCGTCACCGGGTATCAGGGGGCTTCCGTTCAGCGCAATGTTATTCTCGACCGTCTTGAAGACGAAGACATCATCTTGTTTTTCGATGATGATTTTTTCCCTCACCCGACATATATCGCCCGTATGGTCGAAGCATTTCGCGACAATCCCAATATTCTGGGGGCCACCGGCCAAGTACTGGCAGATGGTGCGCAGGGACCTGGGCTGCGAATTGAAGACGCAAACCGCCTGAATGCTCAGGCTAATACGGAAGCGGTTTTCAAAATTGAGGATGCTTTCAACACATATGGCTGCAACATGGTATTCCGTTGCGCCGCCATAAAGCGCCTTGGCGCGCGCTTCGATGAAAGACTACCTCTTTATTCCTGGTATGAAGATATAGATTTTTCCCGTTCTCTTCTGCCTCACGGCAGGGTCGTTAAAGTTAACAGCGCACAAGGTGTACATCTTGGTAACAAGACCGGGAAAGGGTCCGGAATTCGACTGGGTTATTCCCAGATTATCAATTGCATCTACTTGGCCCAAAAAGGAACATATCCTTGGTCCAACGCACTAAAGAGCGCGGGGCGGCACCTGACTATTAATAGCCTGAAATCACTCAGGCCCGAATATTATGTCGATCGCAAAGGACGTTTCTTAGGAAATCTGATCGGGCTTGGTGATCTGCTCAGGAACCGTATTACGCCCGAGCGGGCTGCAACACTCCACTCCAAGAAAAAGGCTTCCTGAAATGAGAATCTCCTTGGTTATTTCGACTCTGGCTCGTCCTGTTGAGGTCGAAGCATTCATGCAGAGTCTGGAAAAGCAGACTTACAAAGATTTCGAAGTCATTCTGGTCGATCAAAGTAAATCGCACATCTATGATGACCTCGTCTCGCGATACAGCACCAAATGGCCGTTGAAACATCTTCATCCCGATATCAGTGGACTGCGTTATGCCCGTAATTTTGGCGCGAGTGTCGCAGTAGGGGATCTCATAGCGTTTCCAGACGACGACTGCATTTATGAACCCGACACGCTGGAGCGAGTGAACACCTATTTCTGTAAAACAGGCGATAAAGGCTTTCTTACGGGTGCCGTGCTCAATCTGGATGGTGCCCCTACAACTATGGGGCGCTGGCTGACCAGCAGTCAAAAGTTAAATCAGCATAATATCTGGACAGGCCTGATCGAATTCAATTTTTTCATGCCGCGCACGATGTTCGAAAAAATTGGCAGATTTGATGAAAATCTGGGGATTGGAGCCCCCTTTGGTGCAGCAGAGGGCCCTGATCTTGCTCTACGTTTAATGGCAGCAGGATCGCAAGGATATCATGATCGTGCTCTTCTGGTCCGACACACGGACAAGCCCGCCACTCTCAATGGTGAACGGGCCTATGATTACGGCACTGGAATGGGATATGTCCTTCGCAAAAACCATGCAGCCTTGAAGACAGTCGCGACATTTTTCATTCGTCCTTTTGGTGGTGTGTGCCTCAGCCTTCTCCGTCGACAATCTGAAAAAACGGCTTATTATTTCAAGGTGCTTCAGGGGCGGCTGGCGGGATATTTCTGCCGCGCGGCTAGCGAGGCAGCCCAACGCAATACAGGAAGAATTTTTTCCTGACAGACGGCTTTTCGTGCAAATGGGAAGACATACGCCATGACTGGTCGCCCCCTGAAAGTCCTTGTGATTTCTGGTATAATGACGGTGGTGCTTTCCACTTGTCTCGCCAATGCCCATCCGAGCGATCCGGCCACGATGATCGCGGCCTGCCCTGCATGGCCAGTCCATTGTCGGGTTGATCTGAAAGGGCAGGTCTACAAACTTCAGAACACCCTTCACCTCAATCCACTCACGACAACCCTGACCAATGGTATCCTGGACGCTTCCGGTCTTCCTGATGGAAAACCTGCGATCGTTATCTCGTCAGATGGAAAGGGGCAGCCTGAAAGTTACGATACCGCGGCTAACAGCATTGATCATCTTGTCCTGACCGGTCAGCCTAAGGCAGATGGGATCATTCTCGACAATGAAGATGAAGACAATATCCGTGCGGCGGCCATTATGCTGGAGAATATCTCCATTTCAAACTTTCGGCGCGGATTAACTGTTGGGAACCATGCCTATGGATTTGGACTTTCTCATGTCCAGATCCATAACAATGCGACGGGAATTTATACCATTCCCAACCCAGTGGATGCCGGAGAACGCATTGCGCTAGTGGATGTCGGCGTTTTCAACAATACGCTTGGCGTGGACGATGAAGGCGGTATGGAACTGGACTGGCTTGCGTCACGTCTCGATTACAACGCGATGACGGCGTTTATTTCAGGTCCGTGGACGTTCGACGGACATATAGAAATTTCCCCTCCGCACGCCCCCCCAATCAGGCTGCATGCTCTGGTCGGAAAACCGGCAGGTTCTCTGTACATGACCACCGGCTCAATCATTCTTGTCAATCAGTCTGACGGTAAGGCCAGTAGCGATTACTGGGCACAAAGCGATAGCCCCTACAGCGTCATCCAGTTTCCCGCTCAAACTTACGGTGTTCGCGGAAAGATCGGCATTATGAATGGTCCCGCCGCCGTTTACGGCCCTGCCCTTCCCGCCTTCACCCCCCGCTGATCAGGCCAAACTCTCAGTAAGGAGCAAAGCCTGACCGCGGGCCGGTCGCTTACGCCGTCCAGCGTCTGACAGCTTCAAGGCTCAACGTCAGAAGTTCTTCAGCCCTCTCGGACGTGGCCGATTCAATATACACCCGCAGTTCCGGGGCATTACCGGATGGCCGCAGGTGGATGATATCGCCACCTTCGAACGTCATGCGGATACCGTCCGTCTCGTCGACAGTTGCGACTGGTCCACAGGCTTGTACAAACCCCAGGGTCCTGCTCACAGCCGGAACATCCTCCCGCAGAATGGCCAGACGAGCCTTGCTCTGCTCTGTCGGAACGTCTTTCAGACGATCGCTCACGGTGAAGCGCGGCGGAAGTATTTCAAGAAGTTCCGCAAGCCCGCTCTGCCCGCTTCTGGCAGAAACCAGCGCACAGAGCATCGGCAGAACAGCATCGCGCGTCGGTAATGCCACCAGACGTCGGCCGTCATGTTCGATATCGCTGGCGAGCAGAAAGCCACCATTGGCTTCGTAGCCAACGGACGGAACATTGCCATTTTCCACAGCCTCTGTCATGCCTGACACGACGAACGGCGAGCCAATGCGCGTTCTTTGAACAAAGGGCGCAACGCCGGATGCTTCCAGTGCCGTATTGCTGCTGACAGGCGTCGTGACCGAGACAGCACCCAGTTTGCGGGCCGCGAGGATGCCCAGCACATCACCACGGAGCCAACGACCGTTCTGATCCGCCAGAAGCGGTCGGTCGGAATCACCATCCGTCGTTAGGATCGCATCATAATCTCCGGTCTGCGCCCAGTCCCGCGCGAGAACGACATCTTCCGGACGCACGGCTTCCGTATCGACCGAAACAAACACGTCGGAGCGCCCCAGAGGATGCGCTTCACCCCCGAGAGCTTCGACGACGGACACCAAAACGTCTCGACCCACTGCGGAATGCTGATAGATCCCCAGCTTCAGACCCGAAAGCGCTGTCGGACCAAAGAAATCGACATATCTGGCTACATATTCTGTCAGGACATCTGTTAGCGGCGGAACTGCAACGTCAATTTTCAGGGCGCCCTGCTCATCAAACCAGCCTTCCGGAAGCGTGACGTCCTCATGCCGCATGGCAGCTTCGTCGTTCTTAAGAAATTCGCCCCGGGCGCGATTGAACTTGATGCCGTTCCGGTCGTCCGGAATATGGCTTCCCGTCACCATGAGAGACGGAATTGCTCTGCCAAACGCATAGAGGCTCAGAGCAGGCGTCGGCACAAAGCCGCAATTTACC
The DNA here is from genome assembly GCF_039638275.1 of Gluconobacter sp. OJB. Classification (NCBI taxonomy): domain Bacteria; kingdom Pseudomonadati; phylum Pseudomonadota; class Alphaproteobacteria; order Acetobacterales; family Acetobacteraceae; genus Gluconobacter; species Gluconobacter sp. OJB. Next base: position 2,472,281 of record NZ_JBDIWH010000001.1, on the reverse strand, counting down.
GGCTGACCGTCCATCCAGAGAATGGCAGCCGCACAGGCGCGCAAAATGCGTGGCGTACTCGGCCGGAGATCTCCGGCGATAGCAACGGATGTTCCGGGAGCAAACTCCCCCAGCGTCTGTAAATGTTTGAGATAGCCGACGGTATACGCAAAACAGACAGCATCCGTCATGGACGTCACAAGCCCACGCGCGCCGCTCGTTCCAAACGCAACGCCTGATTCCACCATCCAATCAGCTATTTTCATATGTAATCAGTCCCAAACAGTTAGAAAAACAGGCCATGGATGGATATGTCGGTGCCTGATTGCGAGCAGTATGACGCGCGCTTCTTTTTGCATCCACTCAAGAAGAAGCATTCCCTGTTTTTATGGCTGACGGTTGCTGTGATGACAACCGTGCAGGTTATCCGCAGCAGATCAGATTTCTAGCCCGTCATCGGGGCATCAGCGTGATAAGTCACACTAAATCTTAAAATATCACAGATATATGTGTTCTATATCTCGCAATTGGTGATATGGCTGTCCTTCGAATTTGCGTGTCCCTGACACTGAAGCCGTCTGGAGGGCCAGAAATGCGCCGGGATTTCATCATCGGAATCGATAGCGGTTCCACCACGACCAAAGCCGTTGTGTTTTCGTCCACAGGGGCCATCGTCGGAACAGGGCGACGCCGTGTTGCACAGCACATGGAGCGTCCGCACCATGTTGAGCGCGATATGCATGAAGCTTGGCAGGCCGTTATCGGATCCATTCGCGATGCGCTCAGCGCTGCAGGGCTGGACGGGAGTGCCATTGCGTCTGTCGGGGTCACAGCGCACGGAGATGGTGTTTTTCTACTTGACCGATCAAGTAATCCGCTGGGCCGGGGCATCATGTCGCTCGACAGTCGGGCGACAGCTATTCATGAGCACTGGAAGCGTGACGGCGTCTCCGATCTGACACTGCCTATCGCGGGGCAGCGTCCTTATGTGTATTCCGCTAACACGCTTCTCGCCTGGGTCCGGGACAACGAAACGGAACGGTATCAGGCGATCGGGTCCGTGATTTTTGCCAAGGACTGGATCCGGTATTGTCTGACGGGTGAAATCGCGACGGATCTGACCGAGGCCAGCACGTCTTTTACCGATCTGTACACGCAGGATTACAGCGACGACCTGCTGGATGTTCTGGGTCTTGCGGACATCCGGAACGCTTTGCCGGAAATGCGCCTCTCGTGTGACAAGGGTGGCGTTGTGACGGCGGAAGCCGCAGCCCTGACGGGGCTTTTTGCCGGCACGCCAGTTTCGGTCGGGTTGCATGATGTAACAGCCGCAGCCGTCGGTCTCGGACACACTAAAGCGGGCGATCTGTCGATCACGGCTGGGACCTTTTCAATCAATGAGGTTTTCCGCGACCGTCCTGTCGTCGGAGAAGGCTGGGCCTGCCGCGCGGGTTATCGTCGCGGACTGTGGAACTGCATGGCGATTTCTCCGGCGTCCTCAAGCAATCTCGAATGGCTGGCGAAAATCCTCATGCCGGGCGATCACGACGCAGCACGGGTTCTTTCTGCGGAAATAGAAGCGCGTCTGTCCCAGCCAGGAGCCCGTCCTGCGGTTCCGCTGTATCATCCGTTCCTGTTCGGCTCACCGTATGATGCGCCAGCTAGTGCATCCCTGTTCGGCGTGCAGTCGTGGCATGATCGGGCCGATCTGTTTCAGGCAATGGTGGAAGGAACAGTCTTCAATCATCGCGAACATGTCGATGCCCTGAAACAGACCGGACCGGTTCGCAGGGTCGGAATTTCAGGTGGCGGAAGCGGACAGCCTGCCATTGCCCAGATGTTCGCGGATATTCTGGGAATGCCTGTCCGCATACCTGAAGTCCGCGAGGCCGGAGCCCTTGGCGCGGCCCTGACGGCGAGCGTTTCCGTAGGGTTGTATGCCACTCTTGAAGATGCCGTGGCCGCGCAGGATGTGCCGATGCACACCTACAGACCACAGCTGGACCGCGAGCGCATTTATGAGGGAATCTATCGCCGCTATGTCGCTCTGACGCAGGCCATGAGGCCATTCTGGTCGGACCTCTACGACGGCGGAACGTCTTCACTGAAGCCTGCCGCGGCAGAACGGTCCCGTGAAAACGATCTTGTAGAGGCCGGGCCAGTTCTGAATTACGCCATGGCCGGCACCATGACACAGGGAGCGCGACCATGAGCGGACTGGAAGATATCCGCGAGAATGCGGAGTTCGATGTCATTATCATCGGGGCCGGCATTAACGGGGCCGGGCTATTTCGGGAACTGGCGCTACAGGATCTGCCCGTCCTGCTCGTTGATCGGAGCGACATCTGTTCCGGAGCTTCCTGTGCGCCCTCCCGCCTGATCCATGGCGGAATCAAATACCTCGAAACGGGTGAATTCCGCCTGGTCGCGCAGTCGACTCTGGAGCGCAATCTTCTACTGCGCAATGCGCCGCATGTGGTCAAACCCCTGCCAACAGTTTTGCCGATCCGCTCATGGCTCGGAGGCATCGTCCCGTCCCTGCAGAAATTCCTGCGCCTGGGGGGGAAAATGACGGACCGGGGGGCTCTGGTGTTGGAAGCCGGGCTTCAGATCTATGATTTTCTGGGACGGCGCGCGCGCGTCATGCCCCGACATAGCCTCTTCCTCAATCGCAGAACGCGGGAAGAATGGCCGCATATGGCGACGGATGTTCTCGCCACCGCACAATATTATGACGCTGCCATTACCCAGCCCGAGCGGCTTGGCTACGAATGTGTACAGGACGGGCTGAATGTCGGGACGGGCTGCGGAGTTGCGACCTATACCGTTCCGGTTTCTTTTGCCGATGGCGTTTTACAGCTCAAAGACAGCATCACCGGAGAAACGCGCAACGTTCGGACGCGAGCACTGGTAAACGCAGGAGGTGCTTGGATCGACCGCATCAATGCCGTCCTTGGTCAGACGACGCGTTATATCGGCGGCACGAAAGGCTCACATCTCCTGTTGCGGCACGACGGACTTCTGCGCGAGCTCAAAGGGCGCATGATGTATTTCGGAACGCCAGATGGACGGATCTGCCTAGCGTATCCGTTTTACGGTCATGTTCTGGTCGGCTCGACCGATATCCGGATCGAAGATCCCGATACCGCCACCTGCACCGACGACGAACAGGACTACATGCTGCGGATGGTCGCAGACCTATTCCCCGGCTTTCATTTCAGCGCTGACGACGTAGTTTACCGCTACAGTGGCGTCCGCCCTCTCCCCGCAACCGATGCAGCCGATCCTGGCGCCATCAGCCGTGACCATATCGTGCATGAAAACCGGCTTGGAGAAACACCTCTTCTGTCTCTGGTAGGCGGGAAGTGGACGACATTCCGCGGGCTGGCCGAAGAGGTTGGAGACCGCCTACTTGGAATTCTGGGCTCTGCACGGCACCTCTCTACGAAAAATTTTCCAATTGGCGGTGGACGCGATTATCCAACGCCGGAGCGGTATTCCGCGTATCTGGACGAGTTTTTCGTGACCTATGGCATGCCGCGTCAGAGGGCCGGAATTCTGCTTGAACGGTACGGATCGCGTGCCCGCGCTTTTGCAACGTTCTGCCAGAAAGAAGCCGACGCGCCATTGCGCACGCTCCCCACCTATACGCGGCGCGAACTGGCCTTTGTGGCGTCCGAAGAGCTGGTCCGCACGCTTTCCGATGTTCTTTTTCGCCGGACGCCGATCGCTCTGAGCGGCCTGCTGAAACCAGACACCGTCCTCGAAGTGGGCCGTATCGTTGGCGAAACGCTGGGATGGAACGCGCAGGAGACAGACAGACAGTGCCGTGCGGCCTGGAAGGAAGCGCAGGAGCGTCACAACCTGAAGGGCGAACTTCCGGGTACATCCCCTTCACAGACAGCCTTGAGAGCCTGAACCATGAACCGTTACGAAGAAAAAATCGCCCGTATGATGTCTGGTCAGGACGACCGCACAGATTTCATTCTGGCGGACGCCAAGGACTCCGACATGGCGGCGGGGATCAGCGCCACGGGCCTGCGTCGTGACATCAGGCAGGGTCATTCCCGCTTTCGGACCCGTCGCGAATATGTTGATGTGATCCACACTATCCTCCAGCAGGACATCGTGGACATCATGCTGACGTCGGCCTCCATTCTGGAGACCCTGATTGCGGAAGATGGTTTTGCCGGAACGCGAATTCAGTCCGCGATCCGGGCCAATGACACAACGGATCTGTGGCGCGGACGGGGTGGATCTTACCAGTCCCAGAAATCCGTTCCTTTCCGCTCGGCATCGCTGAAAAAAGCGCAGACCAGCCTTGGATTGTATTCCATGACTTTCAATGGCGATGCCGAACAGGACAGTTTTGCACTGGAAGAGTTCGCACGCTTTCGAGAAGAGGCCGAAGAAAGCCGCTTTTCGTATTTCCTTGAGGTCTTCAATCCCAATGAAGGCAGGATCGCGCAGGCGGATCGCGGCTTTTATCTGAACGATATGATCGTCCGCTGTCTGGCAGGTCTGCGGCGTGAAGAGCGCCCCGTTTTCCTCAAGGTCCCTTTTAATGGCGCGGACGCTCTAAGCGAACTCTGTGCGTTCGACCCTTCCGTGATCGTGGGCATCATGGGGGGCAGCAGCGGAACAACGCGCGACTGTCTGGAACTGATCCATCAGGCGCAGTGCTGTGGCGCACGCGCGGCACTTTTCGGACGCAAGATCGTGGATGCGGATGACCCGCTTCTGCTGATCGAGGCCATGCGTAGCGTGACCGATGGCGCCCTGTCGGCGAAAGAAGCGACGCATCTCTATCATGAAAAACTGGGCGCACAGGGCATACCACCACTCAGAGAAGCGGATCTGGATAGCGTCGTGACCGAAACTGTCCTCCTGGAACGCGCGGCATAACATTTTTATGTGATTCTGAAACAGACAGGTTCTCCGGGAGATTCACGAGGAAAAATTAGTCTTCAAGAGTATTTTCCAACTGAACTCCCCGGGTTGTGTATCGTTGTTTTTGGTATTAGTAACTTTTTTATGTTATGCTTTAACGCTCAAGCTAACATATACCGTTCTGCAACACGGAGAATCGGGATGAGCGTTCAGCCTTTCGAAAGGTCGGAGATGGGTCAGGTCTGGATCGGAACGAGCTGGAAGATGAACAAGGGCCCGGCCGAAGCCATCGCTTCAGCACAGGTTCTTGAAGGGTTTGTTCCGCCGCAAGGGATTCAGCCTTTCGTCATCCCGCCTTTCACATCCCTGAAGGATGTCTGCACCATTCTGGAGGACAGCGCCCTGTTAGTCGGCGCACAGAACATGCACTGGGAAGACAGCGGATCATGGACAGGCGAAGTCTCACCGGAGATGATCCGGGGCTGTGGGGCCTCGATGGTGGAAATCGGACATTCCGAACGTCGCCAGCATTTCGGCGAGACGGACTGGACAGTCAATCTGAAGGTTCACGCAGCACTTCGTTACGGTTTGCGCCCGCTCATTTGCATCGGCGATACGCTTGACGAGTATGAGTTTGGTGTCTCGCATGAAACGCTCGCCCGGCAGACCAAGATCGCGCTGCATGGTGTGGCGCGGAAAGATCTGGCGCATGTCCTGATTGCCTATGAGCCGGTCTGGGCCATCGGATCTTCCGGTCGCCCGGCGGACGCAGACTTCGTTTCGGACGTTCACACCCGCCTCCGGGGTGTCGTGCAGGAACTTGCCGGTTCTGAGGGCGCGCGCATCCCCTTGCTTTATGGCGGGAGCGTCTCGCGGGACAACATCCGCAGCTATGTCGGGCTTGCGGATGTGGATGGTGTGTTCATCGGACGGGCCGCCTGGAAGGCGACGGACTTCATGGCGCTTATCGACAGTGTGCGTGATCTGGTTTCGGACAAAATAGCGGCCTGAATGGCTGAATGAACGCAAGAACGGGGGAAATAACCATGCGTATTGCCATTGGTGGAGACAGCGCTGGAGAAGGTCTGGCGAAGCTTCTGACCCAGCATCTCTCGACGCTTGGACGTCATGTCGTCGTCGACATGTCCCATCCCGAAGATGAGCGCGCCGAACTGTATTCCGAACTGAGCGAGCGCGTGTCGCTGGCGGTTCTGAACGGTGAGTTCGACCGAGGCATCCTGTGCTGTGGAACCGGGATTGGCGTGTGCATTTCCGCCAACAAAATTCCTGGCATTCGGGCGGCCCTGACGCATGACACCTATTCCGCCGAACGCGCCGCACTGTCGAACAACGCGCATATCATCACCATGGGCGCGCGCGTAATCGGGCCGGAAGTCGCGAAGTCGATCGTGGAAGCATGGCTGGCCTGCACCTTCGATCCCACAAGTGCATCGGCACGCAATATTGCCGGAATTGATGCACTCGGCAGGAAATACCGGCAGCCAGCCTCTGCGGATATGAGCTGCTGAAATAAAAACTTTCAGCCCGAGCAGGTTCTGGCTGATTTTCGAAAGAACAGAGTTATGAAAACGGCATTTGCTTTTGCCGCAATGCTGGCGGCTGCGCCAGTTCTGTCCTCCGGCGTCGCCTGTGCGGCGGATAGTGGCGCGCCCCTGCGTTTCGTTCTGGTCCCCAAAACGGTCCATCCCTGGTTTGATAAAGCCATGACGGGGGCGAAGGCCGCTGGCGACATGATCACCAAAGCAACGGGCCGCCCGGTCGAGATCGAATATCGCGCGCCGCAAACGGCGGATGTGTCTTCTCAGAACGACATTATCGAACGCGCCGTCGCCACGCATCCCGACGGGCTGATCCTCGATCTGCTGGATGAAAAGGGCAACCGCGCTGCCATGGATGAAGCAGCAGACCAGAAAATCCCGATGACGGTGTTCGACTCCCTGCCTCCCGAAGGCATGGACATCACGGCCGTCGGCGCAGATTTCTGCGAACAGGGCACCATGGCGGCTGAAAGACTGGCGAACCTCGTTGGCAAGAAAGGCGAGGTTGCCATCATGATGGGCGTTCCGACGGCTCCGAACCATACGCTTCGGGCCGAATGCGAAAAGAAGGTCTTTGCGAAATACCCGGACATGAAAGTCGTGGCGACTGGGATCGACAATGACAGCATCGAAACCGCACAAAAACAGGCTTCCGCCATCATGCAGGCTCATCCGGATCTAGTGGGCTGGGTCGCCTGTGATGCATCCGGACCGGTGGGCATCGGACAGGCCATCCGTGAAGGTGGCAAAACCGGAAAGGTCAAGGAAGTCGGCCTCGACAACCTCAATGACATGATCCAGCTCATCAAGGACGGCGTAGCGGAATCTTCCGCCTCCAGCCGCCCCGAAATGCAGGGTTACTGGGCCGTCATCTCTGCGTGGCAGAAAGCTATGGGACAGAAGACACCCAAATATATCGATACCGGAATTGATCTTCTGACCAGCAAGACCCTCTGACATCTTGCCGCACGATCAGGACAAGGGAAACACGACCATGACAATTCTTCAGATCGAAGCCGTACGGAAGACCTATCCCGGCGTGGTCGCGCTCGATCATGTGGACCTGACGCTGGAGCCAGGGAAAATCCATATTCTCGCTGGTGAAAACGGTGCCGGAAAATCCACGCTGATCAAGGTTCTGACCGGCCTCGTCGCCCCTGATGAAGGCCGCGTCCTGATCGAAGACGGAGACGCGCTGGCAGATCGCGCCCTGTTTACGAAGGTTGCCTATGTGCCGCAGGAGCTGAGCCTTTTCGGTTCCATGACGGTAGCCGAAAACATGTTCATGCCGTTCGATCGCTCCGGCTTCGGCCATCTGACGGTCTCACGACGTGCCATGGAAAAGGCTGCGGCAGATCTCATCCAGCGCTTCGGCATTCATGCAAAACCCGGCCATCTGGTGAACCGCATCAGCGTGCCGGACCAGCAGCTTCTCCAGATCGCACGCGCAGCCTGCCGTGAGGAATTCAGGGTTCTCATTCTTGATGAACCGACCTCCTCGCTGACGGCGAACGAAACCGAGCATCTGTTCGGCATCATTCGCAGATTGCGCGATGACGGCTGCGCGATCGTGTTCGTCTCCCACAAGATGGAAGAGATCTTTGAGCTGGGCGACACGGTGACGGTTCTGCGCAATGGCCGCAGCGTCGGCACCTACCCTATGCAGGGCATGACGGAAGGACACCTGATCCAGCTTATGTCCGGCAGTTCTGTCTCACTGGAAGAGAAATTTCAGCCACGGTTCGCCGTCAGTGAAAACGACACCATCTTGAGCGCTAAACAGATTTCAGGGCCGGGGTTTTCGGACGCCTCCTTCACCCTGCGCCGGGGCGAGATTCTTGGGTTTGCGGGGCTTGTCGGCGCGGGCCGCTCCGAGCTGATGCAGACGATTTTCGGCTATCATCGGGCCACATCCGGCCAGTGCTTCCTCGACGGAGAAGAAATCCCCCGTGGCCGCACGGACCGTGCCGTGGCGATGGGGATGGTGTACCTTTCCGAAGAGCGCAAGCATCACGGCATTTTCCCGCTGCTCAGCGTGCGGGAAAATATCAGCCTTTCGGTTCTGGATCGCATGAAGCGCGGCGGCATCATCTCTTCCCGGCGCGAAAATGACGTCGTGGCGGAGACAATCCGGCAGTTCGACGTCCGGACATCTTCCGCTGCCAAAAAAATCGTTCATCTGTCAGGCGGCAACCAGCAGAAGGCAATTATCGGACGGGCGATGGCTCGCAGGCCGCGCGTCCTGATTTTCGATGAGCCCACAAAAGGGATCGACATCGGAACTAAATTCCAGATTTACCGCATTATGCAGCAGCTTGCCGAAGAAGGCGTAGGGATCATCCTCGTCTCGTCCGAAATGACCGAGCTTCAGCGCTGCGCTTCGCGGATCATCACCATGTACTCCGGCCGGATCACGGGTTCGTTCGATCAGGCCACTACCGACGTCAACACGCTTGTCGGCGCGATCATCGGCGCCCCGGAGACCCGTCATGTCGCTTGAAACCACCCTCCCCGCCGCGCCGTCCAAGCCGCCGAAAATGCCTCCTACGAAAGCATTGGTGTCGCGTCTGGTGGGCAATCCGCTGGGCGGCGTCATCGCCGCGCTGGTCATCATTTTCGGGGCCTCGTGTGCGCTGTCGCCGCACTTCCTGACGTCTTTCAACATGATGATCATCGCACGTGCGCTGGCCTTTGTCGGGCTGGTCACAATCGGGCAGTCCGTCCTCATGATTCTGGGCGAGCTTGATCTGTCCGTTGGCGCCATTGGCGGTCTGGCGGGCGTGGTCGGCGGCATTTTAATGGTGCAGCTTGGGTTGAACCCCTGGCTTTCGCTGGCTCTGTGCCTGCTGATGGGAGCCGGGTGCGGCTTGCTGAACGGGGCGCTCATTACGCAGCTTCGCCTTCACTCGCTGGTGCTGACAATCGGTATGGCCGGCGTTTATGGCGGCGCCAACCTCGTTGCGACCAAAGGCGTGGCCATTACGGGCATCCCCCGTGACATCTCCTTTCTCGGGCGTGGGCTCGTCATGGGCGTCCCCGTGCCGTTCGTCGTGCTTCTGGTGTGTCTGGCGGTTGTGGCGTTCGTCATGTTTCGCACGCCCGTCGGCCGCTACATCTACGCGATCGGCAGCAACCCGGACGCCGCCCGGATGCTGGGCATCCGCGTCAACGCCATCCGCATGGGCGCCTTCGCGCTCGCCGGGTTCCTGTCCGCACTCGCCGGGATCTTGATGGTCGCCCGTCTGGGAACGGCCCAGCCTTCCATCGGTGACACCTGGGTTCTCGCCCCCATCGCCGCAGCCGTCATTGGCGGTGTCGCAACCACCGGCGGCATCGGCAGCCCGGTCGGAGCGGTTCTGGGTGCGGTCATCATCGGCATGATCGAAGACATCATCGTTCTGTTCGGAATTTCGCCCTACTGGCAGTCGGTCGTCAGCGGCGGGATCGTTGTCCTCGCCATCTCCTTCGACGCGCTGGCCCGTCGTTACCTCAACCGTGATGCAGCCTAACTGTCCCGCTGCGGGACACGACTGGAGGAAAAACACATGACCAAGATTTGCGGCGACGCATCCAATTTCGCAATGTCAGCCCTTCGCGGGTTCAGCCTGATCCATCATGACCTTGTGCGCCTCGTCCGTGGCGGCGTTCTGCGGGCAAAGCCCGGCCCGAAAGGCAAAGTCGCCGTCGTGCTGGGCGGCGGTTCGGGCCACTATCCCGCATTTGCGGGCTATGTCGGCAAGGGCTTCGGCGATGCCGCCGTGGCAGGCGACATTTTCGCATCTCCCTCCACGCAGGCCATCAAAAGCATCGCCCGACAGGCCGATCTCGGCGGTGGGATCATCCTCGGCTACGGCAACTACGCGGGCGATGTGCTCAATTTCGGGATTGCCGCCGACCGCCTGCGCGAAGAGGGCTATGACGTCCGCGTTGTGGCAACCGCCGATGACGTGGCCAGTTCGGACGCCTCCACCCGCGAACGCCGCCGGGGCATTGCGGGAGACCTGCTGATTTTCAAGATCGTGGGGGCCGCTGCCGAAGCTGGCCTGACGCTCGATGAAGTTGAGGAAGTCGCGCATCGCGTGAACCGTCAGACCTGCACCTTCGGCGTGGCTTTCGACGGCTGCACGCTGCCCGGCGAGACTGAAAAACTGTTCGAAGTTCCCAAGAACCGTATGGCCCTCGGGCTTGGCGTCCACGGTGAACCGGGAATTGACGAACAGGACGTTCCCAGCCCCGAGGCACTGGCAAAAATCCTGTTCGATCGCCTGTTGGCAGAAATCCCCCATGAAGCACCGCGCCGTGTCGCCGTTCTGCTGAACGGTCTGGGCAGCACCAAGCAGGAAGAGCTTTTCGTGCTGTGGAACGCACTGGCGCCGATGTTCGAAAACGCCGGACTGACCCTCGTGGCTCCGCTGGTGGGCGAGTATGTCACCAGTCTGGACATGGCGGGCTGTTCCCTCACCCTGACATGGCTCGATGAAGACCTTGAGCAATACTGGCGCGCACCAGTGGATTCTGCGGCCCTACGCCACGGAACGCTGATTGGAGATGGTGTGGCCGATCTTGCCGTCGAGGATGAGGCCACGATCGTCTATATGCGCTCCGCTACCGCAGCGGGCCGTCAGGGCGGGGCGTGCGTCGCGGATGTTATGGAAAACCTGGCGAAGATGCTGGCCGCCGAGGAGTCCAGCTTGGGCCATATCGACGCCCTTGCAGGCGACGGCGATCATGGACAGGGCATGGCGCGCGGGTCAGCCGCGTCGGCCCGCGCAGCCCGCAACGCAGCCAATGCCGGTGCAGGCCCTGCCACGGTTCTGGCCACGGCCGCCGATGCGTGGGCCGATCGTGCCGGCGGCACATCGGGGGCTCTGTGGGGGGAGGGTCTGCGGGCGTTTAGCACGGCGCTTGATGACGGACGTCTGCCAAGTGCCGAACAGCTTTCGCAGGGGGCACGTAACAGCATGGAACGCATCATGCTGCTCGGCAGGGCAAAACCCGGCGACAAGACGCTCGTAGATGCGCTGGTCCCGTTTGTGGAAACGCTGGAGCGGGAACTGGCCGCGGGCCATGAACTCGTCAAAGCCTGGATGGAAGGTGCTGAAACCGCCTATCAGGCTGCGCAGGATACGCGCAACCTTTTACCAAGGATGGGACGTGCGAAAATGCATGGCGAACGCAGCAAGGGCCATCCCGATGCGGGTGCCTTGTCCCTTGCCCTTTGCGCACGCAGTGTCGGCAGGGACTTGAAGGCCGGAATGGCTGCCCAACATGGATACGATCTGCTCCGCGACCTCAGAGCCTGACAGGAAAGACTTTAAAACACTTCTGGTTGTCGTTCACTGAAGGTCCAGCGAACGAAAACCAGCACTAATCAGCCAAAAGCGGTTATTAATAAACGACCACCTGTTCTTCTACTGGACAGGCTGATGCGGAGGCTTGTGATCTACCCTCATATCCAGAAATATACGTAAAATTCTTTACACCAGTAGGGTATGAAGCAGAGAATATTATTTTATCTGTTATTTTTAACCACAGGTTGCCGCGTTTTCCTGAGATGACTAATAAACTGATCATCGACCTCAAGATGTCCTTTGACTAGGTGTGCAGGGGTTAATGCTAACCAGTTGTTGAATGAAATATCTTTATATTGTCCTGTATGGAATACGTTAATGACACGAACTGGCTCGTCACCTATATTTTCAATATAATGCGCTAAAGTTCTGGGGACATAACCGACATCACCGGGAACAAAATCAAATGTCCTGGCATTATCAACGGCATCGAATACCGTCATTCTAGCTTTTCCTGAAATATAGTATTGCAATTCATCAGCATCCGGATGCCAGTGAATCTCACGCATTCCGCCGGGTTCGAGATCAATAATCAATGCAGCCAACGTCGTCACACTAAAATTGCGTGAGTCGATAACCTGCGTTGCGCCTCCTGGATAAGCCGTAGGCGGGGTAGTGGAGGCACGAAACACGTATTTGTCGGTAAAACTTACGGCGCCAAGATCCCGGCGTACCTGCTCAAGCGGGGGTGGAACCGGTTGACGGAAGATATATTTTTCATGTGATGGAATATTTGCAAAAGCCGCTTCAGGAACGCCAAAGTTTTTTGCCAGAACCTCCAATGGAACATGCGCAAATAATTCCGTCACCAATAGTGTTTGGTTTTCTGAAAAATTCCCATCGTTAAAAACAAGTACGAACTCTGTACCTTCTTCCAAGCCCTGAATAGCATGTGGGAAGCCTGCTGGAGCGAACCATAAATCTCCCGGTTCCAGATCTTCAATAAGAGTCTGACGCTGGTCGTCCATAAGGTAGAAGCGAACTTTTCCCTTGAGCACGTAAGCCCACTCCGCTTCCTTATGCCAATGCATTTCACGCACGACGCCAGGAGGAAGGCGCATATTAACGATAGCGAGCTCTTTCAGCGCGCCCATTTCACGACAGGTGACCTCTCTTGCCCACCCGCCATCTTCAAGACGGTTATGCGCCATAGCGAAAGGAAACTTCAGATTAGGAATGCCACCCTTATCTGTCGCCGGTGGTAGAAAAATATCTGGATTTTGCAGTTCAATTTCCGGATTACGCGGGCCAACAATATCAGCTCCTTTGGAGCCCATAATTGGCTGCTTTAAATTTTCCATCACTAATCATCCTATCAGAAGAAAAAAAAACAACACAGTATTATCAAGGTAAATTTTTAAACGAATGTCGCACCAGTCCTTGGATCTGATGCTGATTTGTTTTTTCTTGAAAAAATAGCAATCATTATTAGAGAAAAAATGGTAATTATTAGAGACGTGTTGTCTCCTATGTTTTTATCACAGAAAAATCCAAGAGCCCCGCCGCTAGCGAAACCAAATAAAACAAAGAAAAATATTCCTGACCAAACCAAATTGGAATCTCCGTTGATTCCATTTTTCTTGAAAAAGCTTTGAGCTAAAAAATTGAATGCCATTTGCACAACAAAAGTAACAGCTACATTTCCATAAAGCATTCCATGATCCTTATGGAAGGCATTCCCCTGCATTCCCGCAACAAAACTAATAGCTGTAGCTAAGAAATCCGCTGGAATTGTACCAAAAAATGCCAGAAACGTTATGATTGAAAGTAGAATACACTCTGACCACAATACGACACTTGAAAAAGTCTTACCTTCTTTCAGAAGAGTAGCCATCAAGACACCGCATAATGCGGATCCCAAACCGAAAGCAAGGATAGAACTAAATGCGAACCAAAATGCAGTCCAATCCCCTTCGACCAAACGATAACCAACCTGAATGACATTACCCGACTGGACAGTAGCAAAGGTTTTCGCATGAAAAAAAGTCCAAGCGTTCATCAATCCGGCACAAAAAGCGAGAATGAATCCAATTTTTTTATTTTCCATGAGAGGAAAATTATTTTTCCCCACAATTTCTATCGAATTTAATTCAATCATACTTTTGTCCTAAAAATTATTTTTGAATAATTTATTTATAAATCGACAAAGTAACACTGGGCTCCTAAACGCACTAAAAGTGCAATGGGTTTCCATCAAGAAAATTTAAAATCCAGAGCCTTCTAAATAATTTTCCCAAGCGTAATTAATTATTTCGACTTCACCTCAACAGCATTAAATTGGCCTTTTAAAGTAAGGTACATAGATATTCCCCACATACTCAGGAAGAGCACGGATAAAGTAGAATATAATTATGAGATTTTTTTACATAATTTCATTTTCAGGCTTTGTGAGCGGCAGTTACAGCCCGCCACAAATCAGCCCCCATACCTTGCCAACAGTTACCAATCACACCCAAAAATAACCTTATGAGGGATGGCTTGCTGGAGTATTTTCTTATTATAAGCATAAATGATATTTCTTTATCAAAAGATAAATTTTTACATAATTGCTAGGTGAAATATGGCTATCCTGGAACGCAACCATCTGATGATTATTCAGGAAGTCGCAAAGGAAGGCTCGTTAACGGCGGCTGCGGCGCGATTAAATCTGACTCAACCCGCTCTAAGTCATGCAATCCGTAAGATTGAAATCCAGCTTGGCATAAAAATCTGGCGACGCGAGGGGCGCTCTCTGGTTTTAACACAAGCAGGCGTATGGCTGCTCTCTCTTGCGAACCGTCTTCTACCACAATTTTCACTTGCCGAAGAACGTTTGGAACAGTTTGCTAATGGCGAACGGGGAATATTGAGGATCGGGATGGAATGCCACCCTTGTTATCAATGGTTACTCAATGTCGTATCCCCGTACCTTGAACGTTGGCCGAAAGTAGATGTTGATGTCAGGCAAAAATTCCAGTTCGGCGGTATCGGAGCACTGCTAAGCAATGAAATTGATATTCTTGTAACTCCTGACCCACTTTACAAGCCAGGCTTAATCTTTACGCCAGTATTTGACTACGAACTTGTTCTTGTTGTTGGAAAAGATCACCCATTACGAAACAATAAATATATAACTCCAGAACACCTAATCAATGAAACCCTCATAACTTATCCCGTACCTACAGAACGTTTGGATATCTTCACCCAATTTCTTCAACCTTCTGGCATCGCACCCCGTCAGCAGAAGCAAATCGAAACAACTGATATCATGCTGGTCATGGTTGAGCACGGCCGGGGCGTCGCCGTTCTCCCCCGATGGCTGGTAACCGAATATGCACCGCGATTTGATTTGCACTCAATAAAAATTGGCGAACACGGAATTGCGAAGCAGATTTTTCTTGGTAGACGCGAAACGGACGAGGAACTTCAGTACCTCGCTGATTTTATACAATTTGCGGCTGAACCCACAAAAAGTGACCCTTATTGTTGAAACAGATACATCAAATTTCATGATCGTCATTTAAGGGGGCCAGATAACATGCTGCTTTTTTTATTAGCACTCGCAAAAAAGTCCTCGATTTTTATGATTTGGAATTAATAGGCTAACCAGGATCTCGGGAATATGCACCAGAGACGTAACCAGCGTTTCGTTGAGACATTCATCCCTGCGCGCTCATCGAAACATTAGACAAACTGGTCCTGCTACGGCCTCCCTGGATAGAGTGTCTACAGAATGACAGTAGATCTTACTCCTCTTCGAATGCTGCCTGCTTCGCTGACTGATAAATCTTCTGAATGAAAACTTGGTCCCTCAACCCAGTATCGCGCTCTTTTAAAATCTCCATACCAACAGATATTTTTTGTAATAAATGCGTTTCTTTTCATTTCAAAACCACCCTGCTATCCATATGCAAATGATAATGATTATCATTTTAATTTCTTTGCTCTGGAACTGCTGACGTGAACCTGCGCCCTGTAACGCGTTGCGCCTTAAGTACCCTCTTAGCTTCCACATTCCTGGCAACGGGTATTCCTGGATACGCTCACGCCGACGACGTGCAAGACAAGCCTCCCGTTCTTGAAAAATCCGAAAAACATGTCGATATCGGAAAGAAAAGGGTGTTACTAAAACCGCATTCAGGAAAAGGTCAGGATGTTGGGCAGTCGACAGCACACGAAAAAACTGCTCCTACAGCTGAAAATATCATTGTCCGTTCCCAAAGATGGGACCATGGAAGCTATACCGCCCCTTCAACCAGCGCTTCCACGGGGCTCCCCCTCAGTCTTCGCGAGACGCCTCAGACCGTAACTGTCATGACACGACAGATTATGGACGATCAGCAGATCAACAGTCTTGATGACGTGCTGAAAACAACACCTGGTGTCACATCCTACGCCAATGACAACGCTGGGCGGACGACTTATCGTGCGCGTGGTTTCAACATCACCAACTACAAAATCGATGGCATGCAGATTGATGCCACCACCAGTTTCGGGGGAGTTGGTTCGTCCATGAATATGGACCTGTATGAGAATGTTCAAATCGTCCGTGGCGCCAATGGCCTTCTTGGAGGAACAGGTGATCCATCCGCAACCATCTATCTACAACGCAAGACGCCCACCAAAGAGTTCTCAGCCAATGGCCTGCTTCGACTGGGTAACTGGAATGAGCATCGGGTCATGGCGGATATCAACACCCCGCTGAATCATTCCGGCACGATCCGCAGCCGATATGTTTTTACATGGGATGACACGGATACATTTCGCGTTCGTGAGCACGTCAACCGTTTAGGTGCACTTGCCAATTTCGCTGCGGATCTCTCTGTACGAGATGCGTTGAGCTTTGGTTTTCAGTATGAACGAACCCGCAATGACGGCGCCTCATGGGGAACCAATGTTCCGATCTGGTATGCTGATGGCACTAAGACGCACCTGCCCCGCAGCACCAACCCGGCGGCAGACTGGAGTCAGGCCACGCGGGACCAGTACACGGCTTTCATCAATTACGATCACGATTTTTCAGCGGGCTGGCACCTAAAAGTCGGCTATATGCGAACGCAGGGCAGTTCCTACAGCAACCTGGGTGTCGCCAAAATCAACAATGCTGCCAGAAATATCGGAGGCTATGCCGGTTTTTGGAATCAGGATGGTACAGGTGGATACCTCAATGCGCTCCACGCCGAATATGCTGACGCGCGCGACAATGCGGATGTTCATATCTCAGGTCCGATACATTTTCTTGGACACGAGCATCAGATCGTTTTCGGCTTCAACGGGTACAATGATGAGCTGACGCAATACACATTCAGCAAAGCGCTCGGAAACTGTAGTATTGCAGGTGTTACGCCATATTCGGGCTGTCAGTATCGTGCGGCAGGCCTTCCCATTGCCAACTGGCAGACCTGGGATGGTTCATACCCGGATTTTATGACACATCGGACAAAAGCACGCGAAGTCGATGTGACGCGTAATTACGGTGCCTACACTTCAGGGCGTTTCATTCTTGCCAAAGGTCTTTCCCTGATCCTTGGCGGTCGGGTGAGCACCTACGAAGCGTATAGCGGTACGTATAATGTACAGAACCAGTATTCGGGGGCGACAGGAACAGGACGCCAGAACGCCGTTCTAACGCCTTATGCGGGCATGGTGTATGATTTTACAAAGACCATGTCCGTTTATGGCAGTTACACCAATATCTTCACCCCCCAATCCAATCTGAGAGATGCCAACAATCAGCCCCTTAGTCCTGTCATGGGGAAAAGTTATGAAACAGGTTTGAAAGGAGCCTTCTTCAAACAGCGTCTGAACACATCTCTGGCTTTTTATCTGAACAGACAGAGTAATGTGGCGGAAGCGACGGGTGCCACCAATACAACGACGGGTGAATCCATTTACCGATCCGTCAATGGCGTCAAAACCGAAGGTATTGATCTTGATGCTTCTGGCGAACTTCTGCCGGGCTGGAATGTCTTCTTCGGCTATAGCTATCTGTACGAAAAAGGCCTGAGCTATCGGCAGGACCCGCACCATCTCGTTCGCCTGACCACAAGCTATACATTCCCAGGTGCGCTGCATCGCCTGACCATAGGCGGCGGCATTTCCAGCCAGACGAACACGGAATGGACCACCAATCCTGGCCGTCCGCTTGGGAACGGGAAGTATGACAGTTCCAACCTGCGTGTTGGTGGTTACACGCTCATCAATCTTATGGCGCGCTACCGTTTGGCCAAGTGGATCGATGTGGCTGGCAACATCACCAATCTGACGGACAAAACCTACGTGCGACAGGCCGGATTCTATGACGGCATGATTTTTGGTGAGCCTCGGACTTTCAGTTTCACAATCCGCGGTCATTATTGAGGCAATTTACAGCCTCACGGATAGAATTGTTTTCCGGGCTGTAGGTATCACCTATGCCACCGATGAAGATCGGACTGGCCAATATCGTCTACAACATGCGTCGCCCTTGAACATGTCGTTAAGCTGTAATTTTGCCTGAAAGGATGGATTTTGGGGCAAAATTACAGTGATTAAGAGACGACGTTGAAAAGCTGCACGCAGACATTGGCCAGTTTCTGGAGCCGCCTTATTGCCGGTCAGGTATCAATCAAAAGCCTTTTGTCCCGTAGATAGTCTTCAACATAGCGAAAATCGCACATCTGGGCCAACATTGTCTATTAATAACTATTTATAATAGTTTATATAAAATTATACTAATTATGTTGACTATTCCAAAAACAACATTCAGCATCTGGAATAATAATTAATGCACTAATCTTTAACGTTCATAACTCTGAAACTCAGGTGTTCCTGTTTTATGACGATAGACACACCTTCTCCCGACCTTTCCCTTCTCTGGGGGCAGGACGCCCGTGAAATTACTCCGCTGCACGACCGTTTCGCTCCTGTTTTCGAGCAGATCCGCAGACAGGCGCTGCATGCCGAGTTGAACCGCGAACTGCCTTTCGAACAGATCCGCTTCCTCAAAGAGAGTGGCTTTACAGCCCTTCGTGTTCCCGTTGTACATGGCGGTTCTGGCGCAAGTCTTGAAGACCTGTTTGCCCTGGTTACTACGCTAGCGACGGCCGATTCAAACGTCGCACAGGCACTCAGGGCGCATTTTGGTTTCGTCGAACATCTGCTGTTTGAATCTGCTGGCCCGTACCGTACAAAATGGCTCGACCGCCTTGGCACAGGGCAGACCGCAGGAGCCGCCGCCGCTGAAGGCCCGGCTTCCAAGCGCGATCTGTTCAGCACCACCCTGTCCCAAACGGATGGCAGGTGGGTTATCAACGGCTCCAAGTTTTTCACAACTGGCTCACTTTACGCTGACTGGCTCACCGTTACCGGCACCACCGAAGACGGCCAGACCGTCAAAACATTAGCCGCCCGCAACGATCCCGGTCTCGAAATCGTGGATGACTGGGATGGGATTGGGCAGCGTCTGACGGCCAGTGGCACCGCGCATTTCCGCAACGTCCATACTGAAGAAGCCGATCTGCGCTACGGCAATACGGCTTTTCCACATTCGCAGGCTTTCTTCCAGCTTTATCATCTGGCGACTGTTGCGGGTATCGCCCGTGCTGCGGCAACAGATGTCGCGGATGCCGTGCGTCGTCGCAAACGCTCTTTCAGCCACGGCAATGCAGACCTTCCTGCCGCAGACCCACAGATTCTTGAAATCGTTGGGCATGTGTTCAGTGCCGCCTATCTTGCCAGCGCTGCCGTTGAGCGCGCCGCCCGCGCCATTCAGGCCGTTGCAGACAGTCCGGTTCCGGAACTCGACCTCACGGTCGCCCGCGCCGAACTCGAAGTGTGGCAGGTGCAGGACCGCATCCTCCCGCTGGTTCTGGAGGCCACCACCGCCCTGTTCGATGCGTTGAGCGGCGGTGCCACCCTGCGCGTGGCCGGCCTTGATCGACACTGGCGCAATGTTCGCACCCTGGGCAATCACAACCCGCGCGTCTATCGCACGCGTGTTGTCGGAGATTACGCCGTCAACGGTACCCTGCCGCCAATCCAATGGCGCGTGGGGGTGGCGTAATGGGACAGCACATCATTCTCAACGGCTTCACAATGGCGACGGTCTCACACCTGAATTACGGGCTGTGGCGCCATCCTGCCGACCAGACATATCGCTACAAGGACATCACATACTGGACCGAACTGGCCCGCACGCTGGATGACGCCGGGTTTGATGCCCTGTTTATCGCGGATGCCCTCGGCCAGATTGACGTTTACGGCAACAGCCCGGACGCTGCCCTGAAGCACGGTATCCAGTCCCCATTGATCGATCCGCTTTTACTCGTGTCCGCAATGGCCGCCGCCACCACATCGCTCGGTTTTGGCATCACGCTGTCCACGACCTACGAGCATCCCTATCTGCTCGCCCGCAAACTGACGACCCTTGATCATCTGACCAAAGGGCGTGTGGGCTGGAATATCGTGACGTCCCAGCAGGAAAGCGCGGCCCGCAATCTTGGACTGGACCATCAGATCCCGCATGACGAACGCTATGACCGCGCAGACGAATTCATGGATATCGTCTATAAGCTGTGGCTGAAATCCTGGGAAGAAGACGCTGTCATCCGCGGGCAAACGGCGTCGGGCGAGTGGATCTATACAGACCCGGAAAAGGTTCATCCCATCCGTCATGACGGCCGGTACTATCGCGTTCCAGACGGCTATACCGCCGAACCCAGCCCGCAGCGCGTTCCCGTCCTTCTTCAGGCCGGGGCTTCCGCCCGTGGTGGCGCTTTCGCGGCCCGACATGCGGAAGTCATTTTCGTCGTCGGCGCCGGAGCGGAGGGAACGCGAAAGAATGTCCGACGCATCCGGGAGGAAGCCGCACGCGAAGGCCGCGATCCCGACAGCCTGCGCTTCATCTGCGCTGCCGCCGTCGTCGTGGGTGAAACGGAAGAAGAAGCCATCCGCAAATTTGCCGAATACAAAGCGTTCTACGACGCGACCGGATCGCTCATCCATTACTCCTCCATGACGGGGGTGGATTTCTCAAAGAACCAGACGGACGAGGTTTTGACCTATCGCCCAACGGAGGCCAGCCAGTCCGTCCTTGAACAGTTCGATCCCGCCATCAGCGGCCGGCCCTGGACCATCGCCGAAGCGACGAGCCCGGCAGAAGGCTTCGGTCGCGCCAAAACTTTTGTCGGCAGCCCCGAAACCGTCGCGGACCAGATCGAGCGCTGGCTCGAAGAGTCGGAAACCGACGGGCTGAACCTGATCCAGCTCATCAATCCGGACAGTTACAACGACTTCATTCGCCTCGTCCTGCCGGAACTGAAGCGTCGCGGTCGCATCAGGCCCAAACCCGGCAAAACCCTGCGTGAAAGCCTTTTTCCTCAGAATGCCTCTGCGCATCCCGCCGCCGACCATCCAGCCTGGCGCTGTTGATCCTCCCAAGACCTGAAAACCCCTTTTCCTGTTTCTTGTGAGTGTCTTTCCATGTCCGCTTTTCAGTTTTCCAACCGCATCCCCAGCGGTTCCGCATCCTTAATCGCTCTGCTGACCCTCTCGGTCAGCACGCAGGCCTTTGCCGCCACCAGCGCACCCGTCACAAAGCCCGACGAGAAGTCCCGTCACGCCACGCCGGCGCCCCCCACTCACAAGCCGCCTGCCAAAGCGCGTGCTCTGACCTCTCATATTGCCGAAAATATCGGCGTGGAGGGACACCGGCAGGCCAACTGGGTATCCAACCCCGTCTCCAGCGCCACGATCCGTGAATATGTAGCCGGAACAAATCCGCTCAAGGCCCTGACACGGCTGCCCGGCGTGCTGTTCAATTCCGGAGACCCGCAGGGCGTGAATACTTGGCAGAACTCGTTCCTGATGCATGGTTTCGACCAGAGCCAGATCGGCATGACGCTGGACGGCATCCCGCTGGGCGATCAGCAGTTCAGCAACGTCAACGGCCTCAGCCCAACATCTGCCATATCGTCCGAAAACATCGAGCGAATGGATGTCTCAGCCTCCACGGGCTCGGAAAGCGTCGCCAGTACATCCAATCTGGGCGGCACGGTGCAGTTCATTTCCCGCGATCCGTCCCATAAGCGCGGCGCAAGCGTGAACCAGACCTTTGGCAGCAATGCGATGTACCGGACATTTCTGCGGCTCGAAAGCGGCGATCTGAACCCGCAGGGGACGCGTTTTTATGTCTCTTATGCCCGTAACGACACCAACAAATGGCGTGGCGGACAGGACCAGTTCATGCAGCAGATCAATGCGAAGGTTCTGCACCCCATCGGACAGGACAGCCGCATCACGGCCTTCTTCGACTACGCGGACCTTCAGATGCAGAACTACCAGGACTACAGCCTGGATATGTTCAACCACGGTGGCTACGCGATCGACAATTTCATCGGACAACCCGGAGGATATGAGAAAGCCTATCGCCTGGCACTGGCCCAGCGCGGCTTGCCCGGCGGACAGGTTCCGGCTGCCTATGCCAATCTCAAGAGCCCCTATACCGCGTCTTATTATGAAGGCGCGCAGATGCAGCATTCCTATATCGGCGGCGTCTCGGCGGATCTCGCTTTAACCGACCGTCTGCGCTGGCAAAGCACCGCCTATGGACATCGTTCCTACCAGCGTGGATCGGTTGCAAGCCCGCTGATCGCATCGCCCAACGGCGCCCCGCTGATCGATCAGGTCACGCAGCCCGATACGGACCGCTTCGGTTTCACGACGTCCCTGTCCTACCGCATCGCGCATAACGTGCTGAATGCGGGGCTGTGGTACGAAAACACCCATTTCGACATCAGCAAACCGCTCTATCAGGAACCCCTGCTGGAAGACGTGCTCAACGGCACCGCGACGCCGGTCAATGGTCTCGATAATCTCAAGAACCCGTTTCAGAATGGCTATCGGCAGGTCTTCAACACCAACACCTTTGTCGCCTATTTTCAGGACACCTATCACGTTACGAACACCATCGCTTTGCATGCCGGTTTCCGTTCCGTCCTGAATACCAGCCGCGTCGGGGCCCTTGCCAACTGGGAGACTTACACCCGCACCACTGCGATTGCAGGCGGAGATTCCCTCACCTCCAGCAAACCTTTCCTGCCGCATTTCAGCGGGGAATGGCGCTTTGCTCCCGGCCATCAACTCTATTTCGATATTGCCGAGAACGTGAAGGTCTATCCGGTCTCGGGCTATAACAGCGGCTCATCACCCTTCTCGACCTCACAGGCGTCCTATCTGGCGTCCAAAAGCAGCCTGCAACCTGAAACCGACTGGAACTTCGCTGGCGGCTACCGCTACACCGGCCGTCTCATCAGCGGCTCGCTCTACGGCTACCACACGATCTTTTCCAACCGCCTGCAACGCATCTCTACCGGTCCGACAACCCAGCCTTACACCACCATCCAGAATGTCGGCGGCGTGACGATGAGCGGCGTGGACGGTGCTGTTACGCTCACCCCCGTCAAAGGACTGAGCCTGACCAACAGCATCAGCTACAACCATGCTGTCTATGATAACAACATCACCCAGACCATTAATGGATCGCGGGTGACCTACAACATCCGGGGACAACAGGTCGTGGCTTATCCGCGCCTGATGTACCATGCCGATCTGTCCTACACTTGGCATGACCTTCAGGCGCATATCGAGGCCCAGTATGTCGGCAAGCGTAACCTCAGCTATACGGGAGACACCAAAGTCCCGTCCTACTGGCTGACTAATTTCGGCGCCCGCTACGACCTGAGCAAACAGCTCCACCACCTGTCCCATACAGGCTTCGTCCAACACCTCTCGCTGGACTTCAACGTCTATAACCTGACGAACGTGAAATACATCTCCACCATGGGCCAGAACGGTTATCCCATGGCGGGCGACTATCAGTCCGTCGTCCTCGGTGCTCCACGCCAGTATTTTGGCGCGGTTCATGCGGATTTCTGAGATGCAGACGATGGTCCCCACCGCCTCACTCCTGCCCGCCAGCCGCCTGCCACGGAGCTTCGCGCTGCAATATGCCGGGCTTCTGGTTTTTATGATCGGAGATGGTGTCGAGGTCGGCTATCTGTCGCCGTTTCTGGTCCAGACGGGCCAGACGGAACACTTCGTCGCCCTCCTTTTTACGGCCTATGGTCTGGCTGCTGCCCTGGCGGCTTGGTTCTCGGGCCTGCTATGCGATATTTTCGGCAGCCGCACGGTCATGACGGCAGGCTTGCTGTTCTGGGTTCTCCCACAGCTCCTCTTCCTCGGCGTCGCCATTCCCGCCCATTCTCCAACCCTGCTTCTGCTGACCTACGGACTGCGCGGAGCAGGCTATCCGCTGTTTTCCTACGGACTGTTGACCCTGCTCGTCACCACGGTCCGGCAGGACCGTCTGGGACGGGCCGTCGGCCTGTTCTGGTTCTGCTTTACCTGCGGCCTGCCTACGGCCGGCTCCATCGTGGCGCAACTCCTGCTGCCAGTGTACGGCCAGTACGTTACGCTCTGGATCGCCCTGCTCGGCGTAGGCGCTGGAGGCGTTCTCGCCATCCTGCCCCTACCTGCCACGCCCCGGTCGCAGAAAGGGAGCCTGAAGGATATCGGCCCGACCCTGCGCGAAACAGTCCGCCAGATCCGCCACAATCCGGGCGTAGGGCTGGCCTGCATCGTGCGTGCGGTCAATTCCAGCGCCACGCATGGCCTGATCGTCTTCATGCCCTTCTTCTTCACCAGCCGTCTGGGCCTGTCGCAGGATGTGTGGATCCGGTTTCTGGAAATCATCTTCGCCAGCAATATCGTCTTCAACCTGCTGATCGGTTTTGCCAGCGACTACATTTCCTGGCGCCAGACTGTGATCTGGTTTGGCGGCATCGGCAGCGCGTTGAGCTGCGTCGGACTGTACTGGATCCCCCTACTCTACGCCCAGAGCAGCCTGTTCGCAGTCTACGCCTCCGCTGCCGTCTTCGGGATGACTCTTGCCGGATATGTGCCGCTCTCGGCCCTGACGCCGTCTCTTTTGCCAGATCACAAGGGTATCGCCATGTCCCTGCTGAACCTCGGTGCCGGCAGCAGCGTCTGGATTGGCCCCTTCATCGTCTATGCCTTTGAAGGTGCTGTCGGCACGCAGGGCATTATTCTCATTTACGCCGCACTTTTTCTGGCCAGCGCCATCCTCACTTTTTTCATCACACCACCGCCCCTCACACGCCCTGACCGTGCTCTCAACAGCACCGTAGTCCCCCAGCCCGAAGGACTTCCCTCATGACGACCCTCCGCCTTGTCCCCAACGAACCCGCCTTCGCCGACACCCTCAGCGCTGAAAAGGTGACGTCCCGCATCGGTGCCATCATTCATGGCATCAATGCCCGAGAGCCTTTGCCCAAAGAACACAAGGCGTTTCTTCATGACGCCCTGCTGCGCCACAAGGTGATCTTCCTGCGCGATCAGTTTCTTGATGACGCCCAGCATGAAACACTCAGCCGTGTTTTCGGAGACCCGATCCTCCATCCGACTATCCCCGCCGCAGACGGCACCCCCTACACATTTGAGTTGAACTCGCGCAACGGCCGCTCCACGGATTCCTGGCACACGGATGTCACGTTCGTCCCCGCCTATCCCAAAGCTTCCATTCTGCGCGCCATCACAATTCCGCCTTATGGCGGCAGCACCCTCTGGGCCAACACGGCCACGGCCTATGACGACCTGCCCGCCCCGCTGCAACAACTCGCCGACACACTCTGGGCCGTTCATGGCAACGACTACGATACCAATTTCTATAAATATGATCTTCGTCACGAGGAAATTGCCAATTTTCGCGCAAGCTTCATCTCAAAGATTTATGAAACGGAGCACCCGGTCGTCCGCGTCCACCCGGAAACCGGCGAACGCACACTTATTTTGGGTCATTTTTTCAAAGAAATCCGTGGTATTCCTACCCAACATGCCAACCGGCTATTGGAAATCTTTCAGTCCTACATCACGCAGATCGACAACACCGTCCGCTGGAACTGGAAACCCGGTGATGTCGCCATCTGGGACAACCGCGCCACGCAACACTACGCCACGGCCGACTTCGACACCCATCCCCGCCTCCTGCGCCGGATTACCGTGCGCGGAGACACTCCTATTAGCGTCACTGGTGAAAAAAGCCGCCAGCTTAAAGGCCCAGATGACGGACATGATTTAGATGATTGATACTTCAGAATAATATACCGGAATCAATATGGATTTAAGGCTCAAGGTAGAAATATGACGATTGCAGCCAGAAACAGGATCAAGAAGATTTTGGCTGCATATCATAGGTTAGACAGTACCTTTCCAGCCTATAGCTGAGTTGGAAAGGTGCTCTTAGTGGCGTCTGAGCTTCCTAAAGACGTCATCAAGAGGAACACCATCCTCATATGAAATTCTTCCTCAATCGGGCAGAAATAGAATTTCCAACGATCTGAACAAGAATCGTCAATACAACAAGAATGCTCACCACCCACAACATCATGGTTGTATTAAACCTTTGGTATCCGTAGCGGATTGCAAGATCCCCCAGTCCACCTGCGCCAACAACACCCGCCATGGCAGATGCACTGATGAGTGTGACCAGTGTGACGGTCAGGCCGGAGACCAGCCCTGGTAAAGCCTCGGGAATAAGAACCGAGCGAACGACTTTCGTCCGTGTTGCGCCCATAGCACGAACCGCATCAATCAGTTCCGGAGACACCTCTCTCAATGAGACTTCCGCAATGCGCGCGAAATATGGGATCGCGGTAATGGACAGTGGAACGATGGCCGCGGCAGTCCCAAGAGCCGTTCCCATTACGAAGCGCGTGAAAGGGATCAAAACGACAAGAAGAATAATGAAGGGCACTGCTCTTGTCAGATCAACCACAACCCCAAGAATCCGACCGATGGGACGAACGGGCCATAGTCCCCCGGACCTCGTGATGGTGAGAAGAATAGCGAGAGGCAATCCAAAGAGAACGGCGATTGCTGCGGACGCAAAAACCATTTCGAGCGTCGCCAGCGTGGCTTTGAAAAACAGATCAAAAACCTGATGATGCATATCCGGCGCCCTCCATGTCTTCTCCATTATTCGGCAAACGACTGATGAAAGACTGCGTTAAGGCGTGCTTCGCCTCCCCTCTATTCAGTAATTCACTGGAGATATCTTCAACAATACGTCCCTGATCAAGCACAAGCACCCGGTGAGCCAGCCGACGGATAACATCCATTTCATGTGTAATGAGAATGACCGTAACACCAAGCTCTTTATTAACGGTTTCAAGAAGGGCGAGAATTGAAGTCGTTGCTTCAGGGTCCAACGCGGATGTTGCTTCGTCACACAACAAAATAGCCGGATGACCCGCCAGCGCCCTTGCGATCCCAACCCTCTGCTTTTGTCCTCCGGAAAGCTGTGAGGGATACTTTCCTTCATGCCCTTCAAGGCCGACCAGATGGATCAGGTCCTGAATACGGTGCTGCCGTTCTCTTTTGGGAGTTCCCAAAATCTCAAGAGCAAGAGAAATATTTCCCGCTACAGTGCGGGACTGAAGAAGATTAAAGCCCTGAAAAACAAGACCGATCCTTTGTCGAAGGGCAAGCAGTTCCCGCTCTTTAAGGACGCTGAGGTTTTTTCCTTCAACGAGAACGCGCCCTAAATCCAAGATTTCTGCGCCGTTAAGGCACCGAAGCAAGGTGGTTTTCCCTGCCCCCGAACGTCCAATGAGCCCTACAATTTCACCGCGAAGAACAGAAAAGCTGATATTTTCCAGCGCAAGGTGACCATCAAAGGTCTTTGACAGACCTTCAACTTTCAACATCTCATTCGCTTCAGCCATACCCGTATTCTGCATCACCATCATATTCAAAGAGAAAGATCAGCCCGAAGATAGTAAAAACCACCCTCTTCGGAAAGCTGCTGACTAAGTGTGTCGTAGAGATTGTTGTTATAATCTGCCGTAAAGGACGGCACACGGCTGGGATGGGCGTTCCCGACATTGTTGCCGCCCAGCGCCAGATGAAGTTGAGGCAGAACCTGATAACCGACTTCAAGATTGGTCACGAAGCGCGGACGGTTGATCTGATGGTAAAAATCCGTTGTCGAAAAAGCGTTGCTTCCTGAAACGAATGTCAGGTCAGACGTCGTATGCCCATAACGGATTTCGTGAACGGCGACCGTCCATTTTCCCTGACGCCATATCCCTCCAAAAATCAGCTTGTTGGACGGGTTTTCCGTTGACATCAAACTGATCTGCTGAGCGTTCAGAACCGGAGCCCCCTCCCCGGTCCGGGCAATGTTTCTGACATTGGTATGGTTGAAATTGACGGCCGCATCCCAGTCCACTTTCCCATAACGCCCAAAGTCCGAAGAATAATGCGCCGTAATATCAAGGCCGGTTGTCCGGGTACTGGCACCATTCGTAAAGTAGTTTGTACTGACTGCAGACTCATCGCCAGAAAATCCGGACGTATCCACACCCGCTGCGGCATAGGCTTCTACCGCCCGGGCACCTGAAGCGTACCCTCCATCAACGATCCGGTGCTTGATGTAGATTGTATAACCGTCGACATTAATATGAAGCCGAGGCAACGGATTCAGGATCATGCCTGCACTGAAATTGGTGGATGTTTCCGGTCTGAGGCCAGGCGAACCCAAAGCGCGCGCAGCGGGTGAATTGGCCGCAATCTGTCCGGTTGCATAGTTCGGGCTGGAGATGAAAGCCGCAAAATTTTGTTCCGCGAGGGTCGGAGCGCGAAAGCCGGTACTGGCGGTTCCACGAAATCCGATGAAACGGTTGATGTCATATCGCGTGGAGATCTTTCCCGTCCGCGCATTTCCAACGTCGTCATAATGCTCAAACCGTCCGGCGAGATCCACCCGCCAGCGTTTGACGATCTGCGTCGAGAAATCAACATAGGCGGCTGCGACGTGTCTGGCTGCGTTAACGGCATCCTGAGGCGTTTCGCCCTGATATCCCTGTGCACCGCTCAAGTAATACGACAACGGTTCTCCCGCTCCTATGGAATAGGTATCGCGGCGATATTCGCCACCAAACGCAATATTCAAGGGGCTGTACAGAAACGGCAGATCTACGCCGCGCCGAATATCGAGATTGTTCGTCCATTGCTGGTTGGAGTAACTGCCAAGAAAGAAACGCGACGGGGAATATCCTGTCTCTTTATAAGCGTCTGCGTTGGCGGAATTATAATCCCCCAGCGTGTCGTGGTCTCCACCGATCGTGGAACTCAGATCCCAGTCAAAACCGTAAAGTCGTTTTCCTCGAAAACCGAGCGTGAAGCCATAATCATTCTCAGGCATTGTTTCGACGGGTTCAAACCCGTTCGGATACATCCCGGAAAGCCCGTCAGCCGCAGTGGTGCTCGGAGCACGCAGAAAAGCCCAACGCTCGGCATCGCGGTGCGTAAATGTTCCAAAACCATAAAGCTCTATGGCATCCGTCACATGATAGCCGAAATTCGTTTCGATGGACTCACGCGTCACCTGAGGCTGACCCGTTGCCAGATCGTTATTTTTACCGGTTCGGGGATCAATCCCCGTTCTCTGGGTGCGATCCTGATGTTTGAATTCCGCACTGAGATTCAGGAATCCACGATGACCCAGCTTGAAACCTGCATTCAGGTTTTCACCGGTCGTAAAGCCGTCTCCTGCAGCATAACCGCCATTGACAGCTTGAAGATGGATGCCGTGATTGTTGGATTTCAGAATGACATTGATCACGCCCGCGATGGCGTCCGATCCATACTGAGCAGCCGCACCATCCTGCAGGATCTCAATGTGATCGACTGCAGAAATCGGGATCATATCCAGATCAACAGGGGTCGTTCCCTGCTGTGAAGACGCATCCACCGCAATGGCGGCTGTCGTATGCCGTCTTTTGCCATTCACCAGCACCAGGGTCTGATCGGCATTTAGTCCCCGAAGACTTAACGCATCTACGACCGATCCCTGATCCGAGCCATTGACTTCACGGCTGATAGAGGGAGAAAGCTGGACCAGCGCCTCCCGGATGTCCGTCATGCCTGTCGCCCTAAGTTGGTTGCCCCCAATGATCGTAATGGGGCTGATGCTGCGTGCCGCCGTTTGGGAGGGATCGCGCGTACCCGTCACGATGACCTGCTCCGGTTCGTCAGCCACAGCCTGTTCTGTCCTGACGGCAGGCACGTTTTTTTTGACCACAGTCTCTTTTCTGGGCTGTTTTTTCACGCCGGTACTATCCTGACCCGAAGTATTTTCGGCCGCGACAGCCCCCGGAAAGGTCCCAGAAAACGAAAGGCCAACAAGAAGTGGCGCCAGGACATAACCACTACGCATAAAAGTTCTTTCAAGAAGATTTGTGTTTTGTTGATTATTTCATAGTGTTTTTTGAGTCAAACATAACATTGATGTGGATTTAATATATGTCGCGTTTTATGGAGGGTTATATGAGGACGCATGACCTTGGAATCTGTTGCAAAAGGGGTTCCAAGGGCAAAAA
The DNA here is from genome assembly GCF_039638275.1 of Gluconobacter sp. OJB. NCBI lineage: Bacteria > Pseudomonadati > Pseudomonadota > Alphaproteobacteria > Acetobacterales > Acetobacteraceae > Gluconobacter > Gluconobacter sp. OJB. The sequence goes on along the minus strand of NZ_JBDIWH010000001.1, from coordinate 2,442,083 downwards.
ATTTAGAGCCGAAAGTGGTTACGTGTATGACGCAGAGCACTCTTTCTCTACCCACCATCGACCTGTCCCAGTGGCAGGATCATCAGGCGCCAGACGAGATTTTCCTTGCATCTCTGCGCAACGCTGCCCACGAATATGGCTTCTTTTACCTGAAAGGCCATGGAATTTCGGCTGATCTGAATACCGATCTCATGGCACAGACGACCAGATTTTTCTCTCTGTCGATGACGCAAAAAGAACGTATTTCTATGGTTAATTCTCCACATTTCAGAGGGTATAATCATGCAGGCCGAGAGATCACACGCGGCAAAGCAGATTGGCGAGAGCAACTCGATATCGGCCCCGAACGAGCCATCGTGGAAGATCTGAAGGACAAGCCAGCTTACCTGCGCCTTCAGGGACCCAACCAATGGCCAGACGCACTTCCACAACTCAAAATAATTGTTCTGTCATGGCAGGAGCAGGTTCTGAATGTCCTAAGACGCCTGCTAGAAGCGCTTGCTTTATCTCTAGGTCAAGCGGCGAACGCTTTTCATCCCGTCGTCAGCAATACGCCTTATCAGCTTTTGAAACTCATCCATTATCCTGGCCATCAGGGCGAGGGAGAGAGGCAGGGCGTGGGTGCTCATAAAGACAGCGACCTCCTCTCGCTCATCCTTCAGGACAATGAGGGCGGACTGGAAGTGGAACTGGCAAACGGTGAGTGGCTTCAGACACCACCCCAGCCGGAGACGTTCATCGTCAACATCGGCGAATTGCTGGAAGTCGCCACAAGCGGATATTTCAAGGCTGCGATTCATCGTGTCGTCAGCCCGAACTCAGGGCGGGACAGGCTTTCTGCGGCCTTTTTCCTTGGGGCACAACTCGACGCAACGATGCCAATCCTCCCGCTGCCCGACGCCTTGGCAAGCTCCAGCAGCGGGATCACGCAGGACCCCAACAATCCTCTCTTTTCCCAGATCGGACAGAACACACTCAAAGGGCGGCTGCGCTCCCATCCAGATGTCGCGGCCCGACATCACAGTGATCTTTTCTCTGCCGTTTCATCGAAAGCCCTGCACCATGCGTAATCGCCTTCCAAGCCAGAAGCAGTCCGCGCCCGGTATTTCTCTGGGGCGTCGCAGCCTGCTAACGCTCCTCGCTGCCACATCCTTCATTGGTCCATCCGCAAAAGCGCAAGCAAAGCCTGTACGGGTCGGTATCCTGTCAGGAGAAGACGAGGATATCTGGCGTATTGTTCAGGAAAATGCCCGCACGACCGGCCTGACAATCGAAGTCGTCACTTTTTCTGAAGGCAATCCGATCAACGCAGCCCTTGCGGCAGGAGATCTGGACGCCAACGCATTTCAACACGGTCCTTACCTTCAAGCCCAGAATACCGCGCTTGGATCTCATATCGTGCCTGTTGGAAACACCTATTTCGCACCGATCGGCTTTTATTCGAAAAAATGGAAAACACTCTCCACAATTCCTGATGGTGCAACGATCGGCGTTCCTGCGGACCCTACGAACGAAGGACGCGCGCTTAAACTCCTGCAATCTCTCGGACTGCTGAAGATTTCATCTGACGCAGGCGAAATGCCAACCGCACTCGACATCTCCGAAAATCCAAAAAATCTGACGATAAAAGAATTGGATGATCCTGTTCTCGCGCGTTCTCTGCCAGATCTGGATGCTGGCGTAGTGATTACGGAATGGGCTTACAAAGCCGGGATCGACCTTAAATCGGAGCGTCTGGCGCGAGAGAGTATGGACAATAATCCCTATATTAATTTTATCGCTGTAAACGAGCCCGATGCCCATGCCAACTGGGTTCAGCCACTGGTGAGCGCTTTTCAAAAACCCAATGTCCGCACCAAGCTGCTTGAAGCCTATCACGGAGCCATCATTCCCTCCTGGACGTAACGTCGGAATATCCAAGCGTCGATTGTTTCGCCTTTGGTTTGGAGTCTTTTTACAGACCAGTATCCCAAGGAAATTTCGTCAGGCTCAAGCGCCTTGGCTGGGATTTCCTTTTCTCAAAGATGCTGACAGAAGAAATTCTGACCCAGATTGTTAGGGTTCTGCCCGACGAATGTGTGACGTCAGAAGAGTAAAAAAAACATCAAACAGATGTATAGAAACGGATTCCAGCAATACCTCGCATCTAAATTATTCCTGTCAAAAAACCAATATATTCAAACGGTATAATTCCCTACGCTTCTATCGAACCAAAAATGTTTCACACATTCGTTTTTTAAGTGAATAGTGAGATCATTCAATAATTTGCTATTCATCCTTGGTATGACCCAATGAAGGTCAACAGCAAGACGATTATCAGGAACAATCTCGATCAGATTACCCTGAGACAGATATTTATCCACCAGGGCGAGCGGCTGTAACCCCCACCCGACATTTTTGAGTGTAAAATCAAGGAAGCCCTGCGTCGAAGGAATGTAATGTATCCGTGATGGCAGAGCGGTTTTGTGAAGATCATACAACCATCGCGCTTCCAAAGCGTCGTCTCGGTCAAAACATATACAGGGTGCATCCCTAAACTCGGCTACTGTTCCTCCGTTACTGAAGTAGCTTGCTGCAAAATCAGGAGTGGCACAGGCAACATATTGCATCTTCCCTAAATGGACGGACTTGTATCCTGGAATCGGCTCCGTCTGAGCCGTAATCGCGGCTGTGACCTCGCCTGCCCGAAGACGATCTGCTGTACAGGTCTCGTCTTCGACGAGAAGGTCCAGACAAATGGCTGTTTCTGTTGTAAAGCGCGAGATGGCCTCTGGAAACCACGTTGCAAGACTGTCCGCGTTTACGGCAATTCTGAGAGTAATCTCGGATTGCAACAAAAAGCCTGACGCGTGCGAAAGATGAGGAATTTCCGCCTCGAGCAAACAAACTTTGTCCAGATGAGTTACCAGAGCCTGCCCCAGGTCTGTTGGTCTGCATGGCTGTCCCCGGATAACCAGCAGAGCACCCAGCCGGTCTTCGTATCCTCTGATGCGTTGAGAAACGGCAGAAGCCGTAATATTCAATTTCCTCGCCGCACCCTCAAAAGAGCCTTCTCGGATAACAGCACTGACGGCCACAAGAGCGTTATAATCCAACATCAATGAAGGATTGCTTTATAAGGATAAGAAAAACAAGTTTTCCTTCATTAATTGTGCTGTATAAAAAAGCTGAATGATGCCTTTCATTATCAGCTTTTTGTCCGGATTTGCGCTTTCTGCCTCGCTGATTGTCGCTATTGGCGCTCAAAATCTGTTCGTTCTTCGACAGGGTTTGAAGAACGAATATGTCGGTCCAATCGTTCTTTTCTGCGGCTTTTCAGACGCTATCCTGATTATAGCAGGAGTAAGTGGAATGGGCGCTCTACTCGTCTCACTGCCACACGTCGCAAAAGGATTTACCCTTGCTGGCGCCGGATTTCTGTTTTGGTACGGCATCAAAGCGCTACGACAGGCCACACTTTCTGAGAGCATGACAGTGACTGAAGGCGGGCCCGTCTCTTTATCAAGAGCATTGACCTCCGTAGCAGCGTTCACCTGGCTTAACCCGCATGTCTATCTCGATACGATGCTTTTGATGGGCACGGCCTCCACAGCGCAACCGCTCCATCTCAGATCTTTTTTTGCAGTTGGGGCGGCATCAGCGAGTTTTTTGTGGTTTGGAGCGTTAGGATATGGCGCACGTTTTTTGCAGCCAATGTTTGCCACACCAAAATCCTGGAAGATTTTAGATCTTGTTATCGGGTGTGTGATGCTCTTCCTCGCAACTCTTTTGCTCCGACGGGCTCTCTGAATTTCTTAAAAATGCTGGAAAATCTCTATGAACTGGATTGTTCTTATCGTTGCTGGTGCTTTCGAGGTAATCTGGGCCTTTGCCATGAAACAGTCAGATGGGTTTTCAAAGCTCTGGCCTTCCATAGTCACGTTTGTGGGGATGTTGATTAGTTTCGGTCTACTTTCTCTGGCTATGAAGTCTTTGCCTCTGGGAACGGCTTACGCGGTTTGGACAGGAATAGGCGCAATCGGGGCATTTTTAGTCGGGATATTTATCTTGGGAGAAGCGTTCACCCTGACCAGAGCTTTAGCTGCAATCTTCATAGTTTGTGGCCTCATCTTAATGAAAATATCCAACCACGAATAATGCACTAAACGCCCACAAAGATTTCGCAGCTTCGCACAACCTATTGAAAGCACCCCGAAATGTGAAAGCCTCGTTGTGCTTGAGAAAATCGCTGCCATGCCTGCAACTGCGTGGGCTTCTATTGCGCGATCATCATCTGCTGCAAGCCATGTTTCGACGCCAGATCCACCAACATCAGCTCTTCACGGATCACCTCCGGGGCAACCCGTGATTTACCTCCTCCGCATACGTCTTGCACGTTGCTTACCCATAAAATCCGCTTTCTCTCAAAGCGGGTTTTATCTTAATCAATAGTTTGAAAAACTGAGTTCACATCTGTATGTTCTGCTGCTTCATTCGTATTTCTTATGCAGTACGCTGCGAAGATTGCAATCATGAAGAAACATCCCATCGGCACAACATAAGCAAGTTGCATGTTTCCACCAGTAGAATCTGAAATATAACCTTGCAATAGTGGAAGAATACCACCGCCACTAATGCTCATAACCAGAATTGATCCGCCATAAGCGCGGTCATGGCCCAGTTCATCAACGGTCAGGCCATAGATCGTTGGCCAGCAGGGACCGAGGAGCCCGCTAACGAGAATAGCTGCATACACAGCCGTGAAGTCATGCACCATGACCGCATAACCTAGTGCAATAATGCAGAGCAGACTATAAACGAGCAAAACTCGCGCCGGACGAGCGTGCCGCATGAAGAAATTTGCCACCAGCTTGCCAACAAAAAACGCACAAAATGACGCGATCAGGTAAACAGATGCCTGTCTTTCGTTAATGTGCCCCAGTCTCATGGAAAGACGGATAATGAAGCTCCAGACGCCCACCTGTGCGCCGACATATAGAAACTGGGTCAGAATACCGAGGACGAAGCGTTTGTTGGCAAACAACCTTTTCAGGGCACCCGCAGTATCGAGCTCATAACTGCGTTGCTGATCACGCCCTTTGCAGGCTGGATAACGCGTGATGCCAATGGCGATCATGACGACCAATAGAACCCCTAAGATGTAGACATAGGGCTCAAGAGTGGCGTGGATCATAACGAGCTGATGCTGCCATGCCTGAGCAACTGGCATGGCAGAGAGCTGCTCACGCGAAAGATCGTTTTCCTTGAAAATCAGATAAGCCCCCATGCTGGCTCCCAGAATGGCGCCTATCGGTTGGAAAGCACTCGCAAAATTCAGACGATGCGTTCCACGGCCCGGTGGGCCAAGCAAGGTGCAGTAAGTATCGGCAGCGGTTTCAATAAAGACCAGTCCGGCAGCAACAACAAAAAGAGCCACGAAGAATATCTGATATGTCGCAAAATATGCCGCGGGAAAAAACAGACAACAGCCGATAAGGTAAAGGAACAATCCCAACTGGATGGACCATTTGTAGCTGAATTTCTTAATAATCATACCTGCTGGAATGCCCAGCACAAAATAACTGATGTAAAAGGAAAACTGCACGAGGGCAGATTGAAAATCCGACAGCATGAAGGCTTTGCGGAACTGCCCGATCAACACGTCATTGAGGCTCATGGCGCAGCCCCATAGAGAAAACAGACAACACAACAAACCAAATGCGAGCAAAGGTGTACGATTGAGATAAAAACCGTCCGGTAACTGGACGATAGGATCGGACTTGGCCATGTATTGCCTCACAGGATATAGTTTACCGGTAAAGATGAAAAACATTCTCTAAGTGAGGTATGATATTCCATCATTAGATTCGCGTTACTATAACCTAAAATATCACATATTTAATGTTTTAAAAGTGTTTTTTATCCGTACCTAGAGCGTTCTAAAAAACTCTAGGTTTCACGCGTATGTGTAAAAACTAACGCACGATTTCAAACCTTCAGCCTAAAACGAGGATCTCAGTGCCTGCTTGCTCGAATAACGGTTGAGATAAAACCCGAACACAACAAATGCTAATAAACGGAACTAATCATCTCTGACATGCGATGGCCTGGAAGACAGAACTCCGGGTGAGGAAAGCCGATCCGAATGTCCGTTGAGTGATATTTTGGCTCCATCGAGCCGAATAAAATATATCTCTAAAAGAAAATTGAACCGTGTATTACGATCTAACCCGAGACATTTTGCATTATCTATATATATAGCACGGTTTTTTGATTTTAATTTAACACGGATCAGTTTGCACTTCAGTCTCAGGACCCATTGATTTGATTGCGGAAATCTGATTCAGGCTCTGCAAGGAGACTGAAGATGAGCGATCTGTTTTGGCTGACGGACGAACAAGTGGAGCGTCTACGGCCGTTCTTTCCCAAGAGCCACGGTAAACCTCGCGTCGATGACCGCCGTGTGCTGAGCGGCATCATTTTTGTGAACAGCAATGCTCTGCACTGGCGTGATGCGCCCCGAAAATACGGGCCACATAAGACGCTCTACAACCGCTGTAAGCGCTGGGGCGCCATGGGCATTTTCATGCGGATAATGGATGGCCTGTCTGCTGCAAAAGCCCAGCCCCAGACCATCATGATTCATGCGACCTATCTCAAGGCACACCGTACAGCTACGAGCCTGTGGCTAAAAAAGGGGCTCCGGGCCGCCTGATCGGACGGACAAAAAGTGGCATGAACACGAAGCTGCATGCGATCACCGATCAGAACGGACGACCGCTAAGCTTTTTCATGACGGCGGGACAGATCAGCGGTTATACTGGTGCCTCTGCCCTTCTGGACAGTCTTCCCGCAGCACAATGGATGCTGGGAGATCGCGGGTATAATGCCTATTGGTTCAGGAACGCCTTGGAAGAGCAAGGGATAAAGCCCTGCATTCCAGGACGGCAATCCCGCGGGGAACCGATAAAATACGATAAGAGAAAATATAAACGACGTAACCGTATCGAGATCATGGTCGGGAGACTCAAGGCCTGACGGCAGGGCGCAACACGCTATGACAGATGCCCGACCGTCTTCTTCTCAGCCATCTGCCTCGCCGCAACCGTCATCTTCTAGCTATGAGTCCTGAGCCTAGGTGTTTTCGAGAGGATCTTCATCGCCTTGGCAGAACAAGCTGGTCGATCGAAGCGCCTGCTGAGCGATGCGACAGCAACAGCATCAGACTCTCTCTCGCAGAGCGGAACATTATCGCCTGTATCCAGCAGAAGAAGAACCGGAAATCAAAAACGCCTTACGACTGGCATCTCTATAAAAAGCGCCACCTGATCTAAAACATGTTCGCAAAGATGAAAGATTGGCGGCGTATTGCCACCAGAGCCGTCATGGCAGCGCCACGACCACGCACGTTGTGCGAGCAGCAATACAGCGATCGCAGGCTTCGCTCGCGGCACTGAGCGAGGAGTTCGGGATCGATCCGAAAAGCGTTGCAAAATGGCGCAAGCGCCAGACTGTTGAAGATCAGAAAACTGGCCCTGAAGAGCCTCGTTCAACAAACCTGACAAAAACCGAAGAAACCATGGCAGTCGCTTTTCGCCGGCATACTTTACTGCCGCTGGATGACTGCCTTTATGCCCTGCAGGCCAGCATTCCTCATCTGACACGTTCGGCCCTGCACCGCTGCTTTCAGCGTCACCAGATCTCACGGCTTCCGGACATGGAGGGAGACAAGCCAAAACGGCAGCGCTTCAAACGCTATCCCATCGGCTTTTTTCACATCAATATTGCCGAAGTCCAGACCGCTGAAGGCAAGCTGCATCTTTTCGTTGCCATCGACCGGACCAGCAAATCCGCTGTCACACAACTGGTCGAAAAAACCAATCGGAGGACGGCCTGAGAATTCCTCGAACATCTCCTGAGCATCATTCCTTATGGGGTGTATACCATTCTGACCGATAATGGAATCCAGTTCGCTGAGCAGCCCCGTAATCGAAATACGGTGTGGTCGCGTCCCACGCGCTTCGCCATCCTCTGCGAAGCCCACGGGATCGAACATCGTCTGACGAAACCCAATCATCCATGGACGAACGGTCAGATTGAGCGGATGAACCGGACAATCAGGGAAGCAACCGTCAAACGCTTCCATGACGACAGCCATGAACAGTTGAAGATCCACCTCAACGACTTCATGGCAACCTACAGCTTCGGGAGAAGGCTCAAAACGCTGAGTGGACTCACGCCTTACGAATATGTCTGCAAAATATGAACTTCAGAGCCAGAAAGATTCATCAGAAATCTAAACCATCAAACCCCGGGACCAAACATCTTATGTGTTTCCAGCCTGTTATGTTGACCTCATGAACGCCCCTGGCCAGGGGCGTTCATGAGGTCAGATACAGCGCTTAACACCTGGCTAGCCTGACCACGTTTTCTAGAAGGCTGATCTCGCCTCTCTTCACCCTCTCGAACAGTTGACGGCGGCCCGGTTCCGGGACCGCGAACATAAGGAAAGAGAGAGTGATATGTCTGCGCAAATCTTCATTGACATAGATGTGTCCCGAGACTGGCTTGATGCCTTTTTCCTACCCGGGAAACAGAGATTTTGTTGTCAGAATTCACTCGATGGCTATGCCAGATTATTCGAAATCCTTCAGAGCATGCCCGACGATCTCAAGGTCGGCTTTGAAGCCACAGGAGAACAGGAATGGGCGCTCTGGCGTGTTCTTATTCATAAAGGGATCAATGCAGTCCAGTTGTCACCTGCACAGATCAAAGTTTTCGCATTTTCCATGGGAAAAAGAGCGAAGACCGACCAGATCAACGCGGAACTTGTTGCGCGCTTCATGGTGTTTCGCCCAGAGGCCGGCCGAACACTGCCAGATGAAAAACTTCAGCTTCTCCGGGCCTTGACGGTTCGCAGAGCACAGATGATAGACGCGCGTAAACGGCTTTCGGCCCAGTATCAGTCGCCAGCCTTCTCGCAGAAATGCCAGAACTCGGTCGTATGACAGCGACCGAAGCCGCCGCCATGACCGGACTTGCACCAATGGTTCACGATAGCGGCGCGATGCGCGGAAAACGTGTCATTTCAGGGGGCCGAAGCTCTCTCCCCCACGTCCTGTTCCAGGCAGGAATGGCAGCTGCCTGCCATAATCCTGTTCTGAAGGCTGTCGCCAGGCGCATGAAGCAGCATAGCAAACCCCATAAATTGGTGATTGTCGCCATCGCACGGCGTCTCGTCACAATCGCCAATGCTGTCCTCAAAACAGGCCTGCCGTGGCGCGTTACCTCCGCCGCTTAAACACAGCCTAGTGGCTTAATCTCGGTATACTTCGCCTTCTTGCCAGAATCAGTCTTCGCGAACTTGGGCTTCCGTTTACAAGAGCAGTATTGTCACATCCCAAAACAGCTTAGAGACTTCATAGCGCCATTAGCACTACAGTTATATTTTGATGCGAAAGACGTAGGATTTCGCCTGATATGTTTGTCTGAATTTTGACCAGTGCAGAATATGGTTGAGAGAGAGAGATCTGACACTGAGTCAGCCTGACGATAAGGCGCTGGAGTTCCTGAATGGGTTGCCGGATCAGACTTTGTACCGGACTCTCTATCTTTTTTGAAGGCTGGTCATTTGCCTGTGTCCTGACCCCGGCCATAGGGGGCGTAGGCCAACATGACAAACTACATATGACGATGTTTTAAGCAGGCCCGGACCGGGTTTCGTTATAGTCGAGGCCAAATTCGTTTTTGGCTGTTCTGAACCTTTCTTCGGTCCGCCATCGTGTACCCTCGACCTGTACCAACTTTTCAAGCGGTGTTCCCGAAGGACACCAGACGGTGAAATATGCGCGATCTCCATCGACTGGATTGCGGCCCGCGAGGAGGCTGCGCATCCAGACTCTGTCATCAGCCGGGGTATATCTGCCCCTTGGAGCTCGGCGAGCAGACACCATAACCATTTATAAATCCGCTCGCCCTTTGTTCCGTGTCCCGCTGACAGGGAAACCTAGTCTTCTTGCGGAGCGTCCTGAGCAATATAGAGGGTTTCTACTGCAACCGGTCTTTCCCCAAGCCCCAAAAGTTGAATCCGTGACTGCCTGCCACATCCAGAACGTATCCTTTTGCGGCATGATGTAGGCTCATCTCTATCTCGTCCACACCATAAACACTGTTCGCAATAACCCATTCGAAAGGAAGACCGCTGTACAGACTACGTTCGATCACTTCCCGTGCAAGAGTAGGCGTGGTCGTAAAAGTCCTGCTTTTTGGAACAGAGGCTGAAATTAATCGTACCGGATCTGTGCTCCAGGCTTTAGAAAGATACGGGGCACGATCCACAAAAGCATGACCGCACAATGAGACGTAGGTCACGAACATACCGATCTGGCAGTTCGTAATTTTACCCGCCGCCCCTATATACTGGCAACCCACACCGAGACGCCGATCCTTTTTGAGAAACCCCGTCTCATCAACCACGAGAACAGCGTCTTTATCACTCAGGGCTTCCTGAACATGATTGCGGACAATGAGCAAAGACCGTGGGCGCCCCACTGCGTCCGTCCCAGCAAAGCCTGCTGACGCCATGAGCCCCTCGTCGCCTGCGGCTTCTGCACGTTACCAACCCGTCTTGCGCGGCAGGTTGCCCTAAAGCATTTCCAGATAATGCTCCGTCGAAACCGCAACCCGAGCCTGACCAAACAGCGGACATATCTTGTCCTTAACAGCTCGCACCTCATCAAATGACGGAAAAGCGTCTCTTCAACAGATGCTCCACCTGTCATCATATCCTATTCCATTACAAATAAGAGAATTAGATATTACATAAAAATACAATTGTAGTGTTAGAGTTATTCAATATTTCTTCAATTCCTTCAGATAAACCACTTTGAAGATCGGTAAATATCCTAGACCGGTTCAATGATGTCCTTTAAAATTTATCAATAATATCTTCTAGAAAGATTAAAAATTGAACCCTGAATTAAAAATTATCGCTTTCTATTTGCCATAGTTTCATCAAACCCCAAAAAACGACGCATGATAGGGTAAGGGTTTTACCGAATGGACAAAAGTTCGATTTTCAACAATCATGTCCAACCGATCGTTCCAAAAAAGTTAGGCTATTACAATCTACTGGACGAAAACGTCTATGCCGCGCAGGCGCACATGGCACAGAGCCATGGCATAGAAGGCTTTTGCTATTGGCATTATTGGTTCGGCAACGGCAAACGCATTCTAGAGAAACCATTCAATAAAATTCTGGAAACGCAAAAGCCTGACTTCCCCTTCTGTCTATGCTAGGCCAACCAGTCTTGGACTGGTGTATGGCATGGAGTACCAAGTCATGTTCTCATGGAACAAACCTATAATGGTGAGGAGGATATGCGGGCCCATTTCGCCTTTCTCTCAAAGGCCTTCCGGGACCCGCGCTATATTACGTTTGATGGACGGCCTGTTTTTCCAATCTATGGTGTCCATGAACTCCCCGATCCACCGTCTTATATTCAGGCGCTTCGTAATCTGGCTGTTGAACACGGCTTTCCCGGCCTTCACATCATCGGCATGGCCAATAGTAACCCTGAAAAACTTATCACCTGTTGTGATCAGGTCATGCCTTGCGGACCGGGAGATTACATAGACCAACGCCCGCTAGGATTATTGAGCCGCGTAATGCGTCGCCTAGGCTCAGGACCTATTAAAATATTGAACTGAGCGAGACGTTGTGATTCACAGGCTTACCGATGGAGGTAAGGCTGTGAGTGACGTATTTTTGCTGTCTGAACGCCAGATGGAGCGGATTGAGCCGTTTTTTCCTCTGCCGCATGGAGTGCCCCGTGTGGATGACCGGCGTGTTTTGAGCGGAATCGTTTACGTGATCCGCAACGGGCTTCAGTGGAAAGACGCTCCGAAAGCGTATGGCCCGCACAAGACTTTATACAATCGTTTTATTCGCTGGAGCCGCCTGGGTGTCTTCGACCGGATCTTTGTCGCCCTGACAGAACAGGCTGGCCGTTCAAAGCGCCTGATGATCGATGCAACACACCTCAAGGCACACAGAACGGCGGCGTCTCTACTCAAAAAGGGGCTTTTCCCCGCCATATCGGACGGACAAAAGGCGGCCTGAACTCAAAACTCCATGCCGTGTGCGATAGTCAGGGCAGGCCTGTTCGCCTCTATCTGACAGCAGGACAAGTCAGTGACTTCAAAGGCGCAGACGTGCTGCTGGCAGATCTCCCCGAAGAGACAGAAGAAGTCATCGGGGACAGAGGCTATGACAGCAACCGGATCAGGTTATCGCTTGCAGAACGCAATATCACTGCCTGTATTCCCCCGAAAAAGAACCGGAAATCAAAGCTGCCTTACGACTGGCATCTGTATAAAAAGCGCCACCTCATCGAAAACATGTTCGCGAAACTCAAAGACTGGCGACGTATTGCGACCAGATACGACCGATGCGCTCATATCTTCATGTCCGCAATCCATATCGCAGCAACCTTCATCTTCTATCTTAAAGAATGAGTCCTGAGCCTAGCCTGCGCACCTCAGGCAGATTGGCTTCCCGACGCATTAAGAAAAGCCATGAATGCACCGATCCACCATCCCTTCCGAGACGTTGTTGATCAGGCATTTAAAAACCTTCCGGCATCACCGGACTATATCCCCTGCGTAACCACGGGTTGGGACAACACGCCACGTTGCAAACGCCGTGGGATTGTCTTTGAAGGGTATTCTCCTGAATTATTAGGTGAATACGTGCACAAAGCAGTATTGAGAAACAGAAAAGTCGGTGGTGATAATTTCATTTTCTTCAAAGCTTGGAACGAATGGGCTGAAGGTAATATTCTGGAACCCGACACACGCTTCGGACTAAAACCGCTTGAAGCTGTAGCCGCAGCACTAAAGAGCTAATCTGTTTTATCTTATATCTTACCTTCTTGGTGTTCAGATAATAGCCATTATCTGAACACCAAGAAGGTTACACATATTGATCGTATCTGAGGTGTTGAATGTAGATAATCTAAGGATAAATTCTTCATAGGAAAAATTTTCACCAGAATTAAGCATATAATAGATTAAATCAGAGGATGAATAATCTTTTTTCCCAAAAAATTTAAATTCCCCAACTTTCTCTGCTATAGAAAACATCTCCCATCCTGCTGCATGTTCTCTCGAAAACTCTACAGATCCACCTTGATTTTCAGGAATAGCTGTCAAATATTTTCCAGTTTTTTGTGATTTGATGTGTATTTGATCACCAGAATATTCAAAATCAAATTCATAACAATAACTGGTCTGAGCAGATAGATTGATATGAAATCTTATGTTTGATGAATACACAAATGGACTTCTAAAAATTAATATTTTATTGCTATCCTGAAGAATAGCCGCCATTATTTTTTCATACCCTTCCCCCTGCACCAAATGGCCATCAATGTTATTGATAGATAAATAGGAACCGTGAAAGCTTTTCAAATAAAATATATCTATATTCTCTGGTTTAATTGCTGAATTTAGCAAATCATCAGAATAATTTCCGTTTATAAGGAATGTTTTCAGGGAAAATTTGAATATATTCCTTTGAATATTTTTATATACATCATTAGCTAAGTTAATTTGTATCTGGTCCTGAGGATCATAAACATCATTACGATCAAAATGTGACCAGTAAACCGTGCTATTTGATAAATCAGATCCTAGCCGTCTTTTAATGCGTCCAATATAATGTTCCATGGACCTGCAGATATAGTGGTTAACGCGTGCACCTTCCCACACGATATCTTTTGTTGCGCCGGACCGCCATTGCACCGGACGTCCTAAAGAGTCTGCATAATTTCCATAATGTAGATTATATTTGTGAGGATTTTCATATGAAAAGTTAACGGCTTCAGGCCTCACAAAGCTTTTAACAAGTGTATTGTCGTCAAGATCGGCAGTTGACCTATAATTAAACGCTTGATAAGTCGGAACTTTATCTTTCAATACCCTACTTGAGCTTCCATATATACACCAACTTAACGCAATTGCCGTATCATTTTCGGTAAATTTCTCTAAAAAATCATTGATATTATTGGATCCTTCGATGCTGATATATTCATCTCCATCGAGCATAGCGATCCATTCATAATGGCCGGAAGCTCGCTGGATAGCATCGAAATAACTGTCTCTCTGTCTATAATAAAAATTTCCCTCTTTCATAGAGGTTCTAAAAACTTCAACATTATAAATATCTTCACAAGACTTTGCTATTTCGTAAGTTCCGTCAGTTGAATGATCATCATACACAAATATTTTTTTGAATCCTAAAGATATGTGCCATGATAACCATGCCATAATGTCGTGAGCTTCATCTTTAACAAATATTACTATTGCAGATTTTTCTTTTTGCACGACGGAGGCCTTGTTACTGTTGCTGCTAAAAATATAGTTCTGACAGATTACATTTTTGCCCGAGATTAGTAAAATCTTTCGAAGCAGCTGTGGGACAGAAAGTTTTTTACATACCGCTCCAGCTGTTTTTCACATCCAAACGGCGCTGCCCTCAAAACTGTTATGAGTGTCGAGCGCTGTCAACGCGATAGCATGAGGTATTGCAGCTTCGTAATTCCACGAAACGTCCTTTTAAAAGGTACGCATCGCGAAGTCTTTGAAAAATCGTTTTATTCTGATCAACCTAGAGCCAAATATCAGAATTCAGATATTTATTTTAATTTCAGAAATTAAATTAAAATAAGCTCTCTATTTTCTGAGAGCTTATTTTTGGGAAATATTTTACTAAACTTTACCAACCCCAACCTGGGCCAAAACCATAATCTGGACCGAAATCACCCCCCCAAGGACCCCAGTCTCCCCAATTCCATTGGGCATCCTGATAATCTTCAGCCGTCATTTGTTGTTCGTTGGCGAGGCTCTGCTGCTGCTGATACGCTAAATAGCGACCGTAAGCAGCCTGATTTCCAACGTAGAGGCAACCGCAGACTGTTGGGTCAGCATAGACATAGGTTACTGTGTTTCCGTGTACCCGACGGATAAAGTGATGCGACGGGAGTTTTTTCAACATGGCAATTTGTTGGGGTGTGGATGCAGGCTTCAATTGAAACCCTGCTGCTGCCAGATGGTCGTCTTTTTGGCTGACCATTTGCTGAGGAGATTCACAGGCTGACAACGCAGCCACACAAAACAATGAGGCTAAAACGGTTTTTTTCATTATTAAATCTCCATAAAATATAGAATGAATTTCTGTACCCGTTGCCATGCAAACCTTGAGATTGCGGCACAGATGTTTATGTAAAATGTGCTTTAAAGTTCCCTTATTCGATCAAATTTTGCAAAAATATCTCAGAAAATACACTTTTTGCTTCTTTTTCCGCCTTTTCCTTCTTTTAAATGGTTATTTTGCGCGAACTCAAAATAACCCTCTCATATTTCTCCAACAGCCCTGTGTTGCTGCACCTTATTCCTCAACACTCTTGGATGACGTCAGGCCAGACATCATCGGCATGTAGGTTTGCAGGGACTTCCAGACTATCGACTTCGTGTCCTGATCTGGTTTTGGAGCTGAAGTAACGTGGCTGATAGCGCCAACACTCCCCCAAGGATGACGATACCTGTCCAGCCACATGGCAACCATGCCCACATCGCCATAGCTGAACCACCTGCGCCTCCCAGAAACATCGTTCCCATGAAGATCGTGTTCAGTCTGGCCCGCGCCTGCGGACGTAGCGCATAAACAACATGCTGGTTGGAGATGAGGGCACTCTGGATCGCAAAATCCAGTACGGTGACGCCCGCGATCAATCCGGCCAACGAGGTCCATAAACCGAAGATAATCCATGACACGAGCGTTAATGTCGCGCCTAGAATGATGATCCGGTGTGGGCCGTGCCGATCCGCGATCCGGCCCGACAGGGGGGCTGCGAGAATTCCGACTGCTCCGACAATACCGAACAGCCCGGCAGCATCAGCTCCAAGGCCGAAACGGGGTTGTTGCAGACGAAGAGCAAGCGTTGTCCAGAACACGCTGAAGGCAGCAAACAGAAAGCCCTGCGTGAGAGCGGCGAGGCGCAGTTCTGGAAATTCCTTCCACAGACCGCCGAGGGACATCAGCAACTGCTTATAATTCAGGCTGGTATCGGTGGGACGGTTTGTCGGCAGACGCCAGGCCATCAGCGCTCCTGCGCCAAGAGCAATTGGCACAGCCAGCCAGAACATGTCGCGCCAGCCGGCATAGGTGGCGACCATGCCTGCCAGAGTGCGGCTCAGCAGGATGCCGCCCAGAAGCCCTGCCATGACGATACCGATCGTATGGCCACGACGTTCAGGAGACGACAGATGTGCGGCAAACGGGACAATCTGCTGGGCAACAGTCGCCATGGCTCCCACGGCAAGGGAGGCGACAAGCAGCACGGCGGCACTGGGCGCCAGTGCTGCCCCTGCGAGTGCGAGAGCCAGAAAAATGAACTGGCACACGATCAACCGCCTGCGCTCCAGAAGATCTCCTACTGGCACAAGAAAGAAGAGTCCTGCAGCGTAGCCAAGCTGGGTAACGGTCGGGATAAGGCCTGTGAGCGGACCGGGCAGGTTACGCCGCATAATGCCCAGCATGGGCTGGTTGTAATAGATGTTGGCGACCGCGATTCCGGCCGCAACAGCCATCCCCAGCGTCAGAAACCCGGACAGAGGTGCTTCCGGGCCGTGACTCGCTTCGGAAGCGCGGCATGCGGGATTCTGAAGGGAGGGTTCATCCATGACGTGAGGCCTTATTCGATTGTCGGCTGGGATGGGAGCGCTGGCTGTTCATTCTCTTCAGTGCTGAATGTCGGATAGTCCGTATAGCCGTGAAAATCACCGCCATAGAAGGTGGAGCGGTCGTATCGGTTCAACGGCCAATGATTCCGTAATCGCAGGACCAGATCCGGATTGGCGATGAAGGCGCGTCCGAATGCGATCAGGTCTGCGTCCCCAGATTCCAGAAGTCTTTCGGCGCTTGCGGTTGTGAAGCCGCCTGCGGCGATGAGGGTTCGGGAAAAGAGTGGACGCAGGATAGACACATCGACCGGGTCGGGTTCTGCATCCGCGCCGATCCGTGGTTGAACAATGTGCAGGTAGGCGACGTCCATGTTTTCCAGCATTGTGGCGACATAGCTGAATGTTGCGTGTCGGTTGCTGTCGGACATTGATCCGTAAGATCCGCTGGGCGTGAGGCGAACGCCGACGCGATCGGCGCCCCATACGTCAATGGCCGCCTGAGTGATTTCCCGAAGAAAGCGTGCGCGGTTTTCGACCGGGCCGCCATAGGCGTCGGTACGCTTGTTTGTACCGTCCTGCAGAAACTGATCGGGAAGGTAGCCGTTGGCACCGTGGATTTCCACACCGTCAAATCCTGCCTGAAGGGCTCGTGCTGCGGCTTGACGGTAGGCGTCGATCAATGGCGGAATTTCATCAAGTTCCAGAGCACGGGGCGGGTCATAAGGGACTGTGCCATTGAGCGTCCATGCCGTGCCGTCTGCCCTGATGGCGGATGGAGCAAGAGGGGCTGCGCCACCAGGCTGGAGAATACGCGCAGACTGTCGCCCGACATGCCAAAGTTGCAGGAACATGCGTCCTCCTTTGGCGTGGACTGCATCCGTGATGCGTCTCCAGCCGGAGATCTGTGCGTCATCGTAAATTCCAGCGGCGCGTTCAAAACCATATCCCGTCAGTGCAACCGGAGAGGCTTCAGAAACGAGCAGACCGCCCGGCGTGGCGCGCTGGGTGTAGTATTCGAGCATCAGGTCGTTGGGCAAATTGCCGATGCTGGAGCGCATTCTGGTCAGGGGCGCCATGACGATGCGGTGCTCGAGCCGCATGGCGCCTACGAATTTCGGGGAAAAGAGAAGATCGGCCATGGGAAACAATCCTGTGTGAAACGCGCCATCCGTGGCGTGCCTCAGAGGATGAAGATTTCCGTATTGGATTGGCAGCCGTCATTTCAGTATAGAGAGAATTCCATAATGGAATAATAAAATGGATCGTCTTCAAGCCATGACCGTCTTCGTACGGGTCGTTGAGAGTGGCTCTTTTTCTGCGGCGGCGCGGCTGATGCATCTTGGGCAGCCGGCGGTCTCGAAGGCCGTTGCCCAGCTTGAGCGTCAGTTGGGCGTGCAGCTTCTGCTCCGCTCTGCGCATGGTCTGACACCAACGGATGCCGGACAGCGATATTTCGAACGCGTAGCCCGGATCGTATCCGATGCAGAGGAGGCCGATGCCGCTGCGCGCGACAGTACTTTCAGTCTGCAAGGTCGGCTCCGGGTAGCGATTCCCACAACCTTCGGCCGGATTCAGATCGTGCCTCGTCTTGGAGAATTTCTGAAGAAACATCCGCGACTGCAGATGGATATCGAACTCGATGACCGGCGTGTGGACCTGATGGCGGAAGGAATTGATGTTGCCATTCGTGTCGGGCCTCTGAACGACAGTACGATGATCGCTAAACGCCTCGGGAGCGGAAAGCGATCTGTCATCGCAACGCCCCGCTATCTGGGCACCTCCCTGCCCCTTGAAACTCCTGAAGACCTCACCCTGCATCAGGCTGTCACCTATGCGCGGGACAATGGTGTCAGATACAAATTCCGCCAACAGGAAAGAGAAATGAGCGCAGTCCTGAGTCCGCGCCTGAACCTAAGCGCCGCCGAAGGAATCCGCGCCGCGGTGCTTGCCGATCTGGGACTGACCATCGCCGCAGACTTGATGTTCCAGTCCGAACTAGAGCGTGGGACGGTGGTACGATGCCTGACGGACTGGTCCCTGCCACCTGTCGATCTATGGGTTGTCTATCCTTCTGGCAGACTCACGAACGCCAAGGCGCGCGCCTTTTCGGATTTCGTTGCCGGAGTGGTCGGAGAACTGGAAACAGTATCGCGTTCGATGTGCTAGATCCAAAATCACATCCCTCTCTTTCCGAGCAGGCTCCAGCACTGGACGCAACATGTCTGATACGGCGCGTTACGAGTATTTTCTGTTTCTTCTGACCGTCATCCTGATTCTTGAACTGTTATCGCGCAAACTGAAGCTCCCCCCTGCGGCGGCGTTCATTCTGGGCGGTACCGGGCTTGCTCTTTCGCCATGGTCGCCCGAGATCACGATCGACCCCGAGTTGGTCATGGTTGTCTTTCTTCCGCCACTGCTGATGAGCAGTGCGTGGTTCACGGCATGGCGGGAATTTCGAAAAAACTTGTCCGGTATTCTTCTTCTGGCGGTTGGCACCACGACGTTCACGACCGCAGCCGTAGGTGTGGCGGCGCATCTCGTGGTTCCCGCTCTTCCATGGGCCGCGTGCTTCACGCTGGGCGCGATCGTTTCTCCGCCCGATGCCGTTGCGGCCGAGGCGGCTCTGGAGCGCCTGTCCCTACCCGGTCGTGTGACGTCACTGCTTCAGGGTGAGAGCCTGTTGAATGATGCTACGGGACTGGTTCTGTTCCGCTTTGGGGTCGTTGCGGCTCTGACAGGAATTTTTCGTCCCTTTCAGGCACTGACAACGTTCTGTGTCGTCTCTGTTGGCGGGGTGCTGATTGGTCTTCTCGTCGGGTTCCTAGGATTGTTTGTCATCCGCCGCCTGCGCGACAGTGACATGGTTATCATTACGACGGTTCTTCTGGCGGAAGTGTCCTATATCGGTGCAGATCATCTCCATGTTTCGGGTGTTCTGGCCACCGTCGCCACGGGGCTGGTTCTGGGCTGGCATCAGCACAGGGATTTTGATGCGGAGACCCGCCTTCAGTCTCATGCGTTCTGGAAAGTGCTCGTTTTCCTGCTGGAATCCGTCCTGTTCATTCTGATCGGGCTCTCCCTTCGGGGTGTTCTGGGCCGCCTTCGAGGCACACCTGATATTCTGCACCATCTCGTCTATCCCGTCGGGATCGTACTGGTGGCGATGGTCCTGTCCCGGTTTGTGTGGCTGTTCGCGTCGGACGGAATTGTCGGTCTGCTGCGTCGGCGCTGGCCGGAACGGTTTGCGCGTCCGTCTGTGGCTATTTCAACGATTATGGGATGGGCGGCCATGCGGGGAGTCGTGACCCTGACGGCGGCCCTGTCGCTTCCGGAAGGGTTTCCCGGACGTGATCTGGCGTTGGCCTGTGCCTTTGCCTCGATTCTGGTCACCGTTCTGGTCCAAGGGACGACGCTGGCGCCTCTGATCGGGTTGCTCAGGATCAACGGGGGGTCAGAACTGCGTGTTATCCAGTCTGATGAAAACCGGGCGTGGATTGCGGTTGCCGAGGCGCAGCTTCATGCCATTGAAGAGGCGTCCCGTCTTTCAGACGGGAGCGAGCGCCATCCGCGTCTTCTGGAACAATATCGCTATCGCCTGGATGTAGCACGTCAGTATGCGGAGGATACTGACGCGCATCGTCCGGAAGAAATTGCCCATTACGAAGCCGTGCTGAAGGCCATCGAAGCAGGACGGGAGGAAATCCTGCGCCTGCATCATGCAGGTCAGATCCATGACCGGGTTCTACGGGAAATGGAACAGGCCATGGATATGCAGGAGATTGAGGCGGCTGGTCATCTGGGGGCTTCAGAGGAAGGGATAACGTAAAAAACAGGAAACGATGAGTTTCTGTTGTTTTTGTTTATTGCTTGAAAATTCTCACTTAATTTTCTGGTCAACAAGGATGCACGACAGGTTCTTTCAGGGCCTGTCTCTCCGTCCCTGCTTTTTCATTCTGACCAGAGAACCCGACATGAAATCCTCTTTCTTTCTGCTTTCCCTTACCGCCCTGACGTTTGCATCCGTCATTCCGCATCCGGCAGCAGCTCAGGTCGTCACGGCCCCGGAACAGGTACAGTCCGGCACCTATGACGTCGAACCTAGCCACACTCAGGTTGGCTTTTCCGTTCTGCATTTTGGGTTCACGAACTATCAGGGCGTCTTTTCCGACGTTTCCGGCACGCTGGACCTCAACGACAAAAATCCGGCTAAATCCCATCTTTCCGTGAGCATTCCGGTTGGATCGGTTCAGACGACCAGCGCCAAGCTGACCGAAGAACTCAAGGGCGACCAGTGGTTCAACACGGCGCAGTATCCGAACGCCACGTTTGAATCCACCTCCGTCCGTCGCACAGGCAAGGCCGATGCCATCGTGACCGGTAATCTGACACTGCATGGTGTTACGAAGCCCGAGACGCTGATGGTTCATTTCATCGGTGCAGGTGTGAACGCGCTCGACAAGAAATACACAGCCGGTTTTGAAGCCACAGGCACCATCAAGCGCAGCGATTTTGGTGTGAAGATGTATGTCCCATATGTCAGCGATGCCGTGCAGTTGCGGATTGCCGGCGCTTTCGAAAAGCAGGGCTGAGTCCATGGCTGCGCCCGCAAAGCAGAGCCGCGGGATCACGCGATATACGGGCGTGGCGATCATCCTTCACTGGTTGATCGCTGCGGGAATCCTGCCCCTGATCGTCATGGGGCTGGTCATGGATCATCTGTCTCTTGATCCGATGCGTGTTTTTCAGCTGTACCAGCTTCACAAGTCGATCGGTATTACGGTCATGGTTCTTATTGCCCTGCGGGTTGTCTGGCGCCTGACGCACAGGCCGCCAGAGCTTCCCGGTGACATGAAGGGGTTCGAGCGCATGGCGGCCCATCTGACGCATGCAGCTTTATACGGCCTGCAAATATTCATGCCGCTGAGCGGATGGGCCATGGTGTCGGTGTCCGCTCTGGGGATTCCAACCCTTCTGTACGGCACCATCCTCTGGCCCGATCTGCCAGTGCTTTCAACGTTGCAGAATAAAGCCCCCGTCGAAACCGCACTAAAAGCGGTTCATCATTGGGGCGGCTGGTTTCTGCTGGCGTTGATTGTTCTGCACATCGCCGCTGCCCTGCGTCACCATGTCGTTTTGAACGATAACACCCTGCGACAGATGCTTCCTGCCATTGGCAGAAAGTCTGTTCCCAGACACGGAGACTGACATCATGGCTTTCCTTAAAAAAGCAGCCTTTTCAGCGTTCGCCATGAGCTTTCTGGGCGCGACACCTGTTTTCGCCGCAGACTGGACGATTGATCCGGCTCACAGCACGATCGATTTTTCGGGAACACAGACCGGACATGCCTTTACGGGACATTTCGGAAAATTCGACGGAACCATCTCTTTCGATCCGGCTCATCCCGAAGAGGGGCATGCGAAAATCACGATCGATATTGCAAGCGCCACGACAACGGACAAACAGCGTGATGGAGCCATGCCAGGAAGTGACTGGTTCAATGTAGCCCGCTTCCCGACTGCGACGTTTGAAGCCCGCAGCTTCCGGGCCAAAGGCGGTAATGCATACGAAGCTGTTGGAACGCTGACGATCCGTGGTGTCAGCAGGCCCGAGACCCTGCCTTTCACTCTCGACATCAACGGCCAGACAGCTCACGCCAAAGGTCATCTTGATCTGATCCGCTCCGCTTTCGGCATTGGTCAGGGCCCGTGGGCCACCGGACAGTGGGTTGCGCTTCAGGTGGGTGTGACCATCGATGTCACCGCAAGCCAGACGTCAGAAGCACCGACCCGTCCGTGACAGTGTTCTGTACTGCGTTCTCCGACGAGCTGGGTGGGCGTGGTTTCTCTGGCTCATCCGGCTAAACTATAGAAACATACAGTTTCTATAGTTTCCATTTATTGATTTCTGAGGCAACGGTAAAACAGACATCAACGGCCTAGGAGCGCAGAACAGCAAGCCTCCGGCTGAATGTCAGATACTTTCAAATACGAAAGACAAACCGATGAACATGTCCTTTCCACGCGATCAGGCTCTTCTTGCCTCACGCATTCTTCTCGCCCTTCTGTTCGTCCTGATGGGGTGGAGCAAACTGACGGGCTTTGAAGGAACCGTAGGATATATGGCCAGCACGGGTGCCCCGGTTCCGACAGTGTCTGCTATTATTGCCATCGTCACCGAACTCGGTATCGGTCTGGCACTTATCGCCGGTTTTCTAACGAGACCGCTCTCCATTCTTCTCGCTATCTATACGATCGTCACAGCGTTCATCGGTCATCATTACTGGACGTTCGACGGCATGGCTCGATACGATATGTGGATTCATTTCTACAAGAATTTCAGTATCGCAGGCGGTCTTCTCGCCCTCGCGGCCTCTGGAGCCGGTCGCTTCTCTGTGGATGCTCTGCGTCGATAAGCCCATAGTCTTATCTGGTCGAACTTCATGCAGTCGTGTTGGCCCAGGGCGGATGTTCAAACGCCGAGATCAGGTGATCCATCAAGGCGTTGACCCGGAAGGGGCGGAGCGTACTGCTGGATGTCACGAGATAAAGCGCAATGCTCGCGGCATCCCAGTCCGGCAGGATCTGTTCGAACCGTCCATCCTGCATGCCATCCCAGACCATGAATTCGGGAAACAGGCCAAATCCCAGATGCGCTTCCAGTGCTGGCAGAAAAGCCTCCGCATTATTGGCCCTAAAACGTGAGGCCTGGGACAGCACATAATCCTCACCGGTTTTTGTGGACGTAAAGCGCAACGTACCGGGAGCGGATATATTCGTATAAACGAAGCTTTTCTGCTCTTCGAGGTCACGAGGATGCGTCGGACGCCCGATACGATCCAGGTACTTCGGGGTTGCAACCAGAAGCAGCCGAACTCCACAGAGATGCCGGGCACGCAGGGATGAATCGGCCAGAGATGCAATCCTCAAAGCCAGATCATACCCTTCAGCCACAAGGTCAACGAGGGAATCGCTGAAATCCACAGTGATGTCGATATCCGGATATCGCTCCAGAAAGGCCGGGAGTACGGGCGAGAGATGCCTGATTCCGAACGTCATGGGCGCAGCGACCCGGATCAGGCCTGAAGGCCGATGGGTGCCTCCACGGGCTTCACTTTCAGCTGCTTCTGCCTCAGCAAGTATCCGGTTTGCATGTCCCAGCAGCATGCGACCTGTTTCCGTTACGGACATCTGACGGGAATTCCGGCTGAACAGCGCCACCCCCAGAGACTGCTCCAGACGACTGATGGCTTTCGAGATCGTCGGTTTGGAAAGCTGAAGCTCTTCGGCAGCGCGCACGAAAGAACCGCGTTCGGCCACTTTGGCAAAAATGGCCCAAGCCTCGAAATCCGGCAGTCTCATACAAGCAATCTCCAGAACTGAACGTCAGCCATTAATTATCTTTTTGATCGAGCATCATACAGAAAATCACGCAGCTCTCTGGAAGCTGGAGGTTACCTTTTTCAACCCAAAGAACCTGTCCCAAAGGCCAACCCCGCAGCAGCAATCAAAGCAGCGTAATAAGCATCTGAACGACTGAGATTAGCGTCAAGAAGCCCGTTCTGCGCCAACTCCGTTTGTGTCACTGACCCCGTTCCCGAGCGGTACGATAACAAAGCTGCATCAAAGTTCGTCTGCGAGGCCACACGGAGTTTGGATGCCGCGTCGTAAGCTTGAAGGCTTGTATGCAGGGCATTCTCCGCCAGAACAATCTGCTGGACTGCACCATTGACTGTCTGTCGAAGAGTGGCTTCTGCACTGTCTTCCTGATCTTGTGCGCGTTTGACAATGGCAGAACGCAAACCACCGTCAAAAATAGGGACACTGATACCGCCAAGAATCAACGTACTGAAACGGTTTCCTGAAAGATTAAGAGTTGGAGATACACTATCACTGGCACTCGGTATGGAAGTCAGATTGGTTCGCCCTGTTGAGTACGCCACGTTGCCTGTCATAAAGATGCTTGGAAGAAATGCCGCTCGCGCTGCAGAAATACGACTTTGCGCAGAACGCATTGCTGCATAAGCAGCCAATACATCCGGACGACGTCCAACCGCTGCTTTGACCACTTCGTCACTTAAACGAACATCTTCCAAAGACAGGGAACGACCCGATACGTCTTCAAGATTGATACGGGATTCCGTCGAAACTCCCATATTATTAAGTAACGCCAGATAAGTATTCTGTTCTTCTCCTTGAGCTTGCACAAGACGCAGATTGACCTGTGCGGTCACCTGTCGTGCCTGTGTGACATCCATGATTGTTCCTTGCCCCTGTTTCAGCCTTGCCTCTGCCGCGGCTTGCACGTGTTCTGCATTTTCCAGCGATGTCTGTAAGAGTTGCACGCGAGTAGAGGCTGCAGCATGTGTATAGAAAGCAGTTGTAACGCCATAGATGATTTTCTGATGCACACCCGTGAAAAGAACATTAGTTGCCAATTGAGCCTGACGCGCAGCACTAATAAGGGATTCTCTCCGACCAAAATCAAATAACAACCATCGCAGACCTACTGTCTGAACTTCCGCAGACCCTGAACTGCGCCGCTTTGGGTTGCCATTGATGCCAATTGAGCCATAGTTGTCTGCGTCAAACGATGCATCCGTAGTTTGGCTTTTCGCTCGAGACCATCCTCCTACAACAGTTGCCGTTAACGTGGGAAGATAAGTACTTTTAATAATTCCAACGGCCAGCGCCGCATCTCGTGCAGTATTCCATGCTTTTCTTGTTTGCGGATTAGAGGACTGCGCAACATCAATCAGGTCTGCCAGAGTATATGAATCTTTTTTTTGATCATTAAGCAGTGGCGCTTCCCCCTGAATAACTGCATTTGGATTTGAGGGAAGTGTGTATTTTGCAGGAAAAGATAGTTTAGATAATTTTTTTTCTTTTCCAGGAATGATCACCCCCCCGGCAGTAACATTGGGTTGCCACGGCTGATCAGGGCTAGCGGGGGCTGTGTCCAATTCCGATGTCGCACATCCTGACAACACCAATGATAATGTAGCGAAAAAAATCCGTTTATTACTATTTTTTATCAATTCAATTACTCCACACTTATTAAAATCATTAATGTCAATATTATTCAATAGCCTACAGATTTATTCACAGCATTCTCAACGCGACTTTAGTCTTTTAAAAAAGGGCATTCCACTCACACCACGAAAAACACTTTCCTCGTAGTGTAGCAGATTTTTCGCTTTACTGAATTTCATCATGAACACCGTCTAAAAAACGAAATTTTTCTGACACGCGTTACGACGTTGCTTGAAAAGTCGAGGGTGTGAGGGAATCAAAGAACCGTTAACTAAAGCCGTTATGCCCTGATTAAGGCGTTAACGGACGGGCGTTGGTGGTCTTTTGGTGATAATATTCGCTCCAAGAACAGAAATCGCATGAAGGGAAGGCGAGCATCGATCAGATACTTCTTCTGTTTGTCGAATAGGTTGTTCAGCAACGCCATGGCGGACACCCGCCCTTGCTTCTGTCTGAATGGGACAGAGCCTTCTCAAAATCCGCTAGCCACTTTACAACATCAAAAAAACACTCCCGAAGCGATGCTTACGGGAGTGTCGTTGAAGTTGATTGCCAAGACAGAATTGACTCTCTGTTCGCGAGGATCGCCAAACAGATTGCCGTACTCAGATCAATGCGGCCGGACCCTGACCCGAAGGGCAATTAGTAGTGCCGAAAGTAGAAGGATGGCGCTGGCTACACTAAATACCCCTATCACACCGCCAATACTGAACATCACGCCTCCGACAGCCGCACCAGTAGCGATGGCAGACTGTACGGACACGACGACCATTCCGCCTGCGCTTTCTGCCTGATCCGGCACGGCATGTGCGACCCAGTTAGACCACGCTACAGGAACACCACCAAAAGCCATCCCCCATAGGATCACCAGCAGCACCTGACCGGTTGTTCCAGTAGGCAGCAGGATCAGACCCAGACTTGCTCCGCCGATCAGAACCGGCATGACGATGAGCGTAGCGCGTAGGCTACGTTCCAGTACCCATCCGGCAACCAGTGTTCCAACGAAGTTTGCGATCCCAAATGCCAGCAACACCAATGCCAGACCGCTGACGTTAATCACCATCACACTTTCCAGCACGGGCCGGATGTAGGTGAACAAGGCGTACTGCCCCGTATGGACAAAGGTGCAGCACAACATGCCCACGCCGATCCCCGGCCTGCGCAGGATTCCCAGAATGGTACTCAGCTTAGCCGGACGCTGCGGTGCCAGAGGCGGAAGTGTCAGGAACTGGAAGAGCAACGTCACAGCCCCGAGCGCTGCGGCAGCAAAAAAGGCGCTTCTCCAACCGTATAACCCGCCGAGATAACTGCCAAAGGGTACGGCGACGACAGTTGCCACCGAAATACCGCTGAAAATGATCGAAAGGGCCCGTGGCAGAAGTGCTGCTGGAACAAGGCGCATCGCTACGGCAGCCGCCATGCTCCAGAACCCGCCCAGCGCAACACCCAGCAGAACACGCATTGCAAGAAGGAAGGTGAGACTCGTTGAAAGAGCTGCCAGCAGATTGGAAGCAATCATCAACAGACTGAACGCGAGGAGCACAACGCGGCGATCGATCTTCTGCGTCAGGCTTGCTGTCAGCAATCCCGAGAACATGGCGATCACCGCTGTTACAGTAACCGCCTGTCCTGCCAGCGCCTCTGAGACGCCTAACCCGGCTGCCATGGGGGTCAAAAGGCTTGCGGGCAGATATTCCGCTGTCAGAAGTCCGAAAACCCCCATGGTTAGCGAAAAGACCGCCATCCATGCAGGAGACGTAACCTCCTTCGCTTCGATAACGCCGGACTCAGCAGAGACTGGGTCCAGAAATGCGTCACTCATAAAAATGTCCTCAAGATTGCCATTACGTCACAGGCTAGGCAGATCGATCGGGACGATCTATGATTGGAAATCCGTTTTTTTTGATCCTAAAGCCGGAATTTTTTGATGTTGGATCAGGTTTCTCCGTCCTCCGACCTCATGAGTGAGCTTCTTCTCGGAATGCGTTTGCGCGGTCTTCAATACCGTCGCATCCATGTGGGTCCGTCTTTTGGTTTTGCGTTCAGAGAAAAAACCGGTTGCGCCTATTTCCATTTTATGGCGACTGGGACGGCAGAGCTTCGAACCGAAGACGGAGTTCGTGAGACGCTCGCGGCGGGAAATGCAGTGTTTTTGCCGCAAGGGAGCGCTCATCAAATCGTCTCCGATCCGACGGCTTCAGTTCAGGATATCGAGCATTACGATGTCGCTCCTCTCAGCGAGACCTTGTATGCCGTGACAACCCCTGAACCGCAGTCCATCTTTTTCAGTGGCTGCATGGAGTTCGACCTTGGCGGTCTGCAAGGGCTTGTGCCTCTGATGCCCGAGATCATAAAGATTGATGCTACGAGCCAGCGTTACCTCGAACTTATGCCGATTTTAACAGCCATGGAACAGGAAGCCTGCAGCGGACGCGTGGGAGATGCTGGTATTCTTGCGCGTCTGGCGGATGTTGTGATGACTGTCATCGTTCGGGGCTGGGTCGAATGCGGTTGCGGTAATAGTTCCGCTTTTGTAACAGCCTTGCGGGAACCGAGATTGTCACGCGCCATTCTTGCCCTCCATCGACAACCTGGACGTGACTGGAGTGTGGCGGAGCTGGCCGCTGAAAGCGGTCTTTCGCGCTCCGTCTTTGCAAAGCGCTTCCAGGAAACGATAGGTGTTACCCCTTTGCGTTATGCTGGTGAGTTACGGATGCGCATTGCCCGAACCTGGCTTGCTTACGACAAAATTTCCATTGAGAGAGTGGCCGATCGGCTAGGATATACGTCTCAGGCAGCCTTTAGCCGTGCCTACAAACGGATTGTCGGTGTGCCTCCCGGGTATAGTCGCCGAACATAGCAATAGTCTTCGGATAATGGACTTTCCTGCTAGCGGAAAGCAGATGGAACGGTACGAGTGAGCAACCGAGAAGCTATGCCGGATTTTACAGCTTCCGGCACGGGGTTACCAAGCCTGAAAAGACCAGAATAACAGAGATACTCCGTACAACAGAAAAAATTGCAGGGTATGGTTGCAAAAGAGCAGCTATGTTTTTTTACAGAAAGACGCTGGAAGTCTGGATGTCATTTTTTAATAGCGACGTCACGACGTTACGCAGCCACATGGCAGCAGGGTCGCGATCGCTGCGAACAGACCAGACCATTGAAACAGCAGGAATTCGCAGATCCAACGGTACGGGTCGTAACGTCAAACCGAAATGTTCTGCATGCTGATGCGCGATACGACTGGGCAGTGTCGCCAGAACCGGCGCAGTCGCGGCTGTGGCCAGCGCAGTCAGGAAATCTGATGCGGCCAGAACGACATTAAGTTTCTGACCGATCCGCCCCAGAGCCTCAGACAAACAGCCCTGAATGTCGTCCTTCAACGTCATGAGCGCATGCGGCAATGTAAGATAGCGTTCAATCGTGAGTGGAGCGTCCGGATCAATCAGATCAGGGTTGAAGCAGCAGGCAAGCGTTTGTTCATACAGTGGCACGCCACAGTGACGCTCCATCCCGAAATCAAAACACCCAACCGCAATGTCCAGCGCACCAGTGTCCAGCAACGTATGAACTTCGCTACGCGGCGAGCCTCGTGACAGCAGTTGTATCCCCGGCGCATGGCTTTGTAGATAAGACGTCAGTCTGGGCATTAAGAAGACTTCGAGTTCGGATGAAAATCCAAAACGGAAAATTCGTTTCTCTGTCTCCGGGTTAAACCGGTCCTCGGCTGTCAGAATGACTTGAACCTGCCTCAACATCTCAGCAACACGCGGAGCCATGGCGACTGCTTTGGCGGTCGGCAGCATGACGGCACCCGTCCTTACCAGCACCTCATCTGCCAGAAGTATTCTCAGCGTTGCCAGAGCATGGCTCATTGCCGGTTGCTGAATACGCAAACGGTGCGCAGCCTTCGTGACGCTGCGTTCTGACACAAGGGCATCAAAGGCGATCAGCAGATTGAGGTCAAAGGATCGAAGATTGAAATGATCAATAGGCTTCATGCGTCAAATCGATTTGTATGATGATCGGATGCACCCTAGCTCTAGATGCAACGCAAAACAATTGCATTGGGGCTGAAATGACAGAAGCTTTTCACGTTGGAGACGCCCGCATTACGCGTATCCAGGAACTGCACTGGGACAATGCTGATCCCGGAAAACTGTATCCGGATATGGATCCTGAGGCGCTGGCGACGTTTGGTTCGTCCTTAACGCCCGGCTCCTTTAACAGCACCACCGGTAGACTTGCGCAAGGAACCCACGCATGGCTCGTCCAATTGCCGGGCACCACGGTCCTGATCGATACCGCGACCGGTAATGATAAGCCCTTACCAGCCGCACCAGCACTTGATCATCTGCATACGCCGTTTCTTGCACGTCTTGCTGCTGTAGGCGTCCAGCCCGAACAGATTGATACTGTACTGCACACGCATATTCACGCCGATCATGTCGGATGGAATACCCATTTACGAGACGGAAAATGGGTGCCGACTTTTCCGAACGCACGTCATTATTTTTCGGAAATTGAAGCCCGTTATGGCGCCAGCAACGACGGTATTGATCCGGCGCCGGATCTGCCCCCTGAGATTTTGGGACCTCCCGACCATCGACCACTACGCCGTGTCTATCAAGACAGCATGCTTCCAGTGATCGAAGCCGGGCTTGGACAGCCTATCGCAATCGACGGTCAGGAAGTCCTTGCAGGCCTCTCTTTTCATTCGACCCCAGGGCACAGCATCGACCATGCCTCAATCCGCCTGAGGTCGAAGGGGCAGGAAGCCTGGTTCACGGGAGATGTCATGCATCATCCACTTCAGGTTTATCGCCCGGATCTGCGCTCCGTTTACTGCGAATTCATTGAAACGGCAGAACGCTCGCGTCGATGGATGCTCGAACAGGCCGCCGAAAGTGGAAGCCTGTGTTTCACGCCGCATTTTGCAGAAACGAGTGCAGGTTACGTCAAACGCCGCAAAAACGGATTTTCATGGGAATTTGCACAGCCCGATACAGGAGAAATCAAATGACCAATATTCATACAGAAAACCTGCATATCCCCAGTGATACTACGGGTATTTCACTCCATCTGCGTCATAAACGACGCACGGACATCCCGTCATTTGGTCCAGAGCGCACCATTTTGTTGATGCACGGTGCGACACTACCAGCGGAGAGTCTGTTTGACGTTCCTGTTGGCGATGGGACGTTTATGGACAGCCTCGCTCAAGATGGGTTTGACGTCTACGCGCTCAACGTGCGTGGCTTCGGAGGTTCAACACGCCCACCCGGCATGGAGGGCGCACCGGAGGACGCCCCTCCTCAGGTCAGAACTGAAACTGCCGTGCGTGACCTGGAAGCCGCCGTCAATTATATCCTGACCCAGCACGGTCTTCCTCGCCTGTGCCTGATCGGTATGTCATGGGGCGGTACCGTTACAGGCGCTTATACAGCCGCGAATAACGATAAAGTCGAAAAACTGACGCTCATAGCGCCGCAATGGATTAATAAAGGCGTGGCTCTGCTGGATCCCGGCGGGCCTGTTCACGCTTATCGGCGGTTCGATGTCGCGGCATTCCACAAAAACTGGCTGGACGGCGTACCGGAAGACAAACGCAGCGAGATTCTTCCTGCAGGATGGTTCGAGCAATGGGGCACGGTCATGCTTGCCAGCGACCCTGCAGAACAGAATGGTATCATCCGTGCACCAGCAGGCGTGATACAGGATATTCGCGAATACTGGTCTGCTGGAAAATCCTTCTACGAGCCAGAACACATCACAGTCCCGGTTCTTTTGCTCCATGCCGAGTGGGACAGGAGTGTAACCACCGCGCAAATGGTGAATCTATTCCCTCGCTTTAAAAACGCACCTTACCGACGCTGGGTCGAAATTGGAGAAGGAACGCATATGGTGGTTATGGAAAAGAATCGATGGCAGGTTCTGGAAAGCATCAGGCGTTTTCTGCAAACGGATGCCGTTTGAACTCAGGGTTTTATGGAGTTGAATTCGGTAATCTGCCCAGGTCTCTGTGATGAGACTGGAAATGAGCATCGCGCACTTCGTCACAGCGTGCGATACAGAATGTAGGAAAGGCCCGAGCCTGATTACTCCATAGTGGACGACTTGTCGGGGACGGCAAGGCTGGCCATAGCCTGTTGCGGAGCCAACTGATGATGACCATTCTTGCCTATATCGGTGCTGCGCTGGCGGAGATCGGCGGCTGCTTCGCATTTTGGGCGTGGCTACGCCTTGGCAAATCTGCATGGTGGGTCGCACCAGGCATGGTCTCTCTGACCGTGTTCGCGTTGCTTCTCACCCGCGTCGACAGTGACGCAGCTGGACGCGCCTACGCGGCTTACGGCGGCATTTACGTCTGTGCTTCTCTCTTCTGGTTGTGGGCAGTTGATGGCGTGAGACCCGACCGTTGGGATATCGCGGGCGGTCTGATTTGTTTGATCGGAACGAGTATCATTTTACTCGGTCCTCGGGCCGGATAGCGACCGATATATTGGCAAGGCTGATGCCTCTCGTATCCACAATCCACCCACATCAAACTTTTAGTTTTCGGCCTCATGCCCGAGCCGGTGCCCAGGTCGGAATCCATGGGATCTGGCCTTCCATGCGATCAGGAGTCCAGCAAGCGCGAGACCCATTACAGCCCAGGGGAACGACATAGCCCCCCAGGTCTCAAGCAACACCCCGCCCAGAATTCCTCCACCGGCTATGGCACTATTCCAGGCGACGACGTTCATCGACAGGGCGACATCCGCGCCTTCACCGGCCGCGTCCGCAAGGGCTGTCTGAAGTAACGTCGCAGCGCCACCGAATGTCAGGCCCCATACCGTGACGCCGATCATGATCACCACAGGCGATGCAGATCCGATTGCAAAAACGCCAGCGACAACGGCGAAGATTGCGAGGCTGGCCAGAACCGACAGACGCAGAGCGTGATCGACCGTACGGCTGGTTAGCCAGATGCCGAAAAGAGCGGCGAAACCAAAGAGCAGGAGGATGCGATCGGCTTCCCCCGCCAGTCGGGCAGGAGCGATGAACGGTACGATATAGATGTACAGCACATTGTGCGCGAGCATCCATGTCATCACGACGCTCAGGACAGACCGTACACCTGGCGTTCGCAGGACATGCCCGAACGGCAGACGCTCGTGATGTGCAAGGCCCGGAAAATCAGGAACTTTCGCCAGAACCCAGACGATTAGCAGCAGGGTGGCGCCCGACATGATCCCGAAGGCCAGTCTCCAGCCAACAGCCGCGCCCAGCCATGTACCCGCCGGAACGCCCAACGAGAGCGCAATCGGCGTCCCGACCATGGCGATGGCCAGAGCACGTCCCTGCTGGGCCCGTGTCACCATCCTGCGCGCATAGCCTGCCAGCAAGGCCCAGGCGAGACCTGCCGCTGCACCTGCACCATATCGCGCCACGAGGGTCAGGTCGTAATGCGTCGAAAATGCCGTAATGGAGTTGAAGACTACAAAGCCGATGATCGCCAGCAGCAGAACCCGTCTTCGCCTCCAACGCTGTGTGACCAGTGTCAGCGGGATCGCGGCACTCAGGGAGCCCAGAGCGTAAGCTGTGACCATCTGGCCGGCCAATGCGGAGGAAATATGCAAGCCAGCCCCGATCTCGGGCAACAGACCAGCGGGAAGAGTTTCGGTCATGATGCAGATGAAGCCAGTCATCGCCAGCGCGAGCAGACTGGCTACAGGCAGTCCATCATCGGGGTTCCTGCGGAGGGATGTCGTCTTCGGGATCATGGGCTACTCATATATGGATCGGTTGGTATATATATGAGTAGCAAAATTCTGGCAATTATTTCTGGATCGATTAATATGGAAGTCTTTTAGAAGGAGCAGCAGCATGGCGCGGACAGGTCGTCCCCGTGAGTTTGACAGGGACAAGGCGATTGATGCGGCCACGGCGCTTTTCTGGGCACAGGGATATGAACCGACGTCCCTGACGCAGCTAAAATCCTGCATGGGGAATATTTCGCCCGCGAGTTTCTACGCAGCGTTCGGCTCCAAAGAAGCCCTGTTCCGCGAAGTCGTGCAGCATTATCTGGCGACCTATGGACAGGTTATGGCGCCCTTATGGGACGAAAGTCTGTCATCGCGCGATGCAATCGAACGAACCCTGCGCGGCTCAGCGCGTATGCAGGCGGCGCGGACGCACCCTTGCGGATGTCTGGTCGTATCGGGCGCCAGCAATTGTTCACCCGAAAACGAACCTGTTCAGGCCCTCCTTGGAAGCGAGCGGCAGCGGACACGAGCTGGGATCCGGACCTGCGTGGAACGCGCCGTTGCCCACGGTGAACTGCAGGATTGCGCAGCCACAAAAGTCCTGCCCGATATTCTCACGACATTTCTCCATGGCATGACCTGCGAAGTTCGGGATGGGGCGACATCAACACAATTGGATGCGGCCATTACGTCACTTCTAACATTGTGGGATGCCAACGCGACGATGTCCGGACGAACACAGTCAGACAGACACTAGCGCGCATGAGGCAAAGAGGCCTTAAAGTCACAATTTTCCAGATTGACCGATCTATAACTCCCTGACCCTGCTTCATGTGAATATTATGGAGCAGTTGGGGCGGAAATTGAGTTCCAGAACATACCGCCGCATCTCAGCCAGAAAGGCCGCCACCAAAGTCATCTCGCTGTATATGGCAAAAGAACTGGGTGAGCGGGGCATTACGGTCAATGCTGTAGGCGCGGCCGCGTCGGATTTCGATGGGGGGACTGGTCCGTGATTTCAGCGCCTTGGATGCTGGTTACCGGGCGTACAAAGCTGCGTGATTGAAGACAGTGAGCCCGGTGATCGCGTGGGTGGCAATTCGCCGTGTTGAAATGGGCTATGTCGGCCCTATCCGTGAACAGCTTCTATCGACATGGACCATGTGGTGACGTTCTCGATGATTAAATCAGCGCTGCCCATCAGAAACTATGCTCTACGATCATCCTTCTTCCCATAACGGCGAGCGATAGCACATTCACTCAGTGGCGCGGACAGTTCGAGGCGCCTGCCGAGCACGCCGCCAGTATGAAAGTCCGGATGCTGACACATCTCTATGCTGGCCGAGATACTGGCATCAGAGGCAATCCCGTCATGAAGGAACTGAGGAATATGACTTACTCACCCTCCAGCGCTTCCCGATCCGACACGTTCAAAATCGGCGGCGATCTCGAGATCAGCCGTCTGGGTTTTGGTGCAATGCGCATCACCGGCAAAGGCATATGGGGACCGCCTGTTGATCATGATGAAGCTATCCGCACGCTGAAGCGTCTTCCCGAACTCGGCGTCAATTTTATTGATACGGCGGATTCCTACGGACCCGACGTCTCGGAATGGTTGATCAGGGAAGCTCTACATCCCTACCTCAAGGGCCTCGTATTGCAGCAAAGGGGGGCCTGATCTGTTCAGAGCCAAACATCTGGAAACCCGTAAAGCGACCGGATACCTACTGCAGCAGGTGCATAAGAGCCTGCGCAATCTGGGCGTCGAACAGATCGACCTGTGGCAG
Organism: Gluconobacter sp. OJB; assembly: GCF_039638275.1. Lineage (NCBI taxonomy): Bacteria > Pseudomonadati > Pseudomonadota > Alphaproteobacteria > Acetobacterales > Acetobacteraceae > Gluconobacter > Gluconobacter sp. OJB. The sequence continues at coordinate 2,406,793 of NZ_JBDIWH010000001.1, read as the reverse complement.
TTGCACCGCATTGATTCTAGAGTCCCGGCGGACGAATAGTTCGATGCAATCCGGTCCTTCATCGATCAGAAACTGATTCGTTACGCGGGACTGAGCGAGGTGTCCGTTGAGAATATCAAGGCAGCATCGAGGTTCTTTGAGGTCGCGACCGCCCAGAACCGCTACGACCTTGTCGATCGTACCAGCGAGGAAATGCTCGACTACTGTACGACGCATAACATCGGGTTCACCCCTTGGTTTCCACTGTGGAAAGCTTGCAGCATCGCTACGCCAGAATAATTCTGAAATCTAAAATATTTTCCTTAGATGAAGGAGGCTCGAAGTCCTTGGAATAAAGAGCAGGTTCGGTGAATGGGCCTGCAATGCTGGGATTTGCGTCAAACAGGAAGAACGCCATGCATCACCCTGATGCTGGCGTTCTTAGTAAGTTCTTGGTGCAGGATACATTGGTTGCGGGGGCAGGATTTGAACCTGCGGCCTTCAGGTTATGAGCCTGACGAGCTACCGGGCTGCTCCACCCCGCGGTGGTGTGATTGATGTTGGTTTTTTGGGTTATGTGAGTGGGCTGGGGGACCTGGCGGCGACCGACTTTTCCGCACCTTAAGGTGCAGTATCATAGGCGCTGAGGGATTTCACGGCCGAGTTCGGGATGGGATCGGGTGTAGGGCCCTCGCAATGGCCACCAGGTCTTCCAGCCCACCCTGTCTTTTGAGAGAGGGTGGAGGTTGGTGCGGTGTGAAGAGAGTGTGGCTGATTTCTGTGCATGTGTTTTGATGTGAGAAGTATGAGCGATTAGGACCGGTTAGCTGCATGCATTACTGCACTTTCACACCCGGCCTATCAACGTGATGGTCTTTCACGGCTCTATGAGACCTAGTTTTGAGGTGGGTTTCCCGCTTAGATGCTTTCAGCGGTTATCCCGTCCATACTTAGCTACCCGGCTGTGCCACTGGCGTGACAACCGGTGCACCAGAGGTATGTTCATCCCGGTCCTCTCGTACTAGGGACAAATCCTCTCAAGTCTCTTACACCCACGGCAGATAGGGACCGAACTGTCTCACGACGTTCTAAACCCAGCTCACGTACCACTTTAATCGGCGAACAGCCGAACCCTTGGGACCTGCTCCAGCCCCAGGATGTGATGAGCCGACATCGAGGTGCCAAACCTCCCCGTCGATGTGGACTCTTGGGGGAGATCAGCCTGTTATCCCTAGAGTACCTTTTATCCGTTGAGCGATGGCCCGTCCACGTGGGACCACCGGATCACTATGGCCGACTTTCGTCTCTGATCGAGCTGTCACTCTCACAGTCAGGCGGGCTTATGCCATTGCACTCGACAGCCGGTTTCCGACCGGCCTGAGCCCACCATCGCGCGCCTCCGTTACACTTTGGGAGGCGACCGCCCCAGTCAAACTGCCCACCATGCAGGGTCCCGGACCAGGCTTACTGGTCTCGGTTAGACATCAGAAAAATTCAGGGTCGTATTTCAAGGATGGCTCCACCTGAGCTGGCGCCCGGGCTTCAAAGCCTCCGACCTATCCTACACAGAATGTCTCTGATGCCACTGCAAAGCTGCAGTAAAGGTTCATAGGGTCTTTCCGTCTGACCGCGGGTACCCCGCATCTTCACGGGGAATTCAATTTCGCTGAGTCGATGCTGGAGACAGTGGGGAAGTCGTTACGCCATTCGTGCAGGTCGGAACTTACCCGACAAGGAATTTCGCTACCTTAGGACCGTTATAGTTACGGCCGCCGTTTACCGGGGCTTCAATTCAGTGCTTGCACACCTCCTCT
>NZ_JBDIWH010000001.1:2222500-2400000 GCF_039638275.1 Gluconobacter sp. OJB | reverse complement strand
GCCTTCTCGTCATCGAACAGGAACTGCGCCAGAGCCTTGGTCAACTCGGTCTTGCCAACACCCGTTGGCCCAAGGAACAGGAACGAGCCGATCGGACGGTTCGGGTCCTGAAGCCCCGCCCGCGCCCGGCGGACGGCGTTCGACACGGCCACAAGAGCCTGTTCCTGCCCGACGACACGATCACGAAGCGTGTCTTCCATGCGGATCAGCTTGGCGCGTTCACCTTCGAGCATCCGGTCCACCGGCACACCCGTCCAGCGGGAAACAACCGAGGCTATTCCTTGATCCGTCACGGTATCGGCGAACAGCCCGCTTTTCGACGAGGCGTCCTCTTCTTCCTGCGCCTTGGCGATCTGAGCCTCGAGGTTCGGAATCAGGCCGTACATCAGCTCAGACGCCTTACCGAGATTGCCCTGACGCTGCGCGACCTCCACATCGAACCGCGCCGTATCGAGCTGTTCCTTCAGCTTCTGGATCGCATTCACCCGATCCTTCTCGGCATGCCATTCAGCGCCCATCGCATCGGACTGCTCTTCCAGATCCGCCAGTTCGGCCTCCAGCGCGACCAGACGATCCTTCGACGCGTTATCGTCTTCCTTGCGGATGGCTTCCCGCTCAATCTTAAGCTGGATAATGCGGCGATCGAGTTCGTCCAGAGCTTCCGGCTTGCTGTCGATCTGCATCCGCAGACGGCTGGCAGCCTCGTCGATCAGATCGATCGCCTTGTCCGGCAGGAAGCGGTCGGTGATATAGCGATTGGAGAGGGTTGCGGCCGCAACAATGGCGTTGTCCGTAATGCGGACGCCATGATGCAGCTCGTACTTCTCCTTGATGCCACGCAGAATCGAGATCGTATCGGCAACGGACGGCTCACCCACGAAAACCGGCTGGAAACGACGGGCCAGCGCCGCGTCTTTCTCGATATACTTACGGTATTCGTCGAGCGTCGTCGCACCCACGCAATGCAGCGTGCCGCGCGCCAATTCCGGCTTGATGAGGTTGGACGCATCCATCGCGCCATCGGACCGGCCAGCGCCAACAAGGGTGTGCATTTCGTCGATGAAGAGAATGATCTCGCCTTCAGCCGTCTCGATTTCCTTGAGAACAGCCTTCAGACGCTCCTCGAACTCACCGCGATATTTCGCACCGGCAATCAGCGCGCCCATATCGAGCGACATCAGCTTCTTGTTGCGCAAGGCTTCAGGCACGTCACCGTTGACGATCCGCTGTGCGAGCCCTTCAACAATGGCCGTCTTACCCACGCCCGGCTCACCGATCAGGACGGGATTGTTCTTGCTGCGACGGGCTAGAACCTGAATGGTCCGGCGGATTTCCTCGTCACGGCCAATAACCGGATCGAGCTTGCCGGCCTGCGCCACAGCCGTGACGTCACGGGCGTATTTTTTCAATGCGTCAAACGTATTTTCCGCAGATGCGCTCGTGACGGTACGTCCTTTGCGGATTTCCGCAACAGCACGCTCCAGAGCCCCGGCACTGGCCTTGCCGTCCACAAGTGCCTTGCCCGCAGCCGTATTGCTAGCGGCAATCGCCACAAGCAGACGGTCCTGCGCTACATGGCTGTCGCCCGCGACTTTCGCAGCAGATTCCGCGCCGTCCAGCAGACGGGCAAGATCCGGCGTCATCTGGGGCTGGCCAGCACCGGCACCCTGCACTTTCGGCAGTTTGGCAAGCGCGGCGTCATTGGCAGCCTGAACCACCTTCGGGTCACCACCCGCAGCACGAATCAGACCGGATGCCGCGCCCTGTTCATCGTCCAGCAGGGCCTTAAGCAGATGCTCGGGCGTGAGCTGCTGGTTGTAGTCCCGAAGCGCAATGGTCTGTGCGGCCTGAAGAAAGCCCTGGCTGCGTTCGGTAAAATTCTGAATGTCCATAGCCTTAAAGTCCTCGTATGCCCCGTTACGGCAGCATTGATGTGCTTGGCCGCCCCCGGAGGCAGCGGCCTGTGACTAATATTTAGGCAGTCATTTTTTCGTTTCAAGAGCATCGCGATGACGTTTTGCCGGCCCCTGCAACACAAGATCCGCCTTGGATAGACGGTCGAACGCATTCCGGTTCTGATGCCAGTACGGATAAATCAGGTCCGGCGCGCTCACATCGTCCAGTCTGCGAACCTGCTCCTGCGTCAGACGGAGCGACGCGGCAGCGAGATTGTCCAGAAGCTGGCTCTCCTTGCGCGCACCCAGAACCAGCGATGTGATCCCCGGTTTGTGCAGCGTCCAGGCCAGAGCCACGCGCGCCGCGGAAACGCTATGCTCTTCCGCGATCTGCACCAGAACCTCCACCGTATCGTAGAGCTTTTTCAGATCCCGGACTTCCGGCTCCGGCCAGCCGGAAATCCGGCGAGAATCTTCCGGCGCCGTTTTGCCGCGACGATACTTCCCCGTCAGCAGGCCACAGGCGAGCGGGCTCCAGACCTGCACGCCCAGACCCTGATCTACGGCCAGTGGTAAAAGCTCATATTCGGCATCCCGGGCTTCCAGCGAGTAATAAAGCTGCTGGCTGACCGGGGCGATCAGCCGATCCCGCTCGGCTGCGCCCAGCAGCTTCATCGCCTGCCAGCCCGCAAAATTGGAAATACCCGCATACCGGATCTTACCTTGATCGCGCAGGGTCTGGAGCGCCTCAAGCGTTTCCTCGACCGGCGTCAGGCCGTCCCATTCATGCAGATAATAGAGGTCGATATGATCGCGACCCAAACGACGCAGACTGTCTTCGCAGGCATTAAGAATGTGATGGCGCGACAGGCCCTGCTCGTTCGGCCCCTTTCCCGTCGGAAAACGCACCTTGGAGGTCACGAGCAGTTCGCGGCTGCGTCCCTGAAGAACACGACCCAGAATTTCCTCGGCCTCACCGCCGGAATAGGCATCCGCCGTATCGAACATGTTCACGCCATGCTCGACGCAGACGTCCACCATCCGCGTGGCCTCCGCGACGTCCACCTTGCCGGTGGCGGCAAAATTGCCCTGCCCGCCGAATGTAACCGATCCGAAATTGAGTGCTGAAATCTTCAGGCCCGAGCGACCAAGCTGACGATACTGCATATCCATCAGGCTCCTTCTTGCTGAGACGTACCGCAATGCAGAACACACGAAACCGGGATCGGTCCCGGTAAAATCGCCCCCACTCCCGAAAACGTGAGAAGGTTACGCAGATCCTTCCACAAACTCTGTTCACAAACGGCACTGCGGTCCATGATCGACGTCAAAATCCCGTCCATCGCCATCCCTGTGGAGATGCAATGCTCTCGCCGTCCCTTCCCCTGCGCATAACCTTTATGGGCAAAACCCTTATGGCCTGCGCCGTCCTGTCTCCGCTGCTGTTCCCCAGCCTTGCCGCAGCCGCCAATCCCGCAGCCTGTATGCTCGATCTCGCCAAAACCCGGAACGGCACACTGGGCCTGCCGAACCATGCGGAAATCACACCGGACGGTCACTCCATTCTGTTCCTGCGCTCGGGACCGTTCGACACGCATCTGCATCTTTATCGCTACGACCTGCCGGATCATTCGATCCATGAACTGGCCACACCTGCATCGGGGCCGGAACATCTGTCGGTAGAGGAAAAAGCCCGGCGCGAACGGGCACGTCAGAGCATGTCCGGCATCACCGACTACCAGATGAGCGAAGACGGCGGCACGGTTCTCGCCTCGCAGGGTGGGCAGCTCGAACGCATCGCTACGGATGACGGCCGCGTCACACCGGTCGAGGGGCAGTGGATCGCGCCCCGCATCTCGCCGGACGGTCTAAGCCTTGCCGCCGTGCGGGATAATGATCTCTATAGTGTCGATCTGGTCAGCGGACACGAAACGCGCCTGACAACCGGCGGCAGTGACACTCTGAGCCATGGCCTCGCCGAATTTGCTGCCGCCGAGGAACTGGAACGTGCGGATGGCGCCTGGTGGTCTCCCGACAGCAAGACCATCCTGTTCGAGGAAGCCGATAACAGCGACGTCGAAAAGCACTACATCACCAACCCCGAGGCCCCGCAGGCCGAGCCCATCGCCTTCCGCTATCCCCGCGCGGGCACGAACAACGCCAAAACCCGCTTCGGCCTCGTGGACGCCAAAGGCGGCCCGATCCGCTGGATTTCATGGGACCACGATGCATGGCCCTATCTCGGTCGCGTCGTCTGGCGGAAGAATGCCCCCCTCGCCATCGTCCTACTCAACCGCGAACAGACGAAAGAACAGCTTCTCACGATCGACCCCGCAACCGGCGCCACTCATCTCCTTCTGGAGCAGTCCGACCCGGCATGGATCGAGTTGGACCCGCGTGCCACGTCCGGCGGCCACAACCTTCCCGTCTTTCTTGACCATAATGCCGGATTTCTCTGGGCCGCAGACCGCGGCAAAGACTGGCAGCTCGAACTCCATACCCCGGACGGAAAGCTCGAGCGCGTCCTGACGCCGCCCGGCCTGTCCTATATCGCCCTCAACGATTACGACGCCGAACACAACACCCTCACGGTCACCGTCCGCGCCAACCGACTGGATAACGAGGTCGTCCATATCGACCTGAAAACCGGAGCCGTTACTCCGTTCGTGACGGAACGCGGCATTCACAACATCCACGTTACGAATGGTACGCACACGGCCATGGTGGACACCTTCGCCAGCGCTTCCGGTACGCGCCAGACGCTGGTGCGGGATACGGCAGGCCATGTCGTGGCAACACTTCCGGGTGTGGCGCAGGCACCGAAACTTCCGGTCCATGTCGAGTTCACGACCGCAGGGGCGCGGGATCTGGACGCCGCTATCATCCGGCCGGAGAATTTCAGCGCCTCAAAACATTATCCGGTTGTGCTGTCCGTCTATGCGGGACCGGGCTCCAAGATGGTGCACGACACGCCAACGTCCTATCTTGATGACCAGTGCCTCGCCAATCAGGGCTACATTGTCGTCACGCTCGACGGACGTGGAACGCCGGGACGCAATCATGATTTCGAGCGGGCCATCAAGGGCAACCTGATCGACCTGCCGCTTCAGGACCAGATTGATGGGCTTCAGGCACTCGGCAAACGTCATCATGAAATGGATCTCTCCCGCGTTGGCGTGCATGGCTGGTCCTTTGGCGGCTATTTCACCGCTATGGCGACCATCCGTCGTCCGGATGTGTTCAAGGTCGGTGTGGCGGGCGCACCGCCGGTCGATTTCGCGGATTATGACACGGCCTATACCGAGCGTTATCTCGGCACCCCGCAGGATGACCCGGAAGGCTATCGCAAAAGCAACGTCCTGACCTATGCCGACACGCTGAAACAACCGCTTCTGCTCATGCACGGCATCACGGACGACAACGTCTATTTCGAGAACACCATGAAGCTGACGCAGGCCCTGCTCCATGCGGGCAAGCCCTACGACCTGCTTCTGCTGCCGGGCACGCATATGCTGCCCGATCCTGTCATCCGCGCCCGCGTGGCCCAGCGGCGGGAGCAGTTCCTGCACACGGTTCTTCAGCCCGGAAAATAATGCAGACATTAAAAGGGGGCCGGATCGCGTGATCCGGCCCCCTTTTTCTATAAAATATAGCTGCGCTCAGACGGCGATATCGTCGAACAGTTCCACACCGAACCGCACCGCCATGGCCTGCCGGTAGGCCTCGATCTCAGCGGGATAAACCACCCCACGGATCAGCGAGAGGCTATGCAGATGCGCGAACAGATGGATATCGTCCGTGGAGAGTTCGCCATTCACAGCTTCGGGCGAACGGATCAGTGGCGCCAGATCTTTCAGCAGTGCATTGAGCTGCGTTAGTTCTTCGGTTTTCTCTTCCAGCAGTGCGCTAAAAGCCCCAACGGATGGCTCCTTGCGACGGATGAAGCCGGCACGCGCGGATGTCGTATCAAACTCCGGCAGCGGGGCGGCAGCCGCGCGAGGGAGAAACAGGCGATAGAGCGGAGCAGCGGCCTTCTGGAGCCATGACGTAATTTCGGGACGCGTCTTGCCCGTCAGAACAGGCGTTCCAACCCCATCGATATGCATGACGATATCCATGCTCTCGGGCATGAAATGTCCATCCTCTTCAAGGATAGGAACGACCTTGCGGCCCACCATGCGAACCGGTCCATCCACATCGTCATTGAGCAGGATGCGCTTCTCATAGGGAAGCTTCTTGAACCCGAAGATCATCCGCGCCTTGGTGCAGAACGGGCAGTGTTCGTAAAAATAGAGGGTATAGGGTGCGTTCATGCTGCCTTCCTGTGTCTGACGGGTGCCTGTCTCAGGCTTCTCCGACCGATGAAGAAAAAAGAAGCGGGTCAATCTCGATGGCGTCCAGAGCCTGTCGCCATTTCTTTGCATGATCAGTACCGAACACGATCTCATCACTTGCCGGGGCCACAAACCACGAACTGTCCCGCAGGATTTCCTGTTCAAGCTGCCCCGGCGCCCATGCGGCATGCCCGAGCGCCAGCATCGCCTGTTTTGGCCCTTGTCCAGTGGCGATTTCGCGCAGGATATCCAGACTGGCGGTCAGGGTCATATGCCCATCAACGGCCAGACTACCCTCCCCCGCCCAGTCCGCCGAATGCAGGACAAAACCGCGTGAATGCTCCACCGGACCACCCATGCACACCCCGATCCGGCGTTCGGGAGGATTGGGGTCGATTCCGAGCTGCGCGAACAGATCGTCCAAACCCGGCTGGGCCAGACGCCTGTTGACGATCAGCCCCATCGCCCCGTCCTGCTCCGAATGCGCGCAGAGATAGATCACCGTCCGCTCAAAAAACGTCTCCGCCAGTGCGGGCGCCGCCACGAGCAGCTGTCCCGTAAGGCCTGCCTCTCTGCCCATCGCCGTCACAGCAGGGTCCGTCAGGTTGTCATTGCGTCCATCGAGTGTTTTTTTCATGCCTGCCAACATGGGTGCATCCCTTCCTGTATTGCAAGCGTTTGCCTTCAGGAGTGTTAATGACATCCAATGTCACTGACCTGAGCCCCGTACCGCCCACGAACCGCCCCTGCCGGGTGCGGACTGCCCGTCTGGAGATTGTCATGCCTCTCACCGTCCTCGTCACCGGCGCCACTGCAGGTTTCGGCCATGCCATCGCAACGCGTCTTGTCCGCGAAGGCCACCGCGTCATTGCCACCGGTCGCCGCAAGGAGCGGCTGGAAGCCCTCAAGGACGAACTCGGCGAGAGCGTTCTGCCCTTCACGCTCGACATGACCAATCGCGACGCCCTCCGCTCACTGCCCGCAGCACTACCTGAAGACTGGCAGGATATCGACGTTCTGGTGAACAATGCAGGCCTTGCCCTTGGCATGGACCCTGCACAGGACGCCGAACCCGATAACTGGGAATCGATGATCGCCACCAATGTCTCGGGCGTTGTCGAACTGACCCGTGCACTTCTGCCGGGCATGGTCCAGCGCAATACGGGCTACATCATCGCTCTGGGCAGCACGGCCGGGACCTATCCTTATACTGGCGGCAACGTCTACGGCGCGACCAAGGCTTTCGTACACCAGTTCACCCAGAACCTGCGGACAGACCTGCTCGGCACCCGCATCCGCGTGACCAATATCGAACCCGGCCTGTGTGGCGGCAGCGAATTCAGCACCGTGCGTCTGGGAGACGACACCAAGGCGGCGGCCGTGTACAAGGACACGACGCCGCTGACACCGGACGACATTGCCGAAACAGTCTCCTGGCTCATCGGGCTGCCCTGGCATGTGAATGTCAATTATCTGGAAATGATGCCGGTCTGTCAGGCATCCGGCGGTCTTGCGGTGAACCGTCATGTCGGCTGAAACAGGACTTCCTGCCAAACTTCGCATTACGGACGGGAAAAAATTCCGTCTGTCCTCCATCGCCACCAACGACACGCTGGGTCGCCAGAAAAACGAGTCCCGCACCCGCATCCGCGACTGCGTGGACCAGATGTCCATTCTCCAGCAGCGACTTGCAGCCTATGCGACCCACGGCATCCTCGTCGTGCTTCAAGGCATGGACACTGCCGGCAAGGACGGCGCGATCCGACACGCCTTTTCGGGCCTGAATCCGCAGGGCGTGCACGTCACGTCGTTCAAGGCGCCCGCTGGAATTTCGACGCGACATGATGATCTGTGGCGCATCCATCTCGCCGTACCTTCCCGTGGCGAAATCGGTATTTTCAACCGCAGTCATTATGAAGACGTTCTGGTGGAGCGCGTTCATCCGGACATGGTCCGGGCGCGCGGGCTCAATCCGGACCTTCCGGATTTCTGGGATCACCGTTTGCAGGATCTGCGGAACTTCGAAAGCTATCTGCACCGTCAGAATATCATCGTCCTCAAGCTGTTCCTCCATATTTCGCCGGAAGAGCAACGCCTGCGCCTGCTCAAGCGGTTGGACCACCCGGAAAAACGCTGGAAATTCAGCCCGTCCGACATCAAGGAGCGTGAGTTCTGGCCGCATTATACCGCAGCTTACGAAGAGGCCATCCGCGCCACCTCAACGCCTGAAGCCCCTTGGATCGTCATTCCATCGGACCATAAATGGCTTGCCCGCGTTCTGGTGGCCGAAGCGCTGCTGGAGACACTCGAAAGCCTGCATCTGAAGGAACCGGAACAGAAACTTTCCGATTCTCTCCGGGAAGCCCAACAGGCCCTGCTCAAAGGTGCGGCCAAAACCGTCTGATCCAGACCATGCCGATTTTCTCCCGTCTCAGGCGTTTGCTGTCTCCACCAGCCGGACCTTCCGGTCTGGCGGAGATCGCCCGAAGCGTGACCATGCTTGAAACCTGCCCGGTGAAGCGTGTCTCTGCGCCGGGCCTGTCCGACCTGCCCCATCCTGAGCGAAATCCGTTTCGGGGCTGGGAGAGCATGCCGGTCACGGTCCAGCACTATGCCCTGCGCAATATCGTGCTGGACCAACCCCTGATGACCCTGCTGTATGCAGGCCGACCCATCCCAGAAACAGCCTATGTCCAGTCCCCTGACGCTGTCCGCGCCCTGACACTGCGACCGGCCGACATGATAAACTGCACGCCTTTCAAGGGTCTTACGGCAAGCTGCGTCGATCACTGGGCCTCGAATTACTATCACTGGGTCGCCCATACGATCCCGACCCTGCATGTCCTGTCCCTACAGGATAAAGCTGTCCGCCTTGTGCTACCCGAACACATGCATCCTTGGCAGTTCGAGACGCTGGAGCTTTTTGGGCTGACATCCGAAGCCCATATCCGTCTGAAACAGGGGCACCAATATGCGTTCCAGACGCTAGATTACATCACCTTCGTCAATGGCAGCGCTGATTTTGCCATCTCGGACCTCTCCTGTGCCGCCTATGCCCGTCTCCGAGAGGCGGTTGGAGCTACGGCCAAACCTGTGGGACGGCGGATCTATATCGAACGCGGGGCCTCGGCCAACCGGCATGTTCCCAACGAATCCGAGCTGGCGGACAGTCTGGAAAAGCTCGGTTTCGAGCGCGTCTGTCCTGAAACCCTCTCCCTGACCGAACAGATCCGCCTGTTCAGCGAGGCCGGAATGGTCATGGGAATGCTCGGCGCCGGGATGGCCAATATCGCCTGGTGCCAGCCGGGAACGCTCGTTTACGAACTTGTTCCGTCCCACCACATCAATCCCTGCTTCGCCGCTATGGCGACACAGGACGGCCTCCGGTACTGGGCTGATGTGTTCCAGACGGGTGCTGCACAGGAAAACCATACGGACAATGCTTCGATTCCACTGCCCCTCGCGGACATCCTCGACCGGGTCCGGGATCTGATCGCCCGCCTCCCCCGGACCTGAACAAACAAAACCCCGCCGAAGACCTGCTCCGGCGGGGTTTCACGTCATTCAGATTCCGAAAGACGGATCAGGAACGGCGCTTGCGGCTCGAACCATCACTCTTCGGGCCGTCGCCACCTGCGGGCTTCGGACGACCAAAGCCCGAACCGCCACGGCCTTTGTAACCGCTTCCGCCGCCAGCGCCACCACGCGGGCCGCCCTTGAAGCCACCACCCGAACGGCCACCGCCGGCACCGCCAAAGCGCTTGCCTTCACCCGGATTGCGGCCACGAGCCCCCATGCCGCCAGCAGGCGCTTCAGACGGCTCGATCGTCACTTCGTCGGCTTCTGCGCCAGCGAGGCAGGACTTGAAACGGGCCACGCTCTCATCAGCGATCTGGAAATAGGTCTGTTCCTGATCGATGCGGATGCTGCCGATTTCGCGCTTCTGCACGCCGCCCAAACGGCAGATCAGCGGGATCAGCCACTTCGGATCAGCGCGCTCAGTGCGGCCAACGCTCATCTTGAACCACTCACCCGCCATGACGTGTTCTTCACGCGGCGCGCGCTCACCACGTTCGCCACGCTCTGTGTGACGCGGGGCCTCGACGGACATCGGACGGACCTGCTCAACCTTCGGCAGACGCGCCCGGTACAGACCCACCAACGCAGCAGCGAGCTTCGTGGCGTCGTATTTCTCGGCGAGCTGGTTGACCAGCTCGTCGGACATGTCGTCCACGGCGTTCGTCAGGATCGGATCGTCCATCAGACGGGTCTTGTCCTGCTCGGCAATCGCCGCAGCCGTCGGAACAGCTTCCCATTCCGCCTGAATCTTGGCCATCTGAAGCAGGCGCTCGGCCTTGCGACGCTGGCTCACCGGCACCATCAGAACGCTGGTGCCCTTGCGGCCCGCACGGCCGGTCCGGCCCGAACGATGCAGCAGGGTCTCGGCAGCCGTCGGGATGCTGGCGTGAATCACAAGGTTCAGGGCCGGTACGTCAATGCCACGGGCCGCAACATCGGTCGCAACGCAGACGCGTGCCTGACCCGAACGCAGGCTCTCGATCGCACGGCTACGCTCGTTCTGGCCCATCTCGCCAGAAATGGCGACGGACGCAAAACCGCGCTCAAGCAGAGTCGCCTGAACCTGATTGACCATCATGCGGGTGTTGCAGAACACCATGGCGGTCGGGCTCTCGTAGAAACGAAGCACATTGACGAGCGAGCGTTCGATTTCCTGCGGCGGCGTGACAACACAGCGATAGGTGATGTCGGAATGCTGCTTCGCGCCCGAGACCGTGTCGATCCGCTCGGCATTCTTCTGGTAACGGCGCGCCAGCGACGCGATTTCGCGGGCGATCGTTGCGGAAAACAGCAGGGTGCGACGCTCGGTCGGAGCCGCATCGAGCAGCTTTTCGAGCTCGTCACGGAAACCCATGTCCAGCATTTCGTCGGCTTCGTCGAGGATGACGCAGCGCAGGGCGGACAGGTCGAGGGAGCCACGCGACAGATGGTCGCACAGACGGCCCGGCGTGCCGACAACGATATGGACACCGCGATTAAGCTCGCGGGCTTCGCTACGGGCATCGGTGCCGCCAATGCAGCTCGCGATACGGGCACCAGTTTCGGCATAGAGCCACTTGAGTTCGGACTGGACCTGAAGCGCCAACTCACGCGTTGGCGCGATCACGAGCGCCATGGGCTGAGGGGACGGCGGAAGGCGATCGGCGTCTCCGAGCAGGGTCGGAGCGATGGCCAGGCCGAAGGCGACGGTCTTGCCCGACCCCGTCTGCGCGGAAACCAGCAGGTCGCGCTCGTCCAGACCCGGCTGAAGAACTGCTTCCTGAACAGGAGTCAGCTGTTCGTAGCCACGTGCCTCAAGGGCGCGCTTAAGGGCAGGATGGGTATCGGGAAAAGGCATATTTTATGAACACTCGGCAAACGTCACGCCGACGACAGGATGCGGCGGCTGGAATGCCGCTGCATAAAGACTTCCGCTTCAAAATACCAGAAAGAACGTATGGCAGGCTTTTTCTTGTGTTTCCAGCTCAGGTTCTGGGCTTACGGCCTACCACCGCATGAACCGTATCGCGCCATGCCGTCAGGTCCTCGGGCGGGACGACCTCGCCGGTATCCAGCTCGACCAGACCGGTGCGGGACATGAGAACGCTCACCAGCCTCACGCGGTCCGCAGGCTCCAGCGCCTGCCAGATCGCAACGGCTTTGGCCGCATGAAACTGGTCGGAAAACGTCAGAATCAACGGCGCGCCGGGCTTGAGCACCCGCACAATTTCCATCAGGATCGCCAAAGGCTGCGTCAGGTAAGCCAGTCCGTCACACAGCGTCACGGCATCAAAACTGTCATCTTCAAAAGGCAGCGTCGGCTCGTCATTGAGATCCTGCACAATCCGTTCGTTCAGGATCGGATTGGCCTCCAGAGCGGCTTTCGCGACACCCAGCCCTACCACGCGCTGGAACTGCGCCTCCTGCGGATAATGACTCAATGCTCCGGCCATCAGGTCCAGCACAGCGCCCCCAACTGGCAGAGCCGTCTGATACAATGCCGTCACAGCGGTCTGCGCGCCCATATCCATCAGCGAATCCGGGATATGCTGCGCATGGAAAATCGTATCAGGTTCGTTGTTGGCGCGCGTGAACGCCGCGACGTGCATTCCTTCAAGCTGTTCGGGGCCGCTCATATCCACTCCTTCTGATCCAGCAGCGGACATGAGGGCATGTTCCCCGTGCGTCAACCCGCGGGATGCTTTATGAGAGGGGCCACCATGAGCCTCTCCTTCACGAAAATGCACGGTCTGGGCAACGATTTCGTCGTAATCGACGCCCGCCAGAACGATCCCGCGCTCGATACCGCTATCATCCGCCATCTGTGCGACCGGCGCTTTGGAATCGGCTGCGACCAACTCGTGCTCCTGACTGTCCCAACGCTGGACGGCGCGGATGTGCATGTCCGTTTCTTCAATCCCGACGGTTCTGAAGCTGGAGCCTGCGGCAATGCGTCCCGCTGCGTGGCAAAATTCGTCGGTGGCACGCCCACGCTCCAGACTGCCGCCGGTCTTCTCCCCACAGCACGCGACGGCGATCTTTTCACGATCAATATGGGTGTACCCCGTCTGGACTGGCGGGACGTGCCGCTTTCGCAGGCCTGTGACACACTGCACTTACCCCTGCATGATGCAGCGGCCTGCTCGATGGGCAATCCGCATGCCACAATTTTCGGCGACACCTCCCGTGCTGAAGGGCTGGGCGCCGGGCTCGAGCAGGACGCTCTGTTCCCCGAACGCGCCAATATCGGTTTCGCACAGATCCTCTCCCCGACCCATATGCGCCTGCGCGTCTGGGAACGTGGTGCCGGCCTGACACTCGCCTGCGGCTCCGGTGCCTGCGCAGCCGTCGTGAATGCCGTGCGTCGCGGCCTGACGGAGCGCACCTGCACCGTGACCATGGATGGCGGAGATCTGCGCATCACATGGCGTGCGGACGGTCACGTCCTCATGACAGGCCCCGCCGCCACGGTTTTCCATGGAACAACCGCGTGACAGCCTCCGTCCTGACCTTCGGCTGCCGCCTAAACGTGCATGAAAGCGACGGCATGGCCCATCATGCGCGCGGCCAGAACGACACCATCATCGTCAATACCTGCGCCGTGACGACCACAGCCGAACGACAGGCGCGACAGGCCATCCGTCGGGCGCATCGCGAAAATCCGGACGCCAAAATCGTCGTGACCGGCTGCGCCTCCGACATCGCACCGGATCGCTGGGCCGAACTGCCGGGCGTGGTTCGTGTCGTGCCCAATGAAGACAAGCTCAAACCCGCCATCTGGGGCGACCACGGCCCCGGCCTGCCGCCTTCACGTCATGCCCGCGCCCTTCTTCAGGTCCAGCAGGGCTGCGATCATCGCTGCACATTCTGCATTATCCCCTATGGTCGCGGCGTTTCCCGCTCCACGCCCATTGAAGATGCCATCGCGCGCGCAGAGACCCTTGTCGAAGCCGGGCATCAGGAAATTGTCCTGACCGGGGTGGACATTGCCTCCTGGCAAGACACCACAGGCAAGGGGCTGGGTGCATTATGCCGCGAACTACTGCGCCGTGTTGAAGGCGTCCGGCGTCTGCGCCTGTCGTCCATCGATCCTGTTCTTCTAGATGTGAAAACGGGCGATGCGGATCTCTGGTGGCTATTGGAAAACGAACCGCGGCTGATGCCGCATCTGCACCTGTCCCTACAGGCGGGGTCGGACCTCATTCTCAAGCGCATGAAGCGCCGTCATGATACCGCAGGCGTTGCAGCCACACTGCGCCGCGTGCGCTCCATGCGTCCGGAAACAGGCGTGGGCGCTGATCTGATCGCAGGGTTCCCTACGGAAACGGAGGCTCTGTTCGAAGAGACCCGCGCCTTCATCGAAGAGCAGCAAATTCCCTTCCTGCATGTCTTTCCCTACAGCGAACGCCCCGGCACCCCTGCGGCAAGAATGCCCGCCGTTCCCAACGCCGAACGCCAGCAACGCGCAGCCCGACTCCGCGATGTCGGAGACAGAAACCGCGACCGTTTTCTCGAACGCCTCATCGGCACGGACTTCGATATTCTCGCCGAAACACCCGATCGCGGCCATTCCCCCGAATTCGCCGCCATCCGCCTCGTCGGCAACGCACCCGCACCAGTCCGGGGCAGTTTCGTTCCCGTCCGGGCCACCGGGCTGGAAAACGGAACACTTCTGGCAGAAATCCGCACCTGAAACACGTTCAGATCTTCCTGCGCTCTTGACGTCCGGCCCGACCTGTCCGAACTCCCATGCATGGCTGGATTTTTCTCACGACTCAAACAGGGTCTTTCACGCTCGAGTTCGCGTCTCGGCGCCGTCTTTACTCACCGCAAGCTGGACGAAACGGCTCTTGAGGAACTCGAAGACGAACTGATCGCGGCAGACCTTGGCCCCGCCGTGGCTGAACGGGTGATCGAAAGCTTCCGGAGCACGCGCTTCGGCAAAGACGTGACCAGCGACGAAATCCGCGAAACTCTCGCGACCGAAATCGCCCGTGTTCTGGAGCCCGTCGCAGTTCCTTTCGAGCCCGATCCTACGAAAAAGCCCCATGTCGTACTGGTGGTCGGGGTCAATGGCGTCGGCAAGACCACGACCATCGGCAAGATGGCCCGCCTGTACACCGAAGAAGGCAAGTCCGTGATGCTGGTGGCCGGAGATACTTTCCGCGCCGCCGCTGTCGAGCAGCTCGAAGTCTGGGGCAAACGTGCCAATGTGCCCGTCATTGCCGGAAAGCACGGCGCCGATGCAGCGGGACTGGCCTATGACGGCCTCAAGCGCGCAACTGAAGCGGGAACCGAGCTGCTTCTGATCGACACGGCCGGACGTCTGCATAACAAGGGCGCGCTGATGGAGGAACTGGCCAAGGTCATCCGCGTCATGCGAAAGTTTGACGAGACAGCACCGCATTCCGTTCTGCTGGTGCTGGATGCCACGACAGGTCAGAACGCCGTCGAACAGGTGCGCGTGTTCCGGGAACTGGTCAACGTGACCGGACTGATCGTGACGAAGCTGGACGGCTCCGCGCGCGGTGGCATCGTCGTGGCCCTTGCGGAACAGTTCAAGCTGCCGGTTCATATGGTCGGCGTCGGGGAGCAGGCCGAAGACCTTCGTCCCTTCTCGGCTCAGGACTATGCCAAAGGTCTGGTTGGTGGTTCGAACGATCTGGCCTCAAGGCTGATGGAGACCCCGGTCGAAGATACGTCCGCCGTCGAATAATATTTCAGGCTCCGCGACTGGGAGAAATCTCAGCTCGCAGGAACCCCTTCGTCCGAAGACAGCCATTCGTCCTGAAGATAGGCAATCCGTTTTTCAATGGATTTGCGCTCGCGCCGGGCGACCTCCGCATTCCAGAGCCGCCCCCCAATGGCCGAAGCCTCCGCTACAAGCCACGCTGCGCCAGCCGCCAGCCAGTCCAGTGCCAAAGTCACCGGTTGTGTAATCTGCGCGATGCAGGTCTCCCAATCGCCGTTGGCCGCCCAGGCTTCGTGCAGAGGTCGCACCATGACCGCGCCAACATAAAACAGAACGATCATGAGACGCTGGCCATCCGCGTTCGGATCAAACAGCCTCAGAGCCACCATAGGAAGCAGCAATACGCCAGCGACCAACAGACTTCCCGGCACATAGGACAGCATCAGGCCAATGATGATTCCGTGCCACCACCGAAATCCCGGAGCACGGAGCGTTTCTGCTCCTACCGACCTAGCGGACGCCATAAATCTTCCTCACTGGCAGAATTCCAGCCAGATACTTGCCATTGCAACTGCGATGCCCGTCAGAAGGGAGAAGAATTCACCAGAATTTCGTGCCTCACGATCATTGGCGGCTTTCCGATCAGGTGCTTCATCGAGCACACGCATCAGATTGCTGATTTCGGCTTCGGCTTCCTGAGCCTGTCTCTGGTCCAGCCTCAGGCCGGTCGGATCGTTGACTGTTGCCAGAAACGTTCCCAGATTTCCGTTTTCCGCAGCCTTACCTAAACGCACGCGCCTCCGAGCACGTGAGGTCTTGCTCCGCCACTGACGCAACTCTGCCTCAAGAAGAGGTACGGCACGTTGCGCCAGAAAACTGAGCGGTGCGTTATCAAATTTCCTCTGTGCAGCGGCAAGCAGCGTCAGATCCGCAAGCCAGCCCGGCAGTCCCGCTTTCTTCGACTGTGAAAGGGGAATGATGCCCTGTCTTGCGCAATGCGCCTCAAGGAACGAGCGCATCTGTTCGTCCAGAAAGCCACTCCGCGCGAGAATATCATCTGGAAGGTCTTCGATTCCCACATGATGGTTCAGCCATCGCAACAACCCCTCAGGCAGAGAAATTCGCACATCGACGCATTTTTTTGAAAGACACGGAAGGTAGCTGTTTCTCTCATAAGGAAACCGTCTGATCAGTTCCGCCCCCTTAAGAGCCATGCGTCGCGCCACCGCAGACAATGCCGTGATCTGCCGCTCCTGTCTCGACGGGAGATGGGCCGACATAAAGGCCTCAGCATTCCCCACCATGAAGCTCAGGATGTTGCGAACCATGCGCTCGTCATCCGGCGTAACGGGCTGGACTATCGCCTGAACCAACATTTGGGGGAGCGCCTCAGGCCAGAACCAGATCCCGCCCCAGAACATTGGTGCCGCTGGATCAAGGACGGAGATCGCATGGGTGATGACCATCGTCGCAGGATCTACCGCCTTACTGCCGCCCGCAGGAAGGAACGAGGCGCTGGCCTGCTCAATCAAGCTCGACATAACGGAGAGCTCAAGCTCACGATGAAGCCAGTTGCTGACGACTTTTCTTTGCAGCAACGCCGAAAACTCTGCCGGATACCGTCCAGCATACCAGGCCAGAGCCTGAGGCGTATGCACGGCATTTCCGCCAATCATGAGCGGAATACGAGCGGGAACGACCGGACGGACGGTAAAAACCTTGCTCGGCGCTATCGTCACCAGATCCCTTGGAGATGGGCGATTGAGGGGATCATCAGCCAGCATGGCAGTCAAAAGGGACCGCAGCCCGACAGGGACTTTCTGATCCTGCATATAAGCCGCAGGAGTGCCGATTTCAAAGCGCCGCTTGAGGATATCAGCGTCGGACAGCCCTTCAAGAGGCAGCTTTCCAAGCGCGAGCGCGAGAATGATCACACCCAGC
This sequence comes from Gluconobacter sp. OJB, assembly GCF_039638275.1. Classification (NCBI taxonomy): domain Bacteria; kingdom Pseudomonadati; phylum Pseudomonadota; class Alphaproteobacteria; order Acetobacterales; family Acetobacteraceae; genus Gluconobacter; species Gluconobacter sp. OJB. The sequence continues at coordinate 2,382,580 of NZ_JBDIWH010000001.1, read as the reverse complement.
GAGAAGATATCGCAGCCCGTCGTCCCCTCGCCCCGCGCAGACGGACGGCAGACTGCCGAAGACAGGGGCTCAAAAAGAACAGGCTGTTTCTCAGCGGGTGCGGTAACTCCAAGCGGCCCGAGCACAACCTTATGTAATCCCTGTCCGACAAACATGTTGTCGGGGCGGATACTGCGACATGTCAGACTGGCGGCCTCGAGCTTCTGGAGAAAGCCGGCAAACGGACGGATGACGCCGTCAATCAGCTGGCTCTCCGTCCAGAGGCCAAGATTTTCAGCGAGGGATGGACCGGGAGGGTGCGGGCAGAGCAACCACAAGGCGCCCTGGCAATATTCATGGGTCTGGATCGGAATCGCGCTCTCATGACGAAAGAGCATGAATTCGGAAAGGCGGGGAGAGGGTGCGAAAGGGGCCAACGCAAGATAGGAGGCACCGGAAGCCGTCATATCCTGCGCGCCATATGTCGCGCAGCCGCCGAAATCTGGCTGTTTGTGCTCCAGGCTGATCAGATACCGCTCGGCAATGAGCAGTTCCTGGCTGTTATCTGCCTGAATGTCGGCCATCGAAGTCCCGCTGTTTCCCTGTCCGGTCTTTTGTGCCGGACAGGGATTGAGACTTCGTTAATGCCAGATGCGATTCCAGCAGTGAGAGATCAGTCTTCGAAAGGATCGCGCATCAGGATGGTGTCATCGCGTTCCGGGCTGGTGGACAGCAGCGTTACCGGAGCTTCGATCAGTTCTTCGATACGGCGGACATACTTGATGGCCTGTGCGGGAAGTTCGGCCCAGGAGCGCGCTCCTGCGGTCGTTTCCTTCCAGCCCGGCATCGTCTCATAAACCGGCTTCACGCGGGACTGTGCGCCCGGAGCGGACGGGAAGGTTTCGATTTTCTGCCCGTCCAGTTCATAGCCCACGCAGATCGAAATCTCGTCCAGACCATCCAGAACGTCCAGCTTCGTCAGAGCGATGCCGCTGACGCCACCGACGCGAACGGCGCGACGGATCAGAACCGCATCGAACCAGCCGCAACGGCGGGGACGGCCTGTGACAGTGCCGAATTCATGACCACGCTCACCGAGGGTCCGGCCGGTCTGGTCATGCAATTCGGTCGGGAACGGTCCCTCGCCCACGCGGGTCGTATAAGCCTTGGCAATTCCGAGCACGAAGCCGACGGAAGACGGACTGACGCCGCTACCGGATGCCGCAACAGCGGCAACCGTGTTGGAACTGGTGACGAACGGATAAGTGCCGTGATCGACGTCGAGCATGACGGCCTGCGCACCTTCGAACAGGATACGACGACCGGCGCGGCGTGCTTCGTCCAGACGGTCCCAGACCTGACAGGAGAACGGCAGAAGGCGCGGCGTGATCTCGGTCAGGAAGTCCTTGAGCTGCTCTTTCGTAAAGGTCTCAGCACCCAGACCGGCGAGCAGCGTGTTGTGATGCAGGAGCAGTTCGTCCAGCTTCCAGTCCAGCGTCTCGGGTTCGGCCAGATCGCAGATGCGGATGGCGCGACGTGCCACCTTGTCTTCGTAGGCCGGGCCGATGCCACGGCCGGTCGTCCCGATCTTGTGCTCACCACGCGCCGCTTCACGGGCACGGTCGAGCGCGCCATGCACCGGCAGGATCAGCGGAGCGTTCTCGGCGATCCACAACGTCTCAGGCGTGACGACGAGGCCCTGCGCGGTCACGCGGTCGATCTCGGTCATCAGGGCTTTAGGGTCCACGACGACGCCATTGCCAATCACGCCGATCTTGCCACGCACCAGACCGGACGGCAGCAGGGACAGCTTGTAGACCTGATCGCCCACGACCAGCGTGTGACCGGCATTGTGGCCACCCTGAAAGCGGACAACGATATCGGCGCGGCTGGCGAGCCAGTCGACGATTTTGCCTTTACCCTCGTCTCCCCACTGGGTTCCGATCACGGTGACGTTGGACATGAGCTGACTTCCTAGAACTGACAATACGAGACGGGAGAAACGAAAGGGACCGGCAGGTCAGAGCGGCTGGGCCGCCTCGTCCTTCCAGACATGGGTGCAGCGCAGATGCTGCGCCTGAGCGAGCGCGTCCTCGTCATGAGACAGGGCGGACACGGTGGCATAACCGGCCTTGTGCAAGCCCGAAAGACGGGATGCGTCCAGATCGACCGGCACATAACAGCGCGGGCGCGACGCAGACACCGGGGCTGCACGCAAAAGGGCCTGCGGGCGGAGCGTCAGACCGCAGGCAGGCTCCTGCCCCGCCAGATAGCGTCCGCCACGGCCCAGCTCTTCGCGCGAACCGGTCGAAAACACCGTCACGCAAAGACCGGTATGATAGCGCCAGCCCCGGAAATCCACGGGATCAATCGTCAAGCGCAGATCGGGGCTGCGCTCGCGGATCGCTGCCACGGAGGCTGCGAGACGTTCGAAATGTCCGGAAATGTCCTTGGGATAATCCAGTTCAGCCAGCAGATCCAGCGCACGGTCGGCAGGACCGGCGGCGCGGAGCATGACGGCCAGCATTCCGGCGATCGCTCCGCCCAGTTCCGCCACGGCACTGGCATCCTTGCGGTCCAGCGCATGGAGCAGAGGTTCGCGGTCGGCTTCGGGAATAACGCCTTCGATCAGGCCCAGCGCCAGAGCGGGCATGGACAGATCGAACGACACGCCCTCGATCCCCAGTTCCGCAAGCGCCTTTGCGCCGAGCGCAATGACTTCTGCATCGGCCTGCGCACTGTCCGGGCCGATCAGTTCGATGCCGGCCTGCGAGACCTGACGGTCGGCCTCGCGGCCGGGCGTGCCGACCACGATGCAGCTTCCCGAATAGGACAGGCGCAGGGGACGGGGCGCGTCCTGAAGACGGATGCTCGCGATCCGGGCGATCTGCGTGGTCATGTCCGGACGCAGCGCCATCATGCGGTGCGAATTCGGGTCCATCAGACGGAAGGTCTGGGGAGCGAGGGATTCCCCCGAACCACCCAGCAGAGAGCTTTCAAATTCCAGCAGAGGTGGCCGGACGCGCTGATAGCCGTGACGGGAGAACGCTTCCATCACACTGGCAATGCCACGGGCTTCGGCTTCGGCTTCACCCGGCAGCAGATCCGCGAAACCGGACGGGAGCAGAGCGGCACTTGGGCTTTCGGAATACAGACTCATGCCGAAAACTCCAGACGGGTCTGTTCATGCGCCCAGTCGAGCCAAGGCAGCAGCGCTTCAATATCAGCCGTCTCGACCGTGGCCCCACCCCAGATCCGCAGACCGGATGGGGCATCACGATAGGCGGCAAGATCGTAGCCAGCATCTTCCTTCGCAACAAGCCCGGTCAGATGCTTGACCGCCTTGCCCTTCGCCTCGTCAGACAGGCTTTCAAACCACGGTGCCGTGATTTTCAGACAGATGGACGTGCTGGACCGGGTCTCTTCCCGAACGGAGAGGAAGGACACCCAGTCCGCCGTTGCGATCCATTGAGCAACAGCCGCCAGATTCTGCTGCGAGCGGGCTTTCAGGGCGGAAAGACCGCCGATCTGTTCGGCCCAGCGCAGACCGTCCAGCGCGTCCTCGACGCAGAGCATGGACGGCGTGTTGATCGTATCGCCTTCAAAAATAGCTTCGATCAGGCCCTTTTTATTGGCCAGACGGAAAATCTTGGGCAGCGGGCGCGGCGATGGCTGGGCCAGACGGGCAGCGGCACGCGGACTGAGCGCCACCATGCCATGCGCGGCCTCGCCCCCCAGTGCCTTCTGCCAGGACCATGTCACGATATCGAGCCGGTCCCAGGGCAGATCCATCGCAAATGCCGCGGATGTGGCGTCACAGATGACCAGACCTTCGTGCTCGGCCGGAATGGCGCTCGCATCTGGGATGCAGACACCCGATGTCGTGCCGTTCCATGTCAGAACGACATCGCGGCTCCAGTCCACGGTCGTCAGATCTGGCAGTTCGCCGTAAGGCGCGTCCAGAACACGCAGATCTTCGATTTTCAGAACGTCGCGCAGATCCTGCGCCCAGGTTCCGGAGAAGCTTTCAAAGGACAGGACGTCGATTCCGCGCTCACCAGCGAGGGCCCACAGGATCATTTCCACGGCTCCCGTATCGGAGGCCGGAACGATTCCGACGCGCCAGTCCGATGGAATACCGAGAAGATCTTTGGAGCGGGTGATAACCTCTTTAAGGCGCGCACGCCCTTCGGGCGCACGGTGTGATCGGCCTAGCAGGGCCTGATCCAGACCGGTCAGCGTCCATCCGGGACGCTTGGCGCAGGGACCTGAAGAGAAGAACGGGCGAGAAGGTTTGACAGTCGGCTTGGACATGCGCGTTCCGGGCTGATCGGTCCTGAGGTCATTCCGGCAGAAAATGACCGTTCATGGTGCGAGAGAGGGGATTCGAACCCCTATGCCTTTCGGCGGTCGATTTTGAGCCGACTGCGTCTACCGTTCCGCCACTCTCGCGCGGGCAGCCCGGACCCTAATGCATTCCCCGCAAAAGGGCCAGAGTGCAAAATCCGGGCCGTGTGAAATAACGTGCCTTACAGGCTCAGCATCAACAGCAGGTTCTGGATAGCCGCACCTGAAGCCCCCTTGCCCAGATTATCCAACCGCGCGGTCAGAACGACCTGTTCGCCGTTATGATGCACCCGCAGTTCCATATCGTCAGTATGAGCCAGAGTGTCCGCCACAAGCTGCGTCTCAGCAGACACAACACGCACATGGGCGCATCCGGCATAAGCCTCCTGAAGCACGGCTTCGATCTCGGCCGCCGATGGCTGACCCGGCAGATCCTTCAGATGCAGCGGGATGGAGACGATCATGCCCTGCGGGAAATGCCCGACCGACGGCACGAAAATCGGCTGGCGCGTCAGGCCGGAGTAATGCCGGATTTCCGGCAGATGCTTGTGCTTTAGGTTCAGCCCATACAGGAAAAACGCCGGACCGCCGTTCTTTTCATGCTCCTCGATCGCCACGCGCCCCGCGCCGCTATAGCCCGAGACAGCGTTGATCGAGACGGAATGATCGGCCGGGAGCAATCCTGCCCGGACCAGAGGGCGCATCAGGGCAATGGCGCCCGTCGGATAGCAGCCGGGATTGGCAACAAATCGCGCGCCCTTGACCGCCGCCGCCTGTTCCGCATCCATTTCAGGAAAGCCGTAAATCCAGCCATCCGCGATCCGGTGTGCGGTGCTGGCATCCAGAATCCGGACATCCAGCCCCTCGGCCAGCGCCACGGTTTCGCAGGCGGCTTCATCCGGCAGACACAGGATGGCGACATCGGCCTTCTCGAGCATGGAACGACGGGCGGCCTTGTCTTTACGCAGTTCCGGCGCAATCGACAGGATTTCCAGACCATAGGACGCCGGAAGTGCCTCGATCCGCTGGCGGATTCCCAGACCCGTCGTGCCTGCTTCTCCATCAATGAAAATGCGTGCCATGCGCCAGCAACCCCGTCTGCAAATCCGTTCCGGAAGACGTTTTACGTCGGGAATGTCAGGCTGTCACGCGCAGGACCCATCCGGCGCTTTCATCCACCGGGCCGCACGGCTATGAACCTCTGAGTACGATAACAGCAGGATCTTCCCATGCCCCAGTCCAACCGGCCGTCCTCCCAGCCGTCCCCGCGGCAGATCGATCGCCTGCTGGACATCATGAAGCGCCTGCGCGACCCGCAAGGCGGCTGCCCTTGGGACGTGGAGCAGACCCCAGCCACGATCGCCCCTTTCGCGATTGAGGAGGCCTATGAAGTCATGGACGCCATCGCCCGTGACGACCGCGAGGCCATTCCCGACGAACTCGGGGATCTGCTGCTTCAGGTCGTCTTTCAGGCCCAGATGGCGCAGGAAGCGGGTCACTTCGATTTCGAGACCGTGGCAGGACTGATCGCCGACAAGCTCGTGCGCCGTCACCCGCATGTTTTCGGCGATGCCACTCTGGAGGATGATTCCTGGGAGCGGGAAAAAGACGCCGAGCGTCAGCGCAAAGCCGAATACGGTGCATTGGCCGGTGTTGCCCTCCCCCTCCCCGCCCTGATGCGCGCCGCAAAACTGAGCCGCCGCGCTGCCCGCGTGGGTTTCGACTGGGACGACCCCACCGGCATTCTCGACAAGGTTCATGAAGAGATTGACGAACTGAAAGCCGAACTCGGCGGGGACCGGGACCGCATCGAGGACGAATTGGGCGACGTCCTGTTCACCGTCTCAAGTCTGGCCCGCAAGCTGGATATTGACCCTGAAGCGGCTCTGCGCCGGAGCAACGCCAAGTTCACCCGCCGCTTTGAAGCAATGGAAGCCATGCTCGCACGCAAGGGGCAGACCATGGCCGAGCAGGATCTGCCGACTATGGAAGCACTCTGGCAGGAAGCGAAGACGCTCCCCGGCATGAAGTGATATTTTAATTAAAACGCATCTCTCCGAAGAAAATCAGTGCAAAAATTCGCATTATTTCCGAGAGAGAAAAACAAATAACGCTCCGCCTTGAAACAGAGAGCGGATTGATGCTTTCGAAGCATCAATCCGCTCCTAAAAAACAATATTAAACCTTATTCTGAAAGAGTATTATTCTGGCTATCTGTCCATTTATTTACAGATGCGTGCCAGTAAGCTTCTACGCCTTTAATACCATTCAGAACACAACTGTTACACCAAACATATGACCCATCCGCGACAGCCGTTGGCAGGTTGTTCAAGGCATAAGATCCGGTCGTAATCTGCCCTGAAACGGTCAGGGAATTTCCTACAGACGTCTGGGCATTTATTGTGAGCTTTCCTCCACCCTGCAGAGGATTGAAAACCAGATTTCCATTCGCTCCCGGGCTGGCGGAAAACTGATTGGTTCCATCAGCAGTCTGAAAATATTGCGTCCCACGCATGACAAAATTGGCATCCGCCGAAAGCTGGCCCGCTACATTGAGCGCTCCAAGCGCATTTGTGGACCCGTCCCCCTTCAGACTCAGGATATCAGTACCATTATTGGCAATCAGATCCATCCCACCGAGATTGGTTCCATAATCCCAGCTTATACGCGCAAGAGGCGATCCTCCCAACGTCGTGCCAGCCTTGGTATTTCCGGTTGTACCGTCAATCCAGCCGCCGAAATTGAGGGACGTGTTGGTCCAACCGTTTGCGCCGGCATTTTCGCGATTCAACCAGGAAACCAAACGAATGTGGTTACCATCAGCCTGCCCGATAAACTCTGCAATTTCAGCATTATTGCCAGCATCAGAACCAACTGAATAAGGTGCAAATAGCTTGAGTCCGTTGGCGTTAATTTCAGCTTCCCCGCCATCGCCGGTTAAACGCAAAAGTGACCCACCGCTACCACCAAATCCACCCGCAACAAACACACCGTAACTATCTGAAGTCGGTTTTTTACTATTGGGCGCCGAGTAGGCCATGGTCAGTCCGTGTACGGAAACCATGTAATCCTGCAAGGCGTAATTCACCATATTGACTTCGTTATATTCAAGCTTGTGCGCCAGAGAATTCGTTGGCACACCATTGGCATCCAAAGCCGGATTGTATTCTATCTGCTCGACCTGCCCGAAGTCTTTATTTTCCGCACCCAGCAGGACTGTCGGAGTGCTGTAAGCCGTCCAGTAAGTGTCAAGCTTTGTCGTGTCCGGAATCTGCTGTGCGGCCGAACTCGCACCGCCATAAGCAATCCAGCCTGGGCCAATAACGATATACTTTGAACTGCCGTCCGCCTGTGTTTTGTCCCAGTCAGAAACAAAAGCGTGGTAAAGCCCGTTGACGGGAAGCGTTTTGGAAGAACCTGGAGCCACTCGCGTAATTGTCGGATCGTAGCTGTTCGTAGTGATGGTCATACCATCACGCAGCTGGGCAACCTGTGCTTTCGTCAAAGGCACGCATGACTTGCCGCTCGTATCTGCAGGGCCACATCCCGGCATCCAGACATGTGTTGCGTCGTAAGAAACCCCCGACAAAACCAAGCGCGCTGCGGCAGAGGCCATGTTCACCCCAATACCGACGTTTTCAAAATCCTCATAATCAGCCAGAAGTGACGTCGATTGCTCCAGCGCCGCTCCAATCCCCATCCGGGCATTTTCACGTCCCTGAGCAGTATCTGCGACAACCAAACACGCTCCCGCGTCGTAATTGCCATAAGGATGACAGTTGATTCGTTCTGAACCCAGAGAACCGCGTGCGCCGTTTGGAGCACCTTGACCCTTGACGTCTGCTACGAAGTCTCCCCCGACCTGGATGCCATCTGGATCAATGGCCCATCGACCACTGTTAACCACGGTGGGCTGAATACGAACGATAGAGTCGACGGAAGCTGGGTTGTTCCACAGCCCGGCAGTCGTGCTGATGGGAGATGTGACCTGCCCCGCAGAATTCAGACCTGCAATCCCGTTTGCAGAACCTATTTCTGTTATTGGGATGTAGTTCGCCAGAAGCGCACTCGTCACATTATCCGAGCAAATGGTAGGATGACCGTCTGCGTCCAAACCACAAGCCTGAACCTGTACAGTGGTCGGGTGCCACTGCCCGTCATTTCCCTTGTAAGCGTTGACCACAGGACTTCCTTCCGCATTCAAACCGGAAGTAATTTTCACTGCATGATACTGATTGTCAGAAGAACGATATGTTTGAGGAACGGTAGTTGATGCCAGAGCAGAACCAGACAACAAAACACCGAACAAAATATGTTTTTTCAACATTGAGTTTCTCAATTTTTTGCAGAAAATAAATCAATTTACTTGAATAAAACTATTCAGAGATAATATTGCAGTTTATTGTATGAGATACTTCAATAAACAACTATAACATAATATACTAAAATTCACGCACAAATGCAAGTAAAAGAATGAAAATGTAGATTCACACACTCTGCTATTTTAGAATTCGAGCCCCTTCTGCTCTCTTTGATGCCCATAAATTTTTCAGGGAAACCATTAGATTTGGACGGTTTTCCATGAATCCGTCTTTTATCGTCGTGCGGACGGCATGTCGCAGAGATTTTTTCAGAACTTCTCAAGTCGTCTTTCACTCAAAAAGATACGTCAGGCTTGCAGGTCTAACGTTTTCATGTGGGCCGAACCTGCTAGAGAACATTCCCATGACGGACGATCTCGCCCCATTCGATTTCGAACTCCCCCGCGATCACATCGCGACGGAGCCTGCGCGCCCGCGTGACAGCGCAACACTGCTGCATGTGCGAGCCGGCCTGCCACCCGATCCGCGCGTGATCCGCGACCTGCCTGATCTCCTGCGAGAAGGCGATCTGCTGATTGCCAACAACACGGCCGTCATCCGCGCCCAGCTTGCCGCCACACGCGGGGAGGCGAAAATCGGGCTGACACTCGACCGCATTCTGGCGGATGGAAGCTGGCATGCCCTGGCGCGCAATTCCCGCAAGCTGAAGCCGCAGGACGTCCTGCATTTCGGCGACGATCCGGTCACGGCAACCGTTGTGGAAAATGAAGGCGATGGCGCCGTCAGCATCCGCTTTTCGGTCGAGGGAGACGATTTCGACACATTTCTGGAACGGGTCGGCGCACTCGCACTCCCTCCTTATATCGAGCGCCCTTTCGGCCCGACGAAGCAGGACGATACGGATTACCGCACCATCTTCTCGCAGTATCGCGGCGCAGTAGCCGCACCCACGGCCGGTCTGCATTTCACACCTGAAGTCCTCGCAGCACTAGACGCAAAAGGCATCCAGCGTCGGACCCTGACACTGCATGTTGGCGCAGGCACGTTCCTCCCAGTCCGCTCCACCATTGCCGAGCACAAGATGCACGCAGAATGGGGCGAGATCGACGCCGAAACTGCAGCAGCCATCAACGAAACCCGCGCCCGCGGCGGTCGGATCGTAGCCGTCGGCACCACGTCCCTGCGCCTGCTGGAAAGCGCGGCCCGCGAGGATGGGACCGTCGCTCCGTGGCGCGGTGAGACCTCCATTTTCATCAAACCCGGATACCGCTTCAAAGCGGTGGACGTCCTGATGACCAATTTCCATCTGCCGCGTTCGACGCTGTTCATGCTCGTCTGCGCGTTCAGCGGCACCGAGACCATGCGTGAGGCCTATGCCTACGCCATCGCCAACGGATTGCGGTTCTATTCGTATGGCGATGCCTGCCTGCTGGAGCGCGCCCCATGAGCGATCATAAAACCGATCACGCCACCAAAATGACCTGGGTACCTGAAGCGACCTGCGGCATGGCGCGCGCGGGACATCTGCACACCCGCCACGGTACGGTCCCGACTCCAACCTTCATGCCGGTCGGAACCGTCGGCACGGTCAAGGGCATGACGATGGACGCCGTACGCTCCACGGGTGCAGGCATCGTTCTGGGCAACACCTATCATCTGATGCTGCGCCCCACGGCGGACCGTGTGCAGAAGCTGGGCGGCCTGCACAGAATGATGGACTGGCCCGGCCCGATCCTGACCGATTCCGGTGGGTTTCAGGTCATGTCACTCGGCGCGCTGCGCAAGCTTGACGAAGACGGCGTGACGTTTCGTTCGCATATCGACGGCAGCAAGCACCGCCTGACGCCAGAGATCTCGACCGACATCCAGTTCAAGCTCGATGCGACCATCACCATGGCATTCGACGAATGTCCGGCCCTGCCTGCCACGCCCGAAGCCCTGCGGAAATCCATGGAAATGTCCATGCGCTGGGCCGCCCGCTCCCGTGAGGCGTTTGTCGCGCGCGAGGGGTATGGACAGTTCGGCATCGTGCAGGGCGGCACCGAGCGTGACTTACGCGAATATTCCATCAAGGCGCTGACCGATATCGGCTTTGAAGGCTATGCGATCGGCGGTCTGGCCGTGGGTGAAGGTCAGGAACTGATGTTCTCGACGCTGGACTTCACCACGCCGATGCTGCCGCAGGACAAAGCGCGGTATCTGATGGGCGTCGGCACGCCGGACGATCTTCTAGGCGCAATCATGCGCGGCGTGGACATGTTCGACTGCGTAATGCCCTCGCGCGCGGGTCGCACCGCCCGCGCCTATACGGAGCGCGGCCCCATCAATCTGCGCAATGCCCGTTTCGCCGAAGACAGCCGCACGCTGACACCCCATGACGACACACCCATCGCCGGGCGTTACAGCCGTGCCTATCTGCATCATCTGTTCCGCGCGAACGAGATGCTCGGCCCGATGCTGCTGACATGGCACAATCTGGCCTATTACCAGCGCCTGATGCGCCAGATCCGCGCCGCCATTGTGGATGGCACTCTTAATGCTCTGGCCGTGAAGCTGCGCGAAGACTGGGCCAAGGGCGACTGGACCGAAGACGAATGGCCAATGCCGGATCTGGCCCTTTAATCCGGGGCTTTGCTCCAGACCCCACAAAGGGACGCGGTCCCTTTGATCCCGATTCATGAATTGGGGGTGAAGGGGTCAAGACCCCTTCCGGGTGCAGGGCAGAGCCCTGCCTCACTCAAGATTAAGGTCCGTCCATGCGCCATATATTCTCCGCTCTGGTCCTGAGCACCGCTCTCGCAACCGGAACAGCCTGCGCCGCGCCGGAAGAAATCCGCGTTCTGGTCGTGGCGAACTTCGAAGTCGGGCACGATACCGGAGACGCCCCCGGCGAATATCAGGACTGGGTGGAGCGGCTGCATCTGGACGAAACCGTTCCCATCCGCGGCGTACCGGACCAGCTCCGCCGCAATGCGGATGGCGTGTATGGCATCGTCCTGCGACATGGCGATATGGACCTGCATGCGCTGGCACTCGACCCGCGCTTTAATCTACACCATACCTACTGGCTGTTTACCGGCATTTCCGGCGTCAATCCGAACATGGCGTCGGTCGGCAGCGTGGCCTGGGCGCAATGGGTTGTGGATGCGGACGCCCTGCGCGAAATCGACGACCGGACCATTCCGAAAGGCTGGCCTTACGGACTTTACGCCATTGGTGCGAGCCGTCCGGACACCCTGCCCGACAATCCGAACCATTATGGCTCGGTGACGGATGTGGCGCAGTTGACCAAGGCCTATCCGCTCAATCGTGGTCTGGCGCGCTGGGCTTTTGCCCTGAGCCAGAACGTAAAACTCGCGGACGATTCGGTGATTGCCGAGCGTCGCAAGGCATGGCGCGGCTATCCGCAGGCCCAGAAGCCGCCGATGGTGCTGATGGGCGAGACGCTGGGAACGGAACGCTACTGGCATGGCGCGGAACGCAATCGCTGGGCCGAGAACTGGGTCTCGATGTGGACGAAGGGTCAGGGACATTTCGTCATGACCAACGAGGAAAGCCAGCATTACCAGTACGACATGCGCATGCTGGCGCGGCTGGGTTATGTTGATCCAGAGCGGATCATGGTCCTGCGCTCTGGCAGCAATTTCGATATGCCCCCGCCCGGCGTTTCGGTCACGGCGTCCATGGGGGACGAGGGACCGGGGCAGGCCGTCGCCTATGATAACAACGAACGCGCGGGAGAGCCGGTCGTGCGCGAACTAGCGTCACACTGGGACCGCTATCGCGACCACATTCCGACACGCTGACCGGCGGTCGCAGACCGTTCTTTTGTCGTCGGATAGAACCTGCCCCGATCCAACAGCGTAACGGTCATGAAGGCGACGTAAAGCAGCAGGTACCACGATCCCATCTTGCTGAAACTGACCATCTGGTGCCCGTGCTGCCCCGCATAGCGCCAGATGCCGCTCGTCGTGCAGACATTTTCGGCAATCCAGAGCGCCACACTCGACAGAAATGCGGCCAGAGGCAGTGGCATCCACCAGTCGCACTGCGTGATCCGGAAATGGATCATGGTGCGACCATAGACCGCGAGCGTGCCCATAAAGAGCGCATATCGAAGGTCGGGGATGAAATGATGCGAGAAGAAGTTGACGTAAATCAACAGCGCCAGACCGAATGTCTGCCAGAACGGCGGGTAAGGGATGAAACGCATGTCGAAAATACGGATGGCGCGCGCCATGTAACTGCCGACGCTGGCATACATGAAGCCTGAAAACAGCGGCACATCCATCACACGGAAGAAACAGGGCTCGGGATAGCCCCACGCCCCCACCCGGACCTTGAACCACTCCATGGCTGTTCCCGTCAGATGGAACAGCACGATGACGCGCGCTTCCGTCCAGGTTTCCAGCTTCAGGGCAAGAAAAAGAAGCTGGACCAAGATGGCGAATACGAACAGCGCATCATAGCGGTGCACCGGCCATTCAGACTGCCAGAAAACGCGCGTAAGCAGGGCCGCCCCCAGCAGCAGACCGCCGAACAGCGCCGCCCAACCCTGTTTGAGCACGAACAGGATGGCATCCCTCAGGACAGGCGGCAGCCGATTTCACGCCCAATTCCCCATCCGGCGTTCAAGAACACCGGTCTGGAGAGGCGGCTGATCAGACATGCTTCATTGCGCCGATGGCAGGGCCTTGCCGTACTGGTCCCAGTGTGTTGCCAGTTCCTTCACGACCACGCTTCCGACTGTATAGGCGGCATCCACCGAGGCCTGAAAACCCGAAAACCCTGTCTCATGCGCTTCATCCGACAGAAGCTGCGCCGCACTCTGACCCGGTGGGGGCATGTCGAAATTACTGGCTGTCCGCAGAATCAGCGCGCGCTTCGGATCAACACGCCCGGCCTTGCCCTGAAGCGCCAGAGCCTGACAGAACGCGACGTCTTCTTCCGCCGTCGTAGCCATCACGCCCTGTCCATCCGTCCAGTATTTCACCCAGCGTTCGGCCCACTGATTCATTTTCGCGCCGACCCAGAACGTCTCGCCCGAAATCGTGTCGCCAAGCTGCACGGAAGGCAGTTTCTGAGCTGCGGCAAAGCCGGTGTAACGCAGGCGCGATGCTTTCAAACCGTCATTGTCGGGAAGCGCGATGTCCTTCGTCAGCCCATAAGCCCACTGCACGAGGGCCGGGTCGAGCGTATATTCCATGTCTCCCATGCCGGAATGCAGCGCAGGACGCGGCTTTTCATCCGGGGTGCTGCCCTGCACAGGCGTAAACCCGTCCGCCCATGAGGCAGGAATTTCACGCGGGTCCACCAGATGGGACAGGCCACCATTGATAACGCGCGGCGCCCAGACAGCCGAACCGATAGTGCCAAAATTCGGATCGATTCCACCAATCCCTGCCAGCACGAAATAGGCATGGCGCAGATCGAACCGTGGATCGAGCACGAGGGCCGTAACGGCCGAGGCCATATGCTCCGGCCCCTCGCCACTTGCAATGCCCAAAACATGCAGGTCCGGATTGTAGTGCATCACGTCATGATCGGTGCCGGGGGCCGGGATCGTCTGCTGCAGAGGCAGTTTTTCGATCCAGTTCTGGTACTCGCCCGCCGCATCCCCCGTATCCTTGCCGATCTCGAACGTCGTGACGACGACGACGCGAACAGGGATCGGGGCATGGGCCAACGCCAGACCAGACGCACAGAGGGACAGGAGCGCGGCCCCGAAAACGGTTGAAACAGATTTCACTGATAGAGACCCTCATGTGTGACAGCGGCTTCGAACGTCCCGAACCGCTCTTCAAGCGCCCATTGCAGACGGGCTTTTTCGCTGGATTTCAAGAACGCCGTGCAGGACGCGGATGTGATGGGCAAAGTCCGGCAGGCCGGAACGAACTGTCCCGGCTGATGATCGGACCACAGGCTTGCGCCCGGCACGAATGCATAGTCCAGCCCGGCGCGGGATAATGTTTTCAGATCGGCATAGGATAGATCATAGGTCTGGACCGCGCGGACATATTCCTGTGTCAGGTCCCCGCGTGAAACGCCTTCATCGTCCGTGGACAGCGCCATCGGAACACCCGCCCTGCGATACAGCGAAAACGGATGGGCCGCGCCTTTGACGCCGAGGATCTCGTCATTGCTGGTCAGGTTGATTTCAACCATCACAGAACGCCGCGCCATTTCGGACAGCAGCGTTTCAGAGTCGTCCTCCAGCGCCACATCCACGCCATGCCCAATCCGGCTGGCACCCGCCACTTCAACGGCCGCGCGAATATGATGGCGCAACCCTTCCGTCGGGACGAGGCCCGTCGTGAGTTCCCCGGCATGCAGGCTCAGCTTCACGCCCGGATACACGCCGTTCAGGAAATGGAACATCCGCATATGCAGGTCGTAGTCGCGCATGGCGGTCGCGTCGTCCTCGGGCGCGACGATATTCAGCCCGACGAAGCGCGGATCGGCTTTCACGGTCGCATAACCGGTATCGAGTTGCGCATAAACCGCCTGAGGCGGCAGCGTTCGCAGGGTCTGGAACAGATAACGCACCGTGACCGCACAGCCCGAATGGGCCTGCGGCGTTCCACATTTCAGCACATCTTTCGCCTGCGCTTCCATCCGGTCCGTCTCGGCACGGGCTTTCTGCACCAGTGCCGGAATTTCCGGCATGAGCGCCTGATGCGCGGAAGCGAGGCCGTCGCCCTGCAATGGATGATGAAAACCCGCCCCGATCATCGGACCAATCCCGGGCGAGATCATCAGTTCCAGATACGTTACATGATCGCGTGCCGCATGGTCACGGGCTTCAGCCAGCATCTCGCCCCCATGCGCGTCGGCGATGGCGTTAAATCGGGCGAAGGTTGCGAAGAAATGGTCGTGGCCGGAAGCATCCCCCGGCGACGGCACGAAATCGCGCATGGACAGCGCATCAATCAGCGCATTTTCCGATCCCGCATGGTGCGACAGGTCGGCAGCAGGGAACTCGCCGTCTCCCGGATGAGTGCAAGCATGGTCGAGAATGCGTTTTTCCGTCAGGGACACGCAAAGCCCATCGTGCGCAGCCCAGTTCAGCATACTCTCGGCATAAACCGCGCCCGCCAGATGGTTGTGTAGATCCGCACCTTTTGGAAAGGTACGCAGGAACATATTCAGCCGGACCGGATCGTTCCGGACATGATCGTAAACTTGCGCGGCGGACGGGGCAGCCTGTGCGACCGGACTCAGTGCCAGAACGGGCGTCATGCCCAGAACAACAGCGGGCAGAATGGAGCGGAAAGGATGTCGCATGGCCCAACGATGCCGCCCCGCCCCCGGCGTGGCAAGCCATTTTCAGATCGTGACAAACCCTGTCTGAAACAGTCATCCCGAACACTGGAAAAGCTGGTCCGTTTGCGCGCCCGATGACATAATAGATATCCGCTTACCGGTGAGACCGATCCCTTCCCATGCCTGATTTTCCAACACCCGACACAGGGCTTGAAACCCGGATTGCGGACCACGCGCGCCATCTGGGTTTTGATGCGGTCGGGTTCTGCAAGGCTGAGCTCGGGCCGGAAGTCGCTCAGGGTCTGCGGGAATTCGTCGCTCAGGGCCATCATGGAACAATGGAATGGATGGAGACGCGCATCGAAGAACGCGCCCATCCTCAGGCGCTGTGGCCCGAAGTGCGGAGCGTAATTTCGCTGGGCCTGTCCTATGCCCCAGCGGAAGGCCCGACGACCGATCCAGAATGCGGCAATATTTCCGTCTATGCCCGTAACCGCGACTATCACGACGTCATAAAAGGGATGCTCAAACATCTGGCACAGTATGTCGTGAAGCTGGGTGGACCGGAGACGCAGGTGAAGGTGTTCGTCGATACAGCGCCGGTTTCAGAGCGCGCCCTAGCGGAGAAGGCGCAGCTCGGCTGGACAGGAAAACACACCTGTCTCGTCTCGCGGGAGCATGGCTCCTGGCTGCTTCTGGGCGAGATCTACACCACGCTGGAACTCGCGCCTTCTGCGCCCAAAGGCGGAAGCTGCGGTTCCTGCACGCGCTGCCTGACCGCCTGCCCGACCGATGCGTTTACGGCCCCCTACCGGATGGATGCACGCCGCTGCATCTCGTATCTGACGATCGAGCACAAAGGCCCGATCCCCCACGAACTGCGCCCAAAAATCGGCAACCACATCTATGGCTGCGACGACTGCCTGTCCGTCTGCCCGTGGAACCGCTTTGCAGAGAGCGCGCGACATATCAAACTTCAGGCCCGTCCCGAACTTATCGCCCCAAAGCTCGACGAACTGGTTCGGCTGGATGATGCGACCTTCCGGACATTCTTTTCCGGCTCACCCATCAAGCGGATCGGGCGCAACAGATTTGTACGCAACGTGCTGATCGCCATTGGCAACTCCGCCGATCCGTCGCTCCTCCCCTCCGCGCGGGACCTACTGACAGATCCGGACCCGGATATTGCCGAAACGGCGCACTGGGCCATCAACCGTCTTGAGGACCACCCCGCATGAGCGATCTCGTCAAACGCAGTCTGTCCCTGTCCGGACATCGGACGTCCGTGGCACTCGAACCCGAATTCTGGACGGTTCTGGACATGATCGCCACAACCCGACAGCAGAGTTTTGCCTCACTCGTCGCCTCGCTGGACGCAACACGACCGCCCGAACGTCCACTGGCGTCCGCGCTTCGGGTTGCAGCGCTTTTACATCTGCAAAAGCGGATTGAAACCTCAGGCTAGGTGTTATCGGCTGTCAGCCCCAGCCAATCCGGATGGCTGCGCTCGATCCAGCGCAGGACACGGCCCTGCAAACGGCGGAACAGCGCAATATCCTGTGACAGCAGCATCACGCCGACCGGCAGCATCCACAATCCCAGAACCGGCAGGATCGACAGGACGCCGCCCAGCATAAAGAGTACGCCCGCCGGAATTCGCACCCATTTATGCGACGGCTCCCGCAGCCAGTTCAACACGGTCTGCAACTTCTCGGGCAGCCGGCGGATCAAAAGCTCCATCAACTCATCATCAGTACGAGGGGGCAGCGAAGAAGTCATGAAAATACCCGTCAAACGATCTGAAACCCTGACACTATAATGCCTGAGGCTGTGTCGGGTTCGTCATTCCGACTTCATAGCACGGCCTCACGCAAAAGCTTTCAGCCCGCGTAAAGTGCGGCTGTACGATCTGTCATTTGCCGTCGGGAATGGGCGTGCTAGGCTAAACTCATGGCTATCTGGGGCAAGATGTTCGGCGGTGTCGCGGGTTTCGCGGTTGGTGGTCCTTTCGGAGCGCTGATGGGCGCAGCCTTGGGTCATGCCGCCGATAGCGGCTCCCTGCTCAAACCCTCGACAGGGGGATGGAGCGAGCGTTTTCCTGCAAATGGTCGGCCTGACCCCAACAGCGCGGCCTTTTTTGGAGCGGCCAAAATCGCGGCGGCGCTGGGCAAGCGAGACCAACTTTATGCCATTGGGCTTGTTGCGCTGTGTGCAAAGCTTGCCAAGATCGACGGCCCGGTCAACCGACACGAAATCAACGCTTTCAAAACCTGCTTCCAGTTCCCGTCCGATAACGTCAAGGAAGTCGGCATGCTGTTCGACCGCGCGCGGGACCGGACGGACGACTTCGAGATGTATGCCCGCGAGATGGGTGCGGCCTATGCCGACAACACGGCACCGCTTGAAAACCTCATGACGGCCCTGTTCCGCATCGCCCGCGCCGATGCCGGGCCGGACCGCAAGCTGCATCCCAGGGAAATCGACTTTCTCCAGCGCGTCCACCGGGCTTTCGGCCTTCCCGCAGGAGCGTGGGAGCGGGCGGAGAACGGGAACAGCCGTGCTGCCAGTTCAAATGAGCCGGACGCCTATCGCATTCTCGGCATTACCCGCACCGCCACCGATACCGAAGTGCGCGTCCGCTGGCGGACCCTGATCCGCGAACACCATCCGGACGTTCTGGCACAGAAACCCATGTCAGAAGCCGAGCGCCGCCGCGCGCAGGACAAGGTCGCCCGCATCAATGCCGCCTGGGACCGCATCAAGCGTGACCGGCAGCTTTGATCTTTCGCAATATTCCGGAAACTTTCGTTCACCAACGCGCGTAAAGCAGTCTCAACCGGCAAGAGAGATATGCCATGGGACTGATCCTTCTTGTAATTCTGATTCTCCTGCTGATCGGTGCGCTGCCGTCATGGCCGTACAGTTCAAAGTGGGGCTACTACCCGTCCAGCGGACTTGGCCTGATCGTGGTCATTGTCGTGATCCTCGTCCTGCTGGGACAGATCTGAACATAGAAAAACCGCGCTCCCTACGAAGCGCGGTTTTTTAATACCGAAAAGCGTCTTCAGGCCGGAATGGCGGCCTTCACACCCTTTTCGCGAATGATTTTCCGCAGCGCGATGACCTTCTGATCCAATTCGGACGTGTCCAGATCGCGCCACCCATCGAACGCCGGGAGCTTCAGAGAGCTTTCAAAATCATCAGCCTTGGCCAGCTTCCACTCGGCTTCGCCATAAGTCGGCTCGGACGATTCATACGTCCCGCCCTTCTCATCCCGCCCACGCAGCATTTCGAGATAGGACGCAATCCCGAACGCAATGCGCGACAGATCCCGCTTGCCTTCGATCGCCCGGCGCACGGTTTCCGTCCAAAACACCTGAACCTTGGAACAACCATCGCTGGCAATCCGGAGCGTCTGATCGGACATCGCCTTGTTGGAAAAGCGGCTGATAACGCTGTCCCGATATCCCTCAAGTGTCATGCCTGAAGGCGCCTTCAGGGTCGGGATAACATCCTTGTTGAGGTAATTCTTCAGGTTTCCAAGGAGCTCGCTGTCTTCAATGGCATCATCCACATTCTCATAGCCGACCAGAATGCCCGGAAAGCAGAGCGTGACATGTCCAGCATTAAGCATCCGGATTTTGACATGCTCCCAGTCCGTAACATCTTTGACCATCTGCACGCCGGCTTTTTCAAGCGGCGGACGGCCATCTGCAAAATGATCTTCCAGCACCCACTGGTGAAAATCCTCAGCCACCAACGGCAGATCATCATCCAGTCCACTAGCCGCATTCAGTTTCTTGGCGATGGCAGTCGAAACAGTCGGGGTGATACGATCAACCATTCCATTCGGGAAGGTCGCGTTCTCCTCGATCCACTTCGCCAGTTCCGGATCGCGCGCTTTCGCATAGCCGAGGAAAGCCTTGCGAGCGACATTCCCGTTGTGGCGCAGATTGTCGCAGGACATGACCGTAAACGCCTTGTGCCCGGCATCCCGGCGACGGCGCAGGGCTTCGACAACATAACCAAAGACCGTGGACGGCTTTTCCGGGTTCTGAAGATCGGCCTTCACAGCCGCATTCTCCAGATCAAACGCGCCGGTCGTCTCGTTGATGTTGTAGCCGCCTTCCGTGATCGTCATGGAAACGATGCGGATCGCTGGATCAGTAAGATGCTTCAGCACGGCTTCCGGATCAGCCGGAGCCAGCAGATAATCGCGCAGGGCCCCCATGACGCGCACCGTGCTTTTACCGGAAGGCGCCGTCTCGGTCAGGGAATACAGGCAGTCCTGTTTTTTGAATTCCTCGGCCTTTTTCTTCGACCGGTCACTACCCGTCAGACCAACGCCAATGATCGCCCAGTCAGGCGCATGTTCGAGAATCTGTTCCACATAGAACGCCTCATGCGCCCGGAAAAAGTTACCAACACCGAAATGCACGATCCCCGGTTTCACGCCGTCGATGTCGTAAGGGGGCGCCTGGACACTGGCGGGAAGAGATTTGAGGGTTTCGCGCGTAATCATGGACTTCTCCGTGGTTTCGGGCCGGTCTCTGACGGGGACCGATAAGGCCGGGCATGTGCCATCATAGCCCCCGAACAACGCAAAAGCCGAATAACGGTTTCAATAGCCCTCGGCCCCGTCCCTGACGGAGACCCTTGGAAAAAGACGTCAGAGTCCTTCCATGCCGCTCACATCTTCGCGCATAACCACCCCGACAGCCCTTTCCAGATCTTCACGAAAAAGGGACATCACAAAACGCATTTCCGGCCGCGTCTGTTCTTCCAGACGTGGCAGGAGATGAAGAATTTCTTCGTCCTGCGCCTGCCGTGGATGACGGCTGTTTTTCGCTAAAAGCTGTTCTTCACAGCCATGCGCCAGCGCCCGCAACGCATGGCTCAGCCCTTTATAGAGCGGCATGAGGCCGGTATTCCCCGCCGCGCGCCCCGTCGCGATGGCGCGTGCAACCAGCATCGTATCGTTCAGCAGGCGCCGCATCAGTCTTGGCAGGGCCGCAAGAACCGGATCGCGCTTCTCCAGTTCCTTCAGCCGCTCACGCCGCGCTTCAGTGACCGCATCCTCAAGTTCCGCCAGCAGAGCAACACAATCGTCATTTTGACGCTCGATCGCCGTCCATCCCGTATTCTGGTCAAGCGCGCTTTTGAGAAGCTGATCCATGCGCCGCAGCAGACGTCCAGCCGTCTGAAACGCGTGTTTGCGCGCGCTACTGTGCAGAATGAGGAACGACACCACGATCGACACCGTGACACCAACCACGATGGCCAGAAGCCGCGTGATTAACGGCAGGAATGGACTACCCTGACTGGGAAACAGATACACAATGATCAGCGTGATACAGGCGAAACGCAGCGTCGGCTGAATGGCCGTCAGGAACACCAGGGGTGTCAGCATGATCCAGAACGGAATCCAGCGCAGACCCGTCGTGATTTCCAGCACGACCGCACAACCGCCTGCCAAGGCACCGATCACCGTTCCGCTGATCTGGTCGCGGGCCGTCGTCATGGTCTGGCTGATGCTGGACTGGGTCACGATCAGGGCCGTGACCAGGGCCCAGATCGTTTCCTGCAGATGCATGAGCGATCCGACGATCCACGCCACAACCACCGACACCAGAACCCGGATAGTCTGGCGGGTTGCGGGGCGCATCACCTCGCGCCAGCTACTGTTGTGGGACGGTGCTGGTAGCCAGACCTGGCTCAGACGTATCAGAACGCTCATGACCGAGCTTCAACGTGGGTGAAAATCCTCAATTCCCCAGAAAGGGCACCGGCACCCAGCGCAGCCCGTCGTCATCCTGCACCAGCAACAGGGCTTCCGTCTTCTTGCGCTCGTGCAGGCCCCGCACGGCTTTGGCGAAATCGTCCGGCGTGTTGATCTGGTCCTGGCCCACCTGCGTGATCACATTTCCCTCAGCAATCCCGCGCGATGCTGCGGGACTTCCGGCTTCGACACGCGAGACCAGAACCCCGCGCTGATCATCGGAGAGTGCATATTGCGTGCGCGCGTCCGCATCGATCGAACTGACAGTCACTCCGAGTTCTCCCAAAGCCGCATGACGATGTTCCGGCTGGTGCGTGTCGGACGGTGGCATATCCGGCGGCGTAGGGGACTGCGCGAGCGTGATCGGCAGCGTCTTGAGCGCCCCCTTGTGCCAGACCGTCAACTGCGCCTGCGTCCCCGGCAGAATGGACGCGATGATACGCGGCATGGTCTGGCCGCTCACGTCCTGATCGTTGACGCGGGTAATGATATCGCCAACCTCAAGGCCCGCTTTTGCAGCCGGGCCTTTCGGGTCGATTTCCGAAATCAGCGTTCCCTTGCCGTTAGAACCGTCCGGCTTGCGGAAATCGAGCGTCTCGGCGATGTCGTTCGTCACATCCTGGAACTTCAGCCCCATCCAGCCGCGCGAAACATGCCCGGTGCGCCGAAGCTGGTCGATGATCCCCCTTGCATCATCCGCCGGAATGGCAAAGCCGATCCCAATGGAATCGCCTCCCGAGCCGCCATAGATCAGCGTGTTGATGCCAATGACTTCACCGGACAGATTGAATAGCGGGCCGCCGGAATTGCCGCGATTGATGGCGGCATCAGTCTGGATGTAATCGTCATACAGACCGTGTTCGACGTTTCGACCGCGCGAGGAAATGATGCCTGCCGTCACGGTCCCGTTCAGCCCGAACGGGTTGCCGATCGCCAGAACCCAGTCCCCGATCCGCGCTTTGTCGCTCCGGCCCAGCGGGACGGTCGGAAGCGGGCGCTTGGGCTTAACTTCCAGCACGGCCAGATCGACCTGACTGTCCCGACCCACGATCCGCGCCGGCATTTCGGTGCCGTCCTGAAGCGTGACGCTAACCTGATCCGCCCCTTCGATCACGTGATTGTTCGTCACGATGATGCCTGACGCATCAATAATGAAGCCCGAGCCCAGCGCCTGCTGGCGACGGGGCGGATGGTTCGGAGCTGGTTTGTGCTTCAGATAATCATGGAAGAATTTTTCCAGCGGTGAGCCTTGCTGGAACGGGGGCACCTGCGGACCATCCGGGCCGCTGGAATCCGGTCCTTTGTCATCCATCTTCGCAGGCTTGAGCACAGCGGATGTCGAGACGTTCACGACCGACGGCAGAAGCCTGTTTGCCAGATCCGCAAAGCTCGACGGCACCGAACGCGGCGCAGGAGTCGGTACGGAAGACGGCTGGCCTGAAACCGGCGCAGCATCCTGAGCCAGCGCCGGAGCCGCGCTCAGCGCCCAGCCCGCGGAAAGGGACAGCACCAGAGCAGAAACAGAAAGACGAACAGACGGGTTTCTCATACCCGCACGCTAGCTCAGAACATGGCCCTTCGTCACCATCCCGCCATTCAGGATGCGTTTTCAGGCCATTGATGTTAGGCTCATGCCCCTTTCCGATACAATAATTCCCCTGATGAGAGCCCGGCATGACTGACACCACGCCCCCCAACGACATGCCGCCCGCCTCCCCCGAGACGGATGTTCCCAACGCTGAAACCCGCATCACCGATATCCTGAAATCCGAGCAGGACAGTCAGGGCTCGAACGTCCTGTCTTTCGCAGCCCTCGAAAGCGTCTCGGTTCGCAACGGCCATGCCCATGTCTCGCTGGCAACGTCGCGGGACAATGCTTCGCGCGTGGAACCGCTCCGGCCCCGGGTCGAAGCCGCGATTGCGAGCCTGCCAGGCATTACGGGCGCTACCCTGTCCTTCACGTCTCATCGCCCCGCAACGCCAGCCGCCGCCAACGCGCCCGCACAGGGCGGAGGGCACCGTCCCTTTAATCTGGGCGACAAACGACGTAATGCCGCGAGCAGACACGCTCCGGAAACGCTGCTGCCAGGCGTGAAGGCCGTCATTGCCGTCGCATCGGGCAAGGGGGGTGTTGGTAAATCCACCACGGCCGTCAATCTTGCGGTCGGCCTTGCGCGAGAGGGCCTGAAGACCGGACTTCTGGACGCGGATATCTACGGTCCCTCCCTCCCCCGGATGCTGGGACGCAGCGCGCGTCCGGACGTCGTAGACGGAACGATCCTGCCGATCGAAGCCTGGGGACTGAAGAGCATGTCCATCGGCTATCTGGTGGACGAAAATCAGGCCATGATCTGGCGTGGCCCAATGGTCATGGGCGCACTGACGCAGTTTCTGGGCGAAGTCGAGTGGGGCGAACTCGACGTTCTCGTGATCGACATGCCACCCGGCACCGGAGACGCGCAGTTGACGCTGGCCCAGAAGCTCGGCCCCAAACTTGCGACTGGCGGCGCGGTCATCGTCTCCACGCCGCAGGATATTGCGCTGCTGGATGCAAGACGCGGTGTGGCCATGTTCGAGCGGATGGAAACTCCGATCCTCGGCGTCGTTGAAAACATGTCCTATTTCTGTTGCCCAAACTGCAACCACCGCACGGAACTGTTCGGCCACGGTGGCGCAAAAGCCGAAGCCGAAAAAATGGGCGTTCCGTTTCTCGCGGAAATCCCGCTGCTCGCCGATATCCGCGCGAGTGGTGATGAGGGCACCCCGATCATCCTGTCCGCGCCGGACAGCGAAGCAGCTCAGGCTTATACAAGACTTGCACAGGCTGTTGCCCGGTCCCTGTCTTCTCAATACAGCACGAAAGAGCCGTCATGATCCGTATTCTTCTTATTGGCGCCTGTCTGACAGGAACTGGCCTGACGCTGGCAGGCTGCTCCCATACGGTCACGCATCAGGGTCTTTCGTCCGATGGCTATGGCTTTACGAAAGACTCGCAGCATCTGCCGCCCCCCACAGACCTCGTCACGCCCATCCCACACTCAAATCCAGGCTAAAATCCAAAACACGGTCAGAGAATCGTTCTCTGGCGCTTGACCTGACATGCCCGGACATGGAAAAAGCCGCACTGCCGATGCCGGGTTAGCACAGTGGTAGTGCAGCGGTTTTGTAAACCGAAGGTCGGGGGTTCAAATCCCTCACCCGGCACCAGCTTTTCCAAAAAGCATGGCAACAGCATTTTAGCGAACGGTCAGGACCGTTTCGGATAAAATCCGGCCACGCATTTTCCTCACAGAATTAGCATTCTTTGCCGATCTCAATAATGCACAAGTATTGCATTCACAGAGGGTGAAATGTGGGTATTCCAAAAATCCCCTTGACAGGCCTGAGGCAGAATTCTGATAGCCCCTGCGATTCTTTTCTAAAATTATTCCATGAAATCAATGACCTAACATGACACACGAGCGCAGACACACGACTCGAAGCACTTTTAAGAAGCTGATTTTTCTTGTGGATAAGTCTGTTTGTAAAAGTTAGAGAGACGGATGCAGCAAAATTCGCACGAATCCACATTGAGTCTCGCGCAAAATCCTTAAAAGTAAAAAACTAAGGAGTTTTTATTTTTATTGATCGTTTACTGAATTGAATATTTTATGACGCGGGCCACAAAAAATGAATGGCAATAGATATCAGAACAAGCGACGCTGCCACCACAGCCCAGACAAGCAAACTCGGCGGCTTTACAGAAGCGTCCTCAACAGGATTTTCAAGCTGCGCTTCCCGCGCTTCATTCATCAGCCGTTCAAGATCGTTTTCAGCAAGATCTTGAACGGCTGATGCCAAGCTGGGGCCAGGTTCAGGATTGGCCATCCAGAACCGCCATCATTTCAGACCACTCCCGCTTGGTCAGTCCGGAATTTTCCTGCGTAACGGTTTCACCTGCCAGACGCCGCCGGACAACCTTCAGCATTCCGGCCGAAAGCGTGAAGGCACCGAGACGATATTCTTCGAACGCCGCAGACGTCGCAGGCACCCACGCCTTGAGAATTTCGATCATTTTTTCCGCATAGACGCGGATCTCGTACTGCGCATGCGGATCAGCGCGTAGGGCAAGGAAATGCATCAGATTGTGCAGATCAATCTTCCAGTACCACTGTGTATAGGTGTTCAGGGTCAGATTGATCCGTGCAAGCTCACGCGCCAGCCCCGTGCCGTCCGGGTTCAGCAGGCTCTCGTAATCGTCGTAACACTGGCTGGCATCCCGGCGCAGGATCTCCAGAACCTCGTGCGCCGTCTCAGCATCCAACGCATCGCTGCGTCCCTGGCGGTTCGAGCTGCTCTGCGTCGCCACCTGATCTGGAGCAGGCAGGTAGAATTCCCGGTCCAGAATGGAATAACGCGCCGAATATTCGTTCACGCTCGCCATACGATGCCGAATCCACTGTCGCGCGACGAACACAGGCAGCTTCACATGGAATTTAATTTCGCACATCTCGAACGGGGTCGAGTGACGGTGGCGCATCAGATAGCGAATCAGCCCCGCATCTTCGGAGACTTTCTTCGTCCCACGACCATAGGACACGCGCGCAGCCTGCACGACCGCACCATCGTCGCCCATGTAATCGACCACGCGCAGGAAGCCGTGATCCAGCACCTCGAAAGGTGTGAAGAGCAGGCTTTCCATCGCCGGCACGGTCGGACGGGACGTAAGCTGGGGTTCGCTGCGCTGAGCTTCGATCTCGGCGCGCTGTTCGGATGTGAGTGCCATGGCGGCGGCTTTAGCATGGGCTTTCGGCTGGCGTCATCCGAATGAATCGGATTGACACGATTCCTGCGCCTTAATTTTTTTCGTAACTGCCTTTTCCCTTGCGGGCGGGCAGCGGCACTCCTATGTTCATCAGTGCAAGGGGTTCGTCCCCGGCTATGGCGATAAACGGTAAGTGGAATAAGTGTTGTGGACCCGGGGGCAGTGCCCGGCGTCTCCACCATGAAAAACCCCTCGCAAAAGGGGTCTGTGGGGACGAAACAGGCTCGACGCGCACGGTAAAGACTTATCTTTTGCCCGGCATTGTACCACCGTCATCGGGCTAAACCTACAAGTGCCAACGATAACTCAGAGGTGCTCGCTGTCGCTGCATAAGCGATAAGCGCGGTTCGGGAGGGCACCGGGCAACAGAAGCCCTCCCACCTCATCATGTCTCCGACATTCCTTTCAAAGACGACTTGCCATCTGTGCCCGTCTGTCGCATCCCTGATGCAAGAATTGACCGAAACATCAGGCTTGCGACCATGAGCGACGACGATCACAACGGCCAGGACGGCTTCGAGCACGAGCTTCCCGAGAGCCTCCTCCCCTATGATGACTGGGTGGAAGACGCCTATCGTGAAGTCATGCTACGTGCGATCGAGCATGTTGCGGCTGAGGGACTGCCGGGAGCCCATCACTTCTATCTGACGTTCCGCACGAACCGGCCGGATGTGATCATCCCGGCCCGTCTGCGGGCGCAGTACCCCGAAGAAATGACCATTGTCCTTCAGCATCAGTTCTGGGATCTGGCGCTGGACCGCGACAAGAACGTGATTTCGGTCGGTCTGTCCTTCGGTGGCGTTGGGAGCATCCTGTGCATTCCCGTCAATGCCATCACGGCCTTTGCCGACCCCCATATCCGTATGGCCCTGCGCTTCAATCATTCTCCGCTTGAAGACGATGAGGATATCGAGATTCCCGAAGGCGCCGTAGAGCCAGACGACATCGACCCTGCCCATCATCCGGACGTTCTGCCCGAACCCTCTGCTTCGGAAGACGGCAAGAAAGACGCGGAAGTCGTCAGCCTCGCCGCATTCCGCAAGCGTCCGCCCAGCTAGGCGTTAGCCAGAGTGTGTGGTTCCGGCCTATACTGACTGGAACCAATGGCCTGAATGTCGCTTTCATGAGGGATCCCCATGCGCTTTACCGTCGATCGCCTTGACCATATCGTACTGACCGTCCGCAACCGCGACCTGTCTGCGTCTTGGTATCAGCGGGTTCTGGGCATGGATATCGACGAGTATGGCCGTAACAACCGCGTGGCCCTGAGCTTTGGTGGTCAGAAGATCAATCTTCGCCCCGAAGGTACAGAAGGATGGGACACCGCCGGGGCCGCCGCTCCCGGAACATCGGATCTGTGTTTCACAACCGCCATCGCAAGCGAACAGATCGTCAAGCATCTGGAGAAATGTGGTGTGGAAATCGTTGAAGGCCCAGTCGCGCGCCTTGGCGCACTTGGTCCAATCACATCCATCTATTGCCGAGACCCGGATGGCAATCTGATCGAACTTGCATCCTATAACGGCTGAAGGCGGGGGCGCCTCGCTCCACCGCCTTCAGATAATGTTACCAGTTTTTGGAAATCAGCCAGAATTCCTCGGATGTGAGGGTAATGGCATTGCAGTCTTTGGTTTCGGCTGCAGCCTTAGCAAGGGCATGAATCCGTTCGATCATGATCGTCTTGCGCTGATGGGCCTCGGACGTTTCCTTTACGGTCGACAGGGTCTGAAGAGCGGATTCGGAGGCTTTGGCGACGCGTGCGGCGTCAATGGCGGCATAAGACATGAAATGTCTCCCTGAATTGTAAAAGACCTCTCGGAGCCTACTCCACGTCTGCCAGCATACCAACTCTGTTACCCACGAGATGACGTTAGAGAGGTTTTTAAATCGGAGTAACCGCCACCGCAGCTTCATAGGCGTCCAACACTTCTTCGGTCGGACCGTCCATGCGGATTTCTCCGCTTTCCATCCAGATGATGCGCGTACACCACTGACGCAGAATCGGCAGCGCGTGCGACGTCACCACCAGAATTTCAGCCGCATCGACCATGCCTTCCAGCCGTGCCTTGGCCTTGTCCTGAAACTTTTGGTCGCCAGCCATGAACCATTCGTCCATCAGCAGGATCCGGGGGCGCGGAACCGTCGCCAGTGCAAACCCCAGACGGACAGACATGCCAGAGGAATAAAGTCGCACCGGGAGGTCGAAGAACGCTCCCAGATCCGAGAACGCCTCCACATCCTTTTCCAGTTCCTCTGTCGCCGCCCGTCCCATCCCCATGCGACAGGCAAAGAGCTGGATGTTTTCGCGCCCCGTCAGCTCGCCATTCATGCCCGCATTGGGGTCGATGAGGGCATGGGTGTCGCCTTCAATATCCAGCGTCCCCTGATTTGTTTCGTAAATTCCGGCAAGAACGCGCAGGAGCGTCGATTTTCCTGCACCGTTATGCCCGACCAGCCCGACCCGCTCCCCTTCGGAAATCGTGAAACTGACGTTGAAAAGCGCCTGAACTTCCACGACTTCAGCGGAATTACCGCTGACACGCATTCGACCTCCTACAGCTCCGTTTCGCGCAGCTACAGTGCTTTTCGCACGAGCCAGCAGAGTCTTTTTCAGCGAACGCGAGCCGCCATGCAGAACAGGAAACGACAGGGAGAGATCTTCAAGACGGATATGGGCCATGATGTCAGATCCAGAAGACCAGACGCGCCCGCGTCCGGATGAATGCGCGTACGGCAATCAGCCAGAACACAGCACTGATCGCCAGCGCAATGCCCCAAATCTGCAAGGACGGCACATGCCCGAGCAGGGGCTCCCGCACGATTTCCAGCAACGGATAGAAGGGATTGTACAGCAAATAGGACACTTTTGCTCCGAGCTGCTGCGGCATCCAGATGACCGGCGTTACGTAAAACACGATCTGCAACAGCGCCCCGACGATGGGTGCAACATCCCTGAAACGCGCGCAGAGCGAGCCGAACACCATGCAGGCGGCAAAGCCGTCCAGCGCCCAAAGCAGAAGTGCCGGAAGCGCCAGAACGGCATTCACGCCCGGCCAGACATGATAAATGGCGAATACGGCAAGCGGCACCACAATATTATGGGCAAACACGATCGCATTCCGCACCACGACCCGAAGCGCATAGAGCAGGAGAGGCAACTGGACGGACCGCACCATGGCTTCCGCTTCCAGAAAGCAGGTACAGGATTCCTGGATCAGGCTTGAAAGCCCCACACTCCACAAGGTGAGCGACAGCGATAAAAATGGCAGGTAGGTCGCAAGCTGCATATGGAACAGCCGACTGTAAAGAACGCCCATTGAGGCGACCATCAGCGCGGAAGTAATCGTGAGCCAGAAAGGTCCCAGCGCGGACCCTCGATACCGAAGCCGGATGTCGAGCCAGCCGAGCCGCACGCCCAGCTTCCACAGACGTCGCGTCTCCCTCCAGTCCGCCCAGGCCCGCGCAGCAGGACTGCTACGAGGAGTGTCACGACGGGTCTGTCTGCGCGGCGCTTCGTTCCGTGCAGCATCGGAAACTGGAGAAGGTACACTCATACTGTCCGCCTACCCGATCCCCTATGTCCCGGCAAGAAGACGCTACAGTGATGTGTATATTCCGGGAAGTTCATATTCGGGAAATGAATTGCCGCTACACTCCGTCCGACGCGCAGTCCTGTGTCAGAAAATCTACCCGCCAGAGCCCTTTTTCCTAGTTTCGCCGCAATCCCCGTGTATGCTTGGCGTAATGAGACCAGTTTTCCTCAGGTGCCCAGACTCGATGCCCAGACCCGTCTTTCCGCCCCGGACGCCCGTCCGCACCCTGTCTCTCATCCGTGCAGGCGCTGCATTCGGTCTGGTCGGGCTGTTGGCGGCCTGCGCTGGCAACAATGCCGATATGGGATCATCTTCGGAGATGCCGGTTTCGCAGGAAGCGGCCAATTACCGTGCCCATGCGAAATCCTATTACGCTCCTCCCGGCCCTCCCGGTGACCCGTGGGGCCCCTACATCCGCGAAGCCTCAGACCGCTTTGACGTGCCTGATGCGTGGATCCGGGCCGTAATGCAGCAGGAATCCGGCGGTCATCTTTTCGATCATAACGGTAATTTCATCACGTCGGTTCCCGGTGCGATGGGCCTCCTGCAGCTCATGCCCCCGACCTATGACGACATGCGCCAGCAATACGGACTTGGCGAAGATCCTTTCGATCCGCATGACAACATTCTCGCAGGCACGGCCTATCTGCGCCAGATGTATGACATCTATGGCTCTCCCGGCTTTCTCGCAGCGTATAATGACGGTCCGGGCAGTCTTGACCGCTATCTCCGTCGCGGCCGTGCCCTGCCGCGTGAGACACGCCGGTATGTCGCTGCGATCGGACCGCATATTGCTGGTATCGCGCCCCATAACCGCTCCGCCGCCGATCTTCTGGTCGCACAGCACGACCCTAACGCGCAGGTCATGCTGGCACAGAACACCCAGTCTACAGATATAATGCCGACAGCAACGTCCTCCGAACAGCAGGCGGTCAGCGCGGCATGGAGCCACCGGAAACCCGCCGAAACGGCGTCTGACGATACGGACTCTGACACACCGGATGCGACGCCACAGAGTGCAGCATCGCCCGCCGAAACTCCGGTTCAGGTCGCTTCCGCTGCAGGGTCTGAAGCGCCGACAAGCATCAGCGCCGCCTGGGCCGCCCGCGGTTATGCTCCAGCACCCGCTCACCCTCTCGTGCGTCAGGCCTCTGTGCCCGCAGACGATGTGGCTGACAACCGCGTGACGGCACAGGAAATCCCGATCGGACATCATCTCCAGCCCCAGCCGATCATGGCCGTCATGCCAGCCAGTCGTCCCCAGTATCGCATGGCGCTTCCTGCTGCATCCACTCCGGCCCGGAGCCCAGCGATAACGGGAAATGCGGCCGGGAACTGGGCCATTCAGGTCGGCGCTTTCGCCAATGCCCGACAGGCAAGCCTCGCCACCTCGACGGCTCACAGCAAAGGCGGTGTCGTGGTGGCGTCTGCCAAATCTCAGGTAGAGAGTGTCAAAAGTGGCCGCGCCCACCTCTATCGCGCCCGTTTGACGGGGCTGACACATGAAAATGCGGTTGCAGCCTGCCGCCGTCTGTCGCACGGTTCTCCCTGTGTCGTGGTTCCGCCCGGCGCCTATTGATCCGTTTGCCGGGCTGCATGTTGGCCCGCTTTTCTGACAGGAATACAAAACCCCGATGCGCCGCTTTCTTGCAACGATCGCTTTCTGTGCTGTCGCCCTCTCCGGCGCCCTGACGATCACTCCGGCGCACGCCGCTCTCGAAACCGGCAGCCATGCTCCGGATTTCTCGGCCCCTGCGAGCCTCGGAGGGCACGAGTTCACCTATCATCTGGCCGATGCCCTCAAAACTGGCCCGGTGGTCCTGTATTTCTATCCGGCAGCCTTCACCAAAGGCTGCACGATCGAAGCCCATGAATTCGCAGACGCCATTCCCGACTTCAAAGCGCAGGGTGCAACCGTCATCGGCATCTCCATGGACCCAATCGACAAGCTGAACCGGTTTTCAGTCAGCGAATGTCGTAGCGCTTTCGCTGTCGCTGCCGATCCGACAGGCAAGATTACCCGCAACTACGCCGCCAAAATGCCCCTGCTACACATGGCGAGCCGTACCTCCTACGTCATCGCACCAGACGGTCATATCGTCATGAGCTATGCCTCGATGTCTCCTGACGAGCATGTCTCGCGCGCGCTTGCCGCGGTAAAGGCCCTGAAGCAGACCCCGTGAGCGCACGTTCCACTTCAGCGCCTTCCGATCTGTTCGGCCACCATCATGTGGGCGATTCAGGCCCTCTGAAACTGTCTGCGGATGTCACCAGCACCGCAATCTATGGTGGCCCGAAAGACTGCTACCGCTACACTCTACGCCGCGTCTGGGACAACAAACGCCCCATGGTCATGTGGCTGATGATGAACCCGTCCGTCGCAACGGAATTTGGCGATGACCGCACGGTCGCCAAATGCCAGCGCTACGCCCGGGCATGGGGCTATGGCGGCATGTTCGTCGGCAACAGCTTTGCTTACCGGTGCACAGACCAGAAACGCCTGCTTGAGGTGGATGACCCGGTCGGGCCGGACAACAATGCCCATCTGCTGGAGATGGCCCGACAGGCCGATCTGGTCGTACTGGCTTACGGGTCTCCGCAGGCCAAGGGCCTGCGCGCGCGGGGCACCGAGGTGGCCCGCATGATGGGGCAGAACGGCATCAGGGTCACGGCTCTGCGACTGAGCAAGAGCGGACGTCCTGAACATCCGCTTTATCTGCCCTCCATCCTCACGCCAGAGCCGCTCGACCCGGATACGCTGGGCTGAGCGGCGTTTGCGCGGTCAGGCTGCGTCAGTTCGCAGCCTTGTCATGTTCGTTGATAATCCACACCAACACGACATGCTGGTCATGGTTCGGGTAGGTGGCCTGCGCCTGAAAAGCGCCTCCAACATTCTTGCTCTTGTACAACGCCTGAATAGCCTGCTGGTCTGCGGACATCAGCTCATTTGAAACAGGCCCGCCTGCACGAAGCTTCGTCGCTGCTTCCAGATCAGCTATCGAAACTTTCTTGTTCCCCTGAAACTCGACCCGATCCAAAACCAGAGCAGTAGGCTGCGCCGGGGCACTGGCGGCCTGTTCCTCAAGAATGACCTTGACGGCCACGCCATTACCGGAAATCCGCAGACGCTCCTCCAGACTGGTCCCGACATGCCGGGATGAATAAAGCTCGCCGATACGCTTCTGGGACGCATCCAGATCGTTGCGCGTAACCTTGTCTCCCGCATGATATCCGAACGCCTGAAGAATATCTGCGGTCGGAACGCGGCTGTTCCCCTGAATGGCAACACTCATCAGCTTAAGCGGGACATCCGGAGCCGGAACCGCAGCAAAAGCATACTCCGTGGCAGCCGTTCCGGCGAAGGACGCAACAGCCAGCGAGACGCTCAGAACACTCCGGACGAGCAGGGGGCGAAGGGACATCAGGCAATTCCTGTCATGAAAAAAACTCTGACTTTTACGCTACAGGAGTTCCCGGCTTTGGCAAATCACCGCCGGATATCACGCCGGGAAAATCCTGATCCCAGCCTGCTTTTTCGTATCCGAGCACGTCTGGTGACAACAATTTAGTTGCGAATAAATCTCATTATCGCAATAACGCCTCCAACCGCTTCTCGCTTCGAGGTTTCCGTGCGCGCATCGCTTTCCATACCTTTCTCAAACCCGCTCCAGGTTGCGCGTCTGTCCTGTCTGCTGCTGGCAGGAACAGCTTTTCCCGTTTTCGCAGCCCCTGTCTCCACCGTCGCGGACGCAACAGCCACGGCTCCTGCAAAGCCTCCAATCGAAGCGCAGCAGATCAGTCAGGACGAGGAAATCGTTGTCCGGGCCAGACGCCGGGACCAGATGCAGGTCAGCAGCGGCGGACAGCTCGGAGCCTTGGGCAACAAAAAGGGGCTGGATGTTCCGTTCAACATCCGCAGCTACAATTCCAGCCTGATCCTGAACCAGCAGTCCCAGACGCTCGGCGAGGTGCTGGAAAACGATCCGACCGTCCGCACAACATATGGCTACGGCAATTTCTCGGAAATGTTCGTCATCCGCGGCTTTGCCGTGAACGGTGATGACGTTTCGATCAACGGGCTTTATGGCATCACGCCCCGGCAGCTCGTCTCGCCCGAACTCTACGATCAGGTGCAGGTTCTCAACGGCGCCAGCGCGTTCCTCAACGGGGCAGCGCCCAGCGGCTCTGCCATTGGCGGCAATATCAACCTGCTGTTCAAGCACGCAACCAATGCCCCCCTCACCCGCCTCACCGGCGATTACACCAGCAGCGCCATGGGCGGCGGTAGCATCGACGTCGGTCGGCGCTTCGGACAGGATAAGGATTTCGGCGTTCGACTGAATGTCGCAGGCAAGAGCGGCCAAGACGCCGTCACGGACGAATACCGCCATTCCACGACACTGGGCGCTGATTTCGACTGGCACGACCGCGACAACCGCACCCGCGTCACGATGGATATCGACTATGAAAACCAGGGCGTAGATGGTGGCCGCCCGGCGATCTTCCTTGGCAGCGCCGTCACATCCGTCCCCCGCCCTGTCGCGCCATCACATAACTTCGGGCAGCGCTGGGCGTATAATGACCTGAACTATGTTTTCGGCATGCTGAACGCCGAGCATGACCTGACGAAAAACATCACGCTCTATGGCGCGTTTGGTGCCCTCACCAGCAATGAAAAGGGCAATTATTCCAACCCGACCGTCACAGACCCTAACACCGGCGCAGGGACGGCGGGCGCGATGTATGTACCTTACAACCAGACCAATGAAAGCACGCGCGCGGGCGTTCGCGCCCATTTCCGCACCGGCTTCATCCGCCATGAAATCAATGCCGGCGGTTCAGGACTGTGGGAAGACAGCGCCGCCGCCTACGCCATGGCAGGGACACCGGGTGCGACCAACATCTACAACACGCCGCAATTCGCTGCCCCGCCGGAAACTACCGTCGGCGGTGTTCTTGATGACCCGCAATCCACCAACCGCACGCGCCTGTACAGCCTGTTCTTCTCGGACACGATGTCCTTCTTCCACGACCGTGTCGCCCTGACAGGCGGCTTCCGTTACCAGAACATGCTCATCAAAGGTTACGCCTACAGCAAGACCGGTCAGGGCGCGATGAACAACCATTACGATCAGGACGCCATCACCCCGGTCGTAGGTCTGGTCATTCATCCGACGCGCCGGACGTCTCTGTATTTCAACCGGATCGAGGGTCTGTCAAAGGGGCCGACAGCTTCGGGAAATGTCGTGAATCTGGGCGAAATTTTCCCGCCTTACAAATCCACACAGTATGAAGTGGGCGCGAAATACGACACGGGCCGCTTCAGCGCCGCGCTCGCCGTCTATGAGATTTCACAGCCCAACGCCTATTCCGTCGCACTGGGCAATACGGGCACGTTCGCCTTCCGTGAAGACGGATTGCAGCGGAACCGGGGCATCGAACTGACGCTGAATGGCGAGATCCTGCCCGGCCTGCGCTTCAATGGTGGCGGCACCGTCATTCAGGCCGATCTGCGGCATACGGCAAACGGCCTTCAGGACGGCAATACTGCCATCGGCGTGCCGAACTACACCATCAACGGCAATCTCGAATACGACTTGCCGTTCCTCAAGGGCGCCACGGTCGTCGGACGCGTGGTCAATACCGGCAAGCAGTGGGTCAACACTGCCAACACGCTTCACATCCCGGTCTGGACGCGCTTCGATCTGGCAGGGCGCTATACGTTCGTGACGCATCATACGCCGGTCACCCTCCGCTTCGGCGTCGATAACTTGGCCAACACGCGTTACTGGTCCTCGGCTTTCAACGGCTATCTGATGCAGGGCATGCCCCGCACGTTCAAGTTCTCCTTCACGACGGATCTGTAATCCGTCCCACAGTGCTGGAAACGAAAAACGCGCCCTCCCATACGGGATCGGCGCGTTTTTCATGTCAGACATCCTGATCGGGAGCGATCAGAACGTGATGCCCGTTTCGAAATCCAGAAGCAGCGGGTTCTTGTAGCGGTTCGTGCCACCGGTGCTCCAGATATACTGCGCACCCGGCCGGATCACGAGCCACGGCGTCGGACGCCAGCCATAGTTCAGCTCGATTGCATGTTCGCCGGAAGGCTTGTTGATGCCCTGTGCGCCCGAAGCCTGCATCTGGCGTGCCCAGATCGTGAGCTTCGGATTGACCCAGAGCATCTTCATGCCAAGGCTGATCGTATCATTCGGGCGGTTACGGAACGTGCCCTTGCGGGTTACACCCCAAGTGATGAAATACGGCGCGACGGACGTGCGCGGATCGCCCCATGTGAAGGACGTGAACAGTGTTGTGCCACGGTTCGGATCGGCCGCATCGCGCTCCAGCATCCGGTCGAACTGGAACCAGCCACCGAACCGTCCACGAACTTTCTGGGTCGGCGCAGACAGCAGATACTCCGCCGGAACGGAGAACATGCTGAGCTTGGAATAGACATCGCTGACTTCGGACGTGTCCCAGTACCCGCCGATCTTGACATTGGTCTGGAGCGGACCGCTGTAATCGTCCTTCCCGCCCTGATGCCAGCCGAGCTGGAACGGAATATAGGTTCCGATCGCGTCGTGAAGGTTCAGCTTCCAGCCGTTATGCGTGTTCGAAATCGTCGGGTCGATCGAATACGCGCCGAACTGCACCAGATAATGGTCATTGCCCGCCGGATAGAATTTCACCCAGGCGCCCGGATGCGCCGTCGGATACCAGCCATAACCCGAGTTCATCGCAATGGACTGCGGCATACCGCAGATCGCGTTGGATTCGAACTGGCAGTACTGGCTCATGCCCCAGTAAATGGACGACTGCTCGAAATCGTTCTCAGTGTTGATTTCACCAACTTCTGTCGACACGTAACGGTTCCAGGGCATTTCCCAGGACAGACGCGTCAGACGCACCGTCTCACCCGAACCGAAAATCTGCTGCGGGCTGTCCAGCGCCGGAAGCGTCGCGCCAATGCCCAGTCCCTGACGCGCCGTGATCAGCGTGTGGAACATGCCGAGATTCAGACCCGTGAGCTTTTTGAGGTTGAAATCGACGTTGATGCCGAATTCATCCGCATAGCGCACAGCCTTGGTCTTGCCACCCATCGGGTTCCCGGCACTGTCCTCAAGATAGTGTCCTCCGATATTGATGCCCTTGTCCGTCAGCCATGTCCGCCAGCCGCCCCAGTCACCCGTCATGGTGCTCTGGGTCAGCCAGTCGTGAAAAGACGCCGGAAAGAAACGGTTCTCGGTTGTATCGGAGGTGGTGGCTGCAGGCTCAACGCCTTTGGGTGTCGGCTTGACGAGCTGGGGGACCGGGGAAATGGATTTCGTGCGGATCTGCGGCGTGCCCATGGTCGCCGTACTGGTTCTGGCCGCCGCCTTCTGATGACCGTCCACCACACCGGCGGGCGTCGTCTGGGCGTATGCGGCGTTCGTAAAGCCGGAAAGCAGCGCTGTCATGGCGCAGGCCGTCCACAGCGTTTTCGTCCAATCCTGTCCGAGCTTCCCCATCTTTCCAACCGTCTCCCTGTGACACCATGACAGCCGCCAGAACCCGATCATGCGGCCGGGAGATGTCATACAGTCCGAAAACGGTCCAGAATAGAGCATGGAAGACGTCAGTTTTCGTAATATGTCCTTCAGGACACGCTCACGACGGCTGACGTCATTTTTTAATCTGGGGATTTCTCCATGATTACAAAAAGTTTAACGCTACAGTTTCGGCACGTTATCTCCCGATCACAGTTGCGTGTTCCCGGTCCCAGCGCCGCGTCAGGGGTTCAAGACAAAGCAGTAACACGACCACCGCAGCAGCGATTTCACACAATGTCCGAAAAAGTCCGGCATAGAGCGAAGCCCCACCACCTCCGGCGATCGCTTCAGGAGACAGCGCAGCCTGATTGGCGACGAGACTGCCCACATACATGGCAATGCCCCACAGCAAATAAAGCGCTCCCATCATAAAGCCACTCAAACGGGCGGGGGAGTAACAGGCAACGACTGCCAGCCCCAGCCCAATCGTCAGCAGCTCAGCCAAAGACAGAAAGCCATATCCCACCACCATCACCCAAGGGGAAACCAGACCATCTGTATGGGCCGCCGCTGCCCACCACACGCCAAACCCCACGGCGACCATGGCATAACCAAGAATCATCTTGCGGGCATGGGAGGTCTGTTTCTGCTGTTGTCCCATCCGGTTGTAGAGAAAGGCCAGTGCAGGACTGAGAGCCATGATCCAGAGGGAGTTGAGCACCTGAAACTGCCCTGCCGACATATGAAACAGCGTCACGCTGCCAATGCGGTAGTCTCCCGAAACGCCACGAAGGGCAAAGAGCGTCAGGGACGTCATCATCTGCTGATAGAAAACGAGATAGATCGTCCCCTGTAGACACAGCATATAGGTCAGCCGCAGTCCCGGAC
Source organism: Gluconobacter sp. OJB (assembly GCF_039638275.1). NCBI lineage: Bacteria > Pseudomonadati > Pseudomonadota > Alphaproteobacteria > Acetobacterales > Acetobacteraceae > Gluconobacter > Gluconobacter sp. OJB. The sequence goes on along the minus strand of NZ_JBDIWH010000001.1, from coordinate 2,344,073 downwards.
GCTCGATCTTCGGCGCCCGCACATACAATGCCGTCCAGATGCCGGCGAGGGTCGCTCCCGCTGCAATCACGCAAAGCCGGGCCAGCGTGTCACTGCCCAGAATCCATGCGTTGAAAACAGTCATGAGGACGAGGCCAACCCCGACCAGCCCAAACCTGCGCAGCGGCACAGGCTGTTTTTCGGCAGCGGGTGTGGTGGAATCAAGCCAGTTGGACCGCAGCAGGTAATACAACAGTCCGACCCCAAGCCCGACCGCACATGCGGCAAACGCAGAAGGCGCGCCATACCGGATCTGCAACCAGGGCGTCAGCAGCATGGAGACTGTCGAACCGACATTGACGGACATGTAATAGAGCGTAAATGCCGCATCGAGTGCGGCATCATCGTCCTTGTAGATCCGGCGGACCAGATTTCCGGCATTAGGCTTAAACAGCCCGTTTCCCGTGCAAATCAGAGCCATCGCGACCAGGAGCAAAGTGTGGGACTGCAGCGCTCCGGCCAGAACGGCATAGCCACATGTCAGCAGAAGAGCCCCCATGACGACGGTTCGCCGCGCACCCAGAACACGGTCTCCAATCACGCCACCAACAAGCGGCATGATGTAGGTCAGGGCTCCGAAGGCACCCATCATGAGGTTGGCCGCGGCATCCCCCATCTGGAGATGCACGACCATGAACAGCGTAAGAACGGCCTGCATGCCGTAATATCCGAACCGCTCCCACAGTTCGATGGCCAGAACAACGGTAAACGCCTTACGGCGCATCCCGGGGGCGGAAGGGAGAGAAGAAGCAGTCATGCAGAACCCGTCAGAAACCAGAAGACGGGCGGCACCTTAAGGCAAATGCCACTCCCCGGCGAGGATCAGTGCGTGCGTACTGATGAGCCCCAGAACCACCACGAAGATCAGCGCGACAATCCCGCCGATAATATCACTCCACGGCCATTCCGGCAGTCTCGACCGGACACGACGCACCATCCCCATCTCTTCAGCTCTCCTGCTGGCTGAAGAAGGCCTCCAGCTCGGGGGAGACAGTACCGATATGGACCTGCAACGTCACCAGCAGATCACCGGCCGGATGCTTTTTATCGCCTCCGATCCCGCGTCCGGACAGACGCAGGACCTTGCCGCTATCGGAGTGCTTCGGGATCTTGACCGAAACGTCACCCTTCGGGGTCGAAACGGCAATCTTACCGCCCAGAACAGCCGTTTTCAGGTCCAGATTCTGCGTCATCCGCAGGTTCCGCCCCTCACGAACATACCGGCTGTCAGGCGTGACGGAAATCGTTAGAAGCGCATCTCCCGCGACGCCTGGCTGACCATCCATGCCCGGCCGCCCCGGCGCGCCCTTGCCGCGCACACGCAGGGTCTGCCCGTCTTCCACCCCCGGCGGGATGCGGACCTCCGTATGTCCTCCCTCGCCGAGCGTCAGGTCAAGCGACGTTCCCAGAACAGCCTGCTGAAACGAAATCGTCACCGCAAAACGGCGGTCTGACCCCTTGGAAGCACGACGCCCGCCCGAACCGCCAGGCTGGAAATCGCCGCTGAATCCGCCGCTGAACATGTCCGAAAAGAAGGAGCCGAGATCTTCCTGATTGAATCCGCCCTGAAAACCCTGTCCGCCCGAACGTGGCCCGCCCGGACCATATCCACCGCCACCGCCGAAAGGCCCACGCTCCTGCCCCTCGCCATCAATCTCCCCACGGTCAAACCGCGCGCGCTTTTCCTTGTCACCAACAATATTGTACGCCTGCCCGATCGCTTTGAAGCGCTCTTCGGCTTTCTTGTCGTCCGGGTTGTGGTCCGGATGGTACTGCTTGGCCAGCTTCCGATACGCGCTGCGAATGTCCTTGTCCGTCGCCGTTTTCGAAACGCCCAGTACCGAATATGGGTCGCTCATCTCATTTCCCCGTCTTCTTCAGGTCCTTCATCCAGCAGGGAAATCAGGACCGCAATGACTTCATCCTGCGGGAAGCCAGCCCGCACACCGTCTGAGATCAGGTCTTGCAGTCTTGGTCGCAGATAATCTTCTGCGGGATATCCGTCGTCTGCCATCTCTGATCCTCCGTTATTTCCAGATGTGTGACCACTGCCGCTTCTGGTCAATGTTTCAGAACAAACTCTGCAATATCAGGCACGACAGCACCATCAATCGGAAGCGACCCATCGGCGGCTGGAACCAGGCCCAGATCCGCCAGCGAATGAATCGCCGAGGGCAACAGAACGACCGTCGCCTCAGGATCAGCAGCCCTGAGAAGCGGTACATCATCAGTAGCGCTAATTTGCCGATCGGCACCGCCCTGAACGATCAAGACCGGCCCGTGATATGCCTTGAGCAACAAGGCTGGATCATGATGGAAAAGATCGATCATAAAATCCTGCACCCGCGGATGAAAGACACCCCGCAACCCCGGATGCAGCGTCAGGACATCCACATAACGTCCAGCTTCGAGCGCATCAATCGCAGCATCCATCTGCGGCAGAACCGTTTTGGCCGACGGAATGGCATGAAGCTGCGCCCGCAGGACTTCGCCAAGCGGTCGTCCCGGAGTGGACAGAAGGATCAATCCGCAGATATCCGCCTGTCCCTGAGCGCTGGCAAGGGCAACGAGGCCGCCTTCGCTATGCCCCAACACCCAGATACATCTTGCGCCAGTTTTGGCCCGGATCACCCCAATCCAGCTTCGCACGTCGCTCGCGTAATCCGCGATCGTGACGTTATTACCGTCGGCCACGGCCTGTTTGCTGCCGAACATCCCGCGCTTGTCGATCCGGACGGAAGAAATCCCGTGGGTGGCAAGACCATCCGCAATCTGTCGAAGCGTCGCAGGCCTCTGCCCCAGAGCCGAATTTCCATCCCGATCCGTCGGACCGGAGCCAGGGATCATCAGTACGACAGGTGTGCCAGAACCCGCATTCACAAACGTCCCTGCCAGAACTCCCAAAGGGCCGGGAGCCGTGACGGGGCTGCTCTCAGCCGCAAATGCATGCGGCGCCAGCCCGCAGACACCTGACAGAAGAAGGAGGAAACGAAATATCTTCGACTTCATTCTGCGTCTCCTGCTCAGGCGTCTTTGCTGCTTTACCGAGTGAAGGCTCTGACGAAGGCGTTTTGCTGTTTGACTTCGACGGGGAGTCTTGTGTCGGTGAGGGCTTTTCCCTGCCATCCGGCGCCGAGGGCGATGTAGAGGGCGACGGCGTTGCGGACGCGGGCGAGGCGTCCGACGACGGCCTGGTCCTGTGCGGACAGGGCGGTCTGTTCGGTCGTCAGCACGTTCAGATAACCGGTCAGACCGGCCCCGAAGAGCTTCTGGGCGCGATCACGGGCGAGGCCGGCATCGACGGAGGCCTGATTCAGCTGCTCGACCAGTTCGGCATTATGCCGCCAGTCGCCCATCGCGTCCTCGACATCCGCAAACGCCTTGAGCACCGTCTTGCGGTAGTTCAGACGGCTGCCCTCGGCCTCGGCCCGGGCCTGCGCGATCGCGGCGGTGTAGCGGCCGCCATGGATGACCGGCAGCGTTGCCATCATCATGAAGCTCCAAGCCATGCCACCTGCCTGGAACGCCTGATAGGCGGCGGACGCGTTCGGATTGAACGTGAGCGGGATCATGAATTTCGGATAGAGGTTCGAGACCGCAATGCCTACGCGCGCGGTGTCGGCGGCGTATTCGGCCTCGGCCACGCGGATATCGGGGCGGTTGGCCAGCACGATCGACGGCAGACTGTCGGGGAAGCGCGGCAGATCCGGGATCGGGCGGCGCTTTTCCAGCTCTTCCTCAAGCTGGCCCGGCATGTCGCCGACAAGGACGGCGATGGCATGCATCAGCCGCTCTTCCTGCTCGTGTAGCGGCGCCAGACGGGCGCGTTCGAGATGTTCTTCCGTCTGCGCCTGCGCCACGGCCAGCGTGTTGCCAAGACCGTGGGTGTAGAGCTTTTCGGTCAGTTCGCGCGAGCGCACGGCCACGTCGATGGCGCGTTCGGTGACGCCCAGACGCTCCTGAACCGAGCGCAGCGTCACATAATCCGTCGCCATCTCGGCCAGCAGGGCCAGAAGAACGCCGCGACGGTTCTCGATCGATTCCTCGACGATCCGCTTGCGCTCTTCCACCTGCCGGGCAATGTGCCCGAACAGATCGACTTCCCAGCTCGCCCGCGCACCATAGGTCAGGACCGAGGCTTCGGGGTGATTGGCCGGATTGCCCGGTCGCAACGGCCAGTTGTCGATATTGATCGAGTAACGGTCATCGCCGCCACCTGCGGCCACATCGAGCTGTGGATACCAGGCCGACTGCGCCTGACGGCGGACGGCGCGCTCGGCGATAATGTGCTGCGAGGCGATCTGCAGGTCGTAATTGCCCTTGATCGCCTGATCCACCAGCTCGTTGAGCATGGGGTCGTGGAACTGCGACCACCAGTCCTTCATGTCCGCCGCCGACTGCGCCAGCGCATCGGCCGTGGCGGGATGGGGCTGCTCGACGAAGGCGTCGGGCACCTTGATCCGGTCCGGCGTGAAGTTCGGCCCCACCGTACACGCCGTCAGCGACAGACAGGTACTCAGGGCAAGGGTCAGGAGTTTGCGGGACATGTCAGAGGTGGTTCTGCAGCCAGGTGGTCAGACGGCCGCGCGCGCCCGGCGTTTCACGTCCGATCGTCACCGTGGCCGTCATGCCGGCCGCCAGCGTGATGTTCGGCGGCACGTTATCGAGTTCCAGACGCACCGGAATACGCTGTGCCAGACGCACCCAGGTGAAGATCGGATTGACGTCCGGCAGGCCCAGCTTGTCGGACACGCCGTTCTGATCGTTGATGCCGCGGCCGATGCTCACGACATGCGCCATGAGGATCTGTTTGTAGCCCATCAGCTTGATGCGGGCCTCGTCCCCCACATGCACGCCGTGCATCTTGGTTTCTTCAAAATAGCCGTTGATCCAGAAGCTGTGCGCGTCGATCACGGCCATACCGGGCTGACCGGCATGGGCGTAGTCACCCACGCGCAGGTTCAGGTTGGTGATGTAGCCGTCCACCGGCGAATAGACCGTGGAGCGCTGGAGGTTCAGCAGGGCGGTGTTCAGCTCGGCCTTGGCTGCGTTGACCTTGGCGCGCTGGGTCTCGACATTGGAGTTGAAGTCTTCCTGCTCTTCTGCCGAGACGATTCCGCCCAGTCCCATACGACGTTTGGCGTCGGAACTGCGGAGCTTCAGGTCTTCCTCGGCACCGGCCAGACGGGCGCGGGCCGCATCGATATCAAGGCGAAAGCGCACCGGATCGAGCACGAAGAGCGGATCGCCCTTATGGACGAACTGGTTATCCACCACCGGTACGGCGACAACCGTGCCCGAGACTTCGGGAGCCGCGTCCACGACATAGACGCGCACGCGGCCGTCACGGGTCCAGGGGGCGAGGACATAGATGTCCCACATCGTCCGCCCCAGCCCGATGGCGAGCGCCAGCACGACAAGGGTCAGCAGGACACGGATTACACTGCGGGTCCAGTTCATCGCTGACCCCTCCTATACGTAAAGGATGAGCAGACAGAGAACACAGACATAGAGCGCTATTTCAAAGAGAGCGACGTGCCAGAACCACCCCAGGGCGCCCGTGCGCCACAGAATGCTTCGAAGCAGTAACGTCACAAAGACCGCCGCTACGGCATAAATGGAAAGCGGAGCAACGAAAACGCCAAACAGGTTAACTTCAGCCAGCATCAGAAACCAGCTCCAGCGTCAACCACCAGACTGCCAAACGCCACACTGTAAGACAACTCGCCCACAACGCTCCTCAATCAGACACAACGACTCCCCCTCAAATAATGAGGGGGTTGTGTGCTGGCGACGTGCTTACGCCATTACGTTGGGGCTGACTATATGGGTTTGGCCAATATCAGCCACAAAATGTCTTATTTCCGAAGGCCGAGGATATTGCGCACAAGATCAAACACACGTCTGAGCGTAAAACGTCCGGCAGGCCCGAATACAACCCCTGTCAGAGCTGCCATGGCCACAGACTGTTTGAGCTGTGCCAGCTTGCGATCACGACGGATGCGCGCTTCGATTGCAATGGGGTCCGGAATGGAGCGGGCTGCGAGAAGTCCGAAGATCACGACAAACAGAAGGTCCACACCCATGACGCAGAGTGCGGACGCGACATAACCCAGTCCGACCACATCAATAAAAAATGCCCACAGGAACCCGTGAAACGAGATTGCCGCGAACATCAGAAAAACTGCCGCGACAACACCGTAAGCGACTCTGCGGCCGATTCGCATGGCAGAGCGGGAAAGGATCTGTCCCTGGGCGGAGAGGACGTCCTGTCCGAGTTCAATGGGCTTCATGGGAAATCGTTTGCCTCTTCTTCAGGACGGAGCCGGACGCAATGCCGTCCGTCTCCTGCCTGGAAAGAACCGGGCTGTTACTTGGAGAAACGGCCGGCAAGGAAACCGACAACGGCCGAAATCAGGACGGCTGCAATCGGACGCGCCCGCACACGCGTCGAAACATTTTCAATTTCATGATCTGTGATTTTGCGGGCATTTGCAACGGCATGATCCGTGCGGTCCGCTGCGTCGAGCAGAGCGGGATTAATGCGGTTGTTCAGGAGTTCCTGCAACTGGGTCCGCAGACCGTCGATCTGAGCCTGCGTGGTTTCGGCTGCAACTTCAATGTTATCCTTGACGCTTTTACGGCTCATGTTCAAACCCCTTCTTCAGTATCAGGTCAGATCCGTTCTGGCCTGATTTTGTTTCGCTCATAACGATCCATTCTCCCAGAGGTTGCATGTCAGGCCTGTCAGGCGCTCCCCGCATGGCTCCCAAGCAGGGGAGCACTCGTCCCTCCCGCCCCAAAGCCGTCGTGCAGCCCGTACTGGATATTATCGGCCTACGTGCAGCCATCGATGCGCCGCCCGTCGATCTGTCGCTCCTGCCGGGCGCGACCCTGACTCTTTTCGGCAACCAGCCTGCGGCCCTGTCGCGCCTTTTGGACGTACTGGCAGGATTCCTGCCCCATCTGGGCGGCACCATCATGGTCAATGGCGAAGATGTGACGTCCCGGCCGGCCGCAGAACGACACATGCGGATCGTCAGCCCGCGGGACCCGCTTTTTCCGCATCTAGACCTGCGCGACAACATCGCCTTCAGCCTGCGTGCGAGCCGTAAAGGCAGACAGGAAGCCCGGGCTGCTGCCGGACGGATGATCTCGCTCATGGGACTGGATGGTATTGCAGACCGGCGCCCCACAGAACTGGATGCGGAACAGTCCCTGCGCGTCAGACTGGCCCGCGCCCTGATCACTTCGCCTGACGTCTTGCTTCTTGACGACCCGCTCCACGCACTCGATCCACATGCCGCACGCCGCATTCCGATCCTGCTGAGCACTCTCTCCCGCGCCCTGAACCTCAGCGTCATTCACGCCGTCTCACGTCGGGAAGATGCCCTGCACTCAGGCGGGGCGATCGCAGTTTTTCACAATAACGCACTTTTGCAATGCGCCGACGCTGTCCGCCTCTATGACCGTCCCACCTGCGTGGAAGTCGCAACCCTTTTCGGTGAGACCAATACGCTGACAGGACAGGTTCTGGACATTGGTGATGACGTGGCCCGTGTTCATCTGGCCTGCGGTGGCATCGTGGACGCCATGATTTCCGAAGATCTGAGCGAGGGGCAGGAATGTCTCGTCTGCATTCGCCCGGACCGGATATCACCGTTTTTCGGTCCCCAGAGCCTCGGTATGGACGACGATGAAGACATCCCTGTGCGTGGCGTTTTAACCGACAGCACCCATCTCGGGGACCATATCCGCATGCGCGTCCGCTGTGCGGAAGGAACGGAAATCGAGTTACGCCGCCCCCCACTTCAGGCCCAGAAAATCCCTGCCTCTGGCACTCCCGTACAGCTTGCCTGGCCTGCTGCTCATGCGACGGCCTTTCCGCTGGGTGCCGGGATGTATTAAAGTGCGCCCATTCTGTCCGGAAATAATCGGACGGCCCCTTTCGGACACCTGAATTTTTCTGAGGATCCTCTCGTTCTGACCCGGCCTGCCTTCCCTTTGCGACATGTCTTTTGGACATCTGGTCGGATCTCCCGCAGGAGCCTCCCGCTTCGGACGTCTTTCTGCGCGCTGCTGATTCTGTCATCGCTGACCTCGGCAGTGCAGGCCGCTTCACCGCACCAGAGCAGCGGTATCGGCACGTTTCTGACATCTGTCAGGCGCGACATTACATCGGTTTTCGTGCCCGCACCGGCCTCCGCCCATGGGCACAGACGCGTTCGCCACGTTCGCAAACCCGTCCATCATCCTGAACCCGGCTTCGGCGTTCCCCAAGGAACAATAGCCGCACATGCCCTGACTGCCGCTAACACTGCTCTGCCTCTGGTGGAATGGGACGGCAAGACAAGCACCCTCCAGACTGCGATGCAGACGACAAAGCCCGCATGGATGGCCGTTCTCGTCACTGGGACGCAGCTGACTCAGGCCTGTGAGGGTAAATGGGTTCATCCGATAGATAACACATCAACCTGCGGCATTCCCGGAGGTGTGAGCGACGTTGCCCTGACCTGGGATCGCTCACGACTGACGACGGCCCCAAGCTGGCAGGATTTCTGGGATGTGGCCCGCCATCCGGGACGGAGAGGATTGCATTTCGGTGCCCGGACGACACTGGAAATCGCCCTGCTGGCTGACGGCGTTGCGCCACAGAATATCTATGCGACGCTTTCGACGCCGGCTGGCGTGGAGCGTGCGTTCCGCAGGCTGGACCTGCTGCGCCCCTATATCGTGTGGTGGGAAACCCCCGCTGATGCTGCCCGCATCATGGAGCAGAGCGGCGCTCTTATGCTGAGTGCGCCCGCCACGGAAGTCACCAGCGTGAGTGCGCGCGCTCCGTCAGGCCCGGCGACATCGCTGTTCGTTGCCGGGACACAGAATGTGCTCCGCTCTCCCCTTTTCTGGGCCATTCCCATCAACGTTTCCGCCGAGAACGCACACCGGGCCCTTGAGCAACTCCGGATGCACGCTCCTCATCTGGAAGACATGCCCGTTCCTGTTCTTCCGGAAGCAACCCCCACGTTCCTGACGGTCAGCGACACGTTCTGGTCCCTACATGGCGACGCGCTTGAACAGCAGTTCGCAGCACATTTCGTTCCCCGGACGCCCTGATGGCCCTCGCACTCCGCCTTAATCTTCCCTCGATCCTGACAGGGCTTTTGGGGGCCTGTGCGCTGATCGCACTCCTCATGCGGGTTCTGCCAGCTTCCGTTCTGCGCCGTCTGGGGTTGATACTGCTTCTGCCCGGACCAGGGCTGGCCCTTGCGCTAGCCAGCCTTCATTCTGCTCCCGGATGGCTCGAAGGGCTGCTCATCGCCCCCGCAGTAGCTTTTCCCATTGGGGCAACTCTTTTGACTCTTCCTCCCGGCACGACCCGCGCCGCCATCGGTCTGGGAGCAGATCTGCCGACACGCCTGCGCCTGATCTGGTTTCCGCTCCTATTACCGTCCGTTTTTCTTTCCATTCTTCTGGCGACCGCTTTCTGCGTTGCCTGTGCCCTGCTGGACCATCCATGACGTCTCCCTCCGCGCCTTTCTGGCAAACCGTTCCTCTGGATCAGATGTCTTCCGAACAATGGGAATCCCTCTGCGACGGCTGCGGTCGCTGCTGCCTCAACAAGCTGCGCGACGAAGATACGGAAGAGGTGATTTACACAGACGTTGCCTGTCGTCTTCTCGACACCCATACATGCCGTTGCACCGACTACGCGGATCGTCACCGCAAGGTCCCCGACTGCGTAACCCTGACACCTGCCCTTCTGGCTGAAATCGACTGGCTTCCGCCCAGTTGTTCTTATCGCCTGCTGCGCGACGGATTTGATCTTCCCGACTGGCACCCGCTCCGCACGGGTAACGACAAAGGCGTCCACAGTTCACGCGCATCCGTTCAGGACCGCTGCATCAGCGAGCGTCGTGCAGGCCCTCTGGAAGACCATCTGGAAGACTGGCCCGGCGAATGGCCAGACCGCTCGCCGCTGTGTCAGGTCCTGAAACGCAAGACCTGACACCCATGCTCCCCCCGACCGTTCCACTGATCTGGAAGCGTTCGGCACGGGCCAGACGCATTACTCTGCGGATCGAACCTGTCCGCGGCGAAGTCATTGTCACGCTTCCCCAGACTGTCACCAAAGACCGGGCATTGGCTTTCGTGCACCAACAGACGGAATGGATCGCAAGGGCCCTTGCGGCACTACCGGAAAAGCCCACACTGACAGAAGGCTCTCACGTCATGATTGATGGGAAACGCATTCCCATTCTCCATGAGCCCACAGCCAGACGCGGATGCTGGCTTGATGCAGACGGACTTCACGTTAGCGGAGATGCCTCGCACACGACGCGACGCGTCCGCGATTTTCTTCAGATCCTGGCAAAAGATTGCCTGACCGAAATACTCCAAACCCATTCCGCAAAAATGAACCTGCACCCCATCCGCCTCGACCTGCGCGATGTAAGGACACGCTGGGGAAGTTGTACGAAACAGGGCCGGATCATGCTTAGCTGGCGCCTGCTGATGGCGCCTACGCATATTCAGGATTATGTCGTCGTCCACGAACTGGCGCACTTGCAACATTTCAACCACGGCCCCGACTTCTGGGCCCTGGTGGACAGTTTTATTCCCGAAGGACGCAATGGACGTCTTGCAGCGGAACGCTGGTTGAGAGAAAACGGTACTGCTCTCCTGCGCGCAGCATGAGAGCAGTGCGAGCTTGGCGGAATGGTAGACGCACGAGACTTAAAATCTCGAGTCCGCAAGGACGTGCGGGTTCGAGTCCCGCAGCTCGCACCAATAACCCATTGAAAATACAAAGAAAAATACGCCTTGGCGTTAAAATGGGCGTTTGTCCCACAGTCTTTCCCATTCTGGGAGAGTTAGACGCATGCTGCGAATCGTCGGATCGCAATATTATTTCAGGCGTTCTGTCCCGCTAGACCTCCGAGCTTGGTTAGGTAGAGGCGAAGTCTCGCATCCCCTAAAAACGCCCAGTAAGTTGCTGGCACGACAAAAGGCGGCCTTGCTCTATGCTCGTACCGGGGAGTGCTTTGAGGAGATTCGGCGGATGACAACAGAGCCAACACAAAAAGCCCTGACCGCTACTGATATCATCCGCTTTTACGAGCAATTCGTGAAAGACTGGGAAAACTATCACAACGTCCGGCTGCAAGAAGAACAGACCAAGCACCGCCTTAAACTGGCCCAGCAGGCGCTCCAGACGAAAGCTTACATGGAGCAGGTCGAAAATTTTTTGGACATCATTGCAGGGCATTTCGAACAGACCGACGCCTTTCTCGCTGCTTTGAAGCAGGCACAGACACTGAATACGGCCGTCACGCAGACACGTGAGACTATGCTCCGCGATGAGATCGTGGGCTTGCGAAAGCTCGTCGTCGATATCAAAGCTTCAGGCAGCGCTATCACGCCTGCACCTGACCTCTCTGCTAAGGAGAGACCAGAAGACGAACCGCCTGAAGCCTTGCCGTCTCCAGGGAACCGTAAGAAGGCCAAGGCCCAGACCATTAGCACCATGGTTCAACGCTTTATCCTGAATGACGCAAGCAAAAGCGCCGATACCATCAAAGGCACAAAAACAACGCTCGACCTATTTATCGAAGCTTTCGGGGATCTGCCTGTCAGCCAGATATCAGGCACAACGGCTGGCGACTTTCACGATTTGCTCCTTGGCCTTCCCGCAACGCACGGAAAATCCAAGAACCGTCTTTCCATTCGAGACGCGGTAAAATCAGCGAAAGAGCAAGAGCTTGAGACCGTAAGCGGCAAGACAGTGAAGAACCACTTCTCCCGGCTATCGTCTCTCTGGTCCGTACTCGTTCAACGGGAAATCGTTGCCAAAAACCCGTGGTCACAGTGGTCCTTCAATACGACCAAAAAGACAGAAAGACGCTGCTGGACCGACGAAGAGCTGGCCCTACTCACACCGAACCAATGGGAGCATCGCGGCATTTCCCGTCGGACCTATGCAGGGATGGTGAATATGGCCCTCTATACGGGCCTCAGATTGGGAGAAATCTGCAATCTGCGCGGCCAAGACATCGAGAATATCCAAGGTGTGGCGTGCTTCCATGTCCGCCCTCACCCGGAAGATAGATGGTCTCCAAAATCGGCGGCAGGAACGAGGCTGGTGCCAATTCACTCCCGGCTCATTAAAGCGGGTATCATGAGCTTTCTGAAACCGGAGCAGCATTTCCTGTTTCCCGACCTGCCGACCTCCAGCGAAGGCGTCAGGGGGGCTGCATTTGGACAGGCGTTCTCAAAACTCAAAACGAAGCTCGACCTCCCCGCCGAGATTACGTTCCATAGCTTCAGGCACACCGTCTCAACGAAACTGCGGAATCAAAATGCCAGTTTCCGGGAACTCTGGATTGACCGAGTTCTGGGACATGAGGCGTCACACCGCAGTCAGGGAACGATGAACTACACGAGCTCAATCGATGTGCAGAACCTGAAAAGCGTCATCGAAGCGCTGGAATTCCCGACATTCCAATTAGACATTCCGGAAAGCTGACGGCGGTTATGGGGGGGGGGCGGAATGTCGGTTTTCATGAGGCGCGGAATGTATACCGGACATAGCTTCAAACTGAAAAAGACGGTTTATGTCATCTTCGCAATCTATGATTACAACAAATAAGCCAAAATTTGTGATGAATGCTTATATAATATTATCATTCCGGATCTTGTAAATTAAATAATAGTGTTGGAATATTAGATAAAAAATTCATAATGATTTATATCCTATAATTATTTTTAATGGTGGGTAATGCGCCGCCGATGTCTGCTTTTTCGGCATCACTGTTCCACCATCGAATGTCTACGAAGAAGGCTTAAGTGGACTTCAAGTGTACGAGATCTGGACGCTTACGACATCTCGTTGTAGGGCTTCTTGCTCGTGTACATTCTCCACTTTATAAAAATTAGAAGAACCGAAAGAAACATAGGTAATATCTAAAATGCTGGAAGAAAATATTTTTGGATCTATTCTCGCCATTGCAATGACAGTCGTCGGATTTTTCGTCCTTCGCAACGAAGCAAGAGAGATAGATAAGAAATTCGGGAATGACGCAGCTCCTTCTCTTGCTGGAATTTTCGTCATGGCAGTTACTGTTATCGTATTTTCGCTAACCTACATTCCACATTACGACTTTGTCTTTGCCTTCATTGGCGTTGCTTTCTTGGTTGTGGGATGGGCGGGATGGGATTTAATTAAAAACGGTTACCAAAAAAAATACGTCTTTGATAGTAACGGTCTTTTGGCATGGAGAGAGCATATTACTATTTCTGTTATTACCTATGAAATGCTTTTTGGGATCTTCCATATTTTGAACTCTATCAATAAAATTCTGAATTTATTTTAAATCCATTGCCTTCCGTTGAGGGAATTGCGTCGTTTAATGTTGCAGAGTCGGGGTGTCCGCTAAGGGATCCTGCTCTGCGAGGGCTATATGTCGTGAAAGAGGGCGAATGCCGCCTGTCTGCTCCGGCATCACTGAGCAGACAGGCAGATCAGGGGGGGAACGGAAGGTCTGCTTTCAGGTGGCAATCTGAATTAGCGGACATTCAGCCAGACCAAAGATAATTTTTGAGTTTCCCTTTGCGGGAATCAGAAAACAGAAAGGCTAATGACCCAAAATACTATTATCCTGACGAAACAGTCTTTCTAATTTGAATCGCGGCGCTTTCTGCGATCTTCGAGATCGTAAAGTGGCATCGATCCAATCATAGTATTTGGGTTAGCACGGCGTTTCTCACGCTCTTCATGGTCGATCGCGAATGATACATAAAATAAGGCCGAGCGGGCAATTTGCATTAGCCGTATCGCCTTCGATTCCAGTTCGTCGCTCCCGATGGTAATCCCGAAACCACTAGTGTTGGCCTGTCCTATCATGAACGGCTTAGCCCAGCCCATGCTGACGCGCAGATAGGTATGCTCAAGCGCGTTGCGGATCGCATGGAGTTCGTGGGCATCTGCAGCTGTTGTCTGTTTAAGCTGATCGTCAAACAGTTCCTTCGACAGCCAATAGAGTCCCCGTAGAGGCCAATTGTTCGATTCCTCGAACTGCGGGAGCAGCCTCTGCTTCTTCTCGACCATCCAGACGTTCTTGAAGTTGATATGCTTGGACACCTTCCCCAGTTTCCAATAGTGGTCGATCAAAAAGGCAATCTTGTCGAGTAAGGAATACGCAATGCGAAATGCTGTCCGAACTCTCTCGCTCGCGAGCGAGTAGAGTGGATAATCGAGCGTGTTAATGAGCGTGACGCCGCGGTCGGAGAAGTGGGTCCGTGTGCTGCTCACTCCTTCGAATAGCATGTAGCGGGCTGAGGCATATTCTTGTTTCATCTGGCTGAAAAAGCCGATAATTGGAGGCGGTGAATAGTCTCCAGGGCGTTCGTCGAATCTCTCGGTGATACCGGGCAACATAAAATCGTCCGTCGCCGCAGCGAGATACGATCCAAGGTCATTCAAAGGACAAAGAAACAGCCGCTTATCGAGGCACCATTGACGATAGGCGCGTTCCGTTTTTGATCGGCCCTGCTCACCCTGATCAAGGTGCTGCATCGACCGCACTGCATCGACATCGAGCCTTCTCCCAAGTTCGTTGGCTAGGTTCCTGAACTGCGCAACGAGGGGCAGAAAGTTAGGAGACTCATACACTGCATCCGGCGCCATCGCCTTGCAAAGACTGTCATAGGCATGGAGCGCCAGAATGGCGCGTTCGCGATTGTCTTCGACCATACCGGCATAATGCCTGAGTCCGGCACCGCGGTTACCAAGTGTTATCGCGAAGTGCGGACAGATGCAGAGCGCATCATCCCAACCGGCGATTGCGTCGATTGAGCGACCGACCCTACTGAGTAGATTGGCACGATTAGTCAGAATTTGGCAGCGGCGTATCTTATCGAGCTTAATGAACCCGGGATGGTTGACTGCCCGCGAGAGTGCCAACATCTCTTCCTGAAGTTCTATGTTCTCCCAAGACCAGGATTGTCGCATATTAGCGATTTGCGATCGCGCAGCCCAAGCATTAGCCCGGAAATACTCTGCCAACACGGCATTCTCTTCAGTGAGCGGCCGTTGTGTAAGATCATCGAGCAAATAGAATGCCCGTGTCAGGCCGCGTTCAAATGTCCCGTCACAGGAATCGTCGATCAATTGGCCGATATGTTTGAGCGCCTCGTCGTCGCTCATTTTTGTTATGCTCCGTTCGCATCTTTTATTAAGAGCTTCGAGATTGGGTTGATTGGTCAATTTGACTAACTCTCTGAATTTTGTCTGAGGGTGGACTTCCCGTAAGAGTTTTGAGTTTGTCGGCAGCTGCGATGCCTATCAAGGCGCGATCGGGAAACGAAGAGCAGACATTCGTTGCGCTTAGCGCTTATGTCTGAACGGCGGAGATTGCAGACCGTCCGCTTCGGAAATTGTCGAGTAGCGACTTCTATGGCCGCCAAGAGGCGGAAGCGGCCCACCCGCTTACTGAAGCGACATCTTCTGTTCCTGATGCCCTCTTCGGCCCCTCTCAAGAAGCTGAAGAGGCATCCTATTCACTGGTTGCCCTACAGACTGAGACGGAGGTACAGCGTCAAGCAGTCTGACTTCATTCAGAGCCCCGTGAAAGTCTCCGCACCTTTTGAGTGTCACGATGCGGGCCCTAACCTCTTCCGGAATACGGCGTGGCGGTCGTGCAAGCGTTTGAAGCTGAACGACTGCCTGTTCCGCCTTCTCAACCTCTGGCGCACGCTCTTCATGCCATTGTTCAATAAGACGGGCACGCTTGTGCTCCGCATCCCGACAATGCCCTTTCACCCAGGCTCGACAGCTTTTGTCGTTGAGAAGGATGCCGAGCAGCTTCTGCCTGCTCTCCACATACTCCTGACGACTCATCTGGCGTTCAATCGGCACCGGGAGCTGCAATGGTGCAGGCTTCGTGCCGCTCAGTCCGAGATAATAAAGAACTGCCTGCACAATATAGCGCAGAATTTCACCGAGCTGCGCTAACGCTTGTTGTAGAGCCTCTTCTGCTTTCGAGACTTTCTGTCCTTTGAACAGGACCCAACGCCCTGCTTCCAGCTCCTCCAAGTCTACGCGTGCACGTTGTACAGCCTCATGGGCCTTCTTCAGGCGCGCTCGTCCTTGCTTGATCAGATCCATGATCCGCTGGGATTGAATATCGAGCGGTATTTCCGGCCCATATTTTTTCTCAAGAGGATGCTTCGCGTTCAAAACGGCACGGGCCGCTTGCATCTCCGTTTTCCAGTCCTTGAGATAAATCTGAAATCCGGCACTCAAACGCTCTGGGTTTTTAAAGGGCACAATAACAGGCAGACGCTTTTGAAGCCGCAATCGTTCTGCCTTCATCTCATCTGTATGTTCCCGCTGTTCCAGTGAGGCGTGTCTGGCCTCTCGTGCTTCACTCTTTTTAGCGATCGGACGCAGGTCCAGAAGCGGCTTCTGGGAAGCTTCGTCTTCAAGAAGTTGTCGGAAGTCTTTCATTCTGACTTTGGTCAACCGTGTGAATGATCCAATGAGCAAGCCGTCTTCAGTTTCAATGATATGAGCGTCGCGCCTGCGATCTGTTCGATCTCCAGCCCGCATGCTCCAGTTTTTGCTCGACAGAAAATGCCTGAATTTCCGCAGATCATTCTCTGACTTCTCCCAGAACGTCATAATCTCGCGTCGGGCAATGGGGAGATCGAAGTTCTGGCGTTCTGTCATCCGCCTTGCTTGTGACGTGTAGGCTGCAACGGGAGGTGGTGTTTTCTCCATGGGAATAAGAGCTTCAACTTTGCTGGCAGCTTCATTCTCTCCAGCCTCTTTGAGGGCTTTGACGATAGCTTTGTCATGCCTTCCTGGCACCAGTGCATGCCCCAACTTTACCTCTGCGAGACGGGCCAGTTTTTCCAACCTGGCCCATGAAAACTTGCTACTGAGCACGTGAGAATCCTGCCACTCGGGAAGCAGGAGATGGCCGTGAATTTTCCCGTCTTTCTGATGAATCACGAAGGTTATTCGTTCGGGATCAGCCCCAAGTTCTCGGCAGATGTCTTCCGCAAAGTCAGAAAGCTGCTGGTCTGTCATCGGTTCAGACGGATTAAAGGCGATATGGCGTAGGCCGTATCGAATGCCCTCGCGTTTCGCTTCTTTCATCCAATCCTTGAGCAGATAGTCGCTGCCCGAGATGAGACGGATGGCTTCGTTTTTTGCGCCAGACAGAACATGACGTGAAACCGCCTGATGTCCGCTTGTGCTCTTAATTCTGGTTTCCTGCACAATCATCGTATCGCACCTGCGAAGACCGATGCGTGTTCAGTGCACCAAGTGCACGGGAACGGAATGCGAGGGGAGCTTTACGCGACGAATATGTGCAGGACGCAGAGTTTTCAGCAAACTATCTGTCCGGTCCTTGAGGCGGTCGATGTGCTCCAGCGTATCAGCACAAGCCACGGCATCCCCACGATGGGCGGCGTGAGCAAGTTGATTCAGATTATTACCGATACGAGATAGTTCACTTCGCAGGCTACGGATCTCGGAGCCTATATCCCCGCCATAACGATGCGAAACTTCTGCATTGTGAAGTAAGGTCCGAACCCATGCAGCCGTTGTGGCATGGCCGAGCGCATGCGCTGCATTGTTCCAGCGTTCAAGCTCTACGGGCGAGGCCCGAACGGACAGGCGAGAGGACCGGTGACGGGATGGAGATGGGGCAGTAGGCATAACGGGGCATCCTGTTTCTGTGGGGGTCAACGGGGGAGGTACTCCCCCTTGCCAGCTGTTGAATGGGTAGCCATTCGACACTGCTGGCTGAGGGTAGAATAACCTCTGAAGAGTTATAGTTAATCCCGAGAGCCTATGCCGGACGAAACTGAAGTATTACATGGTTTTCATTTTTTATGACTGTTATTATCTGGCGTTAACTCGTCCCACCATTGCTCTAAATCCTCAGAAGAGAGTCCAGAAACTTCATCAGAGGATTTGGATGGTGTCACTTCGGCAGCCTTTAACCTGACCCCCGCTCCCAACGCTGTAGGACCTGTCGGGTCAGCATCAATGAACACCACGCCGCTTTTTTCTAAAGTCTCCCGGATGGCTTTCAGGGTCCGAGGATGAGGCGTTCGCGACCCTGTCTCAAAATCAGCAATCGTCCGGTGCGCGACCTCTGCGTGTTTCGCCAGGTCTCGTTGTGAGAAGCCCAGCATGGCCCGGGCGGCCCGGCACTGTGACGCCAGTAGAGACATGAAAAGCTTAACCCCGAAGACAAAAGAAGGACGACGTATTTGTCTGCATGCTGCACCAAAAACGTAGGTTTCGACAGACGTCTAGAAAAATCCTGCACGGTTTTTTTCGGAGATTTTTGAGTGCTCTCCAATGTATTATGAGTCCATATATGTTTACTTTCGTCCATATATGACGATATAAAGTGCTCCGTTAGGAGAATGCGATGGCGCGATACGGATATGCACGGGTTTCCACGGAGGCCCAGACGACGGACCCGCAAATTCTGGCTCTTACGAATGAAGGCGTGGAAAACATCGTTGTAGAAACGGTTTCCGGTTCTGTGCCTGCTCATAACCGTCCAGCACTCTCTGCTCTTCTGAAAAAGCTTACGTCAGGCGATAGCCTGACCATTGCTAAACTGGACCGCCTGGGGCGTGATACAGTCGACGTCCTCGAGCTGGTCAGACTTCTGGACCAACGCAATATTCGTCTGCGCATCCTGAATCTGGGAATAGAAACAGGGACGTCGAATGGACGTCTGTTTCTGACCATTCTGATGGCCATGGCCGAATTTGAGCGTGAACTTATCCGTGAAAGAACGCAGGCTGGAATCGCAGCAGCCCGGGCGGCTGGCAAACGCATTGGACGGCCGCCACGTCTAACGTCAACACAACGTCGGTATATTCAGAAAATGGCACGGGAGGGAGCGTCACTCAGAACCATTGCCGCCGTGTTTCGTGTCGGGCGGACCACCGTACATCGCGTTGTCCAAGAGGCGTCGCTGTAAAACACGAAGAGGCGACAGCACGTCTCACTCCCGGATTGCGGCGCCGTCTTTCAGCAGACGCATCGCGTTCTCGTAGACGATATTGCATATGGATTTTGTCAGCTTTTCCATGGGGCTGGTTACGGTTGCCAGTATCATGCTGAGCAGAACACCGGATGTCGCAATGAAGCATGCCATCTCAACGGTGTGATGAAGGGGATAATAGGTCACGATAAGAAAGCTCGTGACGGAAATCAGAACCGAATATTGGAACAGGAATAACGGGAAAGAGATTTCTCCGAGGAACTGAATGCCGCGTGTTTCCAGAAAACGCCGTCCCTGAGCATTCCCCAAAAACGCCAATGTAAAGAGAGGCGCTTTGATAAGGGACAATCCCGTGTGAAAATAGGCATGCGGGAAGACCAGGCTCAGCACGAACAGAACCGGCAGGGCGGATAGAGAAAGAACCTTGGAGGCTATTGTCCTTTCAAAGCGGCTCATGTTTCCCGATGTTCGTAGAAACGCCAGATAGGCACCGAAAAGAAAACACAGCAGAAAGACGACGGATTTGCCGTCATGGAAGACCAGAAAGGTCAGCGCCAACAAAACAGGCAAGGCTTTCCTGTTGAGATGCAGAAGTGCGAGCATCAGGAAAATGACGATGGAGCCTATGGCTTCGTAATGCATCGTCCACAGGAAGGGGTTGAAATAATGGGCCCTGTTTTTGAGAAAGACGTCCAGAAATGAAAAACGCAGGACATCAACGAGGGTGATGTCTTCGTTAATCCAGTGGAAGAGCCATTTGCTTCCTAAAATATCCTGAGTGGGGATTTCATAGACGAGATGTAGGCGTATCAACAGGAAGAGGAAGGCTGTTGAGAGCAGGGTTGGAACAACCAGTCGCGGATATCGCTTAATGGCTGGTCTGAGAATGGACGCAGCGTTCCGTTTTCTCAGAAATCCAGAACTGAGGGCGTCTCCTGAAATGATGAAGAACACTGCGACCGCCAGGTTGCCATCAAACACGGCCTTGATAAGGGGGGTGTCCATCAAGGCAGCGGTCTGCCCAAACGTATCACAGAAGAAATGCGAACAGACGACCATCAGGCAAGCAATGCCTCGTAGGCCATCCAGAGCAACGATACGGGTGTTTGCGTGCGCCGATGTGCTGCTGCTCTTTCGAACGCTGTCCGCCTCAAAAGGAGTGAGGCATTCGCCCGAAGAAAACATACCGCATGCCTGTGTTGACCTGACCTGCGTTTCAAAATCCGTCGGTTTTGGGACAGCGCGGGGAAAGTGGGCCCTGCTGTTTCGAAACCCTGTTCCGGAATGCCGGGAGGACAGAGGCGATGACGCGGTATGGCTATGCACGGGTCTCGACAGGAGACCAGGTTTGCGATGGGCAAGTCGCAGCCCTTCAAAAGGAAGGCGTGACCGATATCGTTTTTGATACGGTGTCCGGCAGCGTTCCGGCTGCCAGTCGTCCAGGCCTCTCCAGTCTGCTTAGCCGCCTCAAGGAAGGGGACAGTCTGGTTGTGGCGTGTCTGGACAGGCTGGGCCGTAACACCCTTGACGTGATGGGGTTGGTGAGCAACCTGACTGAGCGGCGCGTTCGGGTGCGTATTCTCAATATCGGGATTGAGACGGGCACCCCGAATGGTCAGTTGTTCCTGACCATCCTGGCAGGCTTTGCTCAGTTTGAGCGGGAGCTCATTCGCGAACGCACAAAGGCGGGGCTTGCAGCTATCCGGTTGGCCGGGAAACAGCTTGGGCGACCGCCTGTTTTGACCGTTCGGCAGAGGAAACACGTCAAAGAGCTGAGCGCTGCTGGGCGGTCACTGGGAGAAATCGCAGGAATTTTCAAGGTCAGCCGCACGACCGTCTGGAGGACGGTTCACTGCGGCCTGCACTGTTCCAATACCCGGAGTTGAGGGACAGTACTTACCGGCTCTCTCACACTGTTATTGACAGAATTCCGCAAATGACCGGTTTCGGGACATTTCAACGCCGATTAGGTCGTCGGGTTGCTAAAGCAGAACGCAATGTGATGGCGGTTCTGGGGGGAGCGGAAGGTCAGGTTTCCAGTTATGAAGTCGGAAAATAACATTAGAGTTTACAGATGAACTTCTTCTTTGTGGTCCTTATTTCAAGGAGTTAACTTAGGTAAGTCGACCTTCTGTTGATTGGTAATGCCAAACGGGATGTGAACTGAAGGTGCTACAGCGCTGGCTGACCGCAAATGGCCAGATTGATCATCGAAGAAAATATGTGGTTTAAGTACAGATAAAATTTTTCCTTTTTCGACTCCTCCAAGAAAAAAAGCATCATTTGCCATTACATTCCAGCTTTTTAGGGTACGAAGTGCTCTCTCGTGAGAAGGAGCATTACGGGCTGTGACTATCGATATGCGGAGCCTGTTTTTATATTCAGGATGAGTACTTTTATACTCTTCTTCTATTTTTTGAATTTTTGACATTTCCACTAAAAATTTTTGAAGAGGACCTGGATTGTGTGGCTGCATAACATTCCGCGTTTCGTGTTCATGAAATCCGTCCAAACCGGAAGATTGCATTACGGCCTCAGATTCATCCCCAGCAAGCACCCCATCAAAATCAAAAGCAATCCTTAGAGTATTATCTTTTTCGTCTTCTTGAAATGTAGAGTCGAGTACCTGCCCAGCTGGATGTCCCAGATTAATAGCGGCGTCGACATCCGGCTTATGCGCAGACAAAAATAAGGCAATATTAAAAGCTGGTATGTATTCATATGGAGATTTACCCTGCATGAAAATTGCTCGGGTAATATCGAGACCATAATGAGATATTGTCTTCATGACCCTCAAACCTGTGTCGGGGTCATTCCTTGACAACAACACCACTTCTACAAGCGGGTTTGCCTTATCAAGACTGAGATCATTTAATGATAACAGACGCTTTACAAACGGAAAGGCGATACCCATTGGTAGAGGATTATGTAGATTTTCCTCCTGGTAATTTCTATATTTTTCTTCTCCGTCGCGTCTAAAAATACTATCTGACTCACTGAGATCAAAAACCGCGCTGGATGCAACGCCAACTACCAGTCGTTTTTCTAAATCGTACGCCATTGTATCAATATCAATCTATGTTAGATAATGCGCCGTTATTGACTTAATCCGCATAATAAGATTTTTTAATATAAAATCTACGAAATAAGATAATCTGACATTTCTCAATCAAGCGCCTCCTTAGGGTCCACTTCTCTATGCAAATTTCCGCTATATAACCAATATTTTATTTCAATTATCCAACCAAGAAGTTGAAATCCTAAATTGACGATAACTTTCCATGTTACGCTTGACTAGCTGGCTCACGCGTATTGCAGACACGTTAGACTAGCCGTTTTCCAACCGTCAGCAATGAGCGTTTGAGTGTGAGTTAAACATGTCTAAAATATAGGTAGGAGCGGAAATTCCACTCTGTCTCAATTGGCAAACGTATACGACGAAGAAAAGCTTGGAACGATTTAGGTGACCTATGCAAAAGGGTTTCGAATGATCGTCATATCAAAGATGGAAAGACCGTCCTGCATATCCTCTGACAGAACCGTCTCATGCCCGTTTTCAATGGCACAAGCCAAAATCATGCTGTCATAAGTCTGCAAGCCATAACGCCGCACAATCGCCCAGCCTCTGGCGTAAACGCTTGTCGTAAGGTCATGCACGGTAGTCAGGCTTCTGATGTCGGAAACCAGTTCTCCAATATCGTCTAAAGACAACTTTGTCTTACGTCGCAGTGTGTTCGTCATCTCGTTGAGAGACTGAACCGAGATATGACAGTCCGATTGACGTAGCAGGTCGACGGCAATGCGCATTTTCTCTGCGTCCTGCTCCATGCAGGCATAGAGCAGAATATTGGTATCAAGAAAAACAGACATGCTCAGTCTTGAGGACGTTCGAAACGAAAATCCTTAGGCAATTTACGGCCTATCGTTTTGAGAGACTGCAGAGCCTCTTCATGGCTTTTCAGGCGAGAAAAGACGGCTTCGACGTTGTCGCCTTCCTGCAAGCCAAGCTGGCGCACGATATGGGCGGGAATACGAACCGCAAGGCTGTTTCCCCATTTTGAAACCTGCATGATGCACTCCCTTAATGGATAAACATTTATATATTTTAGATATCCAATCCTCTGCAAGGAAAATCCGCTCTCAGAGAGAGGCTTGCCTTACCAGAATGTTTGCCAGAGAATGGGATCAAATTTGGTCACGGAAAGACTGGCGTCGGCGTTTTCGACGTATTTTCAATTGGTTGGCTGCGGGACGCGTCCCGCAACACTGGGTTCGAGTCCCGCAGCTCGCACCACAGACTTCCCGGAAATGAACGGTTTTTCGGCCTGAATGGGGCAAAGGCACTCTTTGCTCCACCGTCCTTCCCCACTGAAGGACGTCTCATGCTCCGTATTCGTGGCACCACCTACCACTTTCGCCGAATCGTACCCCCTGCCCTTCGCTCTGCGCTGAACCAGCGGGAAATCTGGGTTTCTTTAAAAACAGGCTATCAGAACGAAGCCCGTAAACGCGCTTCTTTGCTGCATACGAAAACGACCGAACTCTTTGATGAGACCTTTCGGGTTTTGGCTGAGGGACAGAACTGTCAGAGTATCCCGCACGTGCGGGACGCAATGAGGGACCTGCATCGCCTACTCGAAGCCCCGACAGGCATTGAAGCGGTGCCTTTGCCCGTCTCAAGACCGAGACCACGACCGCAGAACATGCGGAAGGCTCCGGCAGTCGTTACTGCCTCCAAGCCTCAGTCCTTACTTCTTTCTGAGGCTCTGACGCGGTTTGTTCTCAAAAACCCACACACCAGCGCTGACACCCGCAAAGCCACCCAGAGAGCCGTAGAGCTGTTCCTACAAGCCTTTGGGGATGCGCCTGTCTCTATCATCGGCGGCGAGAAGGCTGGAGCCTTCCGGGACCTGCTGTTTTCCCTGCCTGCGTCCCTCGGAAAGCGGAAAAGCAGTCTCACACTCACAGAGGAAGCAGACCGTGCCAAAAAGGACGGACGCCCCACCCTGAGCAGCAAGAGCGTGAAGAACCACATGATGCGGCTCTCAGCCTTGTGGAACCAGTTATTGCAACGCGAACTGGTCAAAAAGAACCCATGGACCGGATGGAGCTTTGAGACTGGGTCCAAGACCATTCGTAGAAGCTGGACCACTCAGGAATTGCAAACCCTCATGACAGGAGACTGGCCTCGCAGTTCTGTCCCTGAAAGCACATTCCGCATCATCACGATGATAGGGGCGTATTCCGGCCTGAGGCTGGGGGAAATCTGTCATCTGAGAACAGAAGACCTTCAAACGATTGACGGCATTCCCTGCTTTGTCATCCAGCCTCATACAAAAGATGGATGGTCACCCAAGACAGACGCCGGAACACGGATTGTTCCTGTTCATTCCAAACTCATTGAAGCGGGACTTCTTACCCTGAAAGACACACCGGACGGCCCGTATCTCATTCCCGGCCTCAATACGTCGAAGGATGGCGTTCGGGGCACGATATTTGGGCGGTCGTTCTCGACGATGAAAACGCGCCTCAGACTTCCTGCAGAAATTACGTTTCACTCGTTCCGACACAGCGTCTCCACGCAACTGCGGAACGCTTCAGCGGATATTCGGGAAATCTGGATTGATAGGCTTTTGGGCCACGAGGCGACGCATAAGAGCCAAGGCACTTCGACCTATCTCAGCAGCATCACGACGGCCAATCTCAGACAGACCGTTGAGGCGATTTCTTATCCCGACAACCTTTTCAGAAAAGGCTGGAGTTAGGCGGGAGCCAGCAGTGCTCAATGGCTACCCAAAGGGGCGCATCGAGCAGCTGGCAAGGGGGAGTGCCTCCCCCGTTGATCCCCTAAACGAGAAAAAAATAAGCCCCGCTGATGAGAGCTTTCCCTAGGCTCAGGACCTATTAAAATATTGAACTGAGCGAGACGTTGTGATTCACAGGCTTACCGATGGAGGTAAGGCTGTGAGTGACGTATTTTTGCTGTCTGAACGCCAGATGGAGCGGATTGAGCCGTTTTTTCCTCTGCCGCATGGAGTGCCCCGTGTGGATGACCGGCGTGTTTTGAGCGGAATCGTTTACGTGATCCGCAACGGGCTTCAGTGGAAAGACGCTCCGAAAGCGTATGGCCCGCACAAGACTTTATACAATCGTTTTATTCGCTGGAGCCGCCTGGGTGTCTTCGACCGGATCTTTGTCGCCCTGACAGAACAGGCTGGCCGTTCAAAGCGCCTGATGATCGATGCAACACACCTCAAGGCACACAGAACGGCGGCGTCTCTACTCAAAAAGGGGCTTTTCCCCGCCATATCGGACGGACAAAAGGCGGCCTGAACTCAAAACTCCATGCCGTGTGCGATAGTCAGGGCAGGCCTGTTCGCCTCTATCTGACAGCAGGACAAGTCAGTGACTTCAAAGGCGCAGACGTGCTGCTGGCAGATCTCCCCGAAGAGACAGAAGAAGTCATCGGGGACAGAGGCTATGACAGCAACCGGATCAGGTTATCGCTTGCAGAACGCAATATCACTGCCTGTATTCCCCCGAAAAAGAACCGGAAATCAAAGCTGCCTTACGACTGGCATCTGTATAAAAAGCGCCACCTCATCGAAAACATGTTCGCGAAACTCAAAGACTGGCGACGTATTGCGACCAGATACGACCGATGCGCTCATATCTTCATGTCCGCAATCCATATCGCAGCAAGCTTCATCTTCTACCTCAAAGAATGAGTCCTGAGCCTAGACGTGCTTTTCTTTGAGCGCCCGCTTGGCGCCCGCCATTTTCCCTGCATTCCAGGGCACGGACGCCTTCAGTGTAGGCGATGGAAAACGTGTTTTCTTCTCCATGATACTTTCTCCTGATCAACTGCACATGCAGCAATCAGCAGTTTGGAGGAGGACAGTGATCGGTAACGAGAGCTATTGCAGACCGTCCGCTTTCCGGATGATCAAACATATCCTCTTACGACCGAGATGAGGCGAAAGCAGTCGAATGCTTACCCATTTCCTATGGAGATGGAGAGGACCTACGGGAAGCCATCTTCTGTAACATCCTTGGCTGAGGCGGCCGATTGACGTCATTATGGGGATCTGACTCGGAAGCCGGGCCAGTCGCTCAAGCAGCCTTGAGAGAACTGGATCGCTTTTACGACAGGAACACTTTTGTCTCTTCGCCGTCCGATCATCGTGCTGACGTCAATCGATCAGATTTCGCACACCATGTGGTCACACAGGGAAACAAGAAATCTGAGGCCGTAGATTGTTCTGAGGCAGTGTCAAAACTCAGTTGCCAGGACGTCCCGAGTCACTAAAATGGCTCATGCTTGAGGAACAGACTACATGCAAACCATGTCCGCAAAGGACACCAAAAACGGTTCCAAGCTGCCGCTCGAGTGGGCCAAAGTGAAATCTGTCCAAGTGGAAAAGCACGGCAGCTCTGTCGCCGTAAGCGTAGAAGAGTTTCAGCGCCTATCACTTACCTCTGGTGCAATACTCGAAAAAACCGAGGAGTGACCATAGACATGCTTGCAATTGAGCCTATCAGCGAAAAGTTTCCAGCCCGAGCTGATAGCATTATGGACCAGCTCTGCCCGTCGTGGCTGGGCGCAGCGTTCCCTATAGTCGATGTATTTGCAGGCCCCGGCGGCCTCGGCGAAGGCTTCTCCCTCAGCTCGAATGAGAAAGGCAGGCCCTGCTTCAAGAGCGTAGTTTCCATCGAGAGAGACATATTTTCGCATCAGACACTGCTTCTCCGCCATTTCATCCGTCAGTTCCGGGAGGGCGAAGCGCCAGACGAATATTACACCTTCCTCAAAGGCGGAATGACCTGCGAGGAGATGTATCGTCTCCATCCGGAAGCCTATGCCCATGCGGCTTCATCGGCGTTGCGGATTTCGCTTGGACCGGAATCCCGCACTGAGGTGAAGAAAATCATCCGCAATCGCGTTGGCTCGAGCCGCCGATGGGCACTCGTCGGAGGACCGCCATGCCAAGCATATTCGCTGGTCGGACGTTCCCGCATGATGGGCCGCAAAGACTTTGCAGAGGATGAGCGGCACACCCTGTACTTGGAATATCTCCAGATCATAGTCGATCACCGGCCGCCGGTGTTCGTTATGGAGAATGTAAAGGGACTGCTTTCCACGACCATCAATGGCAAGTCGGCGATCACCCGGATCGTTCGCGATCTTTCACATCCCGGAACCGCTATTCCCGGAACGCCGGACGATCTCTCCTATAAGCTTTATTCGCTTACCGAGCAGGATATGGCGGAAGGAGATGTAGACCCGCGCCTCTTCGTGATCCGCGCTGAAGAGTATGGCATCCCGCAGGCGCGGCACCGAATGTTCATTGTCGGCATTCGCGGCGACCTGAAAGTCCGTCCGGGATCGCTCAAAAAGATGATCGCACCCACCGTTCAGGAGACGATAGGGTCACTGCCTTCCATACGCAGCGGCCTCTCAAAAACGAAAGACAGCCCCACTGCTTGGCTCAGTGAGCTTCAAGCTATCTCAACCATGAACATCCGCCGTCAACTCAATGGCGCGGTCTATGCTGGCGATATTGCGAAGGCGCTGGATTCCCGCAATCTGACTAAGGTTAGTTCCCCTCGCGGGATATCGTCGTCCCGATACATTATGCGCAAGCCTGCGCATAATGTATTGCGAAGCCTCTACGACAGCAGACTGTCTGTGCTGACAGCACATGAAGCGAGAAGCCATATGGCGTCCGACCTCCGTCGCTATCTTTATGCTGCAACATTTGCGGAAAAGACCGGACGCAGCCCGAAGCTGGCCGATTTCCCGACAAGCCTGCTGCCCGATCATAAGAATGTCGAGGAAGGTCGATCAGGCAAGATGTTTTCGGACAGGTTCCGGGTGCAGCTCGCAGACCATGCTGCGACGACCATCACGTCCCACATCTCGAAGGATGGCCATTACTTCATCCACTAGTGCCGCAGCCTGACAGTACGCGAAGCAGCGAGACTCCAGACATTCCCGGACAACTACTTCTTCGCAGGGCCGCGCACAGAGCAGTATCATCAGGTCGGCAACGCCGTGCCGCCGCAGCTCGCCAGACAGATTGCGGATATCGTCGCCGAAGTCCTTCACGCCGTACCGGATGGCCAGTGATGGCGGACACGATTTCAGCAGAGCGTCGAAGCTGGAACATGTCGCGGATCAGGGGACGCGACACCGCCCCTGAAATACGGCTCCGATCGCTGCTGCATCGTGTTGGCTTTCGGTTCCGGCTTCATACTAAAGACCTGCCCGGCAAGCCCGATATCGTTCTTCCAAAATACCACACCGTCATCTTTGTTCATGGCTGTTTCTGGCACCGGCATGAAGGATGCCGGAATGCGACCAAACCCTCTACCAGAACCGAATTCTGGCAGGCGAAGTTCGATGGGAACGTAGCAAGGGACAAACGGAACAAGGCCGCACTTGAGGCGGCAGGCTGGACCGTCATCACCGTCTGGGAATGCGAGCTAAAAGCTAATGCCGACCGGCTCGTGCATCAGCTCTCCAACGAAATAAGAAAGGCAACCTGATGGCAAGACCTGAACGTCTGCCGCCAAGTGCGGCCTGCCTCTCAGCCTCAATGCGCGATCTGGGTTACTCGCTTGAAGCAGCGGTGGCAGATCTGATTGACAACAGCATTTCCGCCGACGCATCGAAAATTGATATTTTCTGTGAACCATCAGTTCTACAGCCTGTCCTCGTCATTCTGGATGACGGACGCGGCATGGACGCAGCCGAGCTTTTGGCGGCTATGCGGCACGGAGCCATGAACCCTCGCACAGAGCGATCCCCCAACGACTTGGGCCGGTTCGGGCTTGGTCTTAAAACCGCTTCTTTCTCTCAATGCCGGTCCCTGACCGTCGTGAGCGCAAAGGATGATAGCCTGTCCGGGGCTGAATGGAACCTCGACGTCATCGATGAGACGGATGACTGGATTCTGAACATTCTTGACGAAAAGGATATTGATGCTCTTCCCTATGTGAGCCAGCTTGGCGCACACGGCACCGCAGTCATCTGGCGGGAAATGGATCGCCTTCTGGAGGATGAAACCGGCAACCGACGAGATGAGATCGTCAACGAGAAGCTGGACGTTCTAGAGAAGCATCTGGCACTCGTCTTTCACCGTTTCCTAGCCGGTGAAATCCGGGGGAGGAGCCGTATCGCGATCAGCGTGAATGGACATTCCGTCGAAGCCTTTGATCCCTTCTGCCGCAAAAACACCCACACCAGACACCTTCCAGAAGAGATCGTTCGGATCGGATCAGCAGCGGTGCATCTGCAACCTTACATCCTGCCGCACCACTCAAACCTGACAGCCCGCGAATACGACTTCTATCAGAACCGCAGCGCCTTCATTTCCAATCAAGGAGCCTATATCTACCGCAACAGCAGGCTGATGGCATGGGGTGATTGGTTCCGGCTGATACCGAAGGGAGAAGCGACCAAGCTGGCGCGTGTTCAAATCGACTTTCCGAACAGCCTTGATGAGGCATGGACCATTGACATCAAGAAGTCTCGATCCCGTCCCCCGCTGCCAGTACGGGAACGCCTTCGGCAGATTATCGCCCAAGTCTCAGGTGCAAGCACAACCGTTCATCGGGGACGCGGCCAGAAGCTTTTCCATGAGGTCATCGCCCCGCTGTGGGAGCGATATGCCGACAAGACCGGCATTCGGTATGCCCTGAACGGGATGCATCCGCTGGCACAGCGCCTATACGAGAAACTTGACGGCGAAGGTGTGCGTCATCTCGATCTTCTGCTGAAAGCAGTTTCAGCATCGCTGCCCGTCGAGATGATCTACTCAGATTATTCGACTCATCCCCGCGACGTGACCCAGATGCCGCAGGTCGATGACGTGAAAGAACGCCTTGACGACCTCAGGTACGCTCTTTGGGGTGACGGACCAGGGAACGCGGACGCATTCAGGGATATTGTCAGATCGACACGACTATTTGACGATCACGGAGAGATCGTTGAGAATTACATTCAGGGGAGATTTTCTTGATTATGTAGAGCGATAAGGAGAAAGTTATTCTGGCTGCACTTATCGGCGCGTTTAACGATCAGGACGGTCTGCCATCACGCGACGAGATCGCAAGCAAAGCCACCCTCCTGGCGCCGCTGCTAGGTTACTCCGGCGATCTTCAAAACATCGTCACTGAAGCCGAGACTGCAATCCCATCGCACATGAACGCGGGCGTATCACTGATCGATGTCGATGCTGCGCACGATGAGGACTGGATTCACAAGCGAGAAATCGAGACGACTTATGCGGACGCCTATGGCGGCTATCTACGCAGCCAAGGCTGGAAGCCTAACATTGTAAACACTCTTCTGAACGGTGATGGTTCAAAAATTCTTGGCCTCCTCCAAGACCCCACGAGCGAAGGAGCTTGGAGTCGACGCGGACTTGTCATCGGCCATGTGCAGTCTGGTAAGACAGCAAATTACATGGGCGCGATCGCCAAAGCAGCGGATGCTGGCTACAAATTCATTATCGTTATCGCAGGCATCCACAACAATCTGCGCAAGCAGACCCAGCAGCGAGTCGACGAGGGGTTTGTTGGACGCAAAAGCGATCCGGCAGATCGTGTGAGTATCGGGGTAGGACTAGACAAAAACTACCCCAACCCGGTGACGCTCACCAATATCCTCTCCGATTTTAACAAGCAGACCGCCGATAAAAGCGGCGCGCAGCTTAACGATTTCAAAAAGCCCGTCATCATCGTCATCAAGAAGAATGTAAAGACGCTCGAAGCTCTGTACATCTGGCTGCGGGAGCTGAACGCCGAGGGGCGAGACCGAATTGGCGATGTCCCAATGCTGGTCATCGACGACGAGGCTGACAACGCATCGATCAACACCAACAAGCCGAACATCAATCCGACCGCAACCAATGCGTGGATCAGAAAAATCCTGCGCCTATTTACGAAAAGCTGTTACGTCGGATACACGGCCACGCCGTTCGCCAATATATTCATTGACCCCGACGCCTTTGATGAAAAGGCTTACGAGGAACTCTTTCCAAAAGACTTCATTTATTCTCTGGACGCGCCCACAACTTATTTCGGGCCTAAAAAGGTGCTCCTAAACGACGAAAGTAGCAGTGCAATCCTCCGACAGATCACCGATTGCGAAGAATATCTTCCTCTAACTCACAAAAACGGATCGCCGGTT
This sequence comes from Gluconobacter sp. OJB, assembly GCF_039638275.1. Lineage (NCBI taxonomy): Bacteria > Pseudomonadati > Pseudomonadota > Alphaproteobacteria > Acetobacterales > Acetobacteraceae > Gluconobacter > Gluconobacter sp. OJB. The sequence goes on along the minus strand of NZ_JBDIWH010000001.1, from coordinate 2,312,801 downwards.
GCGGAGCTGCCGCCCAGCCTTTATCGAGCGCTGGATCAGTTCATTGTGGCGCGGGCCATCCGCAACCTCAGAGGTCAGGAGCGAAAACACTGCTCCATGCTGGTCAACGTGTCCCGGTTCGTATCCGTTCAGAAGGAAGTGCGGAGCTTCATCAATCTGCGCCTTGACCGGATGCGGGAGGCCGTGAAGGCCAATTACATGATGCCGGAAGCCGCATCATCGAAAAACGAACACATGGCCCGTCTGCATGCCGCGTTCGACGCTGAGTTCGCCGCCAACGAATTTGGCGGGCGAAACTACACTTGGGATGAAGTGAAAGCGGCTCTATGGGGTGTGTTCGAAAACACGCGGACTTATGTGATCAACAGCAAGAGCGATGAGGTTCTCGACTTCGCGAAATACGAGAAGGATGGCATCGGCCTGACCGCAATCGCCATCGGGAGTCTCAGTCTGTCACGCGGCCTGACGATTGAAGGTCTGACAATCAGCTATATGTACCGCAACACCAAGATGTACGATACGCTGATGCAGATGGGGCGCTGGTTCGGCTATCGACCTGGCTACGAGGATGTCTGCCGCGTCTGGCTGCCGAATGACTCGATCAACTGGTACAAGCATATCGCACTGGTATCCGAGGAACTGCGTCAGCAGATCACGCGGATGCGTCAGGCCGAAATGAGTCCTAGGCTCAGGACTCATTCTTTGAGGTAGAAGATGAAGGTTGCTGCGATATGGATTGCGGACATGAAGATATGAGCGCAGCGGTCGTATCTGGTCGCAATACGTCGCCAGTCTTTGAGTTTCGCGAACATGTTTTCGATGAGGTGGCGCTTTTTATACAGATGCCAGTCGTAAGGCAGCTTTGATTTCCGGTTCTTTTTCGGGGGAATACAGGCAGTGATATTGCGTTCTGCAAGCGATAACCTGATCCGGTTGCTGTCATAGCCTCTGTCCCCGATGACTTCTTCTGTCTCTTCGGGGAGATCTGCCAGCAGCACGTCTGCGCCTTTGAAGTCACTGACTTGTCCTGCTGTCAGATAGAGGCGAACAGGCCTGCCCTGACTATCGCACACGGCATGGAGTTTTGAGTTCAGGCCGCCTTTTGTCCGTCCGATATGGCGGGGAAAAGCCCCTTTTTGAGTAGAGACGCCGCCGTTCTGTGTGCCTTGAGGTGTGTTGCATCGATCATCAGGCGCTTTGAACGGCCAGCCTGTTCTGTCAGGGCGACAAAGATCCGGTCGAAGACACCCAGGCGGCTCCAGCGAATAAAACGATTGTATAAAGTCTTGTGCGGGCCATACGCTTTCGGAGCGTCTTTCCACTGAAGCCCGTTGCGGATCACGTAAACGATTCCGCTCAAAACACGCCGGTCATCCACACGGGGCACTCCATGCGGCAGAGGAAAAAACGGCTCAATCCGCTCCATCTGGCGTTCAGACAGCAAAAATACGTCACTCACAGCCTTACCTCCATCGGTAAGCCTGTGAATCACAACGTCTCGCTCAGTTCAATATTTTAATAGGTCCTGAGCCTAGGCCATTCGGTTTTGGCTGGGGAGCGAACAGCGTATCAGAGACAAGGCTTTGTTTGATCTTGCTCTTGATAGCAAACTCAGAGGCTGCGATCTTGTCAGCCTCCGTATCGGCGACATCGTGACCAGCGGTCAGGTGCGTCACCGAGCCATGGTTATCCAGAAAAAAACCCGGCGACCTGTGCAGTTTGAGATTACGGAAACGACGCGGGAAAGTGTAAGGGAGTGGCTGGAGCATCGCGGTGGTGGCTTGTAATGAGTATGTTTTTCCAAGTCGCCTCAGCGCCAAAGCTCACCTGAGCACAAGGCAATACTCCCGGCTCCTGGATCAATGGGTTCAGGCGGTGGGACTGATCCCCGGTGAATATGGAACTCATTCACTCCGCCGGACAAAGGTTGCCATGATTTATAAACGAACCGGTAATATCCGGGCCGTGCAGATTCTGCTGTGTCATACAAAGTTGGATAGTACAGTTCGATACCTTGGGGTGGACGTCGAGGACGCTCTGGCACTGTCTGAAGCTACGGATCTCTGAAATCGAATATGCCTCGGAAATTCTCTACCTCCTCCTTCTGTGTAAATGTTATGATGACACATAGGGAGGAGACCATGAGTCAGCATCTTTTAGACAACTTGCCGTCCCCACAGAAAATCGGGGTTCGAGAGTTCCGGGGAAACCTGACAGCGTATCTGCGTCAGGTCAGACAGGGCAGTACAATCCTCGTGACGTCTCATGATGAGGTTGTCGCTGAACTGCGGCCGCCCGCTCCTTCCTATCGACCGCGTCGTCAGCCTGGAGCTCTTCGCGGGCGGATCAGAATGAGCGAAGATTTTGATCAGACACCTCTCGAGGTTCTTGAAAGTATGGAACGCGACCTGTGAAGGTTCTGCTCGATACGCATGCGTTGCTCTGGTGGCTTTCGGACTCCGACCGACTGGGTGAGAATGCACGGGAGATCATTGCAGATCCGGCCCACGATCTTCTGGTAAGTATCGTGTCACTGTGGGAGATTGCGATCAAAATCCGTATCGGAAAGCTGGATGCGGATATGAATGATATTCTGGCAGCCATCCCTGTGGAAGGTTTCTCTCTGCTGCCAATACAGCCTGAACACCTGCAGATCCTGATGTCTTTGCCTCTGCATCATCGTGATCCGTTTGACCATCTCCTGATAGCGCAGGCGCAAGCTGAACACGCTACATTCCTTTCGGAAGACGGGCAAATGGATCACTACCCCATCAAGAGAATACGCTGTTCATGAATGCAGAAACCGCAAGATCGGTCGAGCGGACTTTGCGGCCACATGTCTAGATACTGTCGCCACGATGGAGCCGACAGTGACGCAAGCATTCCAAACCTACCATGCCAGAATGAGGCGGGTGCTCGATCATATCGAATGTCATCTCGAAGATCAGTTGGACCTAGAAGCATTAAGTAAGGTCGCAGCGTTCTCGAAGTTCCATTTCCACCGGCAATTCACGGCGTTCTTCGGACTGTCAGTTCATCGTTACATTCAACTTAGTCGAATGAAGCGCGCTTCGTTTCGGCTGGCCTATCGTGATGATCAGAGTGTCACGCAGATCGCTATGGATGTCGGTTACGACGCCCCGGATGCTTTTGCCCGCGCTTTTCGGCAACGGTTCGGGCAGTCGCCGTCATCGTTCCGAAAATCTCCTGACTGGAAGACGTGGCTTACGGCCTTCGGGCCTCTCATGAATGCGAGGAATAAGCTCATGCAACAGATTTTCAACACAAGTGATGTGACCATTCGAGAGGTGTCACCCATTCGGGTGGCGATCATGGAGCATCGTGGGCCTCCCGCCATGATCGGGACGACCATTCAACGGTTCATCAGATGGCGAAAAACGGTAGGGCTTGTGCCGCGGAGTAGCGAGACGTTCAACATATTCCGTTGCGACCCGCGGACCACAAACCCAAACGATTACAGACTGGATTTATGCGTTGGGACTGAGCGGGTCTTCGAAGCAGGCAATGAGGACATTGTGTCCAGCACCATTCCAGGCGGGAGGTGTGCCGTCTTGCAGGTCGTAGGTCATACCGACGATCTGGAAACCGCGGCTCTCTATCTCTACCGCTTAAATAAAAGACTGGAATGGCCGCCTGCACCTTCCAGAATTAAGCAGGAGATAAGCCAGCTTATCGCGCAAAATCCCTGTCCGTTTAGTCCCTAAGGGAAGCGGACCTCTGCTTCCGCCTAATATGGGACATCAAATCGCCCGATCCCTTGCTTGGCCTTGGAGCGCTGTTTCATCTGTCAGCCGATATCCCGACCCTCGTTCATGAAGCCGTACTCCTGCACCACGAGCGCTATGACGGTGATGGTTATCCCTTCGGGTTGAAGGGCAAAGCCATCCCTCTGGCCGCCCGCATCATCGGCCTCGTGGACGTGATCGACGCCCTGCTCTCCACCCGCGCCTATAAAACAGGATAGACGCCGCGTCAGGTGAAGGCCTTTCTCCACGAGCAGGCAGGTGGTGCGTTTGATCCTGACCTGGTGAGGCACGCGACCACCTTCTTCGATGATCTGCTCGCCATTCGTCGCAGCGTCGCGCAGCCCGTTCAGGGGTACCAGTCAGTCCCTGGCCAGTCCCCTGCTTCTTCCCGTACTCTCAGCTTTCGGAACGATATGCCATGATGCCACTCCCGCTCCCACCCGCAGCGCACGCAGCCCCGTCGGAAGCATCTTCCCTCAAATTTCTGGCTGGGGTTGCAGACCGGCTTTTCGCAGAAAACCGGAGAGACGAGGGGCTGTGTGTGACTGACGCTCCCCGCAGAGACGGGCCGACGCTACGTTGATAGCACGCCTCAACCGGACAAAGGCCGGACTGGAGCAGGCAGGTCATTTGACGCGGGCATGGCTGGGTTATTGAGGGAGGCCGGCGTCGAGGGAATTCCTCCTCAGGCCATCCGTCAGGCCCGTCTCGATGCGGGCCTGACACAGGTGAGTGCTGCGTCTCTTGTTCACGTCACACCTCTGACCTAGAAGCGATGGGGAAGCGGTGATCGCACTATGCATCCGGTTTTCCGGGAGCTTTTTGTCCTCAAGGTCGAGAATGACAGTAAGCGTCCGAGAATTGCACGATTGACGGCTGCATACGCCCTCATCTCGGACATGCATGTTTGTCGACACCTTTTTGCATAGTGGACGTGAGTAACTCGATCTTGCGCTCCTTCTGGGCTGTTAATCGTCTGACAGTTTTGAGAGAATGGAGCCGGGAAAGCGGACATCTATCGGCAGGGCCAACGGAAAAGCAGGGAAACTGTCGAACTGGCAATGCTTCGATGGGTCGACGGGTTCAACAATCGACGCATCCTAGCATCCATTGGAAACATCCTCTCAGCAGAAGCTAAGGCTGGCTTTTATGCACAACAGAAATCACATGCATTAGCCGCTTTAATCAGATAAAAAAGTTTTCACAAAACTCGGGGCAATTCAGTCGTCGTTCATCCTTATGTTTTCTCTACGAAGTATATCAAATTGATCACATAGTCAGAGTTCTTAATGTCTGGACATATCTCGCAAGAAAGAATTCAATTATGATAAAAAAAGGCTTTTCTTCCTGCATTTTTCGGAGTTTTATTTTACAAATTAATAGAGTTACCGATGCGTAATTATCCATATATTGCCGAAATTTTTGGCGCTATAGGAGGGGGTATCATGTTTTGGACATGCAATTTAGCCAGCGATTTCCTTAATCGCAAAAAGCTAGAAACCAATACTAGCCCCTGATCGCGTGCCCGCCTGAACGTCAGCTTCACAATATCTTTTAGCAAGTTGCTTCTGACAGCCGCTTTTCCCCTGAAACTGCCTGTCTGCTCAGTAATATGAAACCAGACAGGCGGCACTCGCCTTCATGTCAGACGTATCAAACCCTGTTTCTTTGTCCAGAAAGCCGACAGTCGGACACATAAAAATTCTTGGTTCTACGGCGTGTCGTCAGTTAAGCACTGAGCGTGTGCCGTGAGGTTTGTCTTTCTGTTGCCCTGTGCTGACTGTTTTCCCGGTTTTGAGGGAGAGAAACAGATGCGGCGCTATGGCTGACGTAACGACCAGTGAGAGCGGATAAAAGACCTTCTTCCGGGTTGTGGGGGGCATGTCGGAGGCACTGCTGCAGGCAACGGTCTTTTCGTAGAAGCTGTGCTGTATCGCTATCGTACAGGCATCCCCTGGCGTGATCTTCCGAGCCGTTTCGGGGACTGGGAAAACGTGCACCAACGTTTGCGCCGCTGGTGTGAAAACGGTGTGATTGAGCGTATCTTTCGCCATCTCGCCGCCGATCATGACAATGAATACATGATGATCGGCAACATCATTGCCCGGGCGCATCAGCACAGCGTCGAAGCCCTCAAAAAGGGCGCGCGGATCAGGTCATCGGACGATCCCAGAGCGGACTGACCACAAATATCCATGCCATTTGCGATGCCCTGGGCAATTCGGTGGAGATCGACATCACACCGGGTCAGGATGCGGATATCAACCGGGCGGAGCTGATGCTGGAAAACATCGATCCGGATGCCGTTCTGGCCGACCAAGCTTATGACGCGAACAGGTTGATCGACCGGTTGATACAACGCGGCTTTACCCCGATCATTCCGCTAAAAAGCAATAGAACAACACAACGGAAAACAGACTTCGCTCTTTACAGGGAGCGTAATCTTATCGAGCGGTTCTTCAATAAACTCAAACAGTTCCGTGCCATCGCAACCCGCTACGATAAGCTCAAATCTATTTTCATCGCTGCCATGCAGTTCGCATCACTCATCATCCTGTTTAACTGACGACACGCCGTAGGCCAAGCGTATATCCAAGTAACCTTAACCGTCTGCTGTCACCTTATACGAAGGCAGTACACCGTTATGGGGTGTCTTAAGCCTCCCTTTACAAGTGGTTGGCGTCGTCACGACGCATCAATGAAGACAAGATGTGCCCTAAACTGGTTAGAGTGGATGGCGTGCACGGTGAGGCTTCTCCAAAATATATTGATTTCATTGATATAATCTTCATGCTAACGCTCGAGGTATTGGACTCTTGGGCGTTCAGGAGTATCGATCCAAAGAGAAAATGCGCAAGGGCATGATTCAAGGGGGCTGTAAGTGGCAACGCTCCGTATTGCTGCTCCCAAACAGACTAAGTACAACCACGGAATCCACGAATATGCAGGCTGACTTTCTAGGCTCAGGACTCATTCTTTGAGGTAGAAGATGAAGGTTGCTGCGATATGGATTGCGGACATGAAGATATGAGCGCATCGGTCGTATCTGGTCGCAATACGTCGCCAGTCTTTGAGTTTCGCGAACATGTTTTCGATGAGGTGGCGCTTTTTATACAGATGCCAGTCGTAAGGCAGCTTTGATTTCCGGTTCTTTTTCGGGGGAATACAGGCAGTGATATTGCGTTCTGCAAGCGATAACCTGATCCGGTTGCTGTCATAGCCTCTGTCCCCGATGACTTCTTCTGTCTCTTCGGGGAGATCTGCCAGCAGCACCGTATCGAGATCATGTTCGGGAGACTCAAGGCCTAACGGCAGGTCGCAACACGCTATGACAGATGCCCGACCGTCTTCTTCTCAGCCATCTGCCTCGCCGCAACCGTCATCTTCTGGCTATAAGTCCTGAGCCTAAGGCGTGCACCGCTTTGTTCGGAAAGCGCTAGACAGCCTTGGCGTTCCAGATAGGCGACAGGTAGAAATCAATCGTATCGACGTCTCTATTGGCCACCCGATAAAAATACCTCCACACACCCTTCAACTTGACATACGTCACGTCCACCATCTCTCATACCAAAACCGGCAGGAGTTTCGAACAGGGCCGCTCGACTTTGCAATAGCGTCATAAAAACTGTCCGAATGAACGAGAGTTTCTTTCAGCGGCGGTGCACAAAGCCGGTTTCGCGCAACTTGCGATCGTCAAGGCGGAACGCACCCATCGGGCGACGACAGGATGGGCGGCGGGCGATCATGAAATTCTTGACGACATCCAACAACAATGGGATGTGAAACTGGGGGCGTCCACCGACCTTGCGGTAGGCTTGCAGATAGGTCGGTGCGTTGCTGTCGGCGATGTTGAAGACATCGACACCACTTCGAACGTCCGGGGCCAAAGTTGCGAGGTGGACAACGGCCCGGGCGACTTCGTCTGGGGCGATGTAGTGGGTGTTGCGATAGAGCACGAGCATGCGCCTCACCCACCCCCATTGCAGGACATCCTCCGGCGGGTTGCCCGCGACCGCGATCCGGTAGAGATCGACATGCATCCGTTCGCCGAACCTCTGGAGTAGCATCTCGCCGCAAAGTTTGGAGGCGGCGTAGTCGCGCATATAAGGTTCGGCGAAATACTGCCGCTCCAGAGGGGCTTGGAGGTCAATAAGCGGCGCTCGCTCGTCTACAGCGGCGCGGGTAGGCGATCCATAGACGACCATTGAACTCGCCTGTCCGAAATAGCGCACGTTTTGTCTGGTGCAGGCTTGGGCCAGACGTTCGAGGTTGGTCACATTTGCAACCTGCATTTCGACAACTTTGTTGGTAGATGCCGCCATATGGATCACCACATCAGCGCCGCTTACGAGGCGATCCAGCGTCCCGACCTCTAGGGCGGGATCGGCGAAGTCACAATGGACCCATTCGACACGCGTGTCGCGCGGTAACGTACTGCGAAACTGCCCGCGCACGCGGTAGCCAGCCTCGATGAAACGTTCAACGAGCGCACGCCCGAGATTGCCGGTGGCACCGGTGATGACCGCGAGCTTGCGGTTGGCATCGACCTCGGGGTGGGGCATGGCTGCGATACCTTCGGAGAAAATCTCGCGGCTCAGGTGGTCGGCGAGCCGGATCGCGAACCCCGCGATGACGAGGGTCGGGTTGGCATGGCCGCTAGTGGGAAACACGGACGCGCCCGCGACATACAGACCACGCACGCCATGCACTGCGAGATCGGCATCGACCACGCTTGTCGCGGGGTCGATGCCCATGCGCGTGGTGCCCGCCGTGTGGGCCATGTCGTGAATGAGAAGCCTGCGGCCGTTGTCGCGCAGCAAGGCATCGTCAGGCTTAAAGCCTTTGATTTTTGCACGCTGGAAATCGGTTGCCAACTCTTGGCCGAACGTAACGATAGACGCACGCAAGCTATCCGAAATCGTCCACGTAGCATGCGCGAGTGGGATGCCAAGACGGTCCTTGCGCGCCGACAGCGTAATGCGGTTTTCGGGTAGCGGCGGCTGTTCGACGATTACGCGCACCCCGACCGAATTAAGACGTCGGCCGCGTCCCTTGCCGACGAATTCGCGTGCGACCATGTTCGGCTGCAGAAAAACGGCGATATCGGCCATGAGGCGTCGTATCCGCTCGGGGATGCGGTGAAAGTTGAGAATTTTTTTACCGACTGCCGATATGACGAGGTTAGCGTTACGCGCTACGAGCCCGACATCCGTAAGGAGGGCCGTGCTTCTACGCCCCGTGAGGCGCTTAAACGCCTCCAGCGGGTCGTCCTTCGCGATGTCGAACGTGATGAACGCGGCCATGTTGGGCAGCTTGTCCGCACGCTGCCTTTCCGGCTTAAGTGCAAGACCGATGGCATACATGAAGGAGCGATAGCCCTGTCGAAGGGGGTAAAAACCAAAGATACGAGCAGCCTCATACATCGTCTCGGACGAGAACGTGCCGAGCGGCACGCTGGGGTGATCGGTCAGGTATTGACCGACCGGCCCGTGATCGGCTCCCGGCGAGAGTAGCAGCAGACGCGCATTCTCGATGGCACCGGCGGCGACCACGATCCGCCGTGCACGAAGCGTGCCGAACGACCCACCACTCAGCGAGCGCAAGATATTGACCCCCCGCGCCGCGCCGTCATCGATCACAATCCGATCGACGGTGGCGTTGAGGAACACTGTGACGTTTTCGTGGTGCTCGTGAAGAAAATCGGGGCCAAAACGCATCACGTCCGTCAAGGCAGTTCGCGATCGCGCGAACTGCCAGAAAAACGGATCGAAACTATTCAAAGCCCCAAGGACTGCGGGCTTTTCATTCTGGGACGCGGCCCAGAACGCATCGCCCTGAACTAGGGGACCAAGGTCGAGGTGCCTGGCCGCGCGGTTGAGATAAGGTGCGAGCGTGTCGATCGTGACCGGCCAGCCCGAATGTTCGATCCACGGTCGCGTCTCGAAATCAATCGCATCAAACGGAGCGACCTTGCCGGCCCAAGCAGCGGTCGAACCGCCAATAACTCGGCAGCGGATGCCGAATGTCTGCGTCATGTTTTGCCAAACGGCGAGCTGGATGTGATTGGCAGTATGCCGCGCGCTCTGAACTGCCGCATCCTCGGGCGTGCCGGACGCCTCGACCGCGTTCAGGGTTTCGTGCTCTAGGCTTTCCTGCCGGCTACCGCTTTCAAGCAGCGCGATGCGGATATTCGGTCCCGAAAGCTCGCGCGCAATAGTCAAACCTGCCGCACCAGAACCGATGATGATCAAGTCGAAGTCCGGATATTCCGATGCTACCTCGGTGCAATTTTCGATGTTTACAAAACTGGACATGTACCGAACGACTCACAGATGATGGTTTTGAAAAAGACTGTCGAGACGACTTACGCACGCTTAATGATGCGTCGTGCGCGAGCGAGCAGTGTCGCGATCGGGCCTGAGACGTGTTCCCGTTCATCTACTGTCAGGGCGTAAAACCAGACGAAGGCACCAAAGAATGCGAGTTCACTGACGCTGAGCACCACGCGCCAACAGTACGATGCAGGGATGAGTGCGGATAGGATAGTTGCGCTGCACAAGATCACGGTGACCAAGATGCGCGAAAAATTATGTCGCAAGACAGGGTATACGTTCATACAGATAAAAAGACGTATCAAGTAATCAAGAACGTAGCGGAAGCTCCATGCCACAGATGCGCCCACGATGTCGAAGTGAAAAGCCATAATGTAGAGCAGAGGAATGTAAAGCAGAATCTCGACGATAGATATCTTAGTGCCGATATCCGGCCGGCCGATGGCCTCCAAAAACGTCGCAGTGATAGAATCGGCACCGCTGAGAAACACGCCGAGGCACAGGATCGTCATGGCGAGCGCGCTTTTCGCGGCGAACGCGGGGTCGATCCAGAGCGACAGAATCGTCTCGCTGAACATGGCCGTCATCAGGCATAGCGGCATGAGAATGATGCTGATCGAGATGACGCTGGTTTTGTAGAGATCGCAGGTGCGAGTAGGGTTACGGGCATAGTTCGACGAAATGGCCGTGAAGGCTGATGCGTTGATGGAGCCGCTGAACATGTTAAAGCGTGAAACCGCGTCGGATGGCGTCGTGTAGAACGCGACCCGCGCGGCTGGAATGACGATCGAGATGACAAACCGGTCCAGATACCCCAGTAGCGGATAAACGATATTCGAGACCGTCATCCAGCCGCCATATTCCAGCAATGGCTTGAGCAGACGCGCCCGGAAGGTGGCAGTGCGCAGCTCGGGCAATAGGCGGTTGAGCAGGCGAAGATAGGCAACTGCCATCCAGATCCGACAGAGCGCCAGAACAAAGACGATACCCACGAGGCTGTTCCAGACATACAGCATCAGCAACGGGCCAACGTAATACATGATAGAAATAGGTATGTTGATGAGGTTCGTCTGCTTGTAGGCCTGACGACCGGTCAGGATACCCCATAAAACCGCGTTTATGATGACCAAAGGAGCGGTTGCGCTAAACGCATAGAAGGCGTGAAGAACTTCCGGCTTCAGACTATCGGGGATTTTCATCCCGTGTTCCACCCAAATCCTGCTGATGATGGAGCAGACGATGGCCGCAATGACGCCAATCCCTGTTAGCGTTACCATCCCGGTGTAAACGAGATCCTTCGTATCAACGTCCATCTCCTTATCATGATCGCCAGTGGCGACGGCACGCGACAGCGCTCGCCCCAGACCGAGATCGAATATCCCGAACGTGCCAATGAAGGTCAGGAGAATGGTGAACACGCCCCAGCGCGAGAGCCCAAGCATGTGGATCAGCTTCGGTGTGGTGGCGATGGCCACGAAGACGGGCGCGACGCGCCCGAAAATGTTCCACAATGCATTAATCAGAAACTGTCGTGGGGCGACCCCACCGTATTCAGAAAGCGACACGTTTTCTCCTGTAAACTACTCGACTTCTGACTGGTGATCCTGAACCCGTTTCGATCGTCAGGCTGACGCGAATTTGGGGGTGCCCTTTCGGCGCTTTAAATGTTTCCTTCAGGACGGCCACACTACTCCGACAGGAGAAAAACATTGCCTTCCGCATCTCTTGGGGTGAGGTATTTTTATCTGTCGCTCCGACGTTCGGAAGGGTTCATGCGCCGACGTTGCCCTGATTGGCTTAGACGCAACAGTTAGCTTATTCGGGCGGTAACCGCCAGTGCGCGAACAGTTACGAGTGGCGGGTATCGCCTGTACCGGTTACAATATGCTGGAGAAATTGGACTTGCGACGGTGCCGTGCTGTGATCTGGAGGGCTCAAAAAATACAAGGTTTTAAAGCGTTCCTTGTGATGCCCTTTCTTAATATGTTGATTGGGCGGGCATTGAACAGCATCGGGATCAAAGTGCACCAACTCTTGCATGCGACAGACTACGTCCGGTTTCAGGAAATGAAAAGTATTTCATCAACGTCCGATAGGCTGCATGACGGCATCTTCCCTAACCCCATGGGCTGAGACTATCGATTGACGTCAGCATGATGGTCGAACGGCAGAGAGGCTGAAGTGTTCGTGTCGTAAAAGCGATCCAGTCCTCTCAAGGCCTCAAGAGCCCCTGCCGTTTCAGATCCCTGACTGCAATGCGAACATCCTTGGGAAGCTACCATGCAAAGCCGGGCCACGCGCTCAAGGCTCAAGCCTAGCAACGGTCTGCTGTGCCTGCTCACAGTCCGGCACACGCTGTGTATGCCATTGGGCAATACTCTGGGCCCGTTTGTGTTCCACCTCCCGGCAGCGATCCTTGATCCAGACGCGACAGAATTTCTCATTCAACAAGGTCTGGAGCAACTCGCGCCTGTCATGCAGGTAGTCCTGCAATGTCGCTTCGCGTTCTGTCGGCACCGGACACTGGATAGGGTCAGGCTTCTGGTTGCCCAGTCCCCGACTGATACAAGATGAACTGCACAAGCTAGCACAGGATCTGGATCAGAACCTGGCGGTACTGTTCCTCTGTCTGGGAAGTGCTGCTCTTCCGAGAGAACAGGCTTTTCCGGGCTTCCAGTTCATTCGGATCCTGTCGCGCCCGGTCAACGGCCTGATTGGCGTTCTTCAGTATGGTCCACCCGTCTCTCATCATCCGTAGGATACACTCCGTCTGGATATCCAAAGGACTTTCCGGACCATAACGCCGTTCGAGGGAATGTCGTGCGTTCAGGACAGTTCGGGCAGCCTGCATCTCCTGTTTCCAGTCTTTCAGATAGATCTGGAACCCCTCGCTGAACTGTTCAGGGTATCAAGGTGAGCCTATGGTCAGCAGCCACTTTCGGATATCTCCCACTTCTCTTCGTCCATGCTACTGAAGCCTCCGTCGATCTAGTGTGGACAATGGAACTGGCGTACTCCAGCTCAGGTCCTCCACGACACGTTTCCGCTCTTCCCACTGTCAATGCGAAGTTTCCTGTTGTTCAAGGCGTTTGACGACAGGTCGAAGATCTATAGGTGATGGCTTGGACGCCTCTTCTTCCAGCAAGAGACGGAAATCTTTCATGCGGACTTTGGTCAATCGTGTGAATGATCCGATCAGCATTCCATCCCGGGTCTCGGTGACATGAGCTTCCCGTCGCCGGTCAGTCCGGTCGCATGCGCCAGTTTTTTGTGTTCGGGAAGTGGCGGAGCGTCTTTAGGTCATTTTCGGACTTCTCCCAGAATGTCATGATGTAGTGTCTGGCTGCAGAAGAGTCGAAATCCTGACGTTTCGTCATCCGCTAGGTTTGCGACGTATAGACCGCAACAGAATGGCTAGATGTTTGGTCCCGGGGTTTGATGGCGTGATAATTTCACGTGAGTGGAAGGAAGCCTTATGGGACAGATACGTCATGGCAGCGCCACGACCACGCACGTTGTGCGAGCAGCAATACAGCGATCGCAGGCTTCGCTCGCGGCACTGAGCGAGGAGTTCGGGATCGATCCGAAAAGCGTTGCAAAATGGCGCAAGCGCCAGACTGTTGAAGATCAGAAAACTGGCCCTGAAGAGCCTCGTTCAACAAACCTGACAAAACCGAAGAAACCATGGCAGTCGCTTTTCGCCGGCATACTTTACTGCCGCTGGATGGAAACGATAATTTTCATTGGTTTCGAACAAGTTTATGTTTGCCTGACATATCGATCTGGCCATGTTGCCAGCAGAATTGAGGGTAGCGCCGTCTCGATAAAGGTGCCGATCGGGTCGGGTGTCTCGAATAAGAGCGCAGGCCGCCCTTCTATCACCATATGCGCCAGCCCGTGGGCGGTCGCCATCGCGCTGGCCATGTGTGGATGAAAGATCCGTTTCTGCGGATCTGGTGGTTCGTGCCCAAAGTATGCGGCAGCGGCATAGCCATATGATGCCATTGCCTCAAAGGAAGCCTGCATCAGCTCAGGGTCTTTGAAGTCGATCAGGTCAACGCGGCAGATCAGGCGGAACAGTCCGGGATGACGCGCCGCGAATTTCACATACCCCAAAGCCTGAGTCCGAAGATCCTGAGCCGGGATGCCAGAGTGTGAAAGGACATTCAGTTCGCTCCCCAGATGCTTGAAAACCCGGATGGCCACGGCTGTCAGAAGCCCCCTGGTGCCACTGAAATGGTGCGATGGGGCTCCGGGAGAGACGCCCGCAGACTTGGCGGCCTTCCTTAAAGTAAATCCTTCGACGCCTTCGGCCCTAATGATCTCTTCCGACGCCTCAATGAGCGCTGCTTTCAGATCCCCATGATGGTAGCTGCTCCGTGTGGCCGCGCTCATGCCGTCTCCTTGGCGTTGATATAAACATCGTTCAGATTGATGATTGCCGCTATCTATGCAATGTTCAGATGGAGATAGCCACTCCACTGGGATACGTTATATGACACAACGCGCACTGATCGTAGGCCTCGGCATTGGCGGCATGTCCGCTGCCATTGCCTTAAAGCGTCAGGGCTGGACGCCTGTGATTATTGAACGTGCTCCCGAGCGGCGGAAAGGCGGTTATTTCATCGGTCTGCGCGATGAAGGCAAAAATGCCGCCGCAGCTCTGGGTGTGCTGGATGTCATGGAAAAGAGAACCCCGGAAAACATTCGTTTCTGGGATGTGCGTAAGGATGGCACCCGCAGACGCATTGCCGATCTGACGCAAGAGACAAATGCGCCGATTGCCGTGCTGCGAGGGGATATCGAAGAAGCTCTCTGGTCCGGAATTGAAGGAAAGTTAAACGTCCGATTCAGCACTGTCCCCGTGGCGATCGTGAATGGCGCCATGCAGGCTCAGGTTACACTCCGGACAGAAGGCAGTGAGGAAACGACGGAAACCTATGATCTTGTGATAGGGGCTGATGGCGTCCGTTCGACGGTGCGCAGACTGGTCTTTGGTCCGGATAAAGCATTCTTCCATTCAATTGGCACGATGCTGTGTGCTTTTCCGTTGGCACAGCCCGTTGAGGGCTTCAGAACTGGCGATGGCCTTATGGTCGCGGATGTAAGGCATACTTTGACCGTGTTTCCGCTGGAAGGACGTCCGTCGACTGCACTTTTCTCATACCGAACCGGAAATCCGGAACGAGCCTCGAGAAAAGACCCGCTTCCCACGCTGCGCCAGATATTTGCCGATCTGGATGTGGACGGGATTATTTCCAAAGCTCTTGAGGATCTGGAAGCAACGGACGACTTCCTTTTTGATTCCGTTCAGATGGTCAAAATGCCTCGATGGTCGAAAGATCGTGTTGTGCTGCTTGGGGATTCAGCGTGGTGTCCGACCCTGTATTCCGGCATGGGCGCTTCGGCTGGAATGATGGGAGGACAGGCTCTCGGTGAAGCCCTTGCAGCTTGTCCCCGCGACATCGATGGTGCGCTGCAAATGTTTGAAGCCTGGATGCGTCCATTTGTCCGCAAGCATCAGAGATTCATCGCTTTACGCTCCCAGTTGTTTGTCCCGTCGAATCGGGTTGCACTTTGGGGGCGCCGTATTTTGTGGCAAATCCTGCTGCGTTCCAGGAAATACCTCTCCCGCAAGAGAGCATGAAGAAGGGACTGACAGGGCAGTTTGAGGCCTTCTGCCTCCTGAAATACAGGTCTGTTCTAGGCTCAGGACCTATTAAAATATTGAACTGAGCGAGACGTTGTGATTCACAGGCTTACCGATGGAGGTAAGGCTGTGAGTGACGTATTTTTGCTGTCTGAACGCCAGATGGAGCGGATTGAGCCGTTTTTTCCTCTGCCGCATGGAGTGCCCCGTGTGGATGACCGGCGTGTTTTGAGCGGAATCGTTTACGTGATCCGCAACGGGCTTCAGTGGAAAGACGCTCCGAAAGCGTATGGCCCGCACAAGACTTTATACAATCGTTTTATTCGCTGGAGCCGCCTGGGTGTCTTCGACCGGATCTTTGTCGCCCTGACAGAACAGGCTGGCCGTTCAAAGCGCCTGATGATCGATGCAACACACCTCAAGGCACACAGAACGGCGGCGTCTCTACTCAAAAAGGGGCTTTTCCCCGCCATATCGGACGGACAAAAGGCGGCCTGAACTCAAAACTCCATGCCGTGTGCGATAGTCAGGGCAGGCCTGTTCGCCTCTATCTGACAGCAGGACAAGTCAGTGACTTCAAAGGCGCAGACGTGCTGCTGGCAGATCTCCCCGAAGAGACAGAAGAAGTCATCGGGGACAGAGGCTATGACAGCAACCGGATCAGGTTATCGCTTGCAGAACGCAATATCACTGCCTGTATTCCCCCGAAAAAGAACCGGAAATCAAAGCTGCCTTACGACTGGCATCTGTATAAAAAGCGCCACCTCATCGAAAACATGTTCGCGAAACTCAAAGACTGGCGACGTATTGCGACCAGATACGACCGATGCGCTCATATCTTCATGTCCGCAATCCATATCGCAGCAACCTTCATCTTCTACCTCAAAGAATGAGTCCTGAGCCTAGAGAAAATTCTTTCTCGTAATCCTACCAGTAGGCTTCCCATTCCTTGTAACGTCCAGTCTTCCTTGCCTGCGCTGCTGTCATACTGGTTGAACAGTGAAGGAAACATATGGAAGACAATACGAAAAACATGGAACATCGTGGGAATTTCTGCTGATGTACGGCAAACTGTCATTACACAGAGTCAGAAGCAGGGCATGAAAGCCGTAGAGTGGCAGACATTAGCTATTTCGAAAAAAAATCAAACAAGACATTAATGCAAGGAAAACCTTGGGGGCTACCAATGGAAAACCTGCTGTCAGTGCAGAGGATGCTTCTGCTGTTCTGGCTTTGCTGGAGCGTCTTCAAGGCATGAGAATTGAATTCCCTGAGCGCATGAAGAAACAGGACACCATACTTGTTAGAAAGAGAAGATCAGACAGACATAAAAATGGAAGTATGTAGCTGATATTAATTCATTCAAATTTATATTTTCAGTGCTTCGTCTTTAAACTTATAGAATATATCTATATATTTACTTTATGTGTTTTTATTTTTATTAGTTAACTCCCATTTTAGTTGATTAAAATATTTTATATTCACAAAGAAACCACTCGCCTTAGCGTTTTTGTGGTTCTGTTGGATATCGTGCACTTGGATAGCTAAGTCTAGGCTCGGGACCTATTGCTTTGAGGGAAAAAACCTGTTTCAGGCTCTGCAAGGGGACGGAAGATGAAGCGGCCTGTTTTGGCTAACGGATGAACAGATGGAGCGTCTGCAGCCGTTAGCTCCTAAAAGCCACGGCAAACCTCGCGTTGATGAACGCCGCGTGCTGAGCGGCATCACTTTTTGTTAACCGCAATGTTATGCCTTGGCGTGATGCGCCCCGGGAATACGGCCCTGATTTTCATTGATCCTTCATCGATCCCGATATGGAGTTTACGCCAGATCCGACGCTTCGAACCACCATGTTTGCGGGTGTGCCATTCAACCTCAATCTTGATCCCGGTGCTATCGATCAAAAGAGAAAGCCGACCGTCCACGACGCTCCGTCGCAAGACCCTCCCACGTCACGGACAGATCAAACCACACATTCAGAGAACCACGCTTCTTCAGCGCCGCATTATAGGAGGGTCAGTTCGTCGTGCGGTAGTGAATAGCCTTCGCTTGTCTCATCGCGCCCAGCTAACAAACTCAACGTAAAATCAGAATCCCCGTACACTATTTATACAACAAAGCGTTCTTTCGTTCTGATCCGAAAAAGCGTGTTCATTCGGATAGTGAAAAGTATCCGAGCCTGTATAAAGATCGGAATTGACAATATTGTCCACATCATACGCCGATCTTTCTCTTTCAAGAGAATCGGTGCTACGGAGAATTCTCCGCTCTACTCCAGATAAATAACAAAAATCATCAATACCTGCTCATTTAGTCCACAATCAGGATATCATAAAATATAATTTTCTCATTCTTCAATTTACAAAGCTGGCTTTGTTTCGCCATGTATTTCCAGCCAACTCCCCGCAATATCTACCGAAATCGTTGCTGACTTATATGCCTCTTTAGGCGCTAGCATGATGTTTTCTACGTAGGTCTGAGGATTTCGGTCATAGAGCGGAAACCAACTCGACTGAATCTGAATCTGGATCCGGTGTCCCGGTAGAAACGTATGATTAACCATAGGTAAACGCACCGGATACACCTGCTTTACATTGGCGGGAATCGCTTCAGGATGCTCAAAACTCTTCCGGTATCGACCGCGGAGAATATTTCCGGCAACCATCAATTGGTAACCGCCCATCGCTGGCTGCTGCGCTACTTCATCCGGATAAACATCAATTAGTTTGACAACAAAATCTCCATCTGTCCCTGTCGTAGTGGCCGTAAGGTGCATGAGAGGCTCACCCGTTACAGTGAAGGGTTTTGTCAGCGCAGAAGACGTCAGGGAAAGTACATCTGGCCGTGAAGCTGCGTTACGTTGATCCATTGCCAACCACCAGCGCCATTCTGAACCCGCCTGCCCTTTTGAAATTACGGGGCGAGGAACATAGGAAACAGGATGTTCGGGATCAGAAACATAGGTCAACTGACCCGCATTAATCGGTGTTTTGCCAAAACCAAGTCCATGATCCGGCTGAAAACGCAGGATCGAGCATTGACTGTCACAGTCAGGAGACGGGAGAGCATCCATCGTCTCCCACTCGTTTTCGCCAGACCGATAGGCCGTCACGCGCGCAGGTAACGGTATTGCTTCATCCTTAAGGTAATGTGCCAGAAATGGGCTCAGAACATGTTTCCGGAAATACAGTCCTGTATCCGAGTGAAGGTCTATCGCCCCGAGCATACTAGCGGCATGAATTTCACCACCGTGATTCCACGGTCCCATTGCAAGCCAGAGATTGGATCGTGCTTCGGCATTCTTGTGCAATGCCTCGTACATCGCGATAGGGCCATAGTTATCTTCTTGGTCCCACAGACTATGAACCAGCATAGTCGGAACATTCAGCCCTTCTTTTGGCAAAAGTCGATCAAGGGCCTGCAACTGCCACCATGAATCATATGCAGGATGAGCCAAAATCTGGTTGAAAAAGCCAATCTGATCCATTCCACGGGATTTACCAACGGCTCCTGCCGAAACACCATTCAGGAAAAGCGTGTATGAATCATAAGCACTATTCCACCATTCGACCGCGTTTCCCCGGGTCGCCCCTTGATCGTAAATATAAGGGAGCATTTCTTCGCGAAACGCGCCGTTATGGAACCAGTCATCCCCCATCCAGCCATCCACCATTGGGTTCATCGGCACGGACACCTTTAGTGCAGGATGCGCGTGGAACAGAGCTGTAATCGCCGTGTATCCATCATATGACACACCAAGAATGCCAACCTTTCCATTGCTTTTTGGAACATTATGAACTAGCCATTCGATAGTATCCCACGTATCGGTACTTTCATCGACTGCAGTACCATTGAGTGGACCCCGCATCGGACGGTTCATTACAAATACCCCTTCAGAACCGTATTTGCCGCGAATATCCTGAAGAACGCGAATATATCCCCCCTCCGCTATGACATCAGGCATGTTGTCATAACCAGGCAAAATCGACGCTAAATGGTTGCTTGAGCCGAGGGACGCCATGTGCGCAGCATTGTAGGGCGTGCGCGTCATGAGCATTCCAGCGTTTTGCGCGCCTTTAGGAACAAGGATGACAGTATGTAGCTTCACGCCATCTCGCATCGGAATCATGACATCTTGGCGCGTATAATCGAAACTGGCGTCAGAAACCTGAAAATCAACAGGCATGTCCGTGTAGACTGACTTATCAGACTGTTGAGCCAGAACAGGCTGCGAGAAAGCCAGCGCACAGGCCGACATCATAAGAATTTTTTTCATCATCGTTCCAAGAAAGAAGGCGTGCGCGGCGCAAACAGCATATATATTACGCTTGAAAATCCTGCATCATCATATCCTGTCAGAATTCAGCCGAGACCGATCCGAAATACTGACGTGGTGCTGCGACAAAGAGATTGGCATTGTTATCTCCCGATACTGACGCCGCCCCGTAAATCCCGCCAATATAATTCGTATCAAACAGGTTGGTAATTCCAAAGGTCGCCTTCAAATTCCGCGCGAAGCCAACCTTGCCGAAATTATAGGCCAGATTAAGGTTTGCCTGCCAATAAGACGGAACATATTGGTCATTAAGATAAGTTATCGGACGCGCGCCAACGTAGTTGACGTTAAAATTAAACATTGCTTGGTGCCAAGTGTAATTTAAATTCGCTTTGTACATAAATTTAGGATAATAAACTTGGTGCCTTCCCTTCAGGCTATAATTCTTACCGCTATAATTAATTGAAGGCGTCTGATACTCTGCGTCATTCCAACTAAAGCTGTTGGTAATTTCCAGTCCGCGAAACGGGCGGATTGTAGCGATGGCGTCAGCGCCATTCATGGTTTCGCGCCCGACGTTCAAATAAGCACTGTGTGCAGTAGCAGTGCTCCCTTCCGTAATAGATGCCAAACGGTTGTAATAATCGGTGTGGTAAAAATCTGCACTCCCCGAGAAAAAACGGGAATCGTACCGATAACCCACGATATAATTCCAGGTCCGTTCCGGCTTAAGGACTTTTTTATTTGCATCAAATACTGATTGGGCAGGCTGAGACGAATTACCTAAGCCTCCCCACGGGGTGGTGCTGGATGTTTGCGAATAGTAGTCGTAAGCACGCAGGTTTTCGGCAATATCCCAGTAAATTTCATGATGATCGAGAAAATGATAGTCAAAATTAAAATGGGGCAGAAAAGCCCCGGAAGCCGCAAGCGTACCACTTGCTGCGTGACGGTAATATGTATTCCATCCTTCAGCAGTAAGCTGGTCTGTATAGTCGGCCTTCGTGCCGCCATGAGTCGTCTGTGTCAGTGACTTGAAGCCGGCAAGGAGCGTCATGCCAGACATAATCTTCCAGCGATCCTGCAGAAAGAACTGAAAAGTGTTGCTATTATAGGCGTCATTATACCACGTGCTGCCAGTCCCCTTTTTAAAGCCAGACAGCGGATTATGACCAGTTGTCAGGCCATCTTCATAAAGCATTGAGTCGTAGATCCAACGGTTATTTTCATACCAGAAACCACTTTCAATATAATTATTATGTGGCGCCTCATACGAGAACTTCTGCGTAAAACCCAACCGTCGCATATCAGCATGCGACATACCCAACGCCATCGGAACCCCTGTGACTGACCCGTCGGCCTGCAGTGATGGTGTGCCGTAGCTAGGTGATGTCACAAAATTATTAGTTCCACCATACAAACCGCTGCTGACATTTCCATATGCAACCGTATCCGAATGGATTTTCTCCGACAGATCAAAATGACCCGTTACAGCTGAGAGATAAGTTCTCTGCACCTGGGAAGAATCCCAAGCGTAATCACCGATTTCATCATTCGACAATTTCCCTTCGTAACCCGGAGGAACATTGGAGGTGTACTGAGCATAATAGGCCCATTGTTTAGCCTTTTCGTAATCAGGCTTCAGGTAAGTCGTATTGCGTCCCATCTGCCGCCACATGTTTTTGGTGAGCGTCAGATAGTTCATTTGCTGAAAATTACCGTAACCAAAGAACCCGGTGATTTTACCGTGTTGCCCCACAGGCTGCACAATCTTTGCATCCGCCTGTAATTCGTTCTGCCCCCCTGCCCCTTTCCACAGGTCGGTATCAGTACGAGCAAAAGAAGCATAAAATTTCGTACCTGTCGGATTCAGGATACCACTGTCTGCACGAACATAGGTGCGATAGGCATTGTAACTACCGAAAGTCTGGCTGACCTTGCCACCCGCCTTATCCTTAGGATCAGAGGACGTGTATGTCATGGCACCTCCGAGGTTCTGAGCAGAAAATGAATCCAATGCCCCTGCGCCCTGAGACATGGTCATGCCACCGATATCGTCCTGGATTATCGCCTGTGTGATGGACACGCCGTTATTGTTAGCAAAACCCTGTGTTCCCAACGGAATACCATCCAACGTCGCGCCGATCTGCATCTGGGTAAATCCGCGCACGTAGAACGTGTTGCCATAAGTATCGAGGCCAAAGGCGTCGGTTGATGTAAAATTCGCGCCCGGCGTAGTCATCGCAAGAATTTGCATCGGGTTTGTCCCTTCAACAAATCTGTCCATAACTTTACGTGTCACAGCAATTTCAGGTCCGTGACTGCGCACACGAGCCACCTTGACCGAAATTGATTCCGCATCGGTTCCTTCAACCGTGTGGTGTCCCGGAGATTTCGAAACAACTTGTGCTGCGGAGCGTGACGTGGCGGGTCGGGCCTTAGCGGTATGGTGCGATTTCGTTGCAGCTTCCGCTCCGCTGGATACGGCACTTGCGACAGCCATGCTGAGGATGCTCGTCGTGAGCAGATAACGAGATCTTCTTCTCAGCTTACCTGACGATTTCACAACACGCATCCGCCGTACTCCTGAGAAAATTTCGGTCAAATCACGTTACGTGTACGATATGTTATACGTCTATATTGCTTTATTTTTGTATCTGATAGACTAAGGTTAACTCTCGATCACCATCGAAACCCCTTAAGAAATAAAGAATACCAACGAGTTCTAAATCCCCAGCATCGTGCGCGCCCTCTTGGCACAATATTTTCCAAACCTTCGTAAGAGGGATATGTAAGGTCTTCTCCCCCTTCAGTGGGAAATGTCGCTACCCATTCGCACTCAGGAGACTATGCACCGTGAGATTACGTCAGATCGAAGTCTTCTACGCGATCATGACGACAGGATCGCTCCGAAAGGCGGCGGAAGTCCTGAATGTTTCGCAACCAGCCGCCAGCAAGGTTCTGCGTTACGCTGAACACTCACTTGGTTTTGCCTTATTCGAGCGCAAAGGCGGTCGCCTAGTCCCCACGCGGGAGGCTCAAATCATGCTTCCCCATGTGAATGCCATTTTTGGCAAACTTTCTGACCTGCGGCGCCTCACGCATAATCTGCGCTATGCCCGGGCAGGACATTCCATCAGCATCGGCTGCGTCCCAAGCCTTGGCCTAAGCCTGATCCCCCGCGTGGTTCGAAGTTATTGCGCCGATCATCCCGATACAGAAGTCACGATTGATGCGCTTCATGGTTCAGAAATCGTGTCACGAATTTTCAACCATGATCTTGATCTCGGAGTTGTATTTGGAAACTACTTACGAGAAGGTCTAACGGCTCAGCATATTGGTGATATCCCTTTGGTCCTGATCGATAAAGAAAAAGACCAGGGCCCCATAGCGCTGACGGACATTGATCAGAACCGTTATCTCGGTCTATCCGAAAAAGATCCGACTGCTGATCTACTCGACATGGCGCTTGACGAAGCAGGCATATCAGCGACCCCTGCCATTCGTGTGCGAACGCATTTCATGGCGGCAGAACTTGTTCGACTGGGTGTTGGCTGCGCGATCGTTGATGCCCTCACGGTACTACATCATCCAGGGCTACCCCGCCCCTGCATCCTGTCGCCACCTCTCAGCATAAAATGCACAGTCCTTTACCGTGCCGATTACGCTCTTTCGCATATTTCGCGCGATATTCTCGCCATATTACGACACGAACTCGATAGCGATCTGGCAGAACTGGAAGCAATGGTTTAGCTTCAGGTTATCACCTACGTATATCTCGTCATGGGACACTCACCCAATTCCATGCTTTATTTCTCTCATCTGACACAGAATTTCGTTTCTTGATCAACATAAGATGAGAGTTTTCGAACAGTTATGAACAAGCATCGTGCCCTGTATAGAACTGCTTTTCTCGCAGGGATGTTGATGCTTCACCCAACGCATAGCGTTGAAGCCGCAGAACTACCTTCAGGGTAAACGACGCAGAATATTGATGCAACTGTAGAACAGGCACGCAAGGTTTTTGACGTACCCGGTATTGCCATAGCAATCGTTCAGGATGGAAAAATTGTTTTCAACCGCGGTTACGGGAGACGCTCTGAAGATGCCCATAGCGCGCCTGTAGATAGCCGAACACTGTTCGCTATCGGATCAAATACGAAGGAATTTACAGCCACCGCTCTGGCACAACTGGTAGATGCTGGAAAACTGAAATGGGATGATCACGTCATTGATCATCTACCGGAATTTCGTGTCTCTGATCCATGGATTACACGCGACTTCCGTATTTCGGATCTGCTGACCCATCATAGTGGCATGGGCCTCGGCGCAGGAGACCTGATGCTTTTCTCCCACAGCACGTTGACGCGCAAAGACGTACTGGCGGGACTTGAGTATATGCCTTTCACCGCCCCTTTCCGGAAGGAGTATGCTTACAATAACGTACTCTATGTCGTCGCAGGAGCACTTGTAGAACGGGTAACAGGCCGTAGTTGGGAAGACGTGGTTCAGACCCGTCTGATTGACGCATCAGGCTTGGCAGCATGTCAGTCAACACCGCCTTACAAAGGCGAAACAGATGTTGCGACCGGTCAGGGAGATCATACGCCCCTCCCCGAAAAAGCAGCACGTCTTTTCCCTGCAGTAGCGCCAGCGGGAAGCATATGGTGCAGCACTGAGGGAATGGCACGATGGGCCCAGATCTATCTGGGAGGTGGGCAAACGCCTGAAGGAAAGCGTATTTTCAGCAACGAAAGTCGCGACACACTTTGGGCACCCCATGCCCTTCTCCCTTTGCCGGACATGGCAGCTTTAACCGGAACGCATTTTCGCGCCTACGGTTACGGATGGTTCATGGAGGACTTTTTTGGGCACAAGCGCGTCTGGCATACCGGCACCATCGGAGGGATGGTCAGTTACGTCACGTTCCTGCCTGAACTGAAAAGCGCCGTTGTGATCCTGACCAATCATGATGATCACAACGCGACCTATGCCTTGGCCACGACGTTGAGCGCGCGCATCGCGACCGGCCATAGCGATGACTGGATCAGCTACTGGAAACACAAGGAAGACGAAGCAAAGGCTCAAGATATTAAAGCTGCAATTTCAACCGGACCTGGCTCTTCTGTTCGTCCTTTCGTGACGCTCTCCTCATCACAGCTCAAGGACTACCTGGGTCGCTATCAGGACAATTGGCGCGGACCAATTTTCGTCACTGAACACGGCAAGGATCTACGACTCACATTTTCCAAGGCTGATGGTTTGACCGGGACACTGAACGCTCTTCCGCATGACCTCTTCGTCGTGCGCTGGGACAATCGGGAAGAAGATAGCGAAGACGATGCTTACGTCCAGTTTGAACGGGATGTTACGGGCAAGGTCACCGGTCTGAAGATGCAGCTTCTAGGGTCTGACTTCAGTTTCGATGCGCAGGACCTGCACCCCCGCAAAATAGACGCATTGCCCGGCGAGGCACACCCGTGAAACAGCATATTGCAGTTATCGGCGGCGGCGTTATTGGTCTTTCGACAGCTTATGCTCTTATCCGGGCAGGCCATGACGTCACCCTAATCGAACAAAATGCGGATGTTGGCTTGGGTGCAAGCTATGCCAATGGCGGTCAACTCAGTTATCGCTATGTCACGCCTTTGGCAGATGCAGGCATTCCATTTCAGGCGTTACGCTGGATGCTGAAACCCAGCTCTCCGGTCTCACTTCGCCTCCGCGCCAATCCGAGACAATGGCGCTGGATGCTCTCCTTTCTCTCTGCCTGCACGCGCACAACCAATCGCCGAAATGCCAAATTTCTCTTGCATCTGGGCCTTGAGGGGCAGGCGGAAATGGAAATATGGCGCACGGAAGGACTGGGCGGATTCCTTTGGCGTCAGCCAGGAAAGCTTGTTCTGTATCGAAATGCAGCCACGTTCATGAAAGCGGTAGCAGGGATACAGAATACAACTTTGGAGCAAGCTCTTTCGCCTGCTGAATGTGCCGAGGTCGAACCGGCTTTCGCTCATCTTGTTCCTGATCTTGCAGGAGGTATTTTCTCTCCTGAAGACGAGGTCGCGGACAGCCATTTATTTTGCAGGGCCCTCAAAATAGCCCTGCTGAATGCCTCTGGCTTTCAATACCTTCAGGAAAAAGCCACGCTCCTACCTGACACGAACAACAAATGCACGCTCACTGTCGGCGGTCGACATTTTAAGACAGATCAGATTGTACTCGCTGCAGGTCTGAACTCACGTGAGATCGCGGCCCCGCTTGGCATCCATCTGCCACTCTATGGTCTCAAGGGCTACAGTTTAACGCTCCGTCCCCCAGCCGAGACATTACCAACTGTCAGCGTCACCGATTATGACAACCGTGTAGTGTATGCGCGTCTTGGCAATACACTCCGCGTCGCCGCAATGGTCGATATCGGAGCGGAAGATACAATTCCAAACCCGAAACGCCTCGCCTCACTCCGCAGTCTCGTCCGGCAAACGTTACCAGAGGCAAACACGGATCATAGCTCCGACTCTCCTTGGGCTGGACTGCGTCCGGCTACCCCCACCGGGGTTCCGATCATCGGCCGGAGCAGCTATGACAATCTTCTCCTCAATGTAGGCCACGGCGCATTAGGCTTCACACTCGCTGCAGGTTCAGCTGCACGGATCACCAAGCTAATTGCCACAGATCAGACCGATAGGGTTCAGAAATGAATGTATATTTTCGTCATTACTTTTCTGTACTCCTCCTCGCAACAAGCGTTGCGACCGCATATGCCGTTCCTTCTTCTACGACAGACACATTGCTGACACAGACCTTACAGCATGGAGACGCTCGGCCTCTGGCGGCACTCGCAGCCCTTCGCATCCATAACGGCACTGTATCCTACCGGTATGTGGGTGGTTTTGCGCGCAGGAATGGCGCTGACATCACTCCAGTCCATTCAGACACTTTATTTCGTATCGCATCCGTCTCGAAATTCGTCACAACGATTGGTCTGATGCAGTTGGTAGAACAAGGTCGGATCGATTTGGACGCAGATGCTTCTCGCTATCTTGGCTTTCTGCTTCGCAATCCCGCGTTTCCTGATACGCCAATCACAACGCGCATGCTGCTCAGCCACACCGCAAGCATCGCAGATGCAGACGATTATGTGATACCGGCAGATCACGCAGTCTCTGAATTTTTCGATGCATCCCGTCGTCCAGGGGCCGCAGACTACCATTTCCTGCCCAATCGGAAACCGGGGTCGTGGTTCAGCTATTGCAATCTATGTTACGGTCTGATCGGCACCATGATCGAACGAGTCAGCGGAGAGCGTTTCGATCTTTACCAGCAAAAGCACGTTCTGGCGCCTCTTGGCATTGATGGGGGCTATGATCCTGCCCGTCTTTCTCACTCCGAACGCCTTGCGACGCTCTATCATCACACTGTCAACGGTTATGAACCTGCCAAAGACAGCGACGCGCATATCGCTCCGGAAGCGTCAGACCAGTACAGAATCGGAACCAACGCAACGATCTTTTCCCCACAAGGCGGTCTTCGCATTTCTCTTGACGGTCTCTATCGCCTGTCACAGTTCGTATTCGGAAATGGAACGCTTGCAAGCGTAACTGTCCTCTCACCCAAGTCCCTCCAGACCATGCTGCATTCGGACTGGCATTACGATGGCCAGAATGGTGAAGGATCTTACCCCATCGCAAGTTACGGTCTAGCGACCATTCAACTGACTGGTGCACGCGATCCTTCCGGACATCCGACAACACCATGGCGCGGCTATCAGGGTGGACTGGTTGGCCATCTCGGGGATGCTTACGGCCTGCGATCCGGGTTCTGGCTCGATCCCATGACGCGCGATGGTTATCTGTTCATTGCCAACGGCTTTCCTGAGGACGGCCAAGAAAAACCGGGAAAAATATCTTCTTTTACCAATGTCGAAGAAGAAATTTTCAACGCACTGTCAAACGCAGGCTCAATTTCAGGAGCGGTTCAATGAAGATCACAATCTCTCAAAGCCGCGCCTGCGCCATCGTCGTGTCGCTTCTCTCGTGCACATCATGGACAGCGCTCGCGCAGGATGACAGTTCGCCATCGTCACGCCTTTCCAAACTGATGGCCATGCCTTTTGCAACGGATATGACAGGGGCAAAACAGGCACCCCGTCTGGCATGGGTGGAACAACGCAGCGGCATTAGGAACGTCGTAATCTCCGAAGAAGGAAACACGCCCCATCAGGCGACAACGTACTCGAAGGATGACGGAACTTCCCTTTGGGGCCTGACCCTTACCGAGGATGGCAAGACTTTAGCTTACGTAGAAGGAGGAGATCCAGAAGCCCTCGCAGCCCCTGCTCCCAACCCTGACAATGACGCAAAACGCCCTGTAGCCACAGTGCATGTTGTGCGTGATGGAAAACAGAATACCATTGCAGGAACTGGATATCTTCCAGAGTTCTCCCCGGACGGACGACAGCTTGCTTTTGCGCAAGGAGGGACTCTGCTCCTCGGGACAGCCAGTTCTTCTGCCCATGCAGTCATGACGACAGATGGAATGATCACAGCCCTCCGTTGGTCCCCTGATGGCGCGTTTGTCGCATTGGAGATCAATCGTGGCTCACACGGCGTGATCGCATTATGGAACACGAAACGCAGCGTTCTAAGCTTTATTCCACCAGGTTTAGGCTTTGACCGCCTCCCGACATTCTCGCCGGACGGGAAGAGCCTCGCTTTCGTCCGGACGCAGCAGCCTCCTTTACTGGCATCCCCAGAAAAAGGGACGTTCTGGTCGCTCCACAGCTACCATCTGGCGAGCGGTATGGAAGAACTCCTCTGGACACCCCCCAAAGGACCGGGAAGCAGGTTCTGGGCCGCAGACGAACTCGACCTTACGTGGACGCCAGATGGCCGGATTCTGTTTCCCTGGGAAGGAAGCGGCTGGCTTCGGGTCTGCGCCCTTTCTGCGGGCGGTGGCACACCAGAATGTCTGACACCCGAAAAAGCAGAGGTCTCATCCTACCGTCTGTCATCTGACGGCAAATCCCTTTTCTATACTTCGAATGTCGGTAACCCCGATCACTGGCGCGTATGGTCTCGGCCATTGAACGGCAATGCAACCGCTCTGACGGATGAGACAACAGAAGCAGGCTCACTCGCAATGGCTGGAAATGATCTGGCCGTTATGATGACAAGTCCCACGCAGACGGCCCACCCCATTCTTCACCATGATGGCCAATGGAAAGTCCCGGTCGTACCTGCACTCCCCAAAGGAATAAACTTCGTTGCGCCACAAAGCGTACAGTTCCACAGCGAAGACGGAACCAACATTCACGGACAGCTTTTCCTGCCACCGACAGACATGCACGGACCACATCCAGCACTAGTGTTCGTCCATGGCGGACCCAATCGGCAGATGATTCCTGCCTTCAATGCCATGGGCTATTATTCCAACGCGTATCTGATGAACCAGACATTGGCCTCGCACGGTTATGTCGTATTGTCTGTGAACTATCGCAGCGGTACGGGCTACGGACAGTCGTTTCGTGAAACCAACAGGATTGGAAGCGCTGGAGCCAGTGAGTACCAGGACGTTCGTGCTGCAGCACAATATCTGCGGGCAAGGTCAGATGTCGTGCCTCAACATATCGGGATTTGGGGCGGAAGCTGGGGCGGTTATCTTGTCGGTCTGGCACTCGCGCGCGATAGCGGATTATTTGCTGCGGGTGTGGATTTCCACGGAGTTCACGACATGACCGAACCAGATCATCCCGGTCTGTCTCCCGAAGAAAACCGCAAACAACATGAGACCGAATGGCGGTCGTCGCCTCTGGCAGATATCACGCGCTGGAAGGCGCCTGTGTTGCTTGTTCACGGTGATGATGATCACGACGTGGAATTTGAACAATCAGTCGTGCTGTCAAAAGCATTAACTGCGCAAGGTGTAACGCACGAAGACCA
The DNA here is from genome assembly GCF_039638275.1 of Gluconobacter sp. OJB. Classification (NCBI taxonomy): domain Bacteria; kingdom Pseudomonadati; phylum Pseudomonadota; class Alphaproteobacteria; order Acetobacterales; family Acetobacteraceae; genus Gluconobacter; species Gluconobacter sp. OJB. Next base: position 2,282,835 of record NZ_JBDIWH010000001.1, on the reverse strand, counting down.
TACGTTCCCAGGCGAGCGACATGAATTTCTTCGACAACAGGACTGGTTAACAGCATATGGCTGGACCATTCGCTTTTTCGATCATTATCTCGAAAGACCTGAAGGGCATTAAAGGTAAGCCAACACTTTCAGAACTGTGCACGACAGCGCCACCTCCTGACCATCAGAAATGCCAGCACCTTCTGCGGGATCTAAATGGGCGTACGCCCCGGAAGGCGTATCATAACAGGCCGACGCCCCCGGATGCTGAACGGCGGCTGGCGGAATTCATTCTCGATTTCCCTGGAGATTTTGCCAGTTACGAAGCAAAGGAACTGGCTCGCCCATCATGTTTGATGCGAAGCAACGAGACCAATCTGAAAAACCGTCCAAAAAAATATCGAATATGTAACATATAAGACCTAGATCACACGGTTGAGATGTGCGATTTCGACGACACGACAGGACGTAAAATACTAAAGGAACGCTTGGAGAGCACCGCCCGCATCATCAGGAATCCCTTCGCAAGAACCGCCGCGATACAGGCGGCCTTCAGGATTTCAATATAAGTCCCCAGCGACGTCGTTCATATTGTCTTTTATACGTTATAAAATCGCAACGTAGCGTTTTTCCGGTTATCCAGATTGTCGCTCCGTCAGACCCGTGTAAAGGCAAGGATTGATCTCATTGCGTATCGTCCAACAAAACAAACTCGCGTTACGCCACATGGCCCTGCTTTCGACAGTGCTGGCCGTCATTCCCTCATGCGGATCGGCAGCAGAAAAACCCCTATATGCTCGCAAAGGAAAGGTGCCCCCACTTCATACGGTGTCTGCCTCCCAGACACCTACCGCACGACACACCCTGACCCGCCCCATGCAACCGGAACTCATGCAAGTCCAGGGCCGACATGTCTCCCACGGCGCACTGACCGTCATTTCACAGCAGGTTTTTACAAACGCCGTTGCCGGAACATCCGTAATGAAGGCGTTGCAGAACGTACCGGGTGTCCTGTTTCAATCTGACGATGCGCAAGGCGTCGATACGGGCGGCGTCAAACTCTATATCCACGGTTTTTCGCAAAACCAGATTGGCTTTTCACTGGACGGTATTCCGCTCGGTGAGTCCGTCTATCGCAATTATAACGGCCTGAATGCCGTTGCAGCGCTGTCTTCCGAGAATGTCGGTCATATGGAGATGTCACAGGGCGCGGGCGCCGTGGACATGCCCAGCACTAATGTGCTCGGTGGCGCCATCATGATTTCGTCCTCGAACCCCAAGGACAAGTTCGGCGGTACGCTGGCCGCGACCGGCGGAAGCAATGCTACTACGCACGCTTTCACCCGTATCGACAGCGGCAAGCTGAACGCCACCGGGACCAAGTTCTATGTGTCCTACATGCGGAACGACACCAAACTATGGAAAGGCTATGGCACCCAGTTCTTCCAGCAGGCCAACCTGAAACTGGTGCAGCCGATCCGTAATGAAAGCAGTGCTTCGCTCCTGTTCGACTGGGCGGATGTGCAGCAGTTCAACTACCAGTCAGAAACGCTGGAAACGGTTCAGAAGCTTGGCTACGGCGTTTCCAACTATTACCCGAACTATCGTTTGGCCTATGAAGCCGCACAGGGGATCTATTCCCATGGCGAAAACATGACCAGCGACCCGAAGGATGTCTCCTACTACGCCGGAACAACGGCTTCACGCGACCTACTGGGAGGCCTGAATTTCCATCTGAAACTGGCGGATCACCTGCGATGGGATTCCGTTGTGTACGGCCACAACCAGAAGGCTAATACCCAGTGGTCCGATCCGTGGATGGCCTCCGCAAACGGCGCCCCTCTCTCCGAAATCGTCAAGCAGCCTGATATCCAGCGTTTCGGCCTCACCTCAAGCATGACGTATGATCTCGGCAAACACGAAATTCATGGCGGCATCTGGTACGAGAACAACAAATATATCTCGAACATGTTCGCCTATAACGACCCCCTTCTTGTAACAGGACAGACCCTGACGCCCAATCCTTTTCGCAAATGGTCCGATCCTTTCGCAAAGCTCTGGGGACAGACCTACAACACCAACACACTGCAGACCTACATCGAAGACATCTGGCGTCCGGTCAAAGACCTTTCGCTTCATGCAGGCTTCAAATCCATGCTGAGCACGACCCGTGTCAGTCAGACCGGGAATTACGAACCCTATACCGGCACCAGTGCCCTCGCTGGCGGCATAGGCCTGACGACATTCGGGGCGTTCCTACCGCATTTCAGCGGAGACTGGCATTTCGTGACACATCATGAGCTATATTTCGATATCGCCAAGAACATGCGCGCCTATCCGCAAAGCGGCTATCACCTGTCTGCATCGCCATTTGCCGTCTCGCAGGACGCCTTTGATCTGTCACGCAGTTCCGTCAAACCCGAGACCAGCTGGGCCTATTCGGTCGGCTACCGCTTCACACAGCGTCGCGTGGATTTCTCAGTGAATGCCTATCGCGTGAACTTCTCGAACCGCCTGGGTGCGTTGGTTCAGGGCAGTCAGACCAACCCTCAGACGACGGTTTTAAACCTCGGCGGTGTGACAATGAACGGCGTGGATGCCGGTCTGACCCTGCGCCCGCTGCATGGCCTCTCGATCTTTAACTCGATCAGCTACAACCACTCGACATACGACAACAACATTACCCAGCAGGGCACGACCTACGCTATCAAGGACAGGCATGTCGTGAACTATCCGGACCTGATGTACAAAGCGACGGCGGAGTACACATACAGGAAGGCCAGTTTCAACATCGATGCCCTCTACACCAGTAGCCGTCCGTTCCGCTACACGACCGACACATCTCTTCCATCCTACTGGCTGGTCAATTTCGGAGCACGCTACAACTTTGGCCGCATCGGACGCCTGGAAAATCTGACGGCATCGTTTAACGTCACCAACCTGACAGGGTCACGCTACCTGATCATGACAGGCGATGACGGCGGCAACCCGCTTTCGGGCGATTATCAGTCGCTGGTCATAGGCGCACCCCGCCAGTTCTTCGGTGGAGTGAAGGCAGACTTCTAACACCCTGTTAATACTTCTCGCGCGTATGGATAAGCAGTATGGCAAACCGGGTCAGTGGATATCCGATCGACCGTCAAATCCTGTTCGGGGGACACGTCCGATCCTACTTGAAATAATTCCCCTATCATTCGCCTTGCTGGCCGGATCATCAACTGCCCCCATAATGGACCTGTTTGGCCGCGGCAGAGAGAAATTTAGATATTTGCTGACGATGGGTGTTTCGGGTGCCCTGAGGGGGGAAATGGTGCTGGTTCCGGTCATAAGTATCGCCATGTGCACGTATGACCCAAACAATGCCGTCTATCTGATCGCCATTTTTGGTGTGAACTGCTTTTTCCAGGGCATGATGCTATCGATATTTCAAAGCATGACTACGGCCCGGCTGCTCGCATTCCGTCGCAATCGTCGCGCAAAAAACGCTCACAGCGAAGCTTGATCTTATCTGGGGCTGCCGTCCGCATTGATGACGGATGATCTCGACTGATCAGACCTCGACAGAAAAAAGGCATTTCTTGGAGGCGTATCAAAGGACTTCAACAGAACTTCGATCACGACAACCCACATCAGGTAATTTCTAAACAGCCGCATCGGCTTCGCATCAGGTGCCCGGCCCGTTTTAACGAACCAGACACTCTTCACTACCAAAGAGGTTTTTAGTACTCTATATTGATCATACAGCTCTATAACCCATTTTGTGACCGATATTTATATAATGATCGAGCATATTTCTATAATGACCTTGAGCTACTGACAATGCGGCCATAGGGTAACGGGCACTGTAAGAAGTCTCATCAAAGAAAAATGGCTTCCGCCCTTCCCAAAAACCGGCTTCACAGAAGTGATTGATGAGTCCGGTCGCTCCAAATTTCTGATAAAGATCAGTGAATTCAGGGTATAAATTTAAATAATTATTTGCGTTAAACAGATTTAGCGCTGCATCCAAAGATCTTTCCTTAGATTTACACATCTCCCGAAGTGTATCTGTATCAGTATACTCCCACAAGTTCCGGATGGGGTCCATATATTCCCTATATTCCTGAATATTGCGGGCGAAATAAATAGGAAAAGTAAAGAATTCATATCGTTTGTCGTTAAAGGGTAACAACATTGCAGAAGGATGCTGCATTGGCGAAAAAATCCCTGCTACAGGGAAAAAGATTTTTTTCGCGTTTGAAAGCCACGTCGCTAGCCAAGAGAATGTACTCAAGGCAGGAACGATATAATGTGATTTGCGAATGAAATCGAAATCACGCTCAACACCACGTGACGATATGAATGTCGCGTTCGGGAATCTCTGCCTCAATTCTTCCAGGTAGGGCGAAGGATCAAGCTGACCATAGAAAATCGGATGTTTTCCGGTCCTGGCGATCAATGCTTCATAAAATTCAGGTGGAAGCTGTGTATAATGAGGGTGGATCGCTTTTAAAATATCTCCGCCACGAATGTTGATGACAAGGTCATCTTCCCCTCCATGATCATTCACATCAGAAAGAGCAGGAAATTCTCGGTCGTAATCGAATGTATTTCTATCAGGAAAATTATTTACATTCTGGTAAAAACCTTCAAGCGCGAGAAAAGAAGCATCACATTGCTGAATAGCCTTATTGTAGCCCCCGATCGGAAATTCACCTCGAAGTTGACCATTGGTTGAATTACGATCATGCAGCCCGATCATTCCATGAAGATCGCAGTCCGGTATGTTGATATTAAACAAGGGAATATGCACATGTCGCAGCGTACCAAAACCCAGGGTGTTTTTAAGGTTCAAGGCCGTCAGATACATCATGATAATGTTTCCGGGATTGCCTTCGGCCCATATCCGTATAGAAAAATCTCTCATTTTGAACCTTAAAACATTGCTTGGTTTTCATCGTACTCAGAGCATATAATCGTAAGACTTGCCAAGCTAGAAATGGTTGTTAATTTTCAGACCGAAATATAATCTGCAGTCAGAAAAAATCTCTGTGTATTCCAAGATATATGCCTGAAATATAGATTTCCTCAAAATTATTAAATAGACCTCCAATTAAATCGGTCTGTGCAAGGGGCTCTTTAACACCAAAGAAACCAGGCTACCTGATAGTTCATCTTCCCAATCATCACAGAAGAAATACAACCACAGAAAAGCCCCAAAAACCAGATGGTTTCTCGATTTCTATTCTGCGAGATATGTAGTGACTTATTTTCTCAAGAAGATACAGGAACCAGCGGCCTGGCGCGTAAGCTTATTGCTCAGGTTCGGGGAGTTGGGTCTTCGACGTTGAAGACATGGACCTGTGATACCCCGAAGCACCACACTGTCGTTGCTGACACACCGGATTATACGACGTTATTGCATGAGAATGAGGATTACATTGTGCAAACCCCCTGGCTATAGACACCCAAGCATAACAGGAGGAACTCGTGGCTTTTTGCCGGACATCACAACGTGCTATTGCCTTATTGCCTTGCATCAGCCACCAGCAGGCTAAATCCATCATTCTGATCGTGGTGGTCAGTATTGTTGCTTAGAGGCTTAGGAGAACTGGGGACGATCCTGACCTGGATCAAACGGCAAGCCATTGGGAAGACTGGAAAAAGAAACACTCCCGGAGCGATGCTCACGGTAGTGTCGGTATCACTGGTTGCGGGGGCACACAACAACAGAAAACTGCTACTGGCGAGCGGCCTTATAAACCGGCTTTTGTAACATGGCTCATAGCCGCACCTCGAATGTCGCCGCCCAACATGATCGTTCATCGCTAGTTTTTAAGACCAAATTACCGCCATGACCTTGAATAATCTGCCTCGCGAGAGGTAAGCCGATCCCATTCCCCCCTGGCTTGAATGAAACAAACGGTTCGAAAATTCTTTCCCGAAGGGCCATATCTATACCCGGGCCATTATCGCGAATACTGATGAAGATTGCATCATTCGTGACCTCGACAGACAATTGTACGCGAGCACCGGATTGCCCGAGAGCGGCTTCCGCACCGTTGTTCAGAAGGTTTAGAAGCGCCTGTTCCATTTGCACGGCGTCAAGTTTCGCCATGATGCGCCCCGGGGACATGACGACATCAAGCGTCACGCTTGCTTCCCATCGCGCATTGAAGAGTTTGGCAATCTCCCGCGCCAACGCGCCAAGGTCTGTCAATTTCAGATTCGGTTCTGGCAGACGTGCAAGCTCGCGATAACCGCGAACGAAGCGATCCAACCCTTCTGCACGATGACGGATCGTGCTGAGCGCCTCTAAAATCTGAGCCTCAATCTCATCCTGATTTTTCTTAAGATCTGTCTGTTCGGCAAACAGATCTTCGACAGTAGCCGAGAGAGAGACGATTGGCGTGAGGGAATTCATGATTTCATGGCTCAGGACCTGAAGCAGGTCCCGCAGTGCCTGGGCTTCCGCGGCATTCAGTCCGGCCTCGACATCGGTCAGCGCCAGATAGGCCACGATGCCGCCAACGCCGCCTCCTTTTCCAACCGAAAGCGCATAAACCCTGCTTGCCCCGTCTTTTGAAGACAGTCGTATCAGGCGCTTACCGGGTGCGGGCGCATCATTTTTCAGCGCATCGATCAGGGATGTCGGGGACTCGCGAAGAATACCATCCGTCATAAAGAGCCGCCGTGCCGCGCGATTGGCGGCATGAAGCGTCCCGTCCACCTGCTGGATCAGCAAAGGCACGGGCGCATGATCGAGCAGCGCACGATTGCGCAGTTTTTCCCGGTCCAGCGGATGCACGACGGACGGTTCATGGCGTTTCACACGCTGTGCAATACGGATCTGCGCCGCGACGAGCGAAGCAGCACACAGCACTCCAAGACAGAAGAACAGGAGGGAAGTCGCGTAAAAACCCCGGTTCCACATCGGCGCTGAGAGCAGGCACGAGGCAACGATTCCCGACACCCTGAGGAGTGTTTCAAACGCAGCGCGCATCCTAGAGCCCGTATCGGGCCATGCGGCGGTAAAGCGCCGGACGGGTCAGGCCCAGTTCCCGTGCGGCCTGCGTGACGTTGAAGCCATGCCTGCGGAGCGCCGTTTCGATTAAAGAACGCTCTGTATCACGCAGCGTCGGAGCGTCCTGCTGGGCCATTCCCGGTGCATTAGAAGGAATGCCCCATATTCCGGTCAAGACCGCGCGCTCAAGGACCGCGCGAAGGCCGCGCACATTCTGCGGCCAGCTTTCCCTGCACAGGATCCGGCTTCGCTCCTCGTTCAGCACAGGTTCGGCGAGACCATGACGGATTGAGAAATACCGCAGAAAATGGACGCTCAGGGCCAGCACATCCTCGGGCCGCTCACAAAGAGGCGGCAGACTCAGCACCACCATGCCGACATGAAGCATGAGCCTGGGATCAAGAGCCGCTTCCAGAGCCGGTTGATCCAGCGATGACAGCGCAATGATCCGCGGCGACACGCGCTCGTCCAGCCTGTCCGCCAGACGGCGCTGCATGGAGACGGACAGGGCGTCGATATTGCGGAAGATCCATGTCCCACTTTCCTGCGGCAGGGCCTCGCAATCCTCCGCACGGATGATCGTCACGGGATCGCTTTCCTGAGACAGGGCATGAATACGCCGGGCCAGAAGCATTTTCCCTGAACCCGCCGCTCCGGTGATGATCAGGCGCGCGCGCGTGGCGGCCAGACGGTCGGCCTCGGCGACGATGCGCCGCAGATCGTCCGATGCCATGATCATGACCGGTTCAGCCCCCAGCGCCTCTGCGGTCTGACGCCGTTTCAGCGTCCCTTCGACGAGCGCGAGAAGACGTTCGTTGTTCCAGGGCTTCATAACGAAATCGCTCGCCCCAGCCCGCATTGCCGCGACCGCGATCGTCACACCACTATGACCGGTCACGACGATAACAGGCAAATCCTGACGCAGGACCAGCATGTCACGCAGCAGCGCGAGCCCTTCCGCGCCGGTCGTCATGCCTTTGGTATAATTGAGGTCCAGCAGAACGAGGTCCACGGGAGAAGACGCAAGCAGCGTCAGGGCTTCCTCCGTTCCGCAGGCGGACAGCATGTCGATCCCGCGGCGGCGGAAGAGCAGACGTGCGGCGACCTGCACGTCCGGATCGTCGTCGACGAAGAGAATACAGGGCGCGGAAGGCGTGGCCTCACCCGATTCGTTGCGGAACATGTTCATTTCGGTCTTGACGGGCCTCTCAGGGGTGTCCGGTTTCGGACACTCCGTTCAAAAGCGGACACTTCCGTAAAATCATCGTATTTTTATCGTTTTTTATCAAAGAGATAACTTCCATTTTTCCCATGATACACTGTTTGCCAACAGGAGAAACAGTGCATGGACCGACCCGTTCCCAAAGCCATGTCAGGTACTACGATCCGTCCGGCCTCGGGTGCGGTCATGGACCGGGCCGTCGAGCCCTCGCGGGGCAGGATACTAACCCGAAGGGCGCTGCGCTATGGCGCCCCCGTCGCAGTTGCGGGCCTGCTTTGGGCCGGGTGGCGCCTCGTTCCTGCATCGGGAACGCTTTCGGTCTCCCAGGACCAGTTGATGGTAGCGACTGTCCGCTCCGCGCCCTTTCTCGACTACCTTCCCGTCCGCGCCACCGTGGCGCCGCTCAACGTGACCTTCATCGACGCCGTTCAAGGTGGCGAGGTGGCTAAAGTCGTGGCGAAAGACGGCGCGCTCGTGAAAAAAGGAGACGTTCTGGCGCATCTGACCAACCCCCAGCTCCAACTCGACGTCACCTCCCGCGAGGCCCAGATCGCAAGCCAGCTTGGGGCAGTCAGCGCCCAGCGCCTGACCCTTCAACAGACCCGCACGACCGAAGAAACGCAGCGCGCGGAGGCCCGCTACAATCTCCTCAAGGCCCAGCGCGAACTCTCCATCCGCCAGCAGCTTCACGATCAGGGTTTTGAATCTGACGCCAACGTCCAGTCCTACCGCGACGAGGCGGACTATTACGCCCAGCGCCTGAAACGCCTCGAAAGCGCCCTGACGCAGGACCTGAAAGTCGCGGACCGGCAGGGGGGCGAAATCGACGAGGAAGCCCAGCGTCTGCGCTCCAATCTGGACGTGGTGGAAGCCAGTCTCGGAGCGCTCGACCTCCGTGCGCTGCTGGATGGACGCCTGACCAATTTCGATCTTCAGCCCGGCCAATCGCTCAAGGCCGGAGACAAGATCGGCCAGATCGACAGCGAAGGCCAGTACAGGCTCGATGCGGATATCGATGAATTCTATCTCGGCCGCGTCGCGATCGGCGAGCGGGCCGAAGCCGATCTGGGCGACACGAAACTGCCCATGACCGTCTCACGGGTTCACCCGCAGGTCACGAACGGTCAGTTCCGCGCGGAACTCACATTCGACAGGCCGCCACCAGCCGGATTGCGGCGCGGAGAGAGCATCGATCTGCGCATCACACTGGGAGAGACGCACCGCGCGCTCGTTCTGCCGAACGGGGCGTGGCTGGAGGCCAGCGGCGGTTCTTCGGCCTTCGTCATGGCCTCGGGCGAGCATAGTGCGGACCGCGTGTCGATCACATCGGGCCGCCGCAATCCCGAACAGGTCGAGATCACCGGCGGCCTGCATGACGGCGATCGGGTGATCGTCTCCTCATACAATTCCTACAAGAATTTCAGCCATCTCGCGATTCACTGACGCAACGCATTGCAGGACCGGACACCATGCTGATCGAACTCTCGCACATCCAGCGCCTCTACCGCTCCGACGAAGTGGAAACGACCGCTCTGCACGACATCGAACTCCAGATCGAAAAAGGCGAATTCGTCGCGATCATGGGGCCGTCGGGCTGCGGCAAGTCCACGCTGCTCAACATCCTCGGCACGATCGACCGCCCCACCGGGGGCTCATACCGCTTCGGCGAGCATGAGCTGACGGCGATGAACGAAGCCGAACTGGCGAAATTCCGCCGCGAACATCTGGGCTATGTGTTCCAGAGCTTCAACCTGATCGACGAACTGACGATCGAGGAGAACATCGAACTCGCCCTGATCTATCGCAACATGCCCAAAGCCGAGCGGCAGAGCCGTGTGTCCCATGCCATGGACCATGTCGGCATCGCGCATCGGGCGCGGCATTACCCCTCCCAGCTCTCCGGCGGCCAGCAGCAGCGCGCGGCCATCGCACGCGCCATCGTGGGCGAACCGAGCCTCATCCTCGCCGACGAACCGACCGGGAATCTCGACACCGAAAACGGCGCACAGGTGATGGACATCCTCCAGCGCCTCAACGACGAGGGCGCCACCATCATCATGGTCACCCATTCCCCCAGCCACGCCGACCTTGCCCGCCGCCGCATCGACATGCTCGACGGACAGGTCGTCGTCTCCGTCCACAACGCGATCTGAAGCGACAGCAAGGGAGGAACGAGGGCCATGAGGACGATAATATCGGATTTCTGGCGGCTGGCCGTGCGCTACAGGCTCTATACCGCCCTGAATGTGATCGGTCTTGGGTTGGGCGTAGCCACGTTTCTCACACTGGCGCTGGTGGCGCGTTACGAACTGAGCTGGGACAGCTTTTACCGGCACTCGGCGTCGATCTACGAACTACAGGCTGATTTCGTGATCGGCAGCGGCACATTTCATATGGCCGCGCTTCATGACCCGGTGCTTCCGGCAGTCCAGACCCGTATGCCCGGTCTGCAAGGCACGCGCCTTGAACAGGTCTCCGCAGATCTGGTGACGCCTTCGGACATCAGCAGAACGGTGCATTACGACCAGACGGTCAGCTTCGTCGATCCGAATTTCTTCGACCTGTTCGACCTGAAATTCACAGTCGGTTCGCCAGCCGTTCTTTCCTCGCCCGAAAACATCATCCTGTCGGCGACCATGGCGCGGCAGCTGTTTGGGGAAAAACCCGCGCTCGGCCAGACACTGGAGGTCACGCGTCATGGCAAGACTTCCGTCTATCGTGTCGCGGGAGTGCTTCGCGACCATCCGTCCAACACCACGATCCCGACCGATCTGATTGCCGCTATCCCGAAAACTGCTGCGGACCGCCCGTGCGACGGCTGGGACACGATGTGCGCGCAAACCTACGCGGTGCTGCCCACACCCGCCTTGCGCCAGTCTTTTCTGCAAAACGCCCATGACGTCCTGATGACCTCCCCGATGTCCCGCGCCATTGAGCAGAAAGATCCGGGGGGTGAAAAAATGACCCTCAAGATTGTTCCTCTCCCGCTCGTTCATTTCGGCTCCGATGGCGTGGCGGAGGACGGGGCATCGCGCAGCGTGCTGTTCGCACTCGCCGCAATCGGCACCCTGTCCCTGCTCGCGGGGGCGATGAATTACGTCAATCTCGCCACCGCGCAGTCTCTGGGTCGTGCGCGGGAAGTGGCCATCCGCAAAGTTCTCGGCGCCTCCCACACCCGATTGATGATCCGCTTTCTGGGGGAAACCCTCGTGCTGACGACGCTGGCGGCTATGCTGGGGCTGGTGTTGACGGAGATCGCCGTCCCGACAGTTGCCAGCCTCTCGGGCTGGGCCGTGACGCTGGATTATGGCTGGGCGCTCCCGCTTCTGTGCGCCGTCATTGTCGTCCTCACGCTGGGAGCCGGCTTTTACCCCGCCTTCATGCTGTCCTCCTTTTCACCCGCACCCGTCCTCGCCTCCGCCCGCCTTCCGGCACAGGGGCGCTTCGGTGCACGGATCCGGCTCTTTCTGGTGGGGCTCCAGTTCGCATTCGCCGTGACGCTCGGGATCTGCACCCTCGTCGTCAACGCGCAGGCGCTGCATCTGCGTCATCTGGACCGGGGCATGACGATCCCCGGCCTCGCCATTATCGCCACGGAAAACCTCAACGCGCTGGACAGGCAGCAGACCGCCATCGTGAACCTCCTGCGCGCCATGCCCGAAGTCACCGACCTGTCCGTCTCGGCGGGAGGGACACTCGGGCGTTACGACGTCGGGAGCGTCCACCGCGCACCCGGCCAGAAAGCCTTCATGGCGCAGACCGTCGCCCATGACGAAGCGTTCTTCAGGACGTTCCGGCTGCACCTGCTCGCGGGACGCCTGACAACATCCGCCCGCGCGACAGATGTCACACATACGAAAAACGGCAATCCGGACGTCCTGGCACAGAACTTTGTCCTCAGCCGTGAAACAACACGCAAGCTCGGTTTTTCCTCGCCGCAGGCCGCTCTGGGACAGACCTTCATGTTTGGTGACAGCCATATCGCCGAGAAACGCACGATTGTCGGTGTCGTCGAGGACGTCATTCTCAATTCAGGGCAGGAAACATTGCCTCCCTCAATCTACGAACTTGAAACAAGCCCGATCGAGCAGGGGATCATTGCGTTCCGCACCGCACCGGGTGCGATGCCCCATGTTCTGAGCGCACTGCGCAAGGCATGGCCGACACTGGCGCCCGGCGTTCCGTTCGAGCCCCAGACCATGACCGAAATCATTGCGGAATCAACCCGGGCCGATATCGCACGCGGCCGTCTGTTCAGCATTGGCGCGGCCGTCGCCATCGTCATCGCCTGTCTCGGTCTGTATGGACTGGCGGCTTTCAATGCCGAACGCCGGATGCACGAAGTCGGCATCCGCAAGACACTGGGCGCCACGACAGCGCAGATCATGCGCCTGCTGCTGGGGCAGTTCCTGCGCCCCGTCCTATACGCCAGCCTGATCGCCTGGCCGGTGGCGTGGGTGTTCATGCGGAACTGGCTCACGGGCTTCGACAACCCGATCGCGCTCACACCTCTGTATTTCGTGCTCACCACGCTGCTCGCTGCACTGCTGTGTGCGCTGACAATCTTCGGCCGGACTTTCGGCCTCGCCCGGGCCGAACCCGCCCGTGCCCTTCGGGCGGAGTGATCGCCATGCTCTCCCGGTACGTCTCCCCTGTTTTCACGGCCTTCTTACGCCAGATGCGTCATCATCGGCTCTATACGGCCATCAACATCGCAGGACTGGCCCTTGGGCTCGCGACCTGCCTCACCTTTGGGCTGATCGTTCGTTACGAATTCACGTTCGACCGGTGGCTGAACAGCGCCGGCGACATTTACCGGCTGGACGCCGTCAATGCGTCGGACGGGAAACGGGCGGAAATCGCGGATGCCCCGTTCCGGGTTTACGACGCGCTCCGGATAGCGTTCCCGGAAATCACACATGCCACGCGCATCCGCCCGGAGGGTATTTCCATCATCACGCCGGACGATATCCACTCGTCCAACGCGCTCTATGTCGATCCCGATTTCTTCGCGACGCTTCCCTATCCGCTTTTACGCGGCAATGCGGCCTCTGCGCTGTCGGCACCAAACAGCATCGTCCTTTCAGAGGAACGCGCGCTGGCCTATTTCCATACGATCGACGTGATCGGGCGCAGACTGACGGTCGATCACGACGGGCGCAAGGCGGACCTCACCGTAACCGGTGTTCTCGGCCCGGTCCCGGGCAATACAACGCTCAGACCCGACATGCTGATCCCGATCGACAGTGCGATGCTGGCCTCCACGGCCTTCACGCAGTGGGGCATCGAAGGCGGATATCTCTTCTTTCGTCTCCGCAGCCCCTCCGACGCCAGACACATGCAAAACGCGGTGATGCAGTTTTCCACCGACCATGTGCCCGCACAGATCCGGGAGAAAGGGGAATTACGGGACTGGCGGGTCCGCGCCCAGCCTTCCATACATTTTCTTGACGGAACGCTTGGCGCGTCCGACGCCAGCCGGAGCGGCGTCATTATGCTGGGCCTCATCGGCGTTCTGGCACTCCTCTCCGCCCTCATCAACACGATCAACCTCTCCACCGCCCGTGGTCTGCTCCGCGCACGCGAAGTGGCGATGCGCAAGACGCTGGGCGCCACACGACGCGATCTGATCGTCCAGTTCATGGGCGAAGCGATGCTGCTTGTCCTGTGCGCAGCCATCCCGGCCCTGGCCCTGATTGAAATCGCCATCCCGACGGTCAACGCGCTGGGCGGCTGGGATATCGTCATTCCCTATGGCCTTGTGCTGTCGGCACTTCTGGGGCTGACGGTCATCGTAGGCCTGATGGTGGGCGCCTATCCGGCGCTCTGGCTTTCGTCTTACCAGCCCGCAAGAGTGCTTGCGGCCTCGCGCGCGGCGACGATGGGCCGCCTTGGCGCCATCGTCCGTCTCGGACTTGTGGTCGTTCAGTTCGGCTTTGCGATCGGGCTGAGTGCCTCAAGCGTGGTGATCCTGCGCCAGTCCGTTTTCGTGCGGGACATGAACCGCGGGTTCGAAAGCAGTGGGCTGGCCTTCATTCCGTTCATCGACAATGTCGGCCCATCGGCCACACAACTGTCGCTCATGGATGCTTTCCGCGGCATTCCGGGTGTGACGACGGTGTCCTATTTCTACACGATGCCGGGTAATTACGGCTTCTTCGCAGGTGATTATTTTTCGCCCGCAACCATGCCGGATCACCGCCCACGGCTCGAATGGCAGGATATCGGACGCGACTACTTTCAGCTCTTCGGAATGCACCTGATAGCGGGACGTCTGTTCGACGACGCGCATGGCGAAGACGACCAGCAGAAAGGAAGCGGCATCCACTCAGCCATCATTGACGTCAGTTCCGCACGCGCACTGGGCTACACAACGCCAGAAGCCGCGTTGGGCCAGACGATCCGCAAGAATACTGATCGTGCGTCATGGCGCATCATCGGCGTTGTGAATGATATCCGCCTGAAATCGGCACGCGAACAGAGCGTTTCGCATGTTTATTTCTACACGTCCTCCCCGTACCGTTTCACAAGCGCCGGAATCCGCTTTGAAAACCGTTCGAAGCAGGACGTCGAAAGCGCTCTTCAGGCGATCTGGCGGCAAAGAGCACCTAGTCTCGCATTTAACGCCGTTCTGGCCACCGATCTGCTGTCCGGTGACTATCGCGACGACGAACGGCGCGGCGAGCTTCTGGCCATCGGCGCGGGTGTTGCCATCTTCATCGCGGTGATGGGCATGTACGCTCTCGCGTCATTCACCGTCGCCCGCCGCATGCTTGAGGTCGGTATCCGCAAGACCCTCGGGGCAACAACCGGCCG
Source organism: Gluconobacter sp. OJB (assembly GCF_039638275.1). Lineage (NCBI taxonomy): Bacteria > Pseudomonadati > Pseudomonadota > Alphaproteobacteria > Acetobacterales > Acetobacteraceae > Gluconobacter > Gluconobacter sp. OJB. The sequence continues at coordinate 2,267,815 of NZ_JBDIWH010000001.1, read as the reverse complement.
GGTTCTGGGCCTGCTGATGGGCCAGTTTCTCAGGCCGGTCGTAGGTGCGGGGCTGATCGGCTGTGCCATGGCCTGGATGGCGATGCGGAACTGGCTGTCGGGTTTCGACGCGCGTATCGCGCTCTCTCCGATTTATTTCGCCTTGGTTTTCGCGGCGGCGCTGTTTGTGGCCGCCCTGACCGTCCTGTTCCAGACCTTGCGCGTTGCCCGGGCCGAGCCCGCCCGCGCCCTGCGCGCGGAGTGATCGTCATGCTCTTCACCATTCTGCGCAGCATCATCCGTCAGGCCCGGCGTCAGCCGCTCTATCTGGCGCTCAACGTCCTCGGGCTGGGGCTCGGCATGGGGGGCTGCCTCGTGCTGACCCTCCAGGTCCGTTACGAATACAACTTCAACGCGACCATTCCCGACGCGGCGCATATCCTTCGGCTGGACTCCCATCTCATGTTCCCGGGCAGCGTACCGCAGGAATATGCCGATGTCCCGTTCATCGCCTTTCCGTTCTTGCGCGCAGACTTCCCGCAGATCGCCGATGCGACGCGCTACGAAACGGAAGACTACCAGCTCCATAACGGCGACAGAAGCATTTCCGCCGACGACGCCATGGTGGACCCGTCCTTTTTCAACGTCATCGCCCTCCCGCTTGAACACGGCAACCCGCGTTCAGCCCTGAGCAGGCCCGACGCCATCATCCTCTCCGCCAATACGGCACAGGCCCTGTTTGGCACGGCGGACGTACTGGGCCGCACGCTCACAACCGATCATGAAGGGCACCACAGCAGTCAGACGGTTACAGGCGTACTGGCCCGTGCCGCAGGTCCGGTCACGATCGCGCCGGATGCCATCACACCTTTCCCGTCCGATGAAATGCAGAAACCACAGTTCACACGCTGGGGTTCAAGCTCGGGCAATATCTTCCTGCGCGTGCGGAACGAAGCCGACCGTACCGCCATCGCAAGGAACCTGACCCGCTTCGTGATCGATCATGCGTCCGGTACGGCAAATGACGACAGCAGCGAGGGCGTTCATCCCGAACGTCGTTTCGTCCTGTCCCTCGTCAGTCTGCGCGAGACACATTTCAGCGACCTTCATGTCGTGGCCGGCGATGACGCGACCGATCGCTCAGTGGTGAATATTCTCGCACTGATCGGGGTGCTGGCGCTTCTTCTTGCAGTGCTCAACGCCATTAATCTTGCCACGACGCACAACGTGCTGACCCTCATGCTCGGCGATTTCCTGCGCCCTGTCCTGCTGGCCTGCGTCATGGCGGCCTTTCCGGCGCTGTTCGTGATGCTCTCCTGGCTGTCCGGCTTCCACCAGCGCATCGCGCTCTCCTGGCTCGATTTCGCAGCCGTCGTCCTTGTGACCCTGCTTATCGCCGCCCTCACCGTCCTCGGACAGACCCTGCGCCTCGCCCGTGCCGAACCGGCCCGCGCGCTCAGAGCGGAGTAAACGCCATGCTTTCCCATATCGCCCTCGTTTTCTGGCGCGGCATTCTCCAGCGCCGCCTGTTCACGACGCTGAACGTGCTGGGCATGGCACTCGGCATGGCGACGTTCCTGACGCTTGCGCTGATCGTGCGTTACGAATTCACCTTCGATCGCTGGATCCCCGATGCGGGGCATATCTACCGGCTGGATGCCTTCTCCGACGAGGAAACCACAGTTTCCAGCATCCGGCTGATCGACGCACTCCGCGCGGAGCATCCGGACTGGAACGCGACCGCGATCCTGCGCGGCTTCTCCGAAGCAACCGTCCGCATCAATGACAACGCCTGGGACGTTTTCATCGCCCGAACCGATGCCCATCTGTTCGACGTCTTCGCGCTCCCGCTAGCGGAAGGCGATCCGCGCACGGCCCTTGTGCCGGACGGCGTGGTCCTGACACGGACGCAGGCGCGGCGCTTCTTTGGGCAGGATCACGATGTTCTGGGGAAGACACTGGACATCACGCAGAAGGGCCGGACCGAACGGCTACATGTCACCGGCGTCCTGAAGGATCTGCCGCCGAACACCACGCCACAATTCGATCTTCTCGTCCCGACGTCCGCCTCCGAAATGCAGGCCGGATCGTCGTGGGAAATGAGCGCAGCCGAGACCTGGGCGCGGGTTTCACCAGCCGTCGTATCCCGACTGCCCGATCTTCTCAGTGGTATCGTACAGCGTCATGCCGCCAGATTATCCTCGGAAGACGCCAGAGCGTTCAAAATTCGCGCACGCCCCCTCACGACGCTCCATTTCTTCGACGCGACCCTTGGCTGGGGCGGAACAGACAAACGCCTGCCGATCATTCTCGGTATCGTCGGACTGCTCGCACTCGGGGCGGGACTAGTCAATTTCGTCACGCTCTCCACGGCCCTTGCCGCAACCCGCGCGCGGGAAGTCGCGATGCGCAAGGTGCTGGGCGCCACAGTCCTGACACTCGGACTGTCTTTCACGGCGGAGGCCATCGGTCTGGCCCTGATCGCGGCTGTCATCGCGCTCGTCCTGACCGAACTGAGCCTCCCCTGGATCAGCACATTAAGCGGCTGGCCGGTCGGCCTCGATTTCGGTTTCGCCCTGCCCCTGCTGCTGGCTTCCGCCATCATCGGCGGGGCCTGCGCGGGCGCCTATCCGTCCTGGATGCTCTCGCGCTTCCGCCCGGCGGCTGTCCTCGCCTCGGCCCGGATGCCGGGAAGCGGGCGTCTTGGCAGCCGTCTGCGTGAGGGGCTGACCGTCGTGCAGTTCGCCTTCGCCGTGACGCTGACGATCTGCACACTGGTCATCTCGCGCCAGACGCATCTGCTCCAGACGATGGATCGCGGCTTTCACCAGTCCGGCCTCCTGATGAGCTATCTGCCGAACGAACAGGCCGAGCGCCTGCGCCAGCAACGCCTGAGCGATCTTGTCCGCGGCCTTCCCGGCGTCACCGGCGTCACAATTTCTGACGACGCACCCGGCGGCGGCACCGCAGGCATGACATTCGATACGACCCGTCCGGGACGTTCAGCCCCGCCTCCCCTGCTCGCCGTAATCGCGATGCAGCCTTCCACGCTGCCTGTCTGGGGTGCGCATCTCCTCGCCGGTCGTCTGTTCGACACGAGCCACGACTATGACAGCCGCGCAATGCCGGTCGCACCGTTCGACAGCTTTCTGGCCGGGCAGACCTGGACATTCGGCGCCCATAACGTCGTCCTCAACGAGTCCGCCATCCGCGCGCTCGGCTTTGCAGACGCTGCCAGCGCCATCGGAACGCCCATCACGCTGCACAACAAGGACGTCCAGACGATCATCGGCGTCGTCGCGGACATGCGGTTCAAAAACAGCCGCGCCAGTGTCACGCCCGCACTGTATTACGCCGTGTCCGGCCCGATCGGTTACGGCGTACTCTCCGTCCGCTTTGACCACGCCCCCGAAAACGCTGTCCGGACCGCGATCGCCACGGTGTGGAAGCAGGTCTATCCCGAAAGCGCACTGAACCTGCGCAGTGTCGGCAACATCATCGACGACGACACACGGCCCGAACAGCAGCGCGGAACGCTAATGATCGTCGCGTCCTTCGTGACGCTATCGATTTCCTGCATCGGTCTGTACGGCATTGCCGTGTTCAACGTGCGACGCCGCCTGTTCGAGATCGGCGTCCGCAAGGTGCTCGGCGCAACGGCACAACAGGTCACACGCCTTCTGGTGCTGCAATTCCTGCGCCCCGTCCTGATCGCAAACCTCATCGCCTGGCCGGTCGCCTGGTGGGTGATGCGGGGCTGGCTGTCCGGGTTCGACCGGCGCATCAGCCTCTCCCCGCTCTATTTCGCCGTGACCGCGCTGATCGTGCTGACGCTCGCCACGCTCACCACCCTGCTCCAGATCCGCCGCGGCGCCCGAAGCGCGCCCGCCATCGCTCTCAGCTCCCAGTAACACGCCCAGTAAGCCCCCATACACTCCGCTTCTTCCGGACCCGATACGCCCATGACCCACCATAAAGCCCTCCTTCTCGCCCTGCTGGCCTTGGTGCCCGCTCCCGCAGAGGCCCTGACGCTTCAGGAGGCGCTGGCCCTCGCCTATCGCAGCAATCCGACATTGCGGGGAGAACAGGCCAACCAGCGCGCCGTCACCGAAAACTCCGCGCAGGCCCGGTCCGGCTGGCGACCGACCGTTCAGGTCAACATGGACGCCTCCTACCAGCAGGGGCCTTACACCAGCGCCTTCGCACTGGGGTCCTATACGTCCAACTCCGCCGAAGGGTATCTCTCCGCGAAACAGACGCTCTATTCTTTCGGTCACGTCGCCAATCAGGTCCGCGCGGCGGATGCGCGCTCGCGAGCGGAGCAGCACCAGTTGAGGCTGGTTGAAGCACAGGTCTTCACCGGCGTCGTGACGGCCTACATGAACGTCCTGCGCGACCGGAATATTCTCGATGTGCGCCAGGCCGATCTGGACATGCTGACACGTCAGGTACAGCTCACAACATCCCGCTACAATCTTGGCGGCCAACCCTCCGGACAGGTCACACGCACGGATGTCGAACAGGCGGAAACCCGACGTCGTTCGGCGGAAGTCGCCGTCACGCAGGCTCAGGCCACGCTCGCAGCCTCGGTCGCGCAGTTCCGCGCAGTTATCGGAACGGAACCGGACACACTGACGATGCCGGACGGCCTGCCCGGCCTGCCCGAGACACTGGATCAGGCGCTGAGAACCGCACTGGCGCTCAATCCGCAGCTGATACAGATGCAGGAAACCAGGAAAGCCACCGCCGCAGATATCGACACGGCGCGCTCGCAATGGGGCCCCCAGATTCAGGTGCAGGGCACGTTCGGCACGATCGGCCCGGCCTCCCCCTTCCACGGCGACCAGTATGGCGAACAGGTCACGGGCCTCGTCCAGCTCGTTCAGCCGATTTACAATGGCGGCCTGTACAACTCCCAGATCCGTCAGGCCCGCAACAGGGACGAACAGGCCCGCGAGAGCGTCGAACTCGCCCGGCGCACCGCGTTGCAGGATGTGGTGACCAACTGGCACGCGGTCGAAAACGGATTGCAGGCCATCCGCGCCGGGACGGCGGAAGTCCGCTCCGGCGAGACCTCCCTCAAGGGTTATCAGATCGAATATGACTACGGACTGCGCAGCACGACTGACGTGCTCTATGCCGATCAGAACCTGCGCTCAGCACAGGTGGAACTCGCCGGCAGCCGCCACGACACCATCGTCGCCGAAGCCACCCTTCTCGCCTCGATGGGCCGTCTGCAGGCTGACGACCTGTTGCCAAACCTTCCGCATTACGACGCCGCAGCGAAGCTCCAGCGCGCCCGTACGCGCGACTGGGAACCCCTTCAGGCTCCGATCTCCGCCATCGACAAGGCCGGATGGTAAGGAAAAACCCGATGTTTGCAGAGACCTTCAGAGCAACCTGGCGCACCCTTACCGCACAGCCGCCCGGCCGGACACGCACGGCCAACTTCGCACTGCCCCTTCTCGCCCCCCAGCGACCGGCGCAGCCCCCATGGCACCAACCACCATGCCAGTGCCGACCGCAGCTCCTGCTCCAAGCTAGGGGCTGCGGAGATCAGCCCGTTGGCGATGCTGCCGCCAAAAATCGACACTCCGACAAAACCCCGCCCTGGTACTTTTTCGTTTGTTTCCTGCGACCTTTTCCGAACACAAAAAAAGCCACCCGTGAGGGGGGCTTTTCTTTAGTTTTTTCAGACGGATATGTATGGTTGCGGGACCACACAACCCAAGAAAACTGCTACTGACGAGCGGATTGATTGATCGCCTTTAAAGTTCCCACAACACATTGATAAATCAATATATTCATCGAAGGGGCTATTCCGATAAATTCCACTGCCACGATCATCATCTCCGACAGGCATTTTACATCTCGGGAAGAACCAGAACATAACTCGTGCTCCTGCCACCCGCCGCCTCCTTATTCAGGGAAACGGAAGGTCTTCTTTGTGTAGGGCGACCAGTTAAACCGGATATTCACATGGATGACCCTCGCGAAGGCTTTCACTATATTCAGGTCATTCAAATAACCCATGAATTTTTCTGGAAGCGTACATTGTCTCATAAAACAGCAAATTAATTCCGTGCATGACCATGTGTTAGGGCGACGGCAAACAGCCCGGAGCCCCGCGGAAGAGAGCAGAACGGGCCTATAGCGGGTCTCTCAGGACTTTGAAGAGCGGATTCAGCCCAGCCAGAGACTTGTAAGCCGCAATCAAGTCCTATGCTGCTTGCCTCAGGAGCCGCTTGATGAAATCATGAGAACACTGGCATCGATTATGATCGTCACAGAACAGCGCGGCCGATCAGGCACGTATATTTTTCGGAATAAGTATATCAGATGCGTATTTTTAAAGGTTTGTTTTTGCTGACACTACAGCTCGCATTTGGGGTTACAGCAGCTGTGGCCTCAGATACGACGATCTTCGTACCGTCGACATCATGTGCGACTTATCTGGACTATGCTAATAGAGACAAAGCATCTCCTAACACGCAGGAAGCGCGAAACAGAGTGATCTCGGCAATGAAAATCATGCAACCGTATATGACGGATTTTGCCTCGCTTCATCTGGGACAAGAGGTCATAGGACAGATTATACGGAGCTTCTTTATCAGGATGGAGCTTGAATGCCACAGTCATTCTGATCAACTTTTATCCCAAGTCATCCCAAAGGTTGGCAATGGTATAGTTGATAACCTGAATGATGCTTTGGCCCATTCAGGAGTTAAGACGCATCTTTCCTATCCATCCTTCTAAGCGGCACGAGCGGCTCATCAGACGTCTTTGATGAGGGCTTATCCCGCCGTCTGCTTTATATTCCTTGAACGGATGGGCCAAAAACGGAAGGTCCGGTACGACGCAACGACTTGAAAGAAGATGTTTTTGTGGATCCAAGGACGGTTTATGATGCCACTGGGTTATGGCGGCATGATACTCGCGAGACGCATGCAATCTCGGTAGATAGGTGATCGATCGGCGGCTCTACATGGGAAAGGTCATACCGTTGAAGCTTCCTCTCATCGCGCAGTAGTATGCCTTGCAGGTCTCGTCGTCATTAAGTCGTAGCCTGTTACCCAGCTTACGGATCGCGAGGAAGCATGGTTTTGGCGGCGGCATCTGTGGAGCCGGCTTGTAAACAAGCAACTCGCCATCCCATTGGACGACACCCGAGATGTCGCATTTATGACCGTTAAAGAGCCATAATGAAATCCGGATATAAGCGTCATGAGGCGAACGAGGAACGGATTTCGGCTACGTCATCACTATAAGTTTGGGCCCCATAGATGTCGTAATTTTTGAAATTAATATTATAGCGCGTGCCGCGAAGGCGCCCAGAAACGCCACAAAAAAGGACATGTCTTGTGTGCATGACGATCTGTCCTCGACGTTGCACCCTGCAACTCCGGTGTTAAAATTAAAAAACAGTCAACACGGTATAATTATTACGAAAACGACCTTCCCCTCTATGCACGCGTTGATGGATGCAGGAAAATATTAAAATTACATGAGGACGCGTATCTGTAACGGCCCCCCAAACCGGTCGTCTCAGGAGCTCGCAATGGTCCCGTTCCTCCATCTACGATTGGCAGTCTCAGAAAAAGCGTTCGGGATCGAGTTTACGGGAAACACCGCAACAGCAGGGGCGGGAAGCCTGATTCGCCGCTGCCTCTCCGAGATTTATTACTCGGTCGCAATTGGCCTCTCGTTTTCGGCGTCGTACACGCGTATGCCGCTCTTAAGCCGACCTTGCCACGACGCCAAAAAGGCGATCGTATCAGCCGAACGGAGATATGCAGCGAGCGCCGCCTCATCCCGCCATCGTTCTACGACGAGGAGTTGGCCGGTCCGGGCGTCCAGCACGGCGGTATGATAGAACAGGCTTCCGTCGCGTCGGCGCGTGGCTTCCGCGAGCGGCCCAAGATCGGCCATGAAGTTTGTCAGATCGGAAGGCACCACAGAAAGCGTACCGGTCACAATCAACATTGCAATCTCCTTGTGCTGGTGCCAACTTCTCCCAGCCACTTCGGCATGGTCTTTGTTGGCATTGAGACGTCAGGTGACGGTCAGGACGATCTTGCCCTGGATGCTGCCCTTCGAGGCACGTTCATGTGCCCGGGCTGCCTCGCTAAGAGGATAGGCGCTATCGAGCACTACACGGATCGTGCCGTCATTGAGCAGTCGACCCGCTTCGGTGAGCTGGCGATTGTTGGAGCGGACCTGCGTCGAGGACACGATGATCCCACGCTTCCGTGCTGCATCGTGACCACTAAAGCCGAGTGGATTGACGAGGAACAGTGCGCCCCCTGGCTTTAGCACGCCGAGCAGGCGCTCCATATTTTCGCCGCCCACGGCATCGATCACCAGGTCGGCGTCGTGGACCACCTGCTCCACCTGCACTTTGGTGTAGTCGATAAAGCGAGCGACACCGAATTCGCGCATCAGCGCCTCGTTCTTGCTTGACGCAACAGCAACGACGATCGCGCCTTGTGACTTGGCCAACTGAACGAGCACGTGCCCCACGCCGCCCCCTGCGCCGTTGACTACCACCGTGCGGCCAGCGAGTGGCACCGGCACGTGGGGCAAGTCCTGAAATGGGTTAGGTGCGTCATGTCCTAACTCAATGAGGAACTGCCAAGCGGTGAGAAGCGACATAGGAGCGCCCGCAGCACAGTCGTGATCAATGCTGGCAGGTTTGTGCGCCAATTCGGTGGCCGCCACCCGGACATACTCGGCGTAGGCATCGCTTCCCTTCATTAAATCCTTGGGGAAACGGATCATGGCGTACACCTCGTTGCCGATCGCGAAATCCGTCACGTCGTCCGCGACCGCCTCGACCACGCCTGATACATCTGTACCGATTATGAGCGGAAACACGGGATTGGGCCGCCACTCAGGCGGAAGCGCACGATAGCCGTCACGCAGATATAAGTCTGGTGGATTAACGCCCGCCGCGTGAACCCTGACCAGCACTTCGCCCGATCCGATCTTGGGTCGGGGCGCGTCTTCGTAGCGGAGTACGTTGGGTCCTCCGAATTCATGTAGCCGCACCGCCTTCATGGTCTCGCTCAATATAACCTCCTGCAGTTGTCTCACTGAATTGAGGGTAAGCATGGCGATACTGCTTGATAATGGGGTCTGACGGCGCTTCAATCATGCCATGAAGGAACAAATCGCATTTCAACGTCTGACGGGCTTGATCGCGTTCGCGCGAGCGGGATCCCTTGGCAGCTACTCAGCCGCCGCACATGCATTGTCGATATCTCCGTCGGCGATCAGCAAAAGTATCCAGCGACTTGAGAAACAGTTAGGCATTCCGCTTTTCACACGGACCACCCGATCACTGACGCTGACGACCGAAGGGCGCGAACTGCATGGGCGGGCGGTGAAGCTGCTGCTCGATGCCGAGGAGATCGAGCAGACGGCGAGAGCGGTCCAGTCGGAGCCGTCAGGAACGTTGCGGATCGCTGCCTCGCTCCCGATTGGTGTGCACGTGATCGCACCGGAACTCCCGGCCTTTCGGAAGCGGCATCCCAAGGTGTCGATCGATCTCAGGCTTACCGATCGAATCATCGACGTGGTGGATGAAGGCGTCGATATTGCGGTTCGCATCGGTGAACTCACAGACTCACGCCTGCTGTCGCGTAAGCTGTCCTCGCTCCTGTTCTGCTGCTTTGCTTCGCCCGCGTACCTGGCCGAACGCGGCACACCCATGCATCCCGACGATCTCGCTGATCACGACACTGTGACGTTACGTTATCAAAGTAGCGGCCAACCTCTGAGCTGGCAGTTCAAGATCGCCGACCGCGTGACTGAGCTTGATCCCCCCTCTACGATGACTGCCGACGTTAGCGAGGCGCTGGTCGCGATGCTTGCTGCCGGGGCGGGAATCGGCATGTGTGCCACCTTCGTTACCGCCCCCTACGTCGCGCGCGGCGAACTTGTACCCGTGCTTGAGGCGTTCGCGGTCGAGCGTAGCAGCATCACGGCGCTATGGCCTGAAAGCCGCCGGTCTAACCCGGCCGTCCGCGCCGCGCTGGAAATGCTTCGACAGGCGTTTAATCAAGTCGCCGAATGACCAGCTGCGTGCATTTTTTTGCAGCGCCACGAAGTAGTCCCATGTTTTGAGGCACCATCCTCAGAAGATCAGGTCTGAACTTCAAATGGGTATGAAGGCGGCCAGTTCTTCCGGTGTGCCCTTTGGAAAGGTTTGACGCAAAAAATCTAAAAACGACGATACGCGAACGCTGAGCAATCGTCGCGACGGATAGAGCGTCCATAGCGCCGTCGGCGGGAGATCGACATCGCCCCAGGAGACAAGTCTCTTGGCTGCCAAATCGCGGCAGACCAGGGAATAGGGAAGCGCCGCGGCACCGACGCCGGTCATTACCGCATCTCGGACCATCATAGTCGAGGAAAGCCGAAGGACCGGGTCGAAGGCGATGTGAGATTGCGCGCCACCGCTCCCCACCGTCCATCTCTTCTCGTCACCCGAACCACGCAGAACAGCGCGAACACTCTGACCATCCGCGGGGCGGTCAAGTTGGGGGGGCGCCACTACAACAAGCCGGTCGCGTAGGAAGACGCGGCCAATCAGGCCAGCGTCGACCTTGGGATTGACCCGGATCACGAGATCATAGCCCTCTTCGATCATATCGACCTCTCGATCATCAGTCGTCACTTCCAATTGGACCTCCGGGTATTTCAAGGCGAACTCCGCCGCAAGTTTGCCCATCGCTATTTGCGAGAACAGAAGTGGGGCGCTGATGCGCAGGCGACCCCGTGGCGTCTCACTGCCCGACGCGATCATCTTCGCCGTGTCATCAAGCTCACTGAGCAGGGCATGCGCGCGCTCGAACAGCCTGCGCCCCTCATCAGTGAGCTTGATCATGCGGCCACCGCGTTCAAACAGGCGCAGGTTCAAGGCCTCTTCCAGTTCCGTAACGCGACGGGACAGCGTGGCCTTGGGGCGACCAGCGGCGCGGGAGGCGCGGCCGAACCCACTGTGTTTGGCAACAAGAGTGAAGTCAGCGAGCGCCAGAAGATCCATGTGTTCCCCCTATGAGACAGACCGCTCAAATATACTGACTATCGGCGCAGATGTGGATCGCTGATCTTGGTCTCAGCCAGAAGGCTTAACCAGGAGAGCAAATCAATGACCATTCTTGTCACCGGTGCCACCGGCCGCGTCGGCCGCAACGTCGTCGAGCAACTCACCAAGCGCGGCGCCAGCGTTCGCGTTCTGACTCGAGATCCAGCCAAGGCCAATGTCAATGGAAATGTCGAGGTGGTGAAGGGCGACCTCCTTGATCTCGATGCGCTGCGCAGCGCCTTCAGTGGGGTGCGCACGCTGTTCTTATTGAACGCGGTGACAGGCGATGAATTCACTCAGGCGCTTATCACGCTGAACGTTGCCCGTGAATCTGGAGTGGAGAGGATCGTCTACCTGTCAGTGTTCGATGCCGACCGCGCCGTCAACGTCCCGCACTTCGCGGTGAAGTACGGCGCCGAGCGGATGCTCGAAGCCATGGGGTTCAACGCTACGATCCTGCGTCCGACCTACTTCATCGACAACGAGGTCATGATCAGGGACGTGATCATGAACCATGGCATCTACCCGATGCCGATCGGCGCAAAGGGTGTCGCCATGGTGGACGCGCGCGACATCGCAGAAATCGCTGCGATCGAACTGATACGTCGCGACAAGGCGCCGGATAAATTACCGATCGAGACCATCAACATCACCGGTCCCGATACACTGACGGGCGCTGACCTTGCCGCGATCTGGACTGAAGTGCTTGGTCGTCCAATCGCCTATGGCGGCGACGATCCGAGCGGGTTTGAGACGAACATGGGAACGCTCATGCCGAAATGGATGGCCTATGAGATGCGCCTGATGGCCGAGCGTTATGTCAGCGACGGCATGATTCCCGGGGCGGCCGACGTCGAACGTCTGACGAAGATGTTGGATCGCCCGCTGCGCACATACCGCGATTACGTGGTGGCACTCGCAGACTGATCCTGATGAGGTAACGAGGTTTCATCTGTCCAGCGGCGGCGCCCTATTGCGCCCCGTTGGAGTCAGACAGGTTAGCGCTGTGTTGTCACGCGCTCAGGTCAGCTAACCGTAAGAGATATTCTTGACTGCGAGGTCTGCCAGGAAGGCGTCTGCCGCCTGTCTGGTTCACATCCCTGACCAGAAAGACGGATCAGGAGACGACGTACCTGCCTCGAGCCAAGCACCACTTGAAAACGGAGGTTATCAATGCAGGCGCGGTTCGATATTCCTTGGCTCCGCATCGTCGGCTAAACTGATTAGATATAATTTTTAGATCGGACGCGAAGGCTCTGAATGGCCCTGTCTCAGATACAAGTTATTCGTTCGATTAGAGAAGCTTTAGGCTGGCTTGAAAAGGAAATTCAATGGGGAGTCAATCCGGCCGAATTGGCGAACTGTACGTCGCGATAAAAACCCGTGGCCAAATGACACCGGAAGTCAATCAGAAGGGCTACGATGTTGTTTCAGCCGAAGGCGAACATATATCCGTCAAAACTGTCACGTCTACCCAACACGTCAGATTTAACAGAAACACTTTCGATGTTGTTCACCGTGTCGTCGTTCTACGATTGAATTTTGATGATGATGACATATCAATCGAGGAGGTCGCTGATATGTCTGCATCTGATTTCCGTCTCTTATGCCGTGAAGGAAAAGGCGTCTATATTTACTCCCCACGTCAACAAAAAGTCTCCGTGCCCATACATGATCAGGGCGTTGTCAGGGAAGCTTCCTATGGAGCTTACAAGGTACTTGAATATGAAAGCGGCACAATCCAAGTGGAAAAAGACGGTATTCCCGTGAGGATCACAAAGCCTGCTTTGCGTGAACTAGCCACATCATTGAGTGTCAGTCTTCTCAATAATACAGGAAATAAGAGAAATACCCGCCAGCTTGGATCTGAAGTGATTTCGGCTATCAAAGCTTTAGAGAAGCCATAAAGTTAACAGCGTTTGAAAGCGCCCGCTGACATAACGGATTGTAACGAATAATGTCCGCCATCCGGTGAGCACTGAATCACGCTGAACGGCTTACACGAGGCGCATCCCGCCTGTCTGCTTCAAATTCCTTGAGTAGACAGGCAGTTTAAGGGGAGTCAGCCTGCGATCAGTCAACAGAGTTAGGATTGCGGCCATAACAGCACATCATCACTACTGATCAACTGCCTACGCGCTTCCTTCGATAAGTGAACGTAACCCGACCGTAGCAACTGCGGCGACCTGCTCCAGACATACGCAGCTGACACCATCGCGCGCAGCCGCCGACATGCCGGCCATCGTCACCGTCACGACGTCGGTCGCGGTCAACGCTACCGCTGATGCACCGCGAGCGATGAAAGCTTGCAGCTTTTCGCGACGGATCTGAGCAATACGCATGGCAATGCGCCTTCCTTCGTCGTTACGATCGGCCCGCAACGCTTCAAGGATCAGACATCCTGCCTGATCACTGCAGGTCGTGTATGTGCGTGCGGCTTCGCCCAGCAGCTCGGCAATACTGTCGACAATCGGACAGTCATCACGAAAGAAAGTCTCCAGCGGCAGAACTTCGGCCACGTACGCTTCTGCAATTCGCTCGAAATAGGCGGCCTTGCTCCCGAACGCAGCGTAGAAGCTGGCCGGCCGGATACCGAGTGCCTCGGTAATGGCGGCAATACCAAGCGCTTCATAGCCGTGCGTGTGAAATAATGCACGCCCGGTGATGAGAGCAGCATTTGGATCGAACCGGCGGGGGCGGCCACGCGCTCCTTTTGCTAATAAATGATCGGTCACTCAAAAAGCCTTGACGTTAGTGCTGAGTGAATTATGTAGCGACCAATCAACAAATTCAAGGAGCTCCTTATGTCGGCTTCGGCAACACGAAAAGTCTTGGTCATCGGCGGTAGTCGTGGAATTGGGGCGGCGATCGTCGCGCGCTTTGCTGCAGAAGGCGACGACGTGTCATTCACCTGGGCTGGATCGCAGACGGCGGCGGAAGCAGTCGCGGCTCGTACTGGCGCACACGCGATCCGCAGCGATGCCTCAGATCGCGATGCGACGATTGCCCTCCTGCGCGAAATAGGGCCGCTTGATGTTCTGGTCTATAATTCTGCTCTTCTGTTGCCAGGCGACCCGCTAACGCTGGAGCCGGATGCAGTGGACCATCTGATCGACGTCAATATTCGCGGCCCTTATTTCGCATCCGTCGAAGCTGCGCGTCTGATGAGTGAGGGCGGGCGGATTATCCTGATAGGTTCTGTGCATGGGGACCGGATGCCGTTCGAGGGTCTTACGGCTTATGGGATGAGCAAATCGGCATTGCAGGGTCTTGCGCGCGGTCTGGCACGAGATTTTGGCGCGCGTGATATCACGGTCAACGTGGTGCAGCCGGGCCCGACGAATACCGACATGAATCCCGATGACGGCCCCCTCGTACAGGTAATGCATGACGAGATGGCGCTCAAACGGCACGGCACAGCAGAAGATGTGGCAAACTTGATAGCTTATCTCGCAGGTCCGCATGCGAGTGGAATCACAGGTGCCATGCATACGATTGACGGTGGGTTCGGCGTATGAGCGAGCAAGTCCTGTATGTGATCTATCGCGGCACGCCAGCCGATCGTTTCGACCGGGCATACTATGTGGAGCACCACCTGCCGCTAGTAAGAAACGCCTTTGCTGCCTATGGGCTTGTGTCGCTCGCAGCATTCTATCCAGCACAGGACGCGCCCGGTACCGTCGCGATCTGCGAATGCCGCTTTATCGACGCAGCCAGTATCGAGGTCGCATTCAGTAGTCCGGAAGTTCCAGTCATCATGGCGGATGTACCCCGCTTTACCGATCTCGAACCGCTGCGCATGCGCGCATTGCCTCTCTGAGGTTTTGACATGAGTTTTGATCACCCATGGTCGAATGCGCCGCTCCGCAGTATTCGCCGAGGCCATTTTTGGATCCCGGGCGAGCGCGTAGCCCGATCTGGTCGAACCTATCAGCATGCACCGATGTATGAGGAGTGGGAGGCGCCCGAACAGGTTTCACATCCTTACCTGATCGTCACCACCGAGGCCGGCGACTTTGCTGCCGCCAAACCGCACACCGCTGCGTTTTTGAATAATGCAAGGGCCTCGGCCGCGTTGATGCACCTGCCGGATCATGGCGGGCACGGCAACAGGCATGGCCTGATTTGCGAGAAAAACTCCGACGCAGTGCTTGTATGGCTTGCGTTGAACACGGAGGCGTCAGCATGAAGATAGCCTTTATCGGCCTCGGTGCGATGGGCCGTGCTATGGCCACCAATCTGGTCCGCAACGGCCATGACGTTTCCGCCTGGACACGCTCAGGCCGCATACTTGCAGGTGTGACCGCGCTGCAAACACCGGACAAGGCCTTCGAGGGCGATGTCGTGCTGACGGTATTGTCGGATGATGCGGCTATTCGCTCCGTAATCGTCGATCCAGATTTGTTGTCAGACGCAGCACCAGGTGTGATCCATGTGATGATGTCCACGATTTCAGTCGCGTTTTCGCGCGAGCTGACCGCACTCCACACCCAAGCCGGGGTGGCGTTCGTGGCAACCCCTGTTCTTGGCAGGCCGGATGTGGCGGCAGACGGCGCGTTGCAGATCCTGGCGGCTGGCGATCCGGCACATTTGGCCAGGCTTGCGCCGTTGTTCGAGGTGTTGGGCAAGCGTATTTGGCAGCTGGGGGATGAACCTTCGGGGGCTCATGCGGCCAAGATTGCCTGCAATATGATGATTACAATGGCGATTGAGGCGATGGCTGAGGCAGTCGTGCTGACAGAGGCTAATGGTGTCGCGCGTGAAGCATTTTTTGATCTGATTCTTAACACGCTGTTCGGCAGTCGATCTTATCAGGTCTATTCGAAGAATATCACGCACCGGGTTTACGAACCCGGCTTCCGCGCTGCTCTAGGCCTCAAGGATCTGAGGCTTGCGACAGAAGCGGGTGCTGCGACCGGTCGTGAACTGCCAATGCTGGCTGCGATCTTCGGACGGATGGGAGAAGCCATTGCGGCTGGGCATGGAGAAAAAGACTGGTCGATCATTGCGGCACAGACATTGGGTGAAGCGGATAGGAATTCCTGAGAGATTATGGGATGCAAAGTCAGGCGCATGAGCGGTAGTAAGCCGGCAGACAGAGTGTGTGTGCCCGGTTTTGGGAAGTCTCTATGGCACTTTACATGTCCGAGAAGGGGCAGAAGCAGACTGTCTGCCACGGCATCAATGCGCGGATAGACAGATTGGGGGGGCAAGCGGAGTGTCCGCTCCTCATCGGAAACACTGCGAAGCGGACATAACGGTCACTTCCAGCGCAGATTACTTCGGTAATGATAATGAGGTCGTTGCCTCTTTGTAAATTCGACTTCCTCACATGTATTTGCGTTGGTAATATCGGCGTAACGGGCTGCTTCACAAGCCGCGAACAGGGTTTTGGCGATCCATTTTCAGCCCTGCCCCAAAGCCTGGACGCAGTTCTTGCCGGTGATTTCGATGCTCGCTTCGAACGAGGGCAGCCCGCGTTTTTCCGCGGCCTGTCATCTTCCGGCTGACGCCAATACGCCGCCAGGTAGGCATTGCCGGACGATTTTTCCGTCGGCCCCTATCATCAGACGGGTGTTGTTTGATGATCAGGGTGCTTGCAGGTTACGTCGAAGAGGACAGGCTTTCAGCGAGCGCTGCCCAACCGTCCTGGACCGGGGAAAGAACCGCTGCAAAGGTCGCGTCATCAAGAGGAGCATTTTCTCGGATGATAGCGTCTGAAAGGGTAATCGCGGGCATCGGAGAGACGGGTCTCATTTTAAGTCCGTCCGCCACCTGATGCAGTTGCGCCGCGCACTTCCCGCCGCCATGACCGCCATAGGTAACGATCATCAAGGGTTTTCCTTTCCACTCGAGATAGCAATGGTCGATTGCGTTCTTTAAAGCGGCGGGATACCCCCAGTTATATTGGGGTGTCACGAAGACGACCCATCCGCTTGTGCCACCTTCGCGCTCCAGGCTTTTGAATGGGGTTGCTTGTAAAGCCCAAGTGCCGGAATGCCGGGCTCGTCGTCCATCGGAAGCGACCATTCCGCGAGATCGGTCTTTTCCTGTCCGACCCCGGAAACCCATTGCGCGATGGTGGGACAATGACGTCCGGCCCGCACACTGCCCATAATCACCAGAACCCGTTTCGTCATTTTTGTGGCTAAGCCTTCCGATGTGTCCGCGCGGTTGCCGTCCATCCTATTTCAAACCGCTCTCCTGCCGCACGCGTTCCAGCAGCACGACGAAATCGCGATCGGCATCTCCGGCGCTGACGGCGCTGAGCAGGCGATCGCGGACGACCGAGGCATAAGGCAGCGGAACGCCATAATCGCCGCCGGCATCCATGAACATCTTGACGTCCTTCAGACCGAGCGTCACCGGCGCGCCGGGATAGTCGTAATCGTGCTCGACCATCAGCTTGCCGTAGTTCCTATGGACCGGAGCATTGTAGAAGCTGCCCGTCATAACCTCGAAGATCATGCGGGGGTCGGTTCCGGCTTTCTCATTGAGCGCGAACACCTCCGCCATCTGCTCGATGGTCGAATAGATCATGAAATTCAGCGACAGCTTGGCGAGATTGGCCTGTATGGGGTCATCGCCCATCCTGAAGATATGCGGTCCAAAGCACTTGAGCACTGGTTCCAGGCGGTCCAGCCCGTCACGGGCTCCCGCCGCCATGACGAACAATTCCCCCGCTTCAGCCGCAGGTGGGCGCCCGAGAACATTGGCGCTGACATAAGTCTGGCCACGCTCCGCATGACCGTCGCGCAGACGGCGCGCCTGGGCGAGGGAGACCGTGCTACAGCAAACGTGAATGGCCTTCGACGACAATCCGGACGCGATCCCGCCCTTGCCGAACGTTGTTTCCTGGGTGGTCGCATCGTCGAACATCATGGAAAAGACGACATCGACTTCCCACGCGACGGCGGCGGGCGTTTCCACCAGGGCCGCTCCCATAGCCACGAGATCGTCTGCTTTGGCTGCTGTTCGATTATAGACAACGAGATGGTGTCCCGCGTCGAGCAGGCGTCTCGCCATAGGATGGCCCATGGCGCCAAGCCCGATAAATCCGATTTTCATGATGATGTCTCTTTGCTGTGGTTGCGCGAGATCCTCAGGGGCCCCGTGTCGCTTCATGCGAGATTTTAAAAAGGCGGGGCTTGGCGTGCTTCATCACGTAAGCCACATTTCGACTCATGCGCGCCAGATCATCCCTAATTCCGTCCTGTATGGACGGTCCAGATGCGGGCCTTCCCTGGCTGTTGGGAGGGCACATGCAGCAGAAAACCCGCCGGACGGCGGACCTTCATGCCCATTCTCGTGGTCAGATCTTCGGGATCGGGCATGGGGTGATGGGTATGCGGACGGACGAGGCATACTGGCTGATTGGCCCCGGCCAGGCTTTGTGGTTGCCACCTTATCTGTGCCATACAGCCCGTTCGCACGGCGCCGTGCGCGGATGGAGCCTGTTCATCGATCAGGCACGCTCCACGATGTTATCCGCCCAGCCGTTTCTCGTGCGGGGTACGCCCCTCCTGATCGCGCAAGCCGAACGGCTATCGCATTGTGCGTCGGATCAATCCTGGAGCGATAGTCTCGCCCGTCTGGCCGAGAGTTTCTGGGATGAATTTTTATCCTTGCCCCGCGCATCGGTTTCCCTGCCGTTTCCGACGGATGGCCGCTTGCGTCGTGTGGCGGATGCGCTGAGCGAAAACCCGGCCGATGCGCGCGAGCAGCAGGACTGGGCGATCGAGGCTTCCATGTCAGTGCGTTCCTTCGTCCGGCATTTCGGGGCTGAGACGGGAATGCCGTTTACGGCCTGGCGTCAGCGGCTGCGTATCCTCAATGCCCAGGAAAGGCTGGCACGCGGGGAAGCGGTTACAAGCGTCGCACTTGACGTCGGTTACGAAAGTCCGGGTGCCTTCGCGGCAATATTTCGGAAGATCACGGGGCATAGTCCCGCAGCCTATATGAAAATGTGCAGGTCGAGTGACAAAGGTTCGTAGAGTTTATTTGCCCATCTCAGATCAGATCTTGGATAACCCACTGGTTACGGCACAATGCCAATGGTGAGAAAGCGGCTTATGTCTGCTCTTGGTAAATCATTCATACGTATTGCATGACTTATATGAAGGCGTATCCTGACTGTCTACTAAGCAATCGGTCATTGCCAGGCGCGGGATTTGCGCGTCAAGCCTGTGGTGGCTCACCCAGATGTTCTCGCATCCATTGAGCCTCCTCGGTTGGGGTGCGATGAAAATGGCGCTTGAAGTCCCGACTGAACTGGGCGGGACTGGCATAGCCGACTTCGGCGGCAATAACGGCAAGTGTCCCCTGACGTCGTGCGATCATCAGCCTTGCTTCGTGTAGCCGCAGCGCCTTGAGATATTGGATCGGAGTGTTCCCGGTGAGGCGCTTAAAGCCGACGTGATATGACGGAACGCTCATGCCGGCTGTCACAGCGAGTTCCGAAACCGATAGGCCTTCCTTGTAACGTTCGCGGATCAGCGCGAGGCTCTGTACGATCCTGTCTGTCGTGTCATTACGATACAAAGCTGCCATCAGCGATCCGCCCTGAGGCCCGACCAAGATGCGATAATGCAATTCACGCAATAGTCCCGGACCGAGAATAGCGAGTTCCTGTGGGTGATGGAGAGCATGAAGCAGGCGTTGGAGTACATCCGCCATGGCGGGTGCCATTCGACTTGAAATCAGACTTCGCGCCGGAATTTTTTCGTCATGACCAGCTTGTTCCTTCAGTGTCGTCGCTATTTCAGCAGCAAGGTGCAGGTCAAAATCGAAGTATATGGCGAGCAGAGGCTGAGCAGGACTGGCCTGCGAAGCCATCCGGAAAGGCACACGGATCGAAACGGCAAGATAATGCTCGGCATCATATCGGTAGATCTCGCCATTGAGGAAACCCTGCTTGGACCCCTGCAGGACGAAAACCGCACCTGGGCGATAAAGGACCGGCACATCTTCGAGGACAGTCTCGGAACGCAGGATACGGACACTCGGCAAAGACGTAGCGTTGTAGCCAGATCGCGGTGCGAGTCCTGCGGCCAATGCGAGGAGTGACGGGATATCTAGTTGATGATTCATAGGATCGGGCAAGGATATTAGAGAAATCGCAGTATATCGCAGGATAATACGATATTATTGGTCAAGGCATGAACGAAATCCAGTCGAGCAGAGCCATGCCACAGAAAACTTTCTTTATCACGGCCGCCAACTCGGGATTTGGGTTGGCCATTGCCCAGACCGCCCTTGAGGCCGGTCATCGGGTGATTGGTACGGTCCGGTCGCAAGCCGCAAGAGCGTCCTTACTGGAGCGACTGCCGGATGTTCGCGCGGTCCTGTGTGACGTCACCGAGTTCGACCTTATCCCCGCCATCGTCGCGCAGGCAGAAGAAGACCATGGTCCAGTCGACGTACTCATCAACAATGCCGGATATGGGCACGAAGGGGTTCTGGAGGAATCTTCCCTTGAGGAAATGCGTCACCAGTTCGACGTCAATGTCTTCGGAGCTGTTGCGATTGCCAAAGCCTTCCTGCCGCGTTTTCGCGAACGCCGCAGCGGGTTTATTGTGAACGTGACATCAATGGGTGGTCTGATCACCATGCCGGGTATCTCGTATTACTGTGGCAGCAAATTTGCTTTGCAGGGCATTTCGGACGTCATGCGTGCAGAGATGGCGCCTTTCGGGGTTCACGTCACCGCGCTATGCCCTGGATCCTTCCGAACAGACTGGGCCGGTCGCTCGATGGTTAGGACCGAGCGATCGATCAAGGACTACGACGATCTGTTCGATCCGATCCGGGCCGCTCGCCACGAGAAGGACGGCAAACAATTGGGCAACCCGGCAAAGCTTGCTGCGACAGTGCTTCATCTCGTTGCGTCGGACACGCCTCCACCTCAACTCCTTTTGGGAAGCGATGCTCTGCGCCTGGTTCGTGACCGTCTCTCTCGCATGGAAAGAGAAATTGAGGATTGGGAGGAATTAACTCGATCAACAGACGGGTAATTTTTTTCGCACACGGTGGCAGCTGTCAGAAGCTGAATTTTCCGAGCCAAATGTCCGCAAAGAGGGCGGAACCAGCAGGTCCGCTTACGCCCTTTTCTCGGCCGTCGAAGCGTCGGAACGCGTTTCTAAATAGCGGACGCAGTTCACCGCTTGTAGAAAATGGCTATGCCAACTCCGGAGCGGTCCATAATATGATAAAGTTCGTTGTTTGGCGTAGCAGCCTTACAAAGCTGCCCTAGCCTGTTTTCGCGTAGTCCCAACTAACAAGTCTACAAAAAAAGAAATCTGGAAAGCATATGGAAAATAGCGTGCTGTTTGATCCCACTGAATTTCGGATCCTCTATCATACTTTGTAGCATTTCTGGGTCAGAAAGGATCGCCATTTTCTTGACGTGCATCTTTGCCCGCGCCCCAATAGCCCGTTTGGCATAAATTTAATTCGTGCTTTGGGAAGATGTGAAAAGATTCTGCCAAGCAGCGGCATTAGACTTTTGAACGAGTTATTAGGTATCCCTGCTTCGCAGGACAAAGATATAAACAAAAAAACAGAAAGCTTCGAGCAGGTTATCCAGAAGCTTTCGGAGATAACAGCCATCAGCACGGTCCTAAACATGGACTGGCCTCCAGGCTCTTCGTTTATCATTGAACCAGAAGGTAGTAATGGGAAGAGACTAGATCTATTAGTTAAGACGCCAGAAAAAATCTATCTATTCGAAGTAAAATGCCCATACGTTCTTCTAGAAAGAAGCAAGCGATCGGCTGTGGAAATCGTGGTCAGAAACAAAAATCTCGACGAAATCAAATCGTCGTTTGACAAAAGTATAACTCTCCCGAGAGATAACAGCATTCGTAGCTTTCTAGAAAGCGCAAGCGAGAAATTTATTGGATTCAATCAAGAAAAGATACATGCTGAAATTCTAATTTTATTCTGGTACGAGGATATGTATAGGGCCATATCTCTTCTTTTCGACACAGAATGTGGGATTTTTACTGAAAATACTTGGGTGAAAGACGAATCTGGGGCTGTAAACTGGTTTCCACAAATCAATGGCATCATGCTGTTAAATAGATATGATGCACTTTCTTTCGGAACAGGAAATCCTCCCTTTAGCCATACTCCTGATCCATTTGTGCTATCGACATCAGGCGCTTTAAGAAATGTTTGGCTTCCAAACGGTTTAGATTTTATGCCCGATGAAAGAATGTTAGAAGCTTTCGGTGCGGCTGAACGAGAATACTTTGAAGAACACGAAAAATATCAATGTGTCTTCATGGTCACAAGAATGGATCAAAGCGGGACCCAGTAAGAAATATGCGAATTTTCAAAATTAGAGTTATGAATGTATATTATACATTCATAATGATATAATTTTCTAATATTATATGATACATGCTAAAATACAAGTAAATAATCTTATCATGCCCCACTTCTATATTTGTTCACGATCCGCTCAAAAATGAATACGGAATCGTTTGTGTCTGCTCTCGCACGATTTGACCTAGGAGCAGACATTCCACTTCCCCCCGATAGTGTTGAAAAACTCATGGTGAAGAGTGAGGGTGTTGCCAAACCACTTCGATATGCATGCGGCTTTCTTGCCTCAGGTGGATAAGGCAGGCGCTCCGGGAGGTATCAGTTTCGCCATTTTGCGGAGATTTTGGGCAGCTGCGGCGAGATGAAACTCATCACGGGCGCCGTTTGGTCCTCTGAGCCTCAACCGATCGATCTTCAAAATGCGCTTGAGGTGAGCAAACAGCATTTCGACCTTCTTTCGTTCTCGTCTGGAGACAATATAGGCGTCGGTTAAGGCAATGTCGCGGGCCATATCACGAGTACCTTCATGAACAGAGCGCAGAACCTTACGATTGGGCTGATTGGGGCAGCATTTTTGTTTGAGAGTGCATACGTCGCACGCCAGTTTCGACGAACGGTATCGAAGGAGGTTGTCGGGAGGGGTGTTTGGTCGATCCGAGTTGATCTTGCGCCACTGCTGCTTCAGTTCCTGTCCACCAGGACAGACGTAAAGATCGTGCACGCGGTCATATGTGAAATCTCGGCGTTCGAAAGTCCCGTCCTGCCGGGCAGATTTGTCGAAGACCGGAATGTGAGGTTCTATGCCACGCTCATGAACCAGCCAAGCAAGATTTTCGGCGGATCCATAAGCTGTATCCGCAGCAAGCCTTTCGGGCCATATTCCAAATTTTTCCTGCGTACGCTCTATCATTCGGCGTTGCGCCGTAACCTCGGCCTGCCGGATGGCTGTCGTGGTTTCTACATCCATGATGACAGCCGATTTAAGGTCGATGAGGTAATTTGTGCAGTAGGCATAATAAGCAAGGCCACCGCTTGCAGCGTTCCAACGTGCCGCAGGATCGACCGGAGAGATATATTTTGGTTGCACGGGCGTAGCAGACCCAAATGCAGCATTGTCCAGCACCGAGAAATACTCCTGCACAGCACGATGGGCTACCTCGATTGGCAACTTATCCGGGCTCGGAACACTGCGCTGCCGGTTAGCGTCGGCCTTGATTGTGCTGGCATCGACTGCAAAGCCTTCACCGCCCACCAGCCCCTCGGCGATGCATTGCCGGACGGCCATTTCGAACATTTGGCGAAGCAGATCACTGTCCCTGAAGCGTCCGTGCCGGTTTTTCGAGAATGTCGAATGATCAGGTACAGGGCCGTTGAGACCAAGGCCACAGAACCACCGGTAGGCCAAGTTAAGATGGACCTCTTCACATAGCCGTCGCTCGGATCGAATACCCATCACGTAGCCAACGATTAGCATCCTGATGATCAGCTCTGGATCGATCGAAGGCCGCCCCGTGCCGCTGTAAAATGGACGAAGATGCTCACGCAGGCCGTCCAGATCAACAAAGCGATCAATTGAACGCAAAAGGTGGCCAGATGGCACATGATCTTCAAGACGGAACTCGTAGAACAGTGCCTCCTGTATTTTCGTTCGATCACCCATCATTGGCAGGTTCCTCCTGCGAAGAGTGAATCAGTGCTTCACTCTCAAAGCAAGCGAGACTTTTTCAACACTATCCCCCATAGCTGACAAGCTTCTCCTCTCCAGATCCCCTCAAAGCCTGGAGAGGAGAATATTCCCCCGACTGCGGGAACAGCGTTCATACCCACAGCGCCGCAGCATCGGAAAAACGTCCTGGGCCCACCGGCCATGCTCGGTATCTTCCATGATGAGATGATCGGGCCACAACGTCGCAGGCGCCTCGCGAAAAAACGGCAGCAGCGCCCGGTCTTCATAGCCTTCGATGTCGATTTTCAGAACATGCACGACTGTGACATCACAGGCCTGCAGAATGTTCAGAAGCGGACGGATCCGCACCGCGGCACCGCGTTCCGTACCGATCCGACCACCGCCGAAATCCCCGTTCACCTGCACGAGCTGAGCAGAGCCGTCCTGATCGCCCACGGCCACACGCAAGAGATCGGCCCGCATCCCGTTCAGCCTCATATTGGTCGTCAGACGCTCGAACAGCACCGGGTTCGGCTCAACGGCGATCACGCGGGCTTCCCGCTGGGCAGCAAAGAGGAAGAAAAACCCCATATTCGCGCCGACAGCCACAAACGTCCTGCCTTTCGGCAGATGACGCCGCAGCCATTTCAGTTCACGATGATTGTAGCACGCGCCACAAACCGCCGATTTTACTTCCGTCTGGTTGTCCTGCGGATAGAACCGCACCTTCAACCCGAACAGGGTCGCATCAACAGGGCTGGACGATCGTTGACAGTTACAGCGACCGGGTAATTTCGGGAGCGTCCTTGATCCGTCCTGGTATCCAGGACCTCATCGCAGATGCCAATGCGGGTCGCTTTCAGATCCTACTGACAGAAGCCATGGATCACCTGTCCCGCGATCAGGAAGATATCGCCGGTCTGTTCAAGCGGATGAGTTTTGCTGGCGTGAAAATCGTCACGCTTTCAGAGGGTGAGATCAATCATCTCCATATCGGCCTGACCGATACGATGAATGCGCTGTATCTCAGGGAACTGGCCAACAAAACCCGCCGGGGGCTACGTGGCCGCGTCGAACAGGGTAAATCCGGTGGTGGCCTGTGCTACGGCTATGACGTTGTCAAACAGCGCGACACCCATGGCGAGGCGATCTGCGGAGAGCGCGCCATTAACGACGAGCAGGCCCAGATCGTCCGCCGGATCTTTCGGGACTATGCCGACGGAAAATCCCCCAAATCCGTTGCCCTGTCTCTCAATGCCGAAGGATACCGCGGTCCCCTGTCAGGGGCCTGGAGTCCGTCAACGATCAATGGCAGCCGGGAACGCGGTACAGGCATCCTCAACAACGAACTCTATATCGGACGACTGATCTGGAACCGCTTGCGCTACATTAAGGACCCGAGCACCAAGAAACGCGTCTCCCGCCTCAACCATGAATAGGAATGGGTTCTTCAGGACGTGCCTGACCTCCGGATTATCGAGCAGGATCTCTGGGATGGGGTCAAAGACCGCCAGAGCAAAACGACCTGATCACAAAAAAACCGCGGCACCGGCACACACCCCCTCAACGCCCTGCAACGTCCAACCCATCTCCTGACGGGCCTGATCAAATGCGGCTGTTGTGGGGGTGGGTTTTCGATGATCTCACAACATCACCTCGGCTGCTCAACCGCCCGAAACAAGGGCACCTGCGAGAACCGCCTGGCGATCCGTCGGGATGTTCTGGAAAAATCCGTGCTCAACGGTCTGCGAACCCTGATGATGGAGCCCGCACTCTTCAAAGAATTCTGTGACGAGTTCACGCGTGAGGTTAACCGTCTGCGGATGGAGCAAGGGGCCGATCTGATCGCTCTAAAATCTGAGCACTCCAAAATCGAGCGTGAACTGGACAAGGCCATTCAGGCTATTCTCGATGGCGTCCCGGGATCACGCCTCAAAGACCGCATCGGTCAACTTGAAGCCCGCAAGGCGGAGATCGAAACACGACTGGCCGACGCGCCTTCCCCGCCGCCTCTGCTGCATCCCAACATGGCGGAGCTGTATCGACAGAAGATCGCGTCTCTCCACGAGAGTCTTCGGAATGAAGTCAGCAGAACACAAACAGCATAAGCGATCCGGTCCCTGATCACGCGGATCAAACTCATTCCAGAGAATGGGGAACTCGGGGTTTTTCTTGAGGGTGATCTTGCAGCAATGCTGGGATTTGCGTCAAACAGGAAGAACGCCATGCATCACCCTGATGCTGGCGTTCTTAGTAAGTTCTTGGTGCAGGATACATTGGTTGCGGGGGTAGGATTTGAACCTACGGCCTTCAGGTTATGAGTTCCAGTCTAATACTTACACAATTACCGCATATGGCCGATTTCTCCACGATAAATGGCGGTTTTCCTTAAGTTTTTACTCTAGATAGGGTACACTTCCCCCTGACCGGGATCGCCTGATTTCGTCCCCAAATGATTCCTATTTGATTCCAGTGATTCCGGCGCTGGAGGCAAGAGCATGGTCAAGATCACGAAACGTTCCGTCGAGGCCGCTGCCAAAACCGGCAAGGAATACTTCCTCTGGGATGACGAGCTTCGCGGCTTCGGTCTCAGGGTCCATCCTTCTGGCCGGAAAATCTACCTCGCCCAGTTCCGCGCTGGCGGACGCATCCGGCGGGTCAACATTGGCCCGCATGGCCCGATCACTCCAGATCAGGCCCGCACCGAGGCGATGAAACATCTGTCCGATGTCCGGCTGGGCAGCGATCCGGGCGCACAGCGCGACCGGCTCCGCGCCGCCGCGACCATGAAGGAGTTCGGCAAGCGGTTCCTCGACGAACACGTCGCCTCTCATTGCAAGCCCTCGACTCAATATGAATATCGCCGCTGCGTGGACCTGTTCATTACCCCCAAGCTCGGAATGCTCAAAGTCATCGACGTGACCCGCGCCGATGTCGTCGAACTGCATCAGGGGTTGAAAGAGACGCCCTATCAGGCCAACCGGGTGCTGGGCGTCTTGTCGATCATGTTCACCCTAGCCGATACGTGGGGCGTTCGGACGGATGGGATCAATCCGTGCTGGAAGGTCAAGCGCTACAGGGAAGTGAAGCGCGAGCGTTACCTGACACCCGATGAACTGGCCCGGCTGGGCAAGGTGCTCCGCGAGGCCGAGGGCGAGCCGGAAGCCGCAACCTGCATTCGCCTGCTCTTGCTCACCGGCTGCCGCCTTGGTGAAATCCAGACGCTGAAATGGGAGTATGTGGACGCCCGAGCGGGCGTCCTGCGCCTGCCGGATTCCAAGACCGGGGCCAAGGTCGTACCTATCGGCAAGGCTGCGCTGGACGTGCTGGCGGACATTCCCCGGATCGAAGGCAATCCTTATGTCATCACAGGGAAAGTGGAGGGCCAGTATCTGACCGACATCCAGAAACCATGGCGGCGGCTGCGCGCGCGGGCTGGACTGGACACGCTACGCATCCACGATCTCCGCCATTCCTTCGCTTCTGATGCGCTCCAGCTTGGCGCGGACCTGACCATGATCGGACGGCTGCTGGGCCATACGCAAGTGCAGACCACCGCGCGGTATGCTCACCTTAAAACTGATCCCGTAAGAGAAACAGCTGACAAAGTGGCACACACCATTATCCAAGCATTGAATTCTTGCGGAAATCCAAGATAACTTTGAATATATTAAGCATAAATGACGAAATTCTACCTATCATCTTCACTAGAAATAATATCTCCGTAACCCGGAGGAAGAACCATCTTGCCCGATGTTTTTTGAGTTGTTCTTTCTGTTATTTCCATTTTATTCCGTCTCTTAATAGCTTTTTGCGTCATCTCACTAGTAAGATCCAATAAACTCAAAATTCCTTGCACAAAAGGCACAGTTCTGAAAATCGTCAAGCTGCCAGAAAAATAAAGCACCGTTGGAAAAATCCAGCCTAAATCTACATGTCTATTCGTTCCGAAAATCGGCAGAACCAATTTCCAAGCCAACGCTTTCCCTGCTATCAAAGCAACGACAGCGATAAAATCCAAAGCCAGCAAAACCACCCAAAATACCATTTGCATCTTCAACGCGCGATGGTATCTATCAGCATCTTCTAATTCCAAACCATCAGGCTTAAGTATACCCGCAGAAAAAATCATTGCCGGAAGAATAACTGCACTTTGAATACTAAAAAATGTTATCAATTCTCCGGTTATATCTTTAACCGCATCATTTTTTAGGTAAATTCCTCCTATAACTGCCAATGCAGTCGACACAAAAAAATCCCACTTCTTTAAGGCCCACCTCATGTTAATGGTCCTTATGGTTCAATTTTTCCGTTTTCAACAAAGTATTCATATGCAGACAGAAGTTTAGCCCTAACATCTATTGGATCAAGAAGATTTCCATTGGATAAAACACGAACCGGAAAACTAAGGCGAATATCTTTCCCCGTTAGACGCCCGCTCTTTCCTATCGCCGTGATTTCTCCTTCCGGCAAATTTCTAAGAGCCTGCTGCATAGGAGCACGACTTACGCGACGTTTTCTCGTTTTATACCCAATGTGGACAGACACATCCAAATCGGCTCCTTCTGGAATGCTTCCAAGCAACTTTTGAACGTCAGCTTCATTGCTCATAATTGCTCGAAGAACATCAATAGCACGATCACCCCATGACCGACGTGCATCGACATCAACGTGCTGATCAACAGCACGTTCCCTTGTTATTCCATCAGGGAGCCGGGCCGGAGCCGCTTCCACTGCCCCAGTACCTCCGATTATAATCTCGCGCACATCATCTAAATTTCCACCAACCTCTTCACTATCGAATTTAGCTGTCAGAATGATATGGCCATCAGACCTCATCTGCTGGGTTCGCTCGCTCAACAACCACGTCATGTACTGTTCAAGATGTTTCGTAGAAAGAGATCTACTTTGGATGGTCATCACGTGATTACCGATAACCAACCAGAACATCATCGAATGAATATATTCGCGCCCTTGCGGTGGAGGTTGCTGTTCTACTGGAAGCATAGCCACGTCTTCTTCATTATGCAGCAATGCCTGCATAAATCCCCTCGTATATATCGTCAGATCACCAAAAAAACTTGTACCATCATCCTGATATATATTCATTAGCAGCGTATCAGAATGGTCCGGCGGAACCTGCCACGCCCGGCGCCTCCAATGCTCGCCGAGAGAACCACCCTCAAATTGATCGGCTATCGCATTCCGAATACTAGCTTCTAAAGTCGCGCCATTGAGCGCTCCGACCGGATCATCCATCCGCCGGTAATGAACAGTAAGGGACTTTCGTTCAGTCATCGCGCTCGACACCTCCAGTTACATTTCTGATGCAGGGCTTTCCGCTCCTTCGCAAGTATCTGGATGAACAAAATCTGATGTGCACAGCAGGTCTGTAACAGACCCGCCCTTATCCTGCGCCCCATTACGCTTTTGGGGTGGAGAAATTCGCGCACATCATATCCTCCACTCCCAGACAGCTTTTTTCCCGTCAGCCTCCCCTTACCGGCACCGCTTCACCCCCGAAGCGGACCGCATCGACAAGGGAGGTTTCCATGACCACGAGACCCGAACCAAAACCGGAACAGCCTCCGGCCCCAGCAACACAGACGCCACCGCGCGCCCTGACCGCACCGGCCCGTATCCAGCGCCCCTATCTGCGCAGTGGCGAAGCCGCCGATCTGATCGGCGTTTCCATCCGCACCCTGGAAAAATACCGCTGCATTGGCGACGGGCCACCATTCCTGAAAATCGGCACCCGTGTCCTCTACGCCCGGCAGGATGTCGAGAACTGGCTGCAACGTCACCGCTGCAACAGCACTTCCGATGAAAATTTTGTCGCCGCACTCCGCAACCGGGCATCATGGAGGAACAGGTCATGACCGACGTAGACGCCTCCGACGACGCCCTGTTCGGCCTGAGCACGGTGGAACTGACCTTCATCCAGAAACGCGTCGAACACTGGCTGCGCTTTGGTCAGCCGGTCTCAGACAAGGTGTTGGACAAGCGCCGCCGTCTGGTCGCCTTCACGCCCGGCAGCGTGTTCGGCTTCATCCGCTGGACCGCCAACGATTACGGGACCGTTGTCTCCTGCTTCGACATCGTGCGCGTGGTGGAACCGGGGGCCGCCTTCCAGACGATACCTTTCGTACGCCCTGGCGGCGAATTGCTGCTCGACGTGTCCGGGTGGCCCAGAGTCCGCCGCGTGCTGGAAGAGATCGACGCCATCGAGGAACTGGGGCTGCACCCCGCCGACATCTGTCCCGATCACTGGCGCGCCCTCAATGGGCGCATCGCCACCAATGTAGCCTCCCGTCCCTATACGCGCGCCATGCACAAGGCATGGCTGGCGCGCAAGAGGCTCGCGTCATGACCCAGCGTTCCGTCTTGGCCGCGACGCTCACCGGGATCGCCATCGTCACGGCGTCGGCGTCTCTGCATGTCGCGCCCCGGCTGTTGTGGAACGAGACGGCCAGCGTTCCCATCGGGCTGTATCGGGTGCAACCCGGTAGCGCCCTGCATGTCGGAGATATCACCGCGATCCGGTTGCCCGACCGGCTGGCGCTACTCTTGTCGTCGCGCGGGTATCTGCCGTTCGGCATCCCGCTTCTGAAGCCCGTTGCGGCCTTGCCGGGGCAAAACGTGTGCCGGGCCAAAGACAGTGTCACAATCGACGGCGACCATGCTGGCGATGCGCTCGACAACGATCATCGCGGACGCCCGTTGCCCGTCTGGCAGGGCTGTCATCGTCTTTCGCCCGGCGAGATTTTCGTCATGAACCCGGCGGAACCGCGCAGCCTCGATGGACGGTATTTCGGCCCGCTTCCAGCAAGCGCCGTGATCGGGCGCGCGGTCCCGCTCTGGCTTCCCGCTTCTCATGCTCCCCACATAAAAGGAGATCGGTCATGATCCATCTTGGCACGTTTACGCACACGACCAACGGGTTTTTCGGGCAGATCACCACCTTCCTTCTGGCCGACGATCTCTCCATCGTTCCGAACGAAAACCGCACATCCGAAAACGCCCCCGATTATCGTGTCCTGCGTGGTCTGGAGGACGGGGCCGCGCAGGTTGGCTGCGCCTGGGTACGACAGAATGAGCGCATCGGCCTGTGGCTGGCCGTGCTGATCGACGACCCGCTGTTTGCTTCTCCGTTGCGTGCCCGGCTGATGCCCGAGCGTGATGGTTCCGACAGTTTCCGGCTGGTCTGGCACCGACCTGATCCGCGTCATGCGTCACGTTAAAAACGCGCTTGGTGTGCTGGTAGTCTGCGGCGGGTTTGCCATCCCCATGCAGACTACCAGCGCCGTGCCATTCGATGCCTATGTCAGCGAGGCGGCCACGCGGGCGAACATCCCGTCCGCATGGATCACGGCGGTGATGCGCGCGGAGAGTCAGGGTGATGCTTCTGCGGTATCACCGAAGGGTGCGATGGGCCTCATGCAGATCATGCCCGACACGTGGCGGGAACTGCGCGCGGCGTTGAAACTGGGGGCCGATGCATACGATCCGCACGACAATATCGTCGCAGGTGGGGCGTATCTTCGCTGGCTGCATGACCGCTACGGCGATGCGGGTTTTCTCGCTGCCTATAATGCTGGTCCCGGAAGGTATGAACAGCTTTTGACAGCAGGAAAAGCGCTGCCCAACGAGACGAGAAAATACGTCGCCAAAGTCATCGGACTGCTGCGTGGGAAGACGGTCAGGGGCGCGGTTTCTGACACGGATTTCGCAGCACGAACGCCACGCGAAACGCCGTTTGGGAGTCCGCTTTTCGTCGGCCCGTTTGCATCCCAAACCGTCGTCCAGAATGCGCTGGAAGTGATGCCTGTTTCTGATCACGTGATGCGATTTGTAGCCCCACCTCATGGCCTGTTCGTCTCCGTTTCGCAAAGGCGCGCGCCATGACGAGGGTTTTACGTCACGGGCGGGGGAAACTGCCATCCTATCGGGAGCGGTTCGGGTGTGCGTCGGAAGTTGGGGGGATCGGGAAACATGAAGGAAAGGGAAGGCAAGATAAAACGGCCTGCCACGGCGGACGGCAAAGCGCGGTCGCGCTTCGTCTTCTGGTGTGCAGGCTGGGTCGGTCGTGTGCAGGGTTTTGGATTATGTGCTGCTTTTCTACGGGGTTTTCCTGCACAGGGAGGTTCTGATGGCCCGTGACGAGGGTTTCCACGTCCGTCCCGGCCGCATCCGGAGCAGAGGCAATGCGGCCCGTCCCCGGAGCTTTCTGGCGCAGGTGCTCCATGCCTCCCGACGCGCGGGCGGAGGCAGTAGCGGCAGCTCCGGAAGGGGAAAAAGTTACGGTCCGCGCTCCAGCCCCTCGACCTTCGGGCGAGGCCATTCCCGGTTTGGCAGAAGCCGCCTGTTCGACGCCCATCGCCGCGTCACCGTCAAGGCCCGCGTGGTGCGACAGACCGGGCGCGGCGCGCGTCCCGGATCGCTGGCCGATCACCTCGCCTACCTACGCCGCGATGGCGTCACCCGTGACGGCGAGAAAGCGCATCTGTTCGGGCCGGATGGTCAGGAGGTGGACGCACAGGATTTTGCCGCGCGCTGCAAAGACGACCGGCATCATTTCCGCTTCATCGTCTCGCCCGAGGACGCGCCGGAGATGGCGGACCTCGACGGCTTCACCTGTGATCTCGTGCAGCAGATGGAAGCCGATCTCGGCGCGCGGCTGGACTGGGCCGCCGTGTCGCACTGGAACACCGACAATCCGCATGTACATCTGCTCGTGCGCGGCGTGGATCAGGCCGGGGCCGATCTGGTGATCGCCCGCGACTATATCAGCCATGGCCTGCGTTCGCGAGCGGAGGATCTGGTGTCGCTGGAGCTTGGCCCGCGTGCCGAACACGAAATCGAAATGGCTCTCCGTCGGGACGTGACGGCGGAGCGCTGGACCCGGCTTGATGCCGAATTGCAGCGTCATGCTGATGATCTGGGGATCGTGGACCTGCGGCCCGGCTCTGGGAGCGCGCGTGGTCTTGAGAATGATGCAATACATCGCACCCTTTTCGCTGGTAGGGCGCAAACGCTTGAGCGCATGGGACTAGCTACGCCGGAAGGATCGGGATGCTGGGCGCTCACGCCCGGCATGGCGGACACGCTGCACGAGATGGGCGCGCGCGGCGACATCATCAAAACCATGCACCGTGCCATGACGAGGCGCGACCATGACAGGGTGATCTCTCCCGGTGATTACGTGATCCCGGGGCACGATCAGCCCATCGCCTTGACGGGGCGGTTGCTGGAACGCGATCTGCACAACGAACTGACCGGCGAAGCCTATGCCGTGATCGACGCCACGGACGGACGCGTGCATCATGTCCGCTTCCCCGGCGTCGAAGCCTTCCGCGACGCCCCGCCCGATGGCGGCATCGTTGAGGTGCGGACCGTCACCGGCAAGAGCAGCTGCAAGGACTATCTGGTGCTGTCCGCGCGTTCCGATCTGGACCTTGCCGCTCAGGTCAAAGCGCCGGGTGCGACATGGCTGGATCATCGGCTGGTGGAACGCCAGCCCATGGACCTCGCCCGTACCGGCTTCGGGGCCGAGGTGCGGCAGGCGATGCAGGAGCGGACCCGGCATCTTGCAGAGCGCGGGCTGGCATCGTTCCAACATGACGGGTCCGCGCGCAATCAGCGCAATCTCCTAGCGACGCTGCGTCAGCAGGAACTGGATCAGGTGGGCGCGAAACTCGCGAAGGAAAGCGGGCTGACTTATGAGCGCAGCATTCCGGGCCACTTTGTCACCGGCCAGTATGTGAAACGTCTCAGCCTGTCCTCGGGGCGCTTCGCCATGATCGACAACGGTCTGGGCTTTCAGCTTGTGCCCTGGGCACCGTCGCTGGAAAAGCAGCACGACCGGCATGTCGATGGCGTCGCCCGCGATGACGGGGGAGTCGACTGGCGACAGGACCGCAAACGCGATCTCGGGATCAGCATGTAAACCACGTTGCCCGTTCCTTTTACGTCATGGCTCGCCCCGATACGA
The DNA here is from genome assembly GCF_039638275.1 of Gluconobacter sp. OJB. NCBI lineage: Bacteria > Pseudomonadati > Pseudomonadota > Alphaproteobacteria > Acetobacterales > Acetobacteraceae > Gluconobacter > Gluconobacter sp. OJB. The sequence goes on along the minus strand of NZ_JBDIWH010000001.1, from coordinate 2,233,762 downwards.
CAAACCCGATTTCGATCTTGTTTCTGAAAAAATCGTTCGGTCACATCATGACTTTTCATGGAGGATTTCCATGCGTGACCGCCTGAACGTCTCCCTGCCCGTCGCCATGATCTCGCAGATCGGCGATCTTGCCGCACGCCGGAAGGTGACGCGCTCCGCCGTGGTGGAAGCAGCGGTCGCCTCGCTCCTGTCACCCGACAGTGCTGAGAAAACCGAAGCGGCCCTGACACGGCGGCTGGACCGGCTGACACGCCACATGCAGCGCCAGGAGCGCGACCTGATGATCGCGCTGGAAACCCATGCCCTGTTCATCCGCTTCTGGCTGGGGCAGATGCCGCCCCTGCCCACCGAAGCCCAGGCCGCCGCCAATGCGCTGGGGCAGGAACGCTTCGCCCGGTTTCTGGACACGCTGGGGCGGCGTCTTTCTCAGGGGCGATCCTTCATCCCGCTCGATATTCCCGCCATGCGTCAGGCACCGGGAGGCGAAGCATCGTCCCAACCATAGCCACGCACCAGTTCCACGAAACGCGTCACAACCGGGCTTTCCTCGTGCCCGCGCCAGAAAAGCGTGTAGCGCAGTGCCTCCGCCTCACCATCCGCAAACAACGGACGATACGCGGTTCCTTCCACCGTCAGCCCGGCCGTCCCCTGCGTGACAATCATTACGCTCCCTCGCCAACGAAGCATCGCCAGCAGCCGGTCGATCCCCGCGTCATGCAGCGCGATCCGATCGGACGCCACGCCATGACGCGCGAGCAGATGCAACATCTCCGCCCCCGCTTCCTTGCTCGGCACGAGGAACACACAACCCGCCAACGCCTCCCAGGTGACGATCTCCCGCCGAGCCAGCGGATGATCGGCCGCCATGGCTACCAGTAACCGCTCACGGCCAAGGATCGCCCGCGCCCCCGGCCATCCGCCTTGTCCCGAGGCGACAATCACGGCATCCAACCGCGCCGCCGCCAGGTCCGACAGCAGCCCGTCCCGCGCATCGTCGGTCAACTGAATTTCCACCTCGGGACAGGCCGCCTCGTAATGTGCCAGCAGGCCCGCGATCGGGCCGGCCGCAAAGGAAGTCTGCACGCCCAGCCGCAACGTTCCTGCCTCACCGCGATGGCGCAGACGCAACCGCGTCATCGCCTGATCCATGCTGACCAGCACGCCTGCCGCGATCGTCAGGAACTCCGCGCCCTCTTCCGTGACCTGAGCGCCTTTCTGCGACCGCTCAAAAATCCTGATCCGCGTGCCGTGCTCCAACGCCGTGACCGCGCGGGTCAGCGTCGCCTGATCCAGACCCAGCGCCAAGGCCGCGCGGCGAAAGCTCCGGTGCTCCGCCAGCGCGATCGTCCGACGCAGATCACGAATGCTGAAGCTGCAATCACGCATCATTTATGCGGATTTTTTCGGTTTTAGGCACACAATATTTTATATTCTATCGCTTGCAGATATATTTACTCTAAAATAATCACTTCTATAAGAAATAATATTTGAAGTTGCATAACCACTATCAATAACAAAAATTCTAAATTTATCTCCATTCTTATCTACGCGCACGACAACATGTCCCTGCTTCGATTTCACCAATTTCATGAAGCGACGAGAAACCAGTTCTGCACAAGGTTGAGTGCCGGTTAGGAAAACATCTTTTATTTTTTCACCCGGCCAACCATTGAGCAAACGCTGTAATGGAGCAGGATCGGGATGGCCGACGTCCCACGAAAAGGCAACGTAGGCTTGCGCATCCAGATTCCGGGTAAACCCCTCCCCACAGGCATCGAAGTACGCATGATGATTTGCGACTGCGACATCGACTTTGCCTGTCGCACGGGCTACAGGCGTCTCGGTGTCCAGCCACGGGTATTTCCCGCCACGGGTATCGCAGATAAGGTCTCCCCCCGAATAATAGGAAAAGTTCCCATATTCGAGACGAAACGCCATGGACAGCGCGTTCTCGTCGGGCCGCACGCCTCTGTCTTGATCGGATCTGCCTTCGGCAAAAACATAACGGACCCGATTGTGATCGCGATCCCAGACGTACCCGTTCGCACCAATGAACCGAAGCGAGAACGCTGGGAAGCCCGCCGCCGATTGCCCTAGCCGTATCTGTTCATCCAACCCGACGGCTGGCGCTTCGATAACACGTCCCTCTCTTTGCTTGGACGCCAGAAATGCCCTCCAGTTTTTTGCGAACGGCATGTCCGGGGGAGCATATTCGGATGGCGCCACCCGTGGGAAAGCTGCACAGCGATCGACGAAGCGCCGAATAGGGACTACCGCGTCAACATCGCTGATTCCCGTAAGTCGATAACTCCGATCTGCGTTCCAGGGAGAATCTGCTGTGACATCGCCGACGTGATCGGGATGTACATGCGTTGCCACGCAATAATCCAGTGTCGAGACGCCGTTTGCCTTGAGATATTCCGCCACCCACTGCCCGGCGCGCTTTGTCGTGTTCGGCCGTGTCGGCGAAGACGTTTCGAACGATTCCGCGCTGGCCCCGCAGTCGACGAGGATAGACGTTCCATCAGGTGCGACAATCAGCGTCGCGTTTCCGCGAGCCGTGTCGATATGATGAATATCCATCTCTCCGTCCTTGCGGGGAGGCAGAGTGCCCAAGCCACGTTGACGACTCAACGCCGTTGACGCGGCGCGCACCGTCTCATGACATGTAGCCAGACTCATCGTCGCCCCGATCAAACCACGGCGTGTAATTTTATCAGTCATGGTTCAAAACCCCGCTGAAAGCGTTACCGACGCCACAAACGGCGGCTGAAGATAATACGCAGGAGCCCTTCCCGAAATCGTACTCCCATAGACGCCCTTTGTTGCTTTTGCATTTGTCTGGAACGTATAGACACCATTTCTGAAATGCGCGCCCGTCAGATTGGACATATTGACCTGTATTTGAGGCGATTTCACGATGCCAAGGTTCGGCAAGCGATAGCCGAGCGCGATCGAGTCCGTGATATAGCCGGGAATTTTGTTATCATCCATGAAGGTAGAATACTGGCTTCCGATGTACTTGATCTGTCCGTTGAAAAAGAATTTGCCATCGTCGTAATCAAGACCAAATGCCGCTTGCACCTTTGGGCTTTGGATCTGTATTTTTCCCTTTGTGGGGAGATAATCGACCACTGTCTTCTCATTCAGGGTGCCGGTCGTTTGGATGTTATTGCCGATGCGCGCATCAAGATATTCGAAAGACACATAGGGCCGCAGATGATACAGGATGGGACGTGTCGCCACTTGGATGTCTACCCCACGGGAGGTCTGTCCTCCGGCGTTGACCGTCCGCATGTAGGTTGACCCGTTGTCGTAGTACAGTAGAGACAACTGCCTGTTGGTAAGATTGTAGTTGAAGAACGAAATCGACCCGGAAACTACCTTTCCAGAATATCGATATCCGATTTCTTCGGCAATCGAGTACTCCGGCTGCGACGATCCGCCTACTTGTGAAAGGCTGGCAGACATATTGTTTCGATAGTCCACGAGCGACGTATTGCTCGGCATCCTGAAATTCGTGGTCCCGTTTATATAGATCTGATGCTCTTTATTGAACCGCCAACTGGCCCCCACCGAAGGAAGCGGAAGAGCGGTGTGGAGATTCCGGTTATAAGTTGTTCCCGGAACGTAATTATAGGTCCGCCGTGTCACCATGGCTTCTTTGAAACCGAGATCGATATGCAGACGATCATTGAAATAATTCATGCTGTCACCGAGGAACAGCATGTTCGCCTGCGTCAGAGTAAGGATATTTCGATACGAATAAGGCCTTCCGTTGGGAAGCGTATACAAACCCTGTGTGCCCCAAATGTCATAAGGCTCGCCGGTCGACTGATTAACTCTTGCGAGGGAGGAAGCCGCAACCTCGTTGGAGTATTCATACCACCAGCCGATTTCGAAAATGTTATGATTGTCGACGTGCCAACGCAGCTTCAGCGTGTTTCCTGGCCGCAGTTGCACCGATGTGCCGGGAACAAACACCACTGCGGACGAGCCTGTACCATTGAGCGTCACGTCAGCTTTTTGGCCGCCATAATAGAGGTTGCTGCTATTGGCGAACAATCCTCCGCTGCCCGATCCTGAGCCGTACCAGATATAAGGCGTTTCATCGATCGAAAGACTCGGAGTCACGGCGACGTGGATAGGGGCCGAGGCGATGACGTCACGGAAGGGATTAACATACAGCTTGTAATACTTCGCGCCAGTTGCATTCGCCCCTGCGTAGCTCGGAGTATAATTATTGCTATAACCAGACTGCTCGTAAGCGGTAAGAGACGGGTAAAGATAATTGTCATTGGTCTGATCGTTATAAGACACCATCAAACCAATGCTCGATCCGGACTCGAATTCCTTGATCGCCTTGAAATCATAATGAAATTTTTCAGCGCCACCGGCACCTCGCCAGTTGTCGGCCGTCGTATGACTGAAAGAAAACATTCCGCGCACGCCGGTATTGCCAATTTCGCCGGAGTTGAGCCGTATGAATTGGCGCTTCATATCGTAAGCACCGAACGAGACGTCCATGAGCGCGCCGCGCTTCTGAGTCGGCGAGCACATTGTGGCCTTGACGAGACCTCCAGCCGCATTAACGGTCGGTGAGTCGAGATCCACCCCACCGGGAATCAGACTGACCGAACAGAGATCTTCCGCTTCCAGAACTTCCTGAGCGTAAAATCCTCCACCGCCTATGTCATTCAGCGGCACTCCATCCAGGGTCCAGCCGATATCGGTCTGAGCGAACCCGCGAACGTTGGCCGCGCCATTATACAGCCCGTACGGGTCGGTATTCGAGATGTTGGCGCCCGGTAGCATTGTAAGAAGCTGCTGAATATTATTGGTCGGAGACTGCTTGGCAATATATTCGCGCGTCACTTCCTGAACGGCTCTCGCCTCGGTCTGGGCGGGGAGTAAGCCTGCACCTGGCGTCCGTCCCCGATTGGTGCGTGCCACAACAGTGATCTGTTCAGGAACGGATGCATTCGTGTTTATTGGCGCCGTCTTGTGCGCCGAGACCTTCTGAGCCGCTGGCCTCGGAGGACGCGGGTTGCGGCTTTCCGTGGTATCGGCCTGGGCGGTACCGCTCCATGCCACCACGGGCGCAATCGCCCCGATACCGAGCAAAAGGGATAGAAAGCGAGTGTCTATTCGGCGGGTCATCGAACACCATCCATCAAGTTAGGGTGTGGGCGCAGGGCGCAAGATCACCGATCTCTCAACGTCAAGTCTCGTCTGACTGGATGTTTCTTTTCGTATTTTGATTACCATGCGGCACGATTACCACTGTTTATTAACCACGATTGATATACGACGCTCCTTCGGACCATTTGTTAACGGTCATTTATTAAACAAAACTGTCATATTTCTTCTGCTTGTACTAAATTCTTGGATTTCCACTTAAACGCGATATCGCCTCTTGCAGATTCGCATCCATTGGTCATGGTCGGATGCTCGCGTCCGATACAACATGGCGCATGCTTTCGGCATCTCTCCCTCAGAGGCGAACCATCGTGCGCAGTTCAACCCCACCCCGATCGCGGGGACGCGAAAGTGCTTGGTTCCCCTTCGCAATTGGCCGCCGCCTTGGACGTTTCAGTGCGGAGCGCAAAGCCATAAGCGTAGCCGCAAAACTGGCGACGGTCATCGGCATTGCGGGGATAGGCGCGCTGTTATTCCTGATCGATCGTCCGTATCGCATTGCCCCTGTGATCGGGGGAACGGTTGATCTCTCCTCGTGGGATTGCCGCAGCCCGGTTGCATTGGATGGGGAGTGGCAAGCTATAGGAAACACACTTGCCGGCTTAACCGCCTCCTCACGCGCCAGACCTTTCTCGCCTTTCGGTTGGACCTTGATGCAGGTCCCCGGGTTTTGGCGGCAAGCGCCGAACCTAAATCTTTCCGATGGCCGAGGCGCCGTCACCTATCGGCTGACGGCCACGCTGCCTGTAGACTGCGAACGGATCATTCTTGAGGTGCCCGACCCCAGATCGGCCCTGAACATCTGGGCGGATGGAGAGTTGCTGGCCTCGATCGGCCACCCGTCTCTCTCGGCGGACCACGAACAAGCACGTGCATTAACGGGAATCGCTCCGATCAGGGTCGTCGGACAGAGGACGGCGATAGCCATCGAGGTTTCCAACCACCAGAACGAAATGGGCGGCATTGCGAAACATGTTCTGCTCGGTGGCGACTTCGTCATGCGTCAGAGGCGGGAAGGGGAGTTGGTCGGCGCAGCCCTGATTGCAGGTGCCCTTTTGTCGATGCTGGTCTTTACCATGGCTTTCGGCAGGGCGGACGATGCGCGCGGCTCATTCTGGCTCGCGTGTCTTCTGTGCATTTTCATCATTCGGGAAGTATGCACGACCGGACTTTTACCGAAGATGGTGAGCAGCGTCGATTCTGATGTCGTTTATCGATTGGAGATGCTGTGCGTCTTTCTGGTTTGGCCGCTCTACTCTCGTGTCCTTCGAGATGAATTGAGGAATTCCGGACCACCTTTGATCGGATGGATTATCGATCTTGCAAGCCTGTCTGGCACAATTGCGATTTGTACACTTCCGGAAAATCTCTTTATGGGTCATGATTTCTATAACTTTTTTTATTCGGCCTCGTGCGCGATATATTTCCTTTTCGTCCTAATGCTTTCTGAAATCCGCAATGAACGCGGCTCGATCATTCTGACCTGTGGCCTGGTCATCTTTATCGAGATGATGCTTCATGACTTCGTCGAATATCGAAAATACATGCCGGTAACCGAGCTCGCGCCAACCGGCGCTCTGATCCTGATGTGCGCGCATGTCGCACTCAAGGGAAGGCAGTTCTCGACAGCGCTCGCTCACGCACGGAATCTTTCCGTCGATTTGGCCGCCGCAAACAGGACACTCGACGCCCGCGTGCAAGAACGTACCGTCGCGCTTAGCGCCGCGATCGAGGGGCTCGAGCACGCCAAGGTCCAAGCCGAGCGAACACTCCAGATTCGCACACGCTTCCTATCCCATCTGAGCCATGAGGTCCGGAACCCGCTCAACGTCATTCTCGGCACCGCGACGCTGTTGCGGCGCCGACTGCTAGACAAGGAGATGGCTGCGTCGCTTGATACCATCAGGAGCATCGGCAGCAAGCTCGTCGCTTTGTTGGATGATATTCTCGATATGGCTCGACTCGAATCGAACGCCACACACTTGCGGTCGGAACCATTCGATCCTGGCGCTCTTCTCAAGGAACTGTCGGACATCCATGCGTCACAATGTGCGGGGAAAAATCTCCTTTTCGAGAGTCGGATCGCCTGCGCCGACGTCACGTTGGAAGGTGATGCTCCCCGTATTCATCAAATCTTGTCCAATATCCTCAACAATGCTGTGAAATTCACACTGTCCGGCACGGTCGAGATGGTGGCCCGTGTCGAAATCATATCCCCTGACAGATCGTCGTTTCATGTGGAGATCGCTGACACGGGGCCAGGAATCGCCGCCACCGACATGGATCGTATCTTCGAAGAGTTCGGGCGAGGCGAGCGGACGCAAAATTTTTCGGGCGCGGGTCTCGGTCTCGCGATCTCGAAGCAACTCGCACGCGCGATGGGAGGCGATATTTCGGTTGGCACCAAACCGACCGGTGGAAGTATATTTCGCTTCGAGGTCGCTCTCCCGTGGCGGAAGAAGGAGGGCGGCGGGGCAACGGACGGCACTGCATGGGAGCCCATAGGGACCGGGGTGACGATCATGATCGTCGATGACAGTCCCGAGGCACGAATCATGATGTCCGACTATCTCGCTCTTTTGGGCTTTTCCTGCGTTTGCGCCGATTCGGCTCCCCAATGCGTCGCCGAATTGGAACGCACCGACGTCGATGTCATCCTCCTTGACATGAACCTGGGCAGTACGTCGGGATTGGAGGTACTTTCGGCATTGCGACAGCACACATCCCCTGTGGCAGCCCTCACGCCTGTCATCGCGGTCACGGCCAGCGTGATGGCGGAGGACGTCGAGGCCTATCTCGCCGCGGGCGTGGATAGCGTGGTGGCCAAGCCGGTGAATTTTGACGAATTGCTCGATGCGCTTAGGCTGGTGCTCGGAAACGGGGATCTTTCACCTTCCTATCAGGACAGTATAGCCCGGCAAGCGATCAGGCGAGCTGCCCCCGCTTTTGCGCACACTTGCATCGAATGTGCCCTTGACGTGGAGGACGCCCGGTCGGTCGGCGACATGACGCGCATGAGGCGAGCCGTCCATCGCCTGAAGGGGAGCGCGGCCACTTTCGGCTATCGCGAACTCGAAAACTGCTGCGATCGGGTGGAACACGCGATCAAGACCGACACGACAGACGGTTTCTTGCTCGATCGCCTGCAACTCGTCCTGAAATCGGTCATCCGTACCCTTCAGAATACGGCAGATGGCGGCAGGAAAGTGGAACGATGAACAACCGGGCTTTGTCGATTCTCGTCGCCGACGATGTCCCAGAGATCGTCGAGTTGATGTCTGACTATCTGAGAGCGTGTGGTCATCAGGTCCAATCGGTGCTGTCTCTGAGCGAGCTTGAGGAGATATGGTCCACGGTCTATGCCGATATCGTCATTCTCGACATCGTATTTCAAGATGGCGATGGACGTGAAATGGCCGAAAGACTCCGCATCCAGGATGAGGCCGGCCTGATCTATGTGACGTCGAAGGACAGTCAGAGCGACCGGGTCAGAGCGCTGGACGACGGCGGCGATGATTACATCACCAAGCCGATCAATCTTAGAGAACTCGCCGCCCGTGTGAGATCCGTCGCCCGACGTCGGGCGAAAGAGGCCGTTCTCAAGGCAAGGCCGAGAGTGCCAATCGGAGAACATCACATCAATCTGGTCATGCGCCAGATCGAAGGGAAAAGCGCCGAAGCAGTCCCCCTTACGGGCGGCGAATTCGCTCTGCTCCTTCTTTTGCTCTCAAAGGCAGGCGCTCCATGCAGTCGGGACGAACTCGCTGAAGCAATCTCTGCAGGCTCGGCAACCAGTCCCAACACGCGAACTGTCGACGTTATCGTCGCGAGACTGCGGCACAAAACAGTTCCCTTGGGTAAAGCTTTCCCAGAGATTTTGACGATCCGGAACCAAGGCTATGCGTTACGTACGCAAATCGTCCGATGATTGGCTATAGGCTGAAGAAGTTCTTCCTCCATCTTCGTGCCCTCAAACCCACGAGAGCCCCGCCCCGCGCGCGTCTGCTACGCTGGAATTCGCTTCCGGATGATTCCTATATGATTCCAGTTGTGGGTGTGGAAACGCTTAGGCCGCCCTACGGGCGGCCTAAGCGTTTGATATTAAACGAAATTCACGGTTGCGGGGGCAGGATTTGAACCTGCGGCCTTCAGGTTATGAGCCTGACGAGCTACCGGGCTGCTCCACCCCGCGGTGGTGTGATTGATGTTGGTTTTTTGGGTTATGTGAGTGGGCTGGGGGACCTGGCGGCGACCGACTTTTCCGCACCTTAAGGTGCAGTATCATAGGCGCTGAGGGATTTCACGGCCGAGTTCGGGATGGGATCGGGTGTAGGGCCCTCGCAATGGCCACCAGGTCTTCCAGCCCACCCTGTCTTTTGAGAGAGGGTGGAGGTTGGTGCGGTGTGAAGAGAGTGTGGCTGATTTCTGTGCATGTGTTTTGATGTGAGAAGTATGAGCGATTAGGACCGGTTAGCTGCATGCATTACTGCACTTTCACACCCGGCCTATCAACGTGATGGTCTTTCACGGCTCTATGAGACCTAGTTTTGAGGTGGGTTTCCCGCTTAGATGCTTTCAGCGGTTATCCCGTCCATACTTAGCTACCCGGCTGTGCCACTGGCGTGACAACCGGTGCACCAGAGGTATGTTCATCCCGGTCCTCTCGTACTAGGGACAAATCCTCTCAAGTCTCTTACACCCACGGCAGATAGGGACCGAACTGTCTCACGACGTTCTAAACCCAGCTCACGTACCACTTTAATCGGCGAACAGCCGAACCCTTGGGACCTGCTCCAGCCCCAGGATGTGATGAGCCGACATCGAGGTGCCAAACCTCCCCGTCGATGTGGACTCTTGGGGGAGATCAGCCTGTTATCCCTAGAGTACCTTTTATCCGTTGAGCGATGGCCCGTCCACGTGGGACCACCGGATCACTATGGCCGACTTTCGTCTCTGATCGAGCTGTCACTCTCACAGTCAGGCGGGCTTATGCCATTGCACTCGACAGCCGGTTTCCGACCGGCCTGAGCCCACCATCGCGCGCCTCCGTTACACTTTGGGAGGCGACCGCCCCAGTCAAACTGCCCACCATGCAGGGTCCCGGACCAGGCTTACTGGTCTCGGTTAGACATCAGAAAAATTCAGGGTCGTATTTCAAGGATGGCTCCACCTGAGCTGGCGCCCGGGCTTCAAAGCCTCCGACCTATCCTACACAGAATGTCTCTGATGCCACTGCAAAGCTGCAGTAAAGGTTCATAGGGTCTTTCCGTCTGACCGCGGGTACCCCGCATCTTCACGGGGAATTCAATTTCGCTGAGTCGATGCTGGAGACAGTGGGGAAGTCGTTACGCCATTCGTGCAGGTCGGAACTTACCCGACAAGGAATTTCGCTACCTTAGGACCGTTATAGTTACGGCCGCCGTTTACCGGGGCTTCAATTCAGTGCTTGCACACCTCCTCTTAACCTTCCGGCACCGGGCAGGCGTCAGGCCCTATACGTCATCTCACGATTTCGCAGAGCCCTGTGTTTTTACTAAACAGTCGCTACCCCCTGGTCTGTGCCACCCGTCCATGGTTGCCCACGAGCGGGTCTCGTTTATCCCGAAGTTACACGAGCAATTTGCCTAGTTCCTTCAGCATCGTTCTCTCAAGCGCCTTGGTATTCTCTACCAGTCCACCTGTGTCGGTTTCGGGTACGGTCTATACGCCAGAGCTATTTCCTGGAATGATTGAAAAGCCTGTTCAATCCGTTAAGGACAGACAACATCTCTCATTCGTCACTTCTGGCAGGCCCAGTAATATTAAACTGGTTCCCATCGACTACGGCTCTCGCCCTCGCCTTAGGGGCCGGCTCACCCTGCGTGGATTAACCTTGCGCAGGAACCCTTGGACTTTCGGCGACAGTGTTTCTCGCACTGTTTGTCGCTACTCATGTCAGCATTCGCACTTCCGATATCTCCAGAGAGGGTCACCCCGTCTCCTTCGCAGACTTACGGAACGCTCCGCTACCGCGCATTCTAAAGAATGCACCCACAGCTTCGGCACGTGGCTTGAGCCCCGTTA